>DATFLL010000131.1:0-56195 GCA_035267785.1 Gammaproteobacteria bacterium | reverse complement strand
CGGGCACCGCGCGGACAACGAGACGGTCCACCGCGAGGTCGAATCGCTGGTGGACAACCAGGACATCCCCGTGCACGTGTGCGAGACCTTCGCCGAGCGACACGGCGTGAGTGCCGAGCAATTTCCCGACTACGTCAACGTTGCCCCCTCGGGCCCGGCGCAGATCCGCAATTACGAAGAGCTGGGATATATACGGGTGCGGGTCAGGCGAAAGTGATGCCAGCAAGCGCAGGAGAAAACGCAGAGTTCGCAGAGGCGCAGAGTACGCGGAGCGGGCTTAGAGCGTGAGGTGTGAGGCGAACGGCCTTCGGCGAGTTGGCAGTTATCAGTTTGCAGTCGGCAGCAAAAGCCGATCCACGTTCGCTCTTTCTGCCGACTGACGACTGCCAACTGCGAACTACGCGCATGCGTTAACCACCGAGGACACAGAGGCACAGAGCAAGAAAGAAGGTGCGGCAGACAGGGTTTCGGCAAGCGTCGAGGTCAGGCGTTTTCGCCTCACTCCTTACACCTCACCCCTCACGAAATCATTCTTCTCCGCGCCCTCCGCGTCTCTGCGAACTCTGCGTTCCGTTCCAGAGCGCCTAGTTGAGATGTCGGGTTACGCTGCGCTGACCCGACCTACGGCTGACTTTAGGCAGTCATCAGTCGGCAGAAAGAAATAAGCTATTGAGCTCTTGCTGCAAACTGCTAACTGCCGACTGCCTACTTAGTTGTCCAGCCCGAATTCGACGACGGTGTTACGCCCGCGCTTCTTGGCCTCGTACATCGCCATGTCGACCTGCTGGAGCAGGGCGTCGACGTTTATGCCCTCGCGGATGTCGTGACAGAGCAGTCCGATGCTGACGGTCACCTCCAGGGGCTGGTCGTTCCATTCCAGCGCCGCGCTGCGCACTTCGGTGAGAATATCCCAGGCGCGCTGCAGGGCGATCTTGCGCGGGCAGCGCAGTTGCGCGGCGAACTCGTCGCCACCGTAGCGCGCCACCAGATCGTCGGGACGCATACCGCGCTCGAGGATACGCGCCAAGTGGTTGAGCACCATGTCGCCCGCCGGATGGCCGTAGCGGTCGTTGACGTCTTTGAAGTTATCAATATCGATAAGCATGATGCACACCATGTCGCTGTCGCCGCGGCGCCGGCTGAGCAGGTCGCCCAGTGACGCCTCGAAGTGGCGTCGGTTGGCGAGTCTGGTGAGGTGGTCGCGGCGCGCGGTTTCCTCCAGGCGCGCGTTCGCCTCACGCAGCTTGGCGGTGGCGTCCTCGATCCGCTGCTGGAGCGACTGGTTGAGCTCGTCGACCTCGTTGCGCGCCCCCTGAAGACCGTGCACCAGCCGCTGGAGCACCTGACCGAGTCGGTGCACCTCGCGCGGTGCCTGGTCGGCGACCTCGGGCAGCCAGCCGCGAAAGTGATTGCGCACCAAGGCCTCGCTGGCCGCGACCAGCTGGTTGATCGGGCGGGTAATCCAACGCGACAGGAGCAGCGCCAGCACGATGGCCAGGACCAGACCAGCGATACTCCAAAACAGGTTCGAGTACATCAACGCGTCGACCTGGCGGGCCACTTCCGACTTGGGCTGCGGCACCATCACCCCCCACCCGATACCTGGAACCGAGGCATAGCCGGCGACCATTTCCTCGTCGACAAACGGCGAGTAGAACTCGGTCACCCCAGTCTTGCCGGCCATCATCTTCTGGACGATGGGCCAGCTCGAAATGTCTTTCATCTGGGCCATCCATTTCGCGTTGGGATGGGCAATGACGTGACCGGTCGCATCGACGATGGCCGAATGGCCGCGTTTGCCGAAACGGATTTTGCGGCGCAGCTTCTCGATGAGGTCCACACGCAGCTCGCCGAGCAGCACACCGATGACACGTCCCCGGGGGCCATGCACGGCCTGGCTCATGATCAGCGTAGGTTGTCCGTCAAGAGGGCTGTGTTTGATCCCCGACAGGCTCCACTGGCCCGTCGAGCGCGTGTTCAGAAAGCAGCGCTCCTTGGAGAACCGTTGTCCCTCGCCGGGTATCACCCGCTGTTGGCCGTTGAAGGCCAGGGCCAGGGTGTTGCCATCGCGGTCGACCAGGGCGAGCGATCGGAATCCCTTGAGGTGGGAAAATGCCTGGCGCAGCTCGCGCGCAACCGGTCCGTTTGCGTCGGGTTTTCGCGGCAGCTTCTGCAGTGAGGCAGCCAACAGGCCGAGCATGTGCCGATGATCGTTGACATAGATGGTAATGGGCGAGGCGAGATTCTGAGCCAGCAGCCGATGCTTTTCGTTGATCTCACGCCAGGCGTTTTTCCAGGCGGCCTGGTACAGCCACACCGACACGATGGCGATGGGCACCAGCGCAACCAGGGCGAAGCAAACGACCAGGATGCGGTTAACGGGAGCGGGCAGCAGTGCTCGTGAGATCATGCTTGGTAATGTGTCGGCGCTTTATTATTTGGATCGTCCATGAGAACTGGCTGCAGGTGGGCACGGGGGGATGTCCGTATCAGCCAGGGCGACCTATGGTACAGCCTGACGGGCCGAGCCAAAATCACAAAATTTGCTCGGGAAATAGCGGGGAACGCTATTGCCGCCTTTGAGTTATCGACTCAAGGCCCAGGGACTTGAGGGCAATAGACCGAGCCGCGGACTCAGCCTAACAGCAATTTAAGGCCCAGAACGGTCAAAAACGCGGCAAACACGCGCTTGAGCGTGCGCTCGGGAATGGTATGGGCCAGCCGCGCACCCAGGGGGGCGAACAGGGTGCTGGCGACCACGATGCCGAGAAAGGCGGGCAGATTCACATAGCCCAGGCTCCAGGCCGGGCGGGCCGCGGCGCTCCAGCCGGAGATTATGAAGCCGATGGAGCCGGACAGGGCGATCGGCAGCCCGATCGCCGCCGAGGTGGCGACGGCGTTGCGCACCGCCATGTTGCACCACGTCAGAAACGGCACGCTCATCGAGCCCCCGCCCACGCCCATCAGCGCCGAGACGCTGCCGATGACCAGACCGGCGACGGCCAGGCCGACACGGCCGGGCAGCGTGCGATGCGGCTTCGCCGCGTTGCCCAGCGCCATCTGCGCGGCAACCAGCAGCATGAAGATGGAAAAGGCCAGGCGCAGCGTCTCGCCGGGCAGTTGCTCGGCGACGGCTGCACCGATGAAGCCGCCGACAATGATCCCGGGAGTGATATAGCGGAACACCGGCCATTGAATTGCACCACGGCGGTGATGGGCCCGGATCGAGGACAGAGAGGTCACGACGATTGTCCCCAGCGAGGTGCCGATGGCCACGTGCATGAGCGCGGCGGACTCGACGCCCTGATGCTGGAACACGAGTGCGAGCACCGGCACGATGATGATGCCGCCGCCGATACCCAGCAGACCCGCGAGGGTGCCGGCCAGCGCACCCATGCCCAACAGCATCAGGATATCCGTACTCACCGTATTCCCGCCGCGGCGCTCGGCCGCCTCACGCCTCCACCGCGCCGCGGCCTTCGGTCGCGCGCGGCAGCCGCTCTCGCAGCTGGCGATACTGACGCGCCAGTGCCTTGGACATGGCGACCTCGCCGGTCGCGGTAAAGCGCTCGTGATTGGCCTCGACCTCCTCGGGCTCGTAGAGGTAGTTGACCATCACGCCGAACGACGCGGTGAGCCGATCGCGCGAGGCATCGGCGAAGGGATCGATGCGCTCCAGGCGCGCACCGTTGGCCAGGTGAAAGGCGGCCACCGGGTCGACCAGACCGCCGCGCTCGCGCGGCAGCGTCAGATAGGCCAGCGCCAGACGCGTCAGGGGCTGGGCCAGAACCTCGGCGTGCGGGACGCCGCCCTGATCGTCGACCAGGGCGAGCAGCGCATCGGCCGCCGAGTCGATACCCGAACCGCTCCGAGCGGCCCGCGCGGCTTCGAGCAGGGGTTCGGCCCAGTCCTCCAGCAGCTGTTCGACGTGGGCTCGGGTCAGCCCGGAGCGTTCGCCCGCCGCCGCGGCGCGGATCGTGGAGGCGAATCGCGGCATCGGCGAGATGGTGGCGAAGCGCTCCAGACCGGGCAGCTCGGCGCGCAGCTCGGCCAGCACCTGCTTGATGAGAAAGTTACCGAAGGAGACGCCGCGCAGCCCCGCCTGCGTATTGTTGATCGAGTAGAACATCGCAGTGTCGGCCTCGCGCAAGGGCAGCACTGGCGCATCAAGCGCCAGCAGGGGCGCGACTGTCTCGCTCATCCCCCGCACCAATGCCACCTCGACGAAGATCAGCGGCTCGTCCGGCATCCCCGGGTGGAAGAACGCGAAACAGCGCCGGTCCTCGGCCAGGCGCCGGCGCAGATCGTCCCAGCCCTGGATAGCGTGCACGGCCTCATAGCTGATGAGCTTCTCCAGAATCTCCGCGGGACTCTGCCAGTCGATGCGCCGGATCTGCAGGAAGCCGCGATTGAACCAGGAATACAACAAGTGCTTGAAATCGGCGTCGACGTCCTTGAGTTCGGGGTGGTCGCGCAAAAAGGCCAAAAGCTCGCCGCGCATCGCCACCAGCTGGCCCGTCGCCTGCGGTGCCATGTTCAGCCGACGCAGCAGCTCCTGGCGCGGCGGCTCCACGGCATCGTACAGAGTGAGATAGTCGTCGACCGAGTCGCTGTCGAAAAAGGCCTGAGCAGCGGCGCGGATACGCTCGGGGTCGGGCCGGTATTCGGTGTGCAGGAGTTCGAAAAAGGCGAGCCGTTGCCCGGCATCCATCGCCTGGTAGGCACGCAATATCTCGCGTGACAGGGCAATATTCGACGCCTCGCCTCGCCCGCTGAGCAGCGCATCGCACAGCGACTTGACGTCCGGGGCACCGCTCTCGGCGTTCTTGAGACCGAGCAGCTCGCGGCCCCGATCGGCGACCGAATCGAGCAGTCGTTCCAGCCAACGGTTACGCATCATCAGCTACCCATCAGGTGATTGGGCAGCCAGGTGGCAATCTCGGGGAAGACGGTCAGCAAAATGATCGCCAGCACCATGCACAACATGAACGGCAGCGCGCCCCACAGGATGGTCGGCAGCTTCACGTCCGGGGCGATGCCATTGATGACGTACAGGTTCAGTCCCACGGGCGGCGTGATCAATCCGATTTCCATATTGATGGTCAGTACCACACCGAACCAGATCGGGTCGTAGCCGTGATGCTGAATGATGGGGACCAGGGTCGGCGCGGCCATCACGATGACCGCCACCGGCGGCAGGAACAGACCGGCCACGAGGAGGAACAGGTTGATGAAGACCAACAGCACCCACGGACTGACGTTCAGCGCGGCAATCCACTCGGCCAGGGACTGCGTGATGAACAACGAGGACATCATGTAGCTGAACAGCGCGGCGGCGCCGATGATCATCATGATCATCACCGACTCACGTGTCGCCGAGCGCAGGATCTCCCACAACTCGCGCGCGCGCCACATGCGGTAGACCACCACCACCATGATGATGGCGAAGAAGGCGCCGACGCCGGCGGCCTCCGAGGGCGTCGCCACACCGCCGTACAGCGACCACAGCACAGCCGCGATAATTATCAGAAACGGCAGCACGCGCGGCAGGATTTCCAGCTTTTGACGCCAGCTGAACCCCGTATCACCGAGCTTGAAGCGGTATCCCTTGCGCGCGGCATAATACAGCGACCAGGCCATGAACAGCACCGTGAGCATCAGCCCCGGAATGATCCCCGCGATGAACAACCGGCCGATGGAGGTGCCGGTGGAGATACCGTAGACGATCATCGTGATGCTCGGCGGAATCAGAATGCCCAGGGTGCCGCCGGCGGCGATGGCGCCGGTGGCAAGGCTGCTGGGATAGCCGCGCTTTTTCATCTCCGGGATGCCCATCTTGCCGATGGCCGCGCAGGTGGCCGGCGAGGAGCCGGACAGCGCCGCGAAGATGGAACAGGCACCGAGGTTGGAGATGAGGAGACCGCCGGGCACTTTGTACAGCCAGCGCTCCAGCGCCTCGTACAGATCGGCGCCCGCGCGCGAGGAGGCCACCGCCGCGCCCATGAGGATGAACATCGGGATGGACAGCAGCGCGAATTCGTTGAGCCCGCCGAACAGCGTGTCGGCGACGATACTCAGACTGCTCACCCCACCGCTGATAATCAAAAACACGATGGCCACCGCGCCGAGCGAGAACGCCACGGGCGCGCCCGAGAGCAGCAGCACAATGAGCGCGACCATTACCAACAAACCGGCGGTCAACGGGTCCACATCAATCCTCCCGCAGCAGGTCCTCGTGTGTCAGACCGAACGGCGGTGCACGCCCGGTCAACAGACTGAGGATGTCCACCACGTATTGCAAAGACAGCACAACGAAGCCGATGGGCATCGCCAAATAGGGGATCCACAGGCGCACCGCCCAGATGGTATCCGAGCGCCAGCCCTTGTCCCAGGATTCCTGCCACAGCACGTAGCCGTACCAGGCGATGATGAGGCAAAACGCCAGCGAGATGATGGAGGCGATCAGCGCGAGCCAGAAGCGCGTGCGATGACCCACGTACATGGGGACGAGATCCACGTTGACGTGCCCGCGGGTGAGCAGTACGTAGGGGCTGCCGATGAAGGTCGCGGCGATCAGGATGTAGGTGACGAACTCGGTCTGCCACGATGAGGCCATGTGGAAGACGTAACGCGTCAAGACCATCTGGCATACGACCAGTACGGCCGTCAGGACCATAAGCGAGGCGACGATGCCGCAGAGCCGCGACAACGCACAAACGATTCGAATGAAGGTTTCCATGCGATAACGGACGCCGTGCAGGATACCGTCAGAGAAAGGCCTGTCGCCCGGCACGCGCATGCCGGGCGACAGGGGCTGTCTTCAACGTTACTTGACCGACAGTGCCATGTCGAGCAGCTCGCGACCGCCCTTGACGCGGTCGGCGAAGTTCTTATACGACGTCTTGTCGGCGACCTTCTTCCATTCGTCGAATTCCTTCTTGTTCATGGTGACGACCTTCACGCCGTGCTTCTTGTAGGCCTCGACCAGACGCTTGTCCGCTTCTTTACCCTGCTCGAAGGCATACTTCTCGGCCTTCTTGCCGGCGGCGAGGATCGTCTCCTGCTGCTTCTTGTTGAGCTTGTCGAAGCTCTTCTTGGACATCAGGATCGGCTCGTACATGAACCACAGGGCGTTCTTGCCCGGGGCGGTCAGGCACTTGACCTGCTCGTAGATGCGATAGGAGACCAGGCTCGCTGAACTGGTGTTGGCACCGTCGAGCACGCCGGTCTGAAGGGCGGAGTAGATTTCCGAGCTCGGCATGCTGGTGATCGAGGCACCCGCGCCGGCGAGCATCTGGTTGAAGGCCTTACCCGCGGCACGGAAATTCATGCCCTTGACGTCTTTCGGGTCCAGGACGCACTTGCCTTTGGAGACGAAGCCGCCGGCGAGCCAGGTGTCGGCCAGCACCATGGCGCCCGAATCGTTGATGATTTTCTTGATGCGCTTCATGAACTTGGAATGGTCCAGGCGCTGTGCATGCTCGTGGTTGCGAACCAGACCCGGCATCAGCGTGAGGTTGAACTCCGGATGACGGCCGCCGGCGTAGTCGAGCGGAAAGGCCGTGATATCGAGCTGGCCCTTGACGATGGCGTTCCACTGCTCCTTGGGCTTGAACAGCGACTTGCCGGGATAGACCTGGATCTTCAGTCCGACGTTATCCTTTTCGACCTGGCGGGCAATGATGCGCACCATCTCATCGCGCATGTCGCCTTTGGGCCACTGGTGCGATGCGCGCAGGACCGTATCCGCACTGGCCTGCCCGGTCAGGGCAACTCCCAGGGCCAGGACCGCGGTAGTGAGTAGGGTCTTCGCTCTTATCATTGTTGGATGCTCCTCTGGAGTGTTGGGGGTATTGGCTGAGTTACACGACAACGGCGGGATCGTCGCCGTTTGCCGCCAGACGGTCCAGGGCCACGCCCTGTTGAATCAGGTGTTCCTGCATGCAGCGGTCGGCCCGTTCGGCATCGCCGCTGCGAAACGCTTCCATGACGCTGCGGTGTTCCTCCAGCGAGGCCTGCAACCGTCCCGGTACAGTCAGCTGCTCGTGACGCGCCAGGCGCATGATGCGCCGCAGGTCCGCCGAGACCCGCTGCAGCCAGCGGTTGCCCGAAAGCTCCTGTACCACCTGGTGGAAGCGGCGATTCTGTTCATAATAGTCGTCGATATTGCCTTCTGCCGCATAGCGCTCCAATTCGGCGTGAATCTCCTCCAGCCGGGCCAGGTCGGGGGGCGTGGCGCGGCGCACCGCCTCGCGGGCGCACAGCCCCTCCAGGACCGCCATGACCGGAAACAGCTCGTCGAGCTCGGCGATATCCAGGCGCTTGACGAAACAGCCCCGGCGCGGCACCAGCTCGACCAGCCCCTCGGCGTTGAGGACCTTGAGCGCCTCGCGCAGCGGGGTGCGGCTGATACCCAGCTCGTCGCACAGGGCCTTCTCGTCGATGGCCTCGCCCGGGCGCAGCTGGTGCTGATAGATACGTCGACGCAACCGGTCGGCGACCTGCTGATAGAGGGCGCTGGAGGCGATACGATCGGTCATTGAGCGGGAAATCTCTCGGTGGCCGCCTGCTTGTGGTTGAGCCGTCACTCGGTTCGGCGCTATATTGTAATTTGTAATTTATAATTATAAATTTTCAAAGCAGTCTAGTGACAGCCCGATCTTGCTGTCAAGCGCCAGAACCGGGGACACGTTAAGCCATTGAGCAATAAGAATATCTATTCGCTGTTCGCGAGCCGTTTCCCGAGCACGCGTGACCAGACCTTCCTGGAAACCGAAGACGGCCGACTGTACACCTACGGCGATCTGGAGCAGGAGACCGCCCGGCTGGCCCGTTTTCTGTGCGAGCTGGGCGTGGGCAAGGGCGAACGGGTGGCCGTGCAGGTCGACAAGTCCCCCGAGGCGCTGTTCCTGTACCTGGGCTGCCTGCGCGCCGGCTGCATCTACCTGCCGCTGAACACCGCTTACACCGAGCAGGAAGTCGCCTACTTCCTGGGCAATGCCAATCCGCGCGTGGTCGTGTGCCGCCCCGAGGCGCGCGATACCATGCATGACCTGGCGGCCGAGCACGAGGTGGGACACGTGTTTACGCTCGACGCCGACGGCGCCGGCAGCCTGATGGACGCCACGGCCGAGACAGGCGCCGAATTCGAGCCCGTCCCCTGCGAGAGCGACGACGTGGCGGTTATCCTCTATACCTCCGGTACGACCGGCAAGCCCAAGGGGGCCATGATCACCCACGGCAACCTGGCGGCCAACGGCCAGGCGCTGCAGCAGGCCTGGGGCTTTACGGCCGAGGACATCCTGCTCCACGCGCTGCCGATCTTCCATATCCACGGCCTGTTCGTCGCCTGCCACTGCGTGCTGCTGGCCGGGGCGCGCATGATCTTCCTGCGCCGCTTCGATGCCGAGCACATCGTGCGGCTGCTCCCCCGCTCGACCGCATTCATGGGCGTGCCGACCTACTACACGCGCCTGTTGGCCGAGCCCGGCTTCGATGAACATACCTGCCGCAACATGCGCCTGTTCACCTCCGGCTCGGCGCCGCTGCTGGAGCAGACCTTCGAAGAGTTCCGCCAGCGCACGGGCCACACCATTCTCGAGCGCTACGGTATGACCGAAACCGGCATGAATACCTCCAACCCCCTGGACGGCGAACGCCGCGCCGGTACCGTCGGCCCGCCGCTGCCCGGCGTGGAGGTGCGCGTGGTCGACGCCGACGGCAAGGCCTTGGCGATCGGTGAAACGGGCCAGCTGCAGGTCAGGGGCGACAACGTCTTCAAGGGCTACTGGCAAATGCCGGAGAAGACCGCCGAGGAATTCACACCCGACGGCTACTTCAAGACCGGCGACGTGGCCTGCATCGACGCCGACGGCTACGTCTCCATCGTCGGGCGCGACAAGGATATGGTGATCAGCGGCGGCTACAACGTCTATCCCAAGGAGATCGAACAGCTCATCGACGGCCTCGACGGCGTCGTCGAATCGGCCGTCATCGGCGTGCCCCACCCGGATTTCGGCGAAGGGGTCACGGCCGTGGTCGTGCGCGACGCCGGCGCCGCCCAACCCGACGAGGCGGCCATTATTGCCGAGCTCAAGCAGGTGCTCGCCAATTACAAGGTTCCCAAGCGCGTGTTCTTCGTCGACGCACTGCCCCGCAACACCATGGGCAAGGTCCAAAAGAACATCCTGCGCGACGAGTATGCGGAAACTTACGCGGCCTAGATCGGCCTCAGCCGCGCCAGGCCTGCAGTGCCTGGAATATCAGGAAACCCAGGCTGGCGACAAACCCGCCCACGGGCACCCACCTCGGAACCTCGAAGACGCCCGCCTCGGCCGGGCCGCGGCGCTTGATACGCCACAGCGCCAGATTGATCAGCGAAAACACGATCAGGGTGACAAAGCTAGTCGCACGCGCCAGTGTCACCAGGGGCAGCCACAACGCGAACCCCAGAATCAGCGCCATCACGAACACGGTTGCGACCACCGGCGTGCGCGTGCGCGGGCTGACCCGGGCCAGAATCCTGGGCAGCCAGCCCTGACTGCTCAGACCGTAGAGCACGCGCGAGCCCATGATCAGCTGAATCAACGCGCCGTTGATCACGGAAAACAGGCTGATTACGGCAATGGCCGTCGGTGCCTGACCGGTGGCACGCTCATAGACCAGCGCCAGCGGCGCGTCCGAGGCGGACAGCGCGGCGGGCGAGACCGCGAGCACGCTCGCCGTGGCCACCGCGAGGTACAGGACGGTGGTCGTGACCAATGCCAGCAGAACGGCCCGCGGCACGTTGCGCGGGGCGCCACGCACCTCTTCGGCGACATTGACGATGTCCTCGAAGCCGATGAAGGCGTAAAAGGCGAGGAACGCTCCCAGCAGCACGCCGAGCCAGGCCGACCCGTCCCAGCCCGGCATCAGTTGCGGCGCGTGGGCCGGAAGATCGTCCCACACCCCCCGCGAGACCCACAGGACCAGCAGCAGACCGAACAGTTCGATCACCGTAATCGCACTGGCGAGCCAGACCGACTCCCCGATGCCCCACACCGCCACGGCCCCGAGCACCAGGACCATCGCTACCATTACCGGCAGGCGCGGCAGATCGAAAAACACACCGAGGTAACCGACGAACCCGTGAATCATGGTCGCGCAGGAGACGGTACCCATCGTGACAATGAACAGCCCGACCAGCAGCGACAAGTGGCGCCGACCCAGCCCCTGTTGCACGTAAACCGCCTCGCCCGCGCTCAATGGAAAACGCGAAGCCAGCTCCGCATAGGAGAATGCGGAAAACGCGGCCAGCAAGGAGGCCACCAGGAAGGCCACCGGTGCGTGCATTCCCGCCGAGCCGGCGACCTTGCCGACCAGGACGTAAATCCCCGCGCCCAGGATCGTGCCGATTCCGTAAAATGTGAGCAGCGGCAAGGAGATACTGCGTTTGAGCTCGACTTGGCCGACGCCGGAGGCCGAGGGGGAGGATGGGAGGCGGGACCGGAATCTCATGCCCCCATGTTAGACTACCGGAGCGTTCGCGGGGTACTGAACCACTGCGGCGACGCACGGCGGCTTTCCCCGGCCGTCATACGGGCCGAATTGTGAACTGATTCACGGCGGCGATACACCGGGCGCGCAGCCAGCTTCAGCCCACAGGTCGCGGTGCCGCTACGAAGATTACGGATTATGATTGAACGAACACCCCCCATGGATGAAACCAACGCAGTCGATGCGGCACCAGTGACCCAATGGCCGGGCGACTCCGCCAGCTCGATGGCGGACGGTCTGCTGCGCGCCCTGGGTGACGGCGTCATCGGGGTCGACCGCGGGGGCATGGTGCGCTACGTCAACGATGCGGCCCAGCGGCTTACCGGCTGTGAGGCCGGCGTGGCAATCGGCCTGCCGATCGAAAAGGTCTTTTGCCTGCGCGGCGACGTGGCGCGCAACCTGACGCGCTCGCGCATCGGTCAGATTCTCGATGCCGGCGTACCGTTCGGACCCATCACCAATCAACGCCTGCTGAACCAGGCCGGCGAAGAGGCTCGGATCGATCTCACGTTCACGCCCGTCGACCACGACCTGGCGATGCTTTTGTTTCACGAGGTCAGTTCGGCACATCCGACCCGCCGCCGCCTGCTCTACCAGGTCAGCCACGACCCGCTGACCGGCTTGCCCAACCGTACCGCCATGCAGCAAACGCTCGCCCAGTTGCACAGCGAGACCGCCGCGCGCGACGGCGTGTACAGCATCCTGCTCGCCGACCTCGACCGGTTCAAGCTCGTCAACGACGGCTTCGGCCACGCCGCCGGCGACGCGCTGCTGCGCCACTTCGCCGGGCGCGTCGCCAGCGGCATGCGCGATCAGGACAGCCTCGGCCGCTGGGGCGGGGAAGAATTCGTGTGCCTGCTGCCGGATACGACGATCGCACAGGCCGTCGACGTCGCCGAGCGCCTGCGCCAGAAACTGGCTGCTGCGCCGTTTGCGATAGAGGAGCGCCTGCTCTACGCGACCATCAGTATCGGCGTTGCGAGCTATCCGCAGGACGGCGAGGACGTCGGCGAGATCCTGCGTACGGCCGATGCCGCCCTGTTCGAGGCCAAGCGACAGGGGCGCAATCGCGTCCAGAGCAGCGAGCAGATTAGCGGCAACATTTTCTCCATCGCCAGTGAGGTGAGCCAGGCAATCGCCGAGGACCGCCTCGTCCCGGCTTACCAGCCCATCGTCAATCTGGCCGACGGCGAAGTCATGGCCGAAGAGTCATTGGCGCGAATCGTGAAACCGGACGGTTCGGTCGTCGACGCCGCGCGTTTCATCGACGCGGCCAGCCAACTGCAAATGGTGCACCGCATCGATCACCGGCTGATCATGCGCACTATCGATCGCTGCGGTGTTCAATTCGGCAGCGGCGCCCGACCGCTTGCCCACTTCGTCAACGTCTCGGCCGATCTGCTGCGCCACCCCGAGTTGATCCAATCGATACTCGATCTCGCCAAGGCGAGGTGTTCGGACTGCGGCCTGGACGAGGACATGGAAAAGCCGCTGGTGATCGAGATCACCGAGCGCGAACTGCTGGAGAACGTCAAAGAGGCGCGCGAGATACTCGCCCCCTTCCTGGACTTCGGTCTGCGCCTGGCGGTCGACGACTTCGGCAGCGGCTTTTCTTCCCTGCAGTACCTCGCCGATCTGCCCGTGGCCTTTCTCAAGATCGAAGGTGAGTTCGTGCACCGTGCCCCCGACGACGCCCGGGTGCGCGCTATCCTGCGCGGCGTACAGGACATGGCCGACGCCCTCGGCGTCACCACCATCGCCGAGTACGTGGAAAACGAGCGCATCCTCGACGTGGTCCGCGACATCGGCGTGCACTGGGGGCAGGGATACTACTTCGGCAAACCGCAGGTGGATTGAAACGCCGGCTTATAGCGGACGCCGCGCTCAACGCAGAGTACGCAAAGGCGCAGAGAACGCGGAGCTTTCGATTTCCCGTCAGGCACGCATTGCCGTTCAGCGAACTAGTCGGCTTCGATCGGCGCGCGGTCAACCACAGAGGACACCGAGGCACGGAGAAAACGCCCTGCGGGCGCGTTGGCAGTGAGCTTGGATGGCCGGAGAACCTGAACGAAGGGTCCCCTCTCCCACAGGGACCTCGGTACCCCCTTGACGGGTGGAGGGCTAGGGTGAGGGGATAAAAGAAACTTCCGTAGCCTTACGATGCTTATAGCTGCCGCCGCGCTCAACGCAGAGTGCGCAGAGAACGCAGAGTTTCCGGTTATTTGAGCGCAGGCAGCGCCGGTCGGCGAACGGATCGGTTTCGAAGGGCGCCCGGTTAACCACAGAGGACACCGAGACACGGAGACAAGGAATTCCCAAGGAATGGGATTCTCCGCGTCCTCCGCGCCTTTGCGTCCTCCGCGATCCCAACGACTAGCCCTCTAACGTCCCCGGCGCGGTAGCCCTATGACGCGGCGGCTACCCGGCGGACTCTTCGGTGCCGGGTTCCAGAGCGTTCGGCCCCGACGCCGGCTCGCCAGGCAGCCAGCGGTCCATCACGGTGCTGGCCACCAGATCGCCGCAGACGTTGATCGAGGTGCGGCTCATGTCCAGTATGCGGTCCACGCCGAGTATCAGCGCAATGCCCGCGACGGGGATGTTCACCGACTCCAGTACCATGGCAAGGATCACGATCCCGACACCGGGCGTGGCGGGCGCGCCGATGGAGGCGCCGACCGAGGTCACGATGATCAGCAGCATGCCACCGATGCCGATGTCCACGCCGAAGACCTGCGCCAGGAAGATTGCCGCCACGCCCTGATACAGGGCGGTGCCGTCCATGTTGATGGTCGCGCCCAACGGGACCACGAACTGCGCGACGCTGCCCCGTATACGCAACTTGTCTTGCGCAGTCTTGAGGGTGACCGGCAGCACAGCGGCCGAGCTGGAGGTGGAAAAGGCCAGCAGCATGACCTCACGGGCGGCGCGCAGAAAATCGACCGGCCGGGTGCGCCCGACCGCGAAGACCACGGTCAGATAGAAACACAGCAGCAGCGCCAGGCCCAACAACACGGTGGCCACGTACACGGCCATTCCGAGCAAGGCATCGAGGCCTATCTTGGTGGTCAGCTGCGTCATCAGGCCGAACACGGCGTAAGGGGCCAGGCGCATGGCGATACGCACCACCGTCATGCACACTTCCAGCAGCGAGCCCAGCACGTCCAGCAGGGGTCTTGACTGCTGGGGCGCCATCATCACGAGCGCCATGCCGAAGATGATGGCGAACAAGACCACCTGCAGCATCTGGCCTTCGACCATCGAGGTCAGGGGGTTGGACGGCAGTATCGTGATCAGCTTTTCCGGCAGCTCGCTCAGCCCGGGCATCGCCAACGCGTCACCGGAAAACGCCGGCGGCTGGGCCTTGCCGAGAGTCTGCTGCACCATGGCGCTGTCGATATAACGGCCGGGCTTGATCGCGAGCGCGACCGTCAGGCCGATACTGATGGCGATGGTCGTCGTGAGCACGAAATAGATCGCCACCCGCAGCCCCAGGCGGCGCAGCTGCTCGAGACTCCCCCCGGCGGCCAAGCCCCGGATGACCGAGGCGAACACCAGTGGGATGACGATCATCTGGATGAGGATGAGAAACAGCTGACCGGGCAGCGCAAGCCAGTTGCCGATGGTCGATGCCGTTCGCGGCGCCACGAGACCGACGCTCGGTCCGAGCAGGATGCCGGTGAGGATACCCAGAACCATCCCGATCATGACCTTGAGCCACAACCGGCCCTGGATCAGCTTGTCGAGATAGCCGCTGAGTTGCTGCAGCGGCCGCGGTCCGAAATGTTTCTCGTGTTCGGGTTGCAACGCAACCGAATCCTTATGACGTGCTCGTAACCGACCGGCGCGCAGCCATCACTCGCCGACGTTCCGGCGTTCGAGGGACGATACCCCTGACGTCAGCGGATCCAAATCGTCTTGGCGTTGACGAACTCGTGGATGCCGTGGTGCGACAGCTCCCGCCCGTAGCCGGAGTTTTTCACCCCGCCGAAGGGCAAGCGGGGGTCGCTCTTGACCAGACCGTTGACAAAGGCCGCCCCCGATTGCAGGCGCCGCGCAACGGCCTCACCGCGCGCGCTGTCCCGCGTCCACACGCTGCCGCCCAGCCCGAAGGGCGATTCATTGGCAATGCGCACGGCATCGTCCTCGTCGCGCGCTCGAATCACGATCGCCACGGGGCCGAACAGTTCCTCGTGATAGGCCCGCATCCCGCTGCCGACCTGATCGAGAATCGACGGTTGATAGAACACACCGGGTCCCTCGATGGGCGCGCATCCGGTGACGGCCACCGCACCCGCGGCCAGGCTGTCGGTCACCTGCTGGTGCAGGTCGTCGCGCAGATCCGCGCGGGCCATCGGCGCCAGAGTGGTATTCTCGTCCATCGGGTCGCCGGGCTGGAGCACCTCGACCGCCGCCTTGAAACGGGCGAGAAAATCCTCGGCGATGCCGTCGACGACGATGAAACGCTTGGCCGCAATGCAGCTCTGGCCGCCGTTGAGATAACGCGATGCAATCGCGTTCTGTACGGTCAAATCCAGATCGGCGTCCTCGAGCACGATGAAGGCATCCGAGCCGCCGAGCTCCAGCACGCTCTTCTTGAGATTCGCCCCCGCGGTCGCGGCCACCTTGCGCCCGGCCGGCTCACTGCCCGTCAGTGTCACCGCATGCACGCGCGGGTCCTCGATGACATGCTGGACCTGGGAGGCGGAGATCATCAGGGTGCGAAAGACGCCCTCCGGGAAACCGGCGGCACGAAAGACCTCCTCGATGGCCTGCGCACAGCGCGGCACGTTGGACGCGTGCTTGAGCAAACCGGTATTGCCCGCCGTAAGGCCGGGTGCGGCGAAACGAAACACCTGCCACAACGGAAAATTCCAGGGCATAACCGCCAATACGGTACCCAACGGCTGGTAGGCGACAAAGCTGCGCCCCGCATCGGACTCTATAACCTCATCGCGCAGGAAGGCCGGTGCGTGCTCGGCGTAGTAGTCGCAAACGAGGGCGCATTTTTCGACCTCGGCGCGCGACTCGCGAATGAGCTTGCCCATCTCTTCGGTAATCAGGCGGGCGAGCTCCTCCTGGCGTTCACGCAGCACCGCCGCCGCCTTGCTCATCAGGGCGCAGCGCTCCTCGATGGGCACCGCGGCCCAAACGGGCGTGGCGCTCGCCACCTGGGCCAGCGCCTGTTCGATTTGATCCTCACTCCATCCCTGCACTTCGTGCAGGGCATGTCCATTGGCCGGATTGACTGCAACAAATCCCATGGGGGGTTCCTTTCGACTCGTCGCTTCTAATCTATTAAGTATAGACGCCTCGGCCGCAGCGTGGTTCAGGCAGGTGGGCGGGGGCAGGCGTCCCCGCGGGCGCGGCCTTGACCGGACGGGCCCTGCTGGCGACAATCCGACTCCGTCCCCACACCGCCTCGATTGACACTCGGGCGGCGAACGGCAAGCCCGGTACCGCATTACGAAAGGCTGAATAACGATGAGAATTCATTCGATCTGTGTCTTGGGGGGAACCGGATTCATCGGCTCGTGGCTGGTCAGCCGCCTGGCGCGCGACGGCCACCGGATCCGCGTGCTCACGCGCCGCCGCGAACGCCACCGCGAGCTGCTGGTACTGCCCACGGTCGAGGTGGTCGACGCGAACGTACACGACCCGGCGCAGTTGGCGCGCCACTTCGAGGGCCGGGACACCGTCGTCAATCTCGTCGGTATCCTCAACGAAAAGGGCGACAGCGGCAAGGGCTTTCATCACGCCCACGTGGAGCTGGCGCGCAAGGTCGTCGACGCCTGTCAAAGCACGGGGGTGCGCCGCCTGCTGCACATGAGCGCCCTGCACGCCGATGCCAAATCCGGCCCGAGCCATTACCTGCGCAGTAAGGGCGAGGCCGAAGACCTGGTCCACGGCGCGGCCGGTCCGGACTTTCATGTCACCAGCTTCCGTCCGTCGGTGGTCTTTGGGCGTGGCGACAGCTTTCTGAACCGTTTCGCCGAGCTGCTGCGCATGAGCCCCGGGGTGTTCCCGCTGGCCTGTCCCGAGGCGCGCTTCGCACCGGTGTTCGTCGCGGATGTGGCCGAGGCCTATACCCGGGCCCTGGCCGACCCCAAAACCTACGGCCAGCGCTACGACTTGTGCGGCCCGCACAGCTATACGCTGCGTGAGCTGGTCGCCTACACCGCCTCGCTGATCGGCGTTCGCCGGCTGATCCTGCCGCTGCCCGAAGCGCTGTCGCGGTTGCAGGCGGCCGTGCTCGAATACGCCCCGGGCAAGCCCTTCTCGCGCGACAACTTCCGCTCACTGCAGGTCGACAGCGTCTGCGACGGCCCATTTCCGCCGGTGTTCGGCATCACGCCGTCGACGCTGGAGGCCGAAGCGCCCGAATACCTCGCCCCGCGCAACCAGCGCTCGCGCCTGAGCCTGTTCCGCCGCGGTTTCTAGTCCGCGGCCGCATCGGTCCGACGGCGGGCCGATGCGAACACGCCTGCGATTCACGTTAAGATGGCGCCCATGGACATTTACCTCGTCGGCGGCTCGGTCCGCGACAAGCACCTCGGGCTGCCGGTCGCCGATCGCGACTGGGTCGTCGTCGGCGCCACGGCCGAGGACATGCTGCGCGCCGGCTACCGTCAGGTCGGGCGTGACTTCCCAGTCTTTCTCCACCCGCAGACCGGCGAGGAATACGCCCTGGCGCGCACCGAGCGCAAGACCGCTCCGGGGTATACGGGCTTCAATGTCCACGCCGCCCCCGATGTCACGCTCGAACAGGACCTGCAGCGCCGTGACCTGACCATCAACGCCATGGCCGAGACGCCCGAGGGCGAGCTCATCGACCCCTACGACGGGATGTCCGACCTTCAGGCCCGGGTGCTGCGCCACGTCTCGCCCGCCTTCGTCGAAGACCCCGTGCGCATCCTGCGCGTGGCGCGCTTTGCCGCGCGCCTCGTGCCGCTGGGCTTTGGCATCGCCGAAGAGACCCTGGCGTTGATGCGCGAGATGGTTTCCAACGGCGAAGTCGACGCCCTGATCCCGGAACGGGTCTGGGCGGAGCTCGTGCGCGCCCTGGGCGAGAGCCGTCCGTCGCGGTTTTTCGAGGTCCTGCGCGAGTGCGGGGCCCTGGCCCGGCTGCTGCCCGAGGTCGATCGCCTGTTCGGCGTACCCCAGCCCGAGCAGCACCATCCCGAAATCGACACCGGCGTGCATGTGATGATGGTGGTCGATCAGGCCGCACGCCTGTCGCCCGAGCCGGCGGTGCGCTTCGCCGCCCTGGTACACGATCTCGGCAAGGGCATCACCCCGCGCGAGCAGTGGCCGCGCCACGTCGAACACGAGGCGCGCGGCGTGCCGCTGGTCGAGGCCCTGTGCGAGCGCTACAAAGTCCCCAACGACTTTCGCGCCCTGGCCGTGCTGGTCACGCGCTATCACCTGCACTATCACCGTGCCGCCGAGCTGCGCCCGGGAACGCTGCTCGATCTGTTCCAGTCCCTCGACGCCTTTCGCCGCCCGGAACGCTTCGAGCAGTTCCTGCTCGCCTGCGAGGCAGACGCCCGCGGCCGGCCCGGCTACGAGGAGCGCGACTTCGACCAGCCCAAAATCCTGCGCGCCGCCCACGCGGCCGCGATGGACATCGACGCCAGCGCCGCGGCGGCCGAGGCTAAGGCCGCCGGCCTCACCGGCCCCGCCATCGGCGAGGCGGTCAAACGAAAACGCCTCGAAGCCATCAAGACCTCAAGGCGCGCTGAGAGTAATGGATAGCGCGTCGTTAGTAACACAGAGGACACGGAGTCACAGAGGGCACGCGGAGAAAATACAGTATAAAACGTTGTAGATCGCCGCAACGCAATGCGACATTCGAATTAATACCACCCGCTAGCTGTCGGTCCCCGTTCAAACTCTGTGCCTCTGTGTCCTCTGTGGTTAGCTCGGCGCCCGGTAGACTCGCCTCGGCTCCGGCATCTCCTCTGGTCAGACCCGCTCGGCGATGACCCGCGCGAATCGCCCTTCCTTGAACGGCGTGCTTTCCAGGACGCGGAAGCCGGTCTTCTCCAACAGGTACCCCAGGTCTTCGCGTGAGAAGCGGTTGTGTTCTACGAAATGGACGAAGATGTCCTCGAGCTCGGCGACGGGTGTCTCACGCCGAAACAGCTCGGGCGCTTTGTCTTCCAGGTACAGGGACAGCGGCGCGCGCACCCAGTCGAGGATAAAGAAACGCCCGCCGGGCTTGAGGCAGCGCTGCACCTCGAACAATGTCTTCACCGGCTGCTGCATCTCGTGCAGCACCACCGAGGCGAGCGCCGCATCGACACTGGCGTCTGCCATCGGCAGGTGCGGGTCGTGCAGGTCTTCGGCGACAATCTCGGCGTTGGCGGGCAGCTCGCCCATCGCATCGAGCATATACGAGGCGCACTCCACGCCGATGCCGTGGATGCCGGGATAGCGGTCGGCCAGCATGTGCAAAAACGTGCCCGGGCCCGTACCCAGGTCCATCACCACCGGCTGCGGCTCGCTGTAGACCGGCACGACCCACTTCTCCCAGACCTGCCAGAACTCCTCGGTGAAGCGATCGGCCGCCGTCTGCTTCATCAACTCAGCGAAGCGCTCACCGTTGCGGTGATGCTTTTCCAACAGGGCCTGTGTGTCCGTCATGCTTTCGGGCATGGTCCTTCTCCTAAATGCTACCCGTGAGGGGTGAGGTGTCAGGCGTGAGGCGCGCAGGGCGAATACTGATTTTACGCCTCACACCTCACCTATTCTTGCTGCCGACTGCCGACTGCCAACTGCCAACTGCCAACTTTTTTATAGCCGCTGGCGCATGTCGTTGAGCGCAAAGCCGGGCAGTTGCAGGTCGATGCCGCGCGTCAGGCCCATGACCTTGAACAGCTCGCCCATCTCGTGGGGCAGGGTCAGGCGCTTGACCTCGTTGGCGACGCGCAGCTGTTCGGCCGGATCGTCGCCGCCGGCGGCCTGCGCCAGTTGGGCCAGGCCGCTGCCGAGCAGAAAATGCGCCTGGGTCGTGTAACCGGCGACCGTCAACCCGGCCCCATCGGCGGCCTCGGCGATGGCGGTGAAATCCACGTGTGCGGTGATGTCCTGCAGACCGACGAGGACCAGCGGGTCGCCGTGGGCATGGTGGCGATAGTGACACATCAATGTCCCCATGTGGCGCTGGGGATGATAGTACTCACCTCGCCCGAAACCGTAGTCGATCAGCAGCACCAGGGCGGCCTCGAGGCGCGGTCCCAGGGCGCGGACCCAGTCCTCGGCGGCGAGATTGATCTCCGAGGTGTAACCGATCGGCAGCGGCCCGCCGATTGCCGCTTCGATGGCTTCCACCCGTTCGACCAGCGCCGATGTGCTCGGTTCGCCCGTTTGCCAGACGAAGCCCTCGCCCGCCTCGTCAATCGCGACATACGATTCGCGCAGGCCGTTCTCGGTGACGACGAAGCGATGCACCGGCATGGCATCGAGCAGCTCGTTGGCGAGGACCACGCCGTGAAAATCCGACGGGGGCAGATCGTCGACCCAGCGCACGCGCGCGGCCAGCGCCGGATCGCAGGCCTGCAGCGTCTGGCGCTGGCGCTCGCGCAGCTCGGCGCTGATCTCCAATATCCGGTATTCCTCGGGCAGCGCGTCCGCGGCGGCCAGCTCGGCGAGCAGCCCGGCGGCCAGAGCGCCGCTGCCCGCACCGACCTCGAGGACGTTTGCGCCGGCACCCACTGCGCCGAGCGCAGTGCGGCACGGTCCCGCGAGCGTGCGCGCAAACAGGGGGGAGAGCTCGGGCGCGGTGACGAAATCGCCGGCGCCGCCGAGCTTGCGGCTGCCCGCGCTGTAGTAGCCCAGGCCGGGCGCGTGCAGCGCGAGTTCCATGAAGCGCTGGAAGGTGATCGCGCCGCCGGCCGCGGCGATCGCATCCGAAATCGCCGCCCTCAGGCGTTGGCTGTGCGCGGCGGCCTCCGCGTCCGGGGCCGGCAGCCCTGGCGGTACGGCCCCGCCGGGGTTGGCGCGCGGGTCAGTGGCCATCGGGCGGGAGAATGCTTTGGAGGCGGGTTTTGGGGTACAGTGTCGACACGATAACAAAGCCGGCGAGCGAATCGGCGTGAGGATAGCATACCCGTGCTAACGGACAAGGTAGCCCTGATCACCGGCGCCGCGCACCGCGTCGGTGCGGTCATCGCGCGCACGCTGCACGAGCACGGCATGCGCCTGGTGCTGCACTATCGCAGCTCGCGTGCCGCCGCCCAGGCCCTGCAGGAAGAGCTGCATGCGCGGCGCGCCGACTCGGTCATGCTGGTCCAGGCCGATTTGCTCGCTACCGGCGCCCTTCCGGCCCTGATGCACGAGGCGGTCGGGGCCTGGGACCGGCTCGACGTGCTGATCAACAACGCCTCGAGCTTTTATCGCACGCCCGTCGGCACCGTCACCGAGGAGCAATGGGAGGACCTGATCGGCTCCAACGTCAAGGCGCCGTTCTTCCTGTCCCAGGCGGCCGCGCCGCACCTGCGCATGACCGAGGGCTGCATCGTCAATATCGTCGACATCCATGCCGAGCGCCCCTTGAAGAATTTTCCCGTCTACGGCATCGCCAAGGCGGGCCTGGTCATGATGACGCGGGCGCTGGCCGGCGAGCTCGGCCCCGAGATTCGCGTCAACGGCATCGCCCCCGGCGCGATCCTCTGGCCGGAGAACATCGACGAGGTAACCAAGCAGCGCATCATCTCGCGCACCTTCCTCAAGCGCAAAGGCGAGCCCGAGGACGTGGCCCGCGCCGCGCTGTACCTCATCCGCGACGCCGGTTACATGAGCGGGCAGATACTCACTATCGACGGGGGTCGCTCGCTCAATTCTTGAATAACGTCGAACCGGAGGGACCGATGGCTTCGATGCACACACCCGGTTATTTTGTCCGCGAGGCACGCGCCCTGCGCGCCAACCTGCTCCAGGGACTGCGCCTGACCGCCGGGCGCCACTGCGACATGGAGGCGGTGCAGGCCGGCGTCGACCAAATCGTATGGTTGGTCGCGGCGAGCCTCGCCGCGGACTTCGTCATCTCGCTCTCGGCCAGCCTGCCGCATCCGCAGTTCAACACCTGGGGGGCGAGCCACCACGCGCTGGGGCTGATGTTCCTGCTGTTCGCGGCCTACCTCATCGGCAAGCGCCTGGCCGCGCCGTACAGCATCGCGCGTTTCGTGGTGATGATGTATGCGAGCGGCTTCTGGCTGTTCCTGCTGTGGAGCGGCACAGACGAGCTGCTCGACCTGGTGAACGCGGGCCGCACATCACGCTGGGTGGTCTATATCGGCTTTATGGCCTGGGGTGCACTGGTCGCGCTGCACATCCTCAGCTTGCCCGGGCGCGCCCGTCCCTGGCGACGCGCCCAGGCCTTCGCCATTTATCTGGCGATGTACCTCGGCCCGCTGTTCCTCTTCAGCCACGGCGCCACATTCTGGTATCCGGCCCCGGACCACCACCGCGGCCCCGACCGCTGGGCCACCTACCGGCATATGGACGCCGAGTCGCTGATGTACGCCCAGCCGCAGCTGCTGGACAAGACCCTGGCGCGCCTCGCACCGCAGCGCCGCGGCGTGGCGGATATGTATTTCGTCGGCTTCGCCGGCTATGCGCGCCAGGATGTGTTCCGCAAGGAAGTCGAATACACGCGCCGCCTGTTCGACAAGCGCTTCGACACGCGCGGGCGCTCGGTCATGCTCATCAACAGCCTCAAGACGCGCAAGCGCGTGCCCCTGGCCACGGCGACGAATCTCAAACGTACGCTGGCGCGCATCGGGAAGACGATGGACCCCGACCACGACGTGCTGGTGCTGTTCATGACCAGCCACGGCGGCCACCGCCCGCCCGAACTGGACGTGGACTTCTGGCCGCTGGCGCTGAACCAGGTCACGCCCGCGCGACTCAAGCGCGACCTCGACGCCGCGGGCATCAAGTGGCGCCTGCTCATCGTCTCCTCGTGCTACTCGGGCGGCTTCGTCAAACCCCTGGAGACGCCCTATACGCTGATCACCACGGCCGCGGCTGCCGACCGCACCTCGTTCGGCTGCTCGAACGACAACGACTTCACCTATTTCGGCGAGGCCTTCATTCGCGACCAGCTCACCCACACCTACTCGTTCGTCGATGCCTACGGCAAGGCGGCCGCCGCGATCCATGCGCGCGAGGGACGCGAGCACCTGCGCCCCTCCGAGCCGCAGCTGTTCGTTGGCCGAAAGATGCTGGACAAGCTGGGCTCGCTGCAGCGCACGCTGCTCGCCCATGCCTGCCGCAGCGCCTCGAAGAATTCGTGCTAGAGGGGGTTCGGCCCTACCACTGGAAATCGATGGGCCACAGCGGCTGGTCCTCGCCGCGAAAGTCCCGCCACAGCTCCGCCATGGACCGACCCTCGAGGGGATGACTGAGATCGGGGGCAAGCTCGGCAAGCGGACACAGGACAAACGCGTGTCGCGTGATCTCCTCGCGAGGCAGGCGCAGACCGTCTTGCTCGAGCACGAGGCGATCGTAGAGCAGCAGATCCAGGTCGAGGGTGCGGGGAACGAAGCGACAGCCGTTGGCGCCCGGCCCGCGCTGGCGCCCGTGAAATCCCTCGATGGCGCGCAGCCGCCCCGCCACGGCGACGACATCCTCATCGGTGTCGAAGGCCGCAACGAGATTGTAGAAGTTGTCGCCGTCCAGCCCCACCGGCTCGCTCTCGTAGACGCGCGAGAGCGTCAGCTCGCCGTAGAACCGGCGCAGCGATTCGACCCCTTCGCGGATATAACGCGCCGGGTCGATATTGCTGCCGAGACTGACGTAGACACGCGCCATGGACGATTCCGCATGCTTTCGAGGCCGGGACCGACTTCCCAACGCCGGCCGTGCGAACGTCCGGGACCATACCGCGCGCGGGCGGCGGCCGCAACCGGGCGCCGGGCGCTCCGAACGCCGCGTCGAATCAGCGTCCGCAGCGCCCGCCGAGGCGGATCAACCCCCAGCCGAACACCGGGTCGCGGCCGGGCTTGCCCAGATCCTCCGCCTTCTTGGCCAACACCGTCACGGCGGTCCGGGGCTGGCCGCCCATCCGGGCGATAGCGGCAGTGACAAACGGAGCGGCATATGAGGTCCCCGACACGAACACCCCGCCACTGCCGGGCCGCGCCACCCACACATCCACACCCGGCGCGGCAAAGGCGATATAGGCGCCGCGGTTGGCATGCTCGTATGGCTTGCGGTCGGCATCGACGGCAGTGACCGCCACGACGCCCTGTTGGGCGGCCGGATAGACCGGCTTGCCGCCCGGTCCGCCGTTGCCGGCGGCGGCCACCACGACGATGCCCAGATCTTCGACCCGCCGTACCGCCGCCTCGAGAATCAGGTTGCGCGGCCCGCCCAGGCTGAGGTTGATTACCCGAACGTGCTGGCGAACCAGCCAGTCGAGAGCGGCGACCACGTCCTCGGCCGTCGTATCGAGCTGATCGCCGCGGCGGCGAAAGACCGCCGCCGCGTAGAGGTGGGCACCGGGCACCAGGCCCGCTGTCGCGACAGGTCGGTGTCGACCCACCAGCAAGGCGGCCACGGCCGTGCCGTGATCCGCCGGCGCCCGGGGAACACCCGCGGGCAGGACATCGTGAACGGTCACGGCCTGGCCGCGCAGGGCCGGCTGCTTACGGTCGACGGGCGTGTCGACGAGCCCAATGCGCCGGCCGGCACCGCAGCTCGAGCTGGGCACACCCCATTCAATGAGTTCGCGCCCGTAGGTCTTGGCGGCGTCGGCGCCCTGCAGCCGGTAGCGGTGGTTGGCGTCGATCCAGACCTTGGGGGCGGCGGCGCGCAGGTTGCGCAGCGCCTCGGCCACGGTGGTCCCCTCCGGCAGACGCAACACGCTGACCACCAATCCCAGACCCTTGAGCACGCGCCGGCGTTTGACCGAATAACCCAGCGCACCGGCCTGCTGGGCCAAGGCCCGGGCTTCCTCGACGTTGGCACTGACCACAACCAGCTCGCCCGGCTCCACATCGGGGCTGTCCTTTTTCGTCTCCTCGGCCGTGGGCGCGGGGGCGGCCGGCGGGGGCGGCAGACCGCGGGCGAGCAGGCTCCCGCCGCCCGAAGGAGGCGGCTGGTAGCCCCCGCCCGAGCCGCCGGCGGGCGGCGCGTAGTAATCGGCGCTGGGCGCGGTGGCGCCCCCCGTCGAGCCGCCGGAGCCGGCGGGCGCGCTGCCCCCCGAGGTACCGGTCGATGAGCCGCCGGACGGAGCAAAGCCGCCCGGCGCCACGGTATGCAGCGTCGAGCCCGACGGCAAACGCAGCGTCGTCCTCGCCGCAGTCGCGCAGGTGGTGATGTTCTTGTCGATGTTGCTCAGCCAGCCGGCGTGGCCAGACTTCTCCACGCCGATGTAATAAGACTGGCTGAGCTCGATGCGGGGGTCCTTCGGAATCGTCGCCACGATCTTGGTATCGGTCCAGGACACCACCGTGAGGTCGACATGAATCCCGTGACCGCCGAGGGCCACGGCCTTGCCGCTGGCCGAGCCGAAATGCTGGCCGAGGATGCTGACCTGGCCACCGACCTGAACACAGCCGGTCGGACTGTAGCCGCTGATGGTCGGGTTGAGGACGAGGCGCGGCGTGGGACTCAGCGTCGGCGTACTGCCGAAGGTCATATCCGGGCGGGTCAGTTGGGCGGCGCCCGCCGCTGCGCTCAGCACGGCCATAAGCACGAACGCGAACGTCACGCTCAGACCGCGGCGGAGCGGGCCGCGCGTGCGGCGTCGAATTGCAGCGTCCCGCGACACTAATCCTCCGTCACGAAATCGACGACCCCGCGCCGTGCACGCAGCTCGGCAACACGCCTGGCGAGCGCCGCGGCGTCGTCGTCGGCCAGGCCGCGCAAACGAACCCGGTAAACGCCCAAGGCGCCCGGCCCGCCGACCAGCGTCCCGTCGACCGACTGCAGCGCGGCTCGGATGTCGGATTCGCGGGCGCCGGGATCGAAGCGCACCTGCAGGACAACGCCGGCGGCAGCGGCCGGACCGCTCAGCGGCTGGAGATAAGTCGTTTGCTGGTAGAGGCGGCCAATCACGACGCCCTGAACGGCAATCACCAGGACCGCAACGGCCGCCAGGGCCGGGCGCCACCACGTGCGATGCGCGCCCCGCGCGGACGCTCGATTCGGCGGGCTCTGCCCGACTTCGCGCAGCAGGCGCTTCAGGCCGAACTCACCTCCGAATTCACCTGGCGCGCCGGACTCGTCCGCCGAGCGCACGCTGGCGGCGAGCGTCGTCAGGAACGACAGCTCCTCGCGGCAGCGCGCGCACTCGGCCAGATGGGCCTCCACCCGGGCACGCTCGGGCTCTTCCAGGGTCCCGTTGGCATACCACGGCAGCAGCTCGTCGGGGTGTGCTGTGGACTCGTCGGTCATGGGTCGATTCATGGCGCTCAGCCTGATTGGTCGCGAACTGTACTGTTAGTCGGCGCAAGCACCGAAAACGTTCAATCCGCGGCCAGGCCGGCGAGGCAGTGCTTGAGCTTCTGCTTGGCGTGAAACATGCGGGTCTTGACCGTGCCCTCCGGGCAGGCAACGATGGTGGCGATCTCGGAGTAGGACAACTCCTCGAAGAAGGCCAGGTGGACCACCTGACGATGGGCGTCGGAGAGCTCATCGAGGCAGCGGCGTACCATCTGCGCGTCCTGCGCCCCCGCCAGCGCATCCACCGCACTGGTTTCCTGCGGATCCGGCAGGTCCTCTTCCAGCGCCTCGCCGGCGTGGCGCCCGCGCCGGCGCATCAGATCGATCACCTTGTGGTGGCAGATGCCGAGCAGCCAGGTCTGCACCTTGGCACGTCCCTCGTACCGGTGTGCGTGGCGCCAGACCTCCATCATGACCTCGTTGACGACCTCCGCCGCGTCGGTCGGATTACCCAGCCGGCGCAGCGCAAAGGCATAGACCCGCCCGTGGTAGTCGCGATAGAAACGGGTCAACGCCGCCTCGTTACCGGCGGCGATGCGGCTGAGCAGGTTTGCCCCGTCGTCGGTTTCCGTGACGGGGTCGACCACGCCCGCCCGCCTCTCATCGAGCGTGTCTTCAATTGCCATCGGCGGGGGCCTCCGATCCGGACTGGCCGGCCGGCTCGCTGGAGACCACGTAGCGAATGAACGGCAGCTCGTCCACTGAAACCGGCAGTGCAGGCCGAACGATGCGCAGACGCACCAGATAGATGCCCTTGTCCTGTGTCGGCAGCGCTGGCGCCTTGATCCGCACCCGTTCGCCGCCGGCCAGGGCCCGGCTGACCGGCGCGAGGGTGCGGTAATCAGGCTTCTTGGACAGTGTGCTCGGCGGCGAGGCGACCTGCCACTCCCCCTTGAGCACACCGCCGCCGGTGAAGGTCAGGTCGGCGTAGGCGCGAAGCTTCGCGCCCTGCGCGACGACGCGCACGGCGGTGTCGTCGCCGAAGCGCAGCGACAGTCGGGAGACGGAAAAGACGGCCCCGCCGCCGCCCGTCAGCGGCAGAACGACGGCACCGCTGCCGGGTGTGCATGTAGTGCAATCGTTGAAGGTGCGCACGTAAACGATTGTGGGCACGCCCAGCTTGACCGCTTGATACGCGACACCGACCGGTACCGTCACGGTCTCGGGAATCGTAAATACTGTGCTGGTGCCGCTGACCGGCTTGGTCGCGCTCAGCGTCTGATTGACCACGCCCAGCACCGGACCGCTCGCGCTGCCGGCGCGAAACACGCCGTGATCGGAGGTCACCGTGGGACCGACGGTACCGGTATTGTCCCGCACCATGTTCCAGGTCATTGCCACCGTGGTCGCCTGGGTCGCCGCAACGTTCACGGCCGCAGGCGTTGTCGTCACGCTGCTGACATCGGCGCGCACCGGCCGCGCCATCGACGCGGCAACGCCCAGCACCAGCACGCCGGCCAACCGGGCCGCGCTGGCTCGCGCTCGTGAGGTGCGTTGGCCGCTCATGGCGTTCGTACCTCGCGCCAGGGGCTGACCGCGATGGTCTCACCCGACTCGCCGATCGCCAGCACCCGCCAGCGGTACACATAGCCCGACTTCAGGTGCGTATCGCCCAATGCCGACAGCATCGCCCGGGTGCGATCGCCCGGCACGAGCACGCCGGCCGTGGGCGGACCGCTCGGTCGCCAGCCCGCGGGCACGCCGCCCTCGCCCCCCCCGTCGCCGCCCAGGCTCGGCAGCGTATCGGCCACCGAAAACGGCCCCTTGGCGTAGAGTTCGAGCTGATAGGCACGCGCGCCGTCGACCGCCTGCCAGGTGAAATCCGTGCCCTTGGAAAGCAGCGCGCCGGAGGCCGGCGTGTTGACACTGAGCGTCTGCGGCGGGCGGGCGCGGGCCGACTCACGGGCGACGACATAACGGATGAACGGCAGCTCGTCGTCGGAAACGGGCAGTTTCGGTTCGGTCACGCGCAGGCGAAGTAAATAGAAACCCGGCGCGTCGGTCGGCAGCGCGGGCGCCGGGATGCGCACCCGGTCACCGCCGGCCAGCACGCGGCGCACGAGCTGCAGCGTCCGGTACACCGGCTGACCCTGAGTCGAGGGCGGCTCGGCGATCTCCCAGGCCGCCTGCAGCTGACCCGTGCCGGTATAGCTCACCTCGGCATACGCGCCGAGCTTGGTCCCCTGGCCCACCACCCGCAGCGCGGTGTCGTCGTCGAAGCGCAGCGACAGGCGCGTCAGCGAAAAGCCCGCCGCCGAGGAGCCGGTGATGTCCAACACCACCTGCCCGGGGAGCGCGGTAACGGAGTCGGTGAACGTCCGCACATAATAAATACGCGTCGCACCGCTCTTGTACGCCCGGTAGATCACATCGGTCGGCACCCGCAGCGACTCGCGGAAGGTGAACGTCGTGGGTATCGACGCCGTGGTGGGGGGTGGAATGGGTTGGGACTGAGTCAACGTCGTGGGCACGGTACCGTAGACCACGTCACCGGCGGCGCTCTGGAACGACCCCTGCGTGGAGGTCACGGTCGGGCCCGCGTTGCCGTTATCACGCACGACCGTCCAGGTCAGCGTAAATGCGGTCGAGGTCCCGAGGGCCACGTTGCGCTGCGACGGACTGGCTGAAACTGAAGTAACGTCCGCCTGTGCACCCACCGACATCAGCATGCCCAGCCCGAACAGCCACACGCCGACGAGCGCTCGAATGGCCCGCTTCATCGGCCGGTTCCTCGACCCGTTCCCCCTCACAAGACCCATAGACTGGTTCTCCATATCGTCAAAAACTCGCAGGCCAGTGCACGTTCAGCCCGACAAAGACCTGATAGCTCGCGCCGCTGGCCGAGGGCGTGACGCGGTCCTCGGTATCCACATACGTACCGTCGACGTACAGCTCGGCACCGGGCCGGTTGTCGTGCGCCTGCTCCAGCGACCACGTCAGCCTCGCCGTCGTCGTGGCGGTGCGCGTATCGACTGAGTCGTCCGTGGCGTAGTTGCGGTTCAGGTTGTAGACGAGGTGGCCAGTCAGGCGGTTGGGGACTAAAGCGACCGACAGGTCCAGATTGCCCAGCAGGCCCTTGGTGTCCACGTCCGTGTCGCGGTTGTGGTCCACGTCCCAGCTCACCGAGGCCGAGCCGGTCACGCGTTCACCGAGCACGATGCTCGAGTTGAAGCTCGTCAGGTTGTCGCGGTGGTTGGGCTGCAGCCCGGACCGGTCGTCGACCTGCGTATAGCTATGTCCGATCGACCAGTTCCAACGCCCCGGCGTGAACGCGGCGGTGACCGAGGCGCTGTTCGTCGTGTTGTCGACGATATAACCCGAAAAACCGGCCGGCGTGCGGACGAACTTGGCGTTATTGTGTCCGAACGTGAAGCTATAGCTCGGCTGGGCGAAGAGCCTGGCCCAACCCGTGGGCGGCTTGGCATTCGGGTCGGGCTGCGGCGTGTAGGTCGTATTCAGCGCGAACAGGTCGGTACGCGTGGTCGGTATCGTGGGGTCGTTCTCGACGTTGTCGAACTCGCGACCCAACGAGGCATTGGCCGACCACGCCGCCCAGTTGAGGTTGGTAAAGAGGCTGGTGCTCTCTTTGCCGGTCGGGATCCCCGGATTGGCGATACTGTGGAAGAACCGCCCGACGACGGTCCGGTTGACGCCGAAATTCCACTGCAGCGGCTGGTTGCCCACCATCTTGTCCAGCCAGGGCGTGTATTGGACGAGATAGGATTGAGCATCGTCCGATTCTTTGCCGTAACCGCTGTTGAGCCCGTCGAAGTCGTAACGGGTCGCCGCATATTCGGCGCGCACGCGCATGCGCCGCTCGAGCCAGTTGCTGTCGGCCGCCACGCTCCAGGCATCTCCGCCGGAGGTCAGCGGACTGCCGTAGACCCCCGTGCCCGTATCCACCCCTTTGCCCTGTAGATAGACGCCTTGGAGGTACAGCCGGTCCGGATTGTCCTTGAACGGATAGGCCTTGAGCGTCATGCCCGTGGTGCGGTTGGCGGGATCGCCCACCCCCAATCCGTCACGAAAGCCGTACAGATCGTTGGTGTGCATGGTAAAGGCCGTGGCGGCATAGCGCTGGTCCTGGCTGGCGTAGGTACCGGACACGCCGCGCCGGTTGAAGCCCTCCAGCACCAGCGAGCTGGCATCGACGCTGTGATGGCCGATGTTCAGAGTCGCCTGCTTCATCTGACCGCTCACCAGGAAGCTCGCCATATCGACGGACTCCTGGTTCGGGGTCTGCTGCTTGAGGTTGTCGACCATCAGCTGCAGGTTGCCGGTAGCCCGCCAGTCACCGTTGGCGACCTGCGTGTCCAGCGTCGCCGAGCCGTTGATCGAGCCGCGCCTGGGCAGGTCGTTCAGATTATGGTCGGAGACCCGGTGGGCGACATTCAGATCGACGTTGGTCTGCGCGTTGGCTTCGCGAAACAGCGCCGTCTTTCGCACCTCGAAGGTCCACAGGCCCAGTTCGTTGATGCTGCCGTCGGCGGCGTTCTGCACCAGGCGCAGCCGATGCTTGCCGAAGGTCAGCGCCTGGGGCGGCGAGAAAACCGCATAGTTGCCCTCACGGCTGACCATGGCGGTAACATCGATGCCGTCGAGCTCGAGGGTGACCTGCTGGAGCTGTTCCACGGGGACATCGGGTGGAACGAAGATTCGGTAGGTATCTCCCGGCTTGTGATAATCGCGCCCGGTCGGCGGCATCAGCGTCCAGGTCGTCGGATCGGCCGCCCAACCCGCTCGCCATGGCAGCACCCCTGACAACGCCGCCACCGCCATCGAGCAGGCGAGAACTCCCTCCCTCACTCGCATCGTCTTTTCCCCTCACCCGCCGTCTGTGGACGGATTGTTATTGTTGCTCGTCTGGCCCCGCTGCCGGCAGGCCCTCTGGTGCCGCCTGAGTCGCACCAAGCCATCCGGCGGTTCAATCCGCGAACGGGCGACTCACTGAACCAGCTTCTTGTTGTTATCCCGACACGGGCCCGGTGTGGTTTCTGATTCGGGCCCGGACGAGGCGAACCGGCGCGACGCTGCAAACACCGGTCTCTTTTTCATTCTTCAAAGATAGCTTAGCACCTCGCAGGGCGATCGTGACCAGTTGCGCACAACAATGCGCACCGACTCCGAAGCTCGGCGCTGCGGTATTTGGGAGAATCGGAGCTTGCAGGGGCGCGGTCGGTGGCGGGCCGCCGGGAGGCCGGTGGAGCTCAGTCCGAGCCGGCCTGACGGCCGCGCTCGATGATGACACCGACATCGCCGGCATAGCGTACGGCACCGCATTTGTTCAGACGCAGCCGCACCCAGGGCACGTCGAACTCGTTGAGGATGACCTCGGTGATTCGCTCGGCCAGGGTTTCGACCAGTTGGAACTCGCTGGCGCCCACGTAATCGATGAGCCGCTTGGCCACGGCCTTGTAATTCAGCGTGTCCTCGATGCTGTCCGAGGCCGCGGCCCTGCGGATATCGGCCCCCATCTCCAGATCGAGACTGACGGTCTGCTTGATGCGCCGCTCCCAATCGAAGATGCCGATGACGGTGTCGATCTTGAGGTCGTTTAAGTAAATGATGTCCATGCGTATTTCCGGGAGCGTCTTTCCGGGGCACTGGTCGCCGCGTCCCTGGCGGGACGCCGCGCCACTATAGCATGCCCACCCCTATGCGGCAGACACCCAACGCCCTGCTGATTTGAGCCGCCCAAGCGCCTATAATCCCTGCCGTGCCGCACGGTCCGGACATCGGCAACCGCCGGCCGCACCGACAATACAATCCCGATAAAGCGCCTATTTCGCCATGTCCCCATTTGCCATCGGTCTCGTCATCGCCGCCTATCTGCTGGGTTCGGTCTCCAGCGCCATTGTCGTCTGCCGGCTGCTGGGCCTGCCCGACCCGCGCACTCAGGGCTCGGGCAACCCGGGTGCGACCAACGTACTGCGCGTGGGGGGCAAAAAGGCCGCTGTGGTGACGCTTGTCGGCGACATGCTCAAGGGTCTGGTCGCGGTGCTGGCGGCGCGGTGGTTCGGACTGGGACCGCATGTGCTGGCGCTGGCCGGCCTGGCGGCGTTCTTCGGCCACCTCTATCCGGTGTTTTTCGGCTTCAAGGGCGGTAAGGGCGTGGCCACCGCACTCGGGGTCCTGTTCGGCTTCTCCTGGCTTGCCGGCCTGACCACCGCAGCGACCTGGATGCTCGTGGCCGCGACCCTTCGCATCTCTTCACTGTCCGCCCTGACCGCCATGGCGCTTGCCCCGATCTACGTGTGGTGGCTGACCGGGGATCGTCACTGGCTGGTCGCGGCCAGCGTCATCATGACCGCCGTCATGTTCTGGCGGCACCGACAGAACATCGCCAACCTGCTCCACGGCAAGGAATCGCGGATCGGCGACAAACGCTGAGGTGCGGCTGAAAAACGACTGCGGCGGGAGGCGTGCTCACAGTCCGGGGACTTCCAGAGACTCGAGCGACCAGCGCGGCAGCGCCGTGAACGAAAGCGGCTCGCGCTCGCCCGCGATCAGCCGCTGGCTCCCGGCAAAGGCGATCATCGCGCCGTTGTCGGTGCAAAAGACCGGGCGAGGATAGAACACCTGTGCCCCCATCCTGGAGGCCGCCTCGGCCAGGCGCGCGCGCAGACGCGCGTTGGCGCCCACGCCCCCCGCCACCACCAGACGGCTCAGCCCGGTGCGCTCCAGGGCGCGGCGGCACTTGATCGCCAGGGTATCGACCACCGCCTCCTCGAAGGCCCGCGCGATGTCCGCCCGCTCGGCCTTGCCGGCCCCGGCCCCGCCGTGCTCGCGCAGGGTGTTCAGCGTGAAGGTCTTGAGGCCGCTGAAGCTGAAGTCCAGGCCGGGCCGGTCGGTCATGGGGCGGGGAAAGCGGAACCGCGCCGGGTCGCCCCGCTCGGCCAGGGCAGCCAGCGCGGGCCCGCCCGGATAACCCAGGTCCAGCAGCTTGGCCGTCTTGTCGAAGGCCTCGCCGGCGGCGTCGTCCAGCGACTCGCCGAGCAGACGATAACGCCCGACGCCGTCGACCTCGACCAGCATGGTGTGACCGCCCGAGACCAGCAGGGCCACAAACGGGAATTGCGGGGCCGGCTCCTCCAGCATGGGCGCCAACAGGTGGCCCTCCATGTGGTGCACGCCCACGGCGGGCACGCCCCAGGCATAGGCCAGGGCCCGGCCGATGGCCGCCCCCACCAGCAGGGCCCCCACCAGCCCCGGACCGGCCGTATAGGCGACGCCGTCGATATCGGCCGAATCCAGCCCCGCCTCGGCCAGCACCTGGCGCGCCAGCGGCAGCGTCTTTTGCACGTGGTCGCGCGAGGCCAGCTCCGGGACCACGCCGCCGAAGCCGGCGTGCAGCTCGACCTGGCTGTAGACGGCATGGGCAAGCAGCCCCGAATCCGTGTCGTAGAGGGCCAGACCGGTCTCGTCGCAGGAGGTTTCGATGCCGAGTACGCGCATGGCGCTATTGTCGGCGGCCCGCCGGGGTCGTACAAGCGCTTTGCAATTCGCCGGTGTGGATCGTAAAATTCTCCTCTTTACTCCGGCTCCCGCCTGCGCGGGGTCCGGCGGACAACCAACCACGAGGTGATTGCATGCCAACGGTCCGTGTACGTGACAACGAGCCCTTCGACGTCGCCCTGCGCCGCTTCAAGCGCGCCTGTGAAAAGGCCGGCGTCCTGTCCGAGGTGCGTCGTCGCGAGTTCTACGAAAAGCCCACCACCGAGCGCAAGCGCAAGAAGGCCGCCGCCGTCAAGCGCCACCAGAAGAAGCTCTCGCGTGAGCTGGCGCGGCGTGTCCGCCTCTATTGAGGCACCCTGATACTGAACAGGGTCCTCAACGACCACCGTTCCCGCACCTTGCGGGTCGCTGAATCGGGCCGGGACAGTCCCGGCCAGCGCCGCCTCCCCGGCGGCGTCTGTTCCGGGTCGAACCGTTCCGACCCGGTGATATTTCAGGAGCCCGCGCGCACGTGAGCCAGTCCGACCTCAAGGCCCGGATTAACGACGACGTCAAGGCCGCCATGCGCGGTCAGGACAAGGCGCGCCTGGCGGTTCTGCGCCTGATCACCGCCGCCATCAAGCAGCGCGAGGTCGACGAGCGCATCGAGCTCGACGACACCCAGGTGCTGGCCGTGCTCGACAAGATGGTCAAACAGCGCCGCGATTCCATCGAGCAGTACACCAAGGCCGGGCGCCAGGAGCTCGCCGACAAGGAGGCGGGCGAGATCGAGATCATCCAGGCCTACATGCCGGCCCAGCTCGACGAGGCCGAGCTTGACGTCCTCATCGACGAGGCCATCGCCGCCAGCGGCGCCGCGTCCATGAAGGACATGGGCAAGGTCATGGGCCAGCTCAAGCCGAAGGTCCAGGGCCGGGCCGACATGGGCGCGGTCAGCGGCCGCATCAAGGCCCGTCTCCAGGGCTGAGGCGCCGGCGGGCGAACCGGCCTGCCACACCCCCGGGCCAACGGCCCAACCCGCCGCCGCAACGTGATCGCCGCGGCTGTCACAGACGGGATGAGGGCATACAATCCCACGCATGGCCGGCCGCATCCCCCAGCAGTTCATCGACGACCTGGTGTCGCGCATCGACATCGTCGAGGTCATCGACAGCCGTGTGCCCCTGAAGAAAAAGGGCCGCGAGTACATGGCCTGCTGCCCCTTCCACAACGAAAAGACGCCCTCGTTCAGCGTCAGCCCGGCCAAGCAGTTCTACCACTGTTTCGGCTGCGGAGCCCATGGCACGGCCATCGGTTTTCTCATGGAATTCGAGCACATGGAGTTCGTGGAGGCGGTCGAGGAGCTGGCCTCCATGGCCGGCGTGGAGGTGCCGCGCGAGAGCGGGCCCGGCGGCGAGGGGGCGGGCGGGCCGGCCCGGCGCCCCGGCCCCGATCTCTACGAGCTCCTGGAGACCTGCGATAGCTGGTACCGGCGCCAGCTGCGCCAGCACCCCCAGGCCCAGCGCGCCGTGGACTACCTCAAGCGGCGTGGGCTGTCCGGGGAGATCGCCGCCGAATTCGGCATCGGCTACGCCCCGCCGGGCTGGGACAACCTGCTCAAGACCTTCGGCGACACCCCCGAGCGCCGCGCCCGCCTCACCGAGGCCGGCATGCTGATCGAAAAGGACGACGGGCGCCACTATGACCGCTTCCGCGACCGGGTCATGTTCCCCATCCGCGACCGGCGCGGGCGCACCATCGCCTTCGGCGGGCGGGTCCTCGGCGAGGACACGCCGAAGTACCTCAACTCGCCCGAGACCCCGGTCTTCCACAAGGGCCGCGAGCTCTACGGCCTGTACGAGGCGCGCAAGGCCCTGCGCGACATCCCGCGCCTGGTGGTCGTGGAGGGCTACATGGACGTGGTCTCCCTGGCCCAGTTCGACATCCGCTACGCCGTCGCCACGCTGGGCACCTCGACCACCCACGAGCACCTGGAGCGCCTGTTTCGCATCACGCCCGAGGTGGTCTTCTGCTTCGACGGCGACCGCGCCGGGCGGGAGGCCGCGTGGCGGGCCCTGGAGAATGCCCTGCCGGCCATGCACGAGGGCCGCCAGCTCAGCTTCATGTTCCTGCCCGAGGGGCAGGATCCGGACACCTACGTCCGGGAAATCGGGCGTGACGGCTTCGAGGCTGCGATTGCCAAGGCCGTCCCGTTTTCGAACTTTTTCATTGAGGGTCTGTCGAATCGGACCGATATATCGACTCGAGACGGGCGCGCCCGTCTGGTGGCCCTCGCCCGACCGCTGCTCTCGCGACTGCCGCCGGGGGTCTTCCGGCACATGATGGTCGCGCGCCTGGCCGAAATCGCGCTGGTCCCCGCGGCCGAAGTGGAACGGCTGCTGACAGGCGCCGGGGCGGGTGGCAGCGCTCAGACGGCCCCGCAGACGACGGGCCGACGCCCAAGTCCCCCGGGCGGCCCGCGAAGCGGGCGGACCGCACCCTCGCTGGTGCGTACCGCGGTCGCCGCCCTGCTGCAGCGCCCCGCGCTGGCGGGCCTGGCGGGCGAGCCCGCCTGGCTGGCCGACCTGGACATGCCGGGCGTGGATTTATTGAGGGAAATGATTGAATTACTGCAGGCCCACCCCCATCTGGGTAGTGGAGCGTTGCTGGAGCACTGGCGCGAGACCGACCACGGACGCGCCCTCCAAAAACTGGCCGCCAGTCCCCTCCTGGACGATTCCGCCGACCTGGACCGGGAATTTCAAGATGCGCTGGCCCGCCTGCGCACGCGCCTGCACGAGCAGCGCTACGACGCGCTGCTGGCCAAACTGGCCCTCGGCGCCGAACTGACCCCCGAGGAGCGGGAAGAATTTCACCACCTGCCCCGTCTAATCCGGGGAGGGACCGAAAATCCGCCCGGGCCCGCCTCCGGCACCGCACCGGAGGCCGAATCCGGGTCCTGAGCGCCCGGCCGGCGCGACATCAAAGCCGGGGAGCCCCATCCGGGCCGCCGATTGGGCAAAAAGCGGAAAATAGTGTAGAATTTTGAGGTTTTAGCCGCATCAACGGGAAATACACAGCGATGAGCCGTCCTAGCAAGCTAATGAGCGAACAGCAGCAGCAGTCTCGACTTAAGTCGTTGATTGCCAAGGGCAAGGAGCAGGGTTTTCTGACCTACTCCGAGGTCAACGACCATCTGCCCGACGACATCGTCGATCCGGAACAGATCGAGGACATCATCGGCATGATCAACGACATGGGTATCTCGGTGCACGAGTCCGCACCGGATATCGACAGCCTGCTGATGTCCGACAGCGCGGTGACGGCCGCCGACGAAGAGGACACCGACGAGGCCATGGCCTCGCTGGCCGCCTCGGACAGCGACTTCGGCCGCACCACCGATCCCGTGCGCATGTACATGCGCGAGATGGGCGCCGTGGAGCTGCTGACCCGCGAGGGCGAGATCGAGATCGCCAAGCGCATCGAAGATGGCATGAACCAGATGCTGACCGCGCTGGCCAGCCACACCGAGACCGTGGCCGACCTGCTGCGCGAGTATGCCAAGGTCGAGGCCGGCGAACAGCGCCTCAACGAGGTCATCACCGGCTTCGTCGATCCCAACGCGCCCGACGAGATCCTGCCCGGCGGCACGCCCAACACCTCCGCCGCCGCGGCGACCACCGGCAAGGCCGATACCGACAGCGACGACGATGACGACGAGGAGACCGTCGATACCGGGCCCGATCCGGAAGAGGCCCGCGAGCGTTTCGCCAACATGGCCAAGCTGCTCGACAAGACCCTCGCCACCGTCAAGAAGCACGGCAAGGACAGCCCGCGCACCGAGAAGCTGCGCGGACAGCTGACGGCCTCCTTCATGGAATTCAAGCTGGCGCCCAAGCTGGTCGACCGCCTGGTCGAGAATCTGCGCAACCTCGTCGAGCGCATCCGGATGCAAGAGAAGGTCATCATGGACATCTGCGTCAACAAGGCGCATATGCCGCGCAAGGAGTTCGTAACCAGCTTCCCGGACAACGAGACCGACCCGCAGTGGCTGGCCAAGCACATCGAGGCCGACAAGGAGCACTCGGCGGTGCTGGAGCACTACCGCGAGGAGATCGAGCGCACCCAGGCCCGGCTCATCCAACTGGAGCAGGAATGCGGCATGACCATTTCCGAGATCAAGGACATCAACCGCAAGATGTCCATCGGCGAGGCCAAGGCCCGCCGTGCCAAGAAGGAGATGGTCGAGGCCAACCTGCGCCTGGTGATTTCGATCGCCAAGAAGTACACCAACCGCGGCCTGCAGTTCCTGGATCTCATCCAGGAGGGCAACATCGGCCTGATGAAGGCGGTCGACAAGTTCGAATACCGCCGCGGTTACAAGTTCTCGACCTACGCCACCTGGTGGATTCGTCAGGCCATTACCCGCTCCATTGCGGACCAGGCCCGCACCATCCGCATCCCGGTGCACATGATCGAGACCATCAACAAGCTCAATCGCATCTCGCGCCAGATGCTCCAGGAGATGGCCGCGAGGCCACCCCCGAGGAGTTGGCCGAGCGCATGGAAATGCCCGAGGACAAGGTCCGCAAGGTGCTCAAGATTGCCAAGGAGCCGATCTCCATGGAGACGCCCATCGGCGACGACGAGGACTCGCATCTGGGCGACTTCATCGAGGACCTCAACGTGCTCTCGCCGAGCGACTCGGCCACCGCCGAGGGCCTGCGCGAAGCAACGCAGGGCGTACTCGAGGGACTGACCGCGCGCGAGGCGAAGGTGCTGCGCATGCGCTTCGGCATCGACATGAATACCGACCACACCCTCGAGGAAGTCGGCAAGCAGTTCGACGTCACCCGCGAGCGCATCCGCCAGATAGAGGCCAAGGCCCTGCGCAAGCTGCGCCACCCCAGCCGCTCCGAGCGTCTGCGCAGCTTCCTCGACCTCGAATAAGGAAGTATCGAGTAACGAGTTGCGAGTAACGAGGTAAAGAGAAAGGCGCCGCAAGGCGCCTTTTTCTTTTCAAGTTGTCGGTTGGCAGTCGTCAGTCGGCAGAAAGAGAAAGACGGACTGCCTTTTGCTGGCTACTGCCAGCTGCCGACTGATGACTCCGCCCGGCGGGCGGCTCTTTCTGCCAACTGACGACTGCAAACTGCCAACTCCGCGTTATAATCCCCCTTCGCGTCGGCGCGTGACCCTCGCAACTCGCCCCTCGCACCTCGATACTTCGCGTATTGGGCCTGTAGCTCAGTTGGTTAGAGCAGGGGACTCATAATCCCTTGGTCGTAGGTTCGAGTCCTACCGGGCCCACCATCTTGCCCATCTCCGGAGTTCCGTGAAGGAAGGCGCCGCAAGGCGCCTTCTATTTCCCGCGCGCTGGTTGGAAACGCCAAGTGCGCCAAGGCGCAAAGGACGCGGAGAATATCAAAATGAAAGCCCTTTGCGTTCTCTGCGACTCTGCGCCCTCCGCGTTCCTTAGGGCGTCCGGGAGAAATGGGTAGTCCAAGGGCCACACCTCGCCGAGCTTGGTCTTTTCCGGCGCGCGGTTGGAAACGCAAAGCACGCCAAGGCGCAAAGGGCGCGGAGAAGATCAAAATGGATCCCCTTTGCGTTCTCTGCGACTTTGCGCCCTCCGCGTTCCTTAGGGCGTCCGGGGAGAAATGGGTAGTCCAGGGGCCGCACCTCGCCGAGCTTGGTCTTTTCCGGCGCGCGGTTGGAAACGCAAAGCACGCCAAGGCGCAAAGGACGCGGAGAATATCAAAATGAAAGCCCTTTGCGTTCTCTGCGACTTTGCGCCCTCCGCGTTCCTTAGGGCGTCCGGGGAGAAATGGGTAGTCCAGCGGCCGCACCTCGCCGAGCTGGGGCGTCGGGTTACGCGGCGCTGACCCGACCTGCGGCTATATTCGAGACTCCCGTCCCGCCGCCGACGCTCCGGGCTTGCGCCCGGTCCGGCGAAATAAAATAATCGAACCGATAACGGACATTTCTGGACACCCGCGTGGACATTGCCCTGCTCAAAACCTTCATCGAGGTCAACCGCACCCGACACTTCGGCCGGGCGGCGGACAACCTCTTTCTGACCCAGTCGGCGGTGAGCGCGCGTATCCGCCTGCTCGAAGAGACGCTGGGTGTTCAGCTGTTCACGCGCGATCGCAACAACATTCAGCTGACTCCCGGCGGGGCGCGTTTTCTCAAACACGCCGAGTCCATCGTCAACGCCTGGACGCAGGCCTGCCAGGACACGACGCTGCAGGACGAGCGCATGCAACCGCTCAGTGTCGGGGCCATGGTCAGTCTGTGGGATATCCTGCTCCAGGACTGGATAGAGGAGCTGTGCGCGGCTCATCCGGACGTGGCGCTGCGTGCCGAGGCCTTCAGTGCCGAGACGCTGATCCGCCGCATACTGGACGGCGGGCTGGACGTGGGATTCATGTTCGACCCGCCGCAGCTCGCCGAGCTGCTGGTCGAGGAGCTCGGCGCGGTCGGGCTGCGTCTGGTCGCCACCCGGCCGGGTCTGGATGCCGCCACCGCCGTGCGCCAACCCGACTACGTCATGGTCGACTGGGGCACCAGCTTTGCCATCGCCCACGCCCGCGAGTTCCCCGACATCCCGGCGCCGTCGATTCACATGGGGCTGGGCCGTATGGCCTTGTCGTTCATCCTGGCACGCGGCGGAGCCGCCTACCTGGCCGAGCCCATGATGGAGCCCTACCTGGCAGACCGAAAGCTTTACACGGTGGCCGATGCCCCGCGCATCGAGCGCCAGTGCTTTGCGGTCTACCCCCGCGGCGCCGTGCGCCGACCGATCCTCGAGGAGGCCGTCGCGCTGGTGAGGGCACGCCTGTCGTCCGCCGCGGCCCGGGAAGCGGACACGGCGGCAGCGCCGCAAGGAATCACCTGAGGCGTTTGCCTAGAAATCCAGCAGGTCGTCGCCGATCAACTCGCGCAGACGTCTGCGCTCCTGAAAATCCTCGATGGCCCGTCGGGCCGCGAGGTTGATGCGCGTCAGCTCCCTGCCCGTGGAGACGGCCTCGGCGGCCGATGCCGGCGTACCACCGTGCTCGTTCTCAGACCACTCCGTGGCCATCGCGCCATCCCCACTCTCGTCCGAATTGTCGACAACGAAGGAATCTTGATTTTCCATAGGCTGCCAATACGACCTCATGGTGTGTAGCTAACGCAGCGGGGACTGCAGCCGAAGCCGCGCCCCCGCGTCTCGGCGGGCGCCGATGATCGGCGCCCGCTCATGCGCGCTATATAGATCGCGTCCGGGGAGTTTTAAAACAAATATTTTTGTTCGACACCACAAACATTTTTGTTTGCGGCAGCGGATCAGGTGCCGGCGTGCGCCGCCCGCTCCTCTGGCACACCCGCCGAATGCCCATCGTGGGCGAAGTAGGTGGCGGTAATCTGGCTGTGCAGGTCGGCCAAGCCGAGCTGCAGCTCGTCCGTGAAGGCGTGCAGGCGATCGTGGTCGAGCGTCTCGACCGGCGCTTCGCTGATCATCCGCTGCAGGCGGGCCACTGTGCGCAGCAACAGGTCACTGCGCGGCAGGTCGTGCAGGCAGGCCTCGACCTCGCCGAGGCAGTGGTAGCAGGCCCGCGGGAATTGGCGGTTCTGGAGCAGGAACTGCAGCACCGCGGTACGACGCACCGCGACCTGGGTGTGGCGCCGGTACATCTGATAGGCGGTCAGCGACTTGAGTACACTCATCCACTGCGCATGCTCGAACGGCGGCAGCTCGCCGGCATGGGTGGGCAGTAGATTGGCCGAGCGCACGTCGATGATGCGCGTGGTCATGTCCGCGCGTTCGAGATTGCGCCCCATGCGCAGAAAGTCGTAACCGAAGTCGTGCAGCATGGTCCCGGCGAGCAGACCGGTGATCTGCTGCGCCCCCTGGATGACCGACTTCAGGTAATCGTAGCGGCGCCGCTCGGACAGCCCCGCCTGGAGCTGACCCTTGATATTCAGATACAGCTCGTTGACCTGTTCCCACGCCTCACGCGGGATGATGTCGCGAATCGTGCGCGCGTTTTCGCGAGCGTGGCCGATGGAACTGAGGATGGACGAGGAGTTTCTCAGATCGCCAATCAGGAACCGCACGACACTGCGCTCCTCGGCCTGCTCATACAGACTGCGGTAGAACTCTTCGCTGCCCGTGATATGAATCAACGGCTCCCAGCCCGGGCGCACGTCCTTGGGCAGGTCCAACAGTAGATGGGTGTTGACGTTGATAAGGCGCGCGGTGTTTTCGGCCCGTTCGATATAACGCGCCATCCAATAGATGTTCTCGGCAACCCGCGAGAGCATGACTCAGCCCTCCCCTTCCACGATCCAGGTATCCTTACTCCCCCCGCCCTGCGAGGAGTTCACGACGGTCGAGCCCTTGCGCAGCGCCACACGCGTCAGCCCCCCTGTGGTCACGTACGTTTCCTGACCGGAGAGGATGAACGGGCGCAGGTCGACGTGACGCGGCTCGGCGTGGTGGTCGACCAGCGTCGGGGTAGTCGACAAGGTCAGCATGGGCTGGGCAATGTAGTTGCGCGGGTTCTTTCGGATCAGACGGGCGAAGCGCTCGCGCTCCTTGCGCGTGGCATGCGGGCCGACCAGCATGCCGTAACCGCCGGACTCGTTGGCCGGTTTGACCACCAGCTTGTCGAGGTTGGCGAGCACATGATCGCGCTGGTCCTTGTCGACGCACAGGTAGGTCGGCACGTTGGGGATGATCGCGTCCTGGTCCAGGTAATATTTGATGATCTCCGGCACGTAACTGTAAACGACCTTATCGTCGGCCACCCCCGCTCCCGGCGCATTGGCCAGGGCGACGTTGCCCGCCTTCCAGGCGCGCAGCAGTCCCCGCACGCCCAGCATGGAATCGGGATGGAAGGCCTCGGGGTCGAGGAACAGATCGTCGACTCGACGGTAGATGACATCGACCCTTGCCGGGCCTTCGATGGTGTGCATGTAAACGCAGTCGTCCTCGCCGACGACCAGGTCGGAGCCCTCGACGAGCTCAGCGCCCATCTGCTGGGCGAGGTAGGCGTGCTCGAAATAGGCCGAGTTGTAGATCCCCGGCGTGAGGACGACCACCTCCGGGTGCTCGGCCGGGCGCGGCGAGGTCGAAGCCAGACAATCGTAGAGCTGGGAAGGATACTCGTCGACCGGCCGGATGCCGCGCACGTCGAACAGCTCGGGGAAGACCCGCTTCATGACCTGCCGGTTCTCAAGCATATAGGACACGCCCGAGGGAACGCGCAGGTTGTCCTCCAGCACGTAGACCGTCCCATCCTGGTCGCGCACGAGATCCGAGCCGCAGATGTGCGCCCAGACCCCCAGCGGCGGGTCCACACCGATACACTGCTCGCGAAAGTTGGCCGAGTCAGCCAGGATCTCGGCGGGAAAGACGCCGTCTTGTACGACCTTCTGCTCGTGGTAGAGATCGTCGATGAACAGATTGAGCGCCTGGACGCGCTGCTTGAGTCCGGCCTCGATTCGGTCCCACTCGGCACGCGGGATAATGCGCGGGATGATGTCGAACGGCCAGGCGCGATCGATGGAACCGCCCTCCTGCGAATAGACGGTAAAGGTAATGCCCATGGCCTGAATCGCGAGGTCGGCGGCCGCCTTACGCTCTTCGATCTCGGTATCCTTGAGCGAGCTCAGGTACTTGCAAAGAGCCCGCGCACCGTCGCGGGCCCGTCCACCCGGGCGCATCAGCTCGTCGTAAAGGCCCTTGATGGGGTAGTCACGCCATTTGATGGTCATACCTGGCCCGCCGTTAGTTCCGCGGTTGGCGCCGCAAGAACCGTGCCCACGAAGCGGCGGCGATGATTGCCTTCTGCCCGCACACCTGTGGATAATAACGCCCAACGCTTCGGCGCGGACGCCCTCTGGAACTAATCTATATGACCTACTGCGTTGCGATCAAACTAAATGAAGGGCTCGTGTTCGCGTCCGATTCGCGCACCAACGCGGGCGTCGATCACGTCAACACCTACAGTAAGATGTTCACGTTCCAGGCGCCCGACGATCGAATGTTCGTCATTCTGACGGCGGGCAATCTGGCCACCACCCAGGCGGTCATCAATACGGTGCAGCGCGACTTCGACGATCCCGACGCCCGGGTGAGCCTGCGCACCGTGGCGCATCTATTCGAAGCGGCAAATTACGTCGGCGAGATCAACCGGCGCGAGTCCCACCGCCACAGCGACGGGCCCACTCAGACGAGCTTCTTCCCGGAAGCCAGCTTCCTGCTCGGCGGGCAGATCAAGGGCCAGGACCATGACGCTTTTCTGATCTACCCGCAGGGCAACTACATCACCGCCTCACCGGCCAACCCTTACCTGCAGATCGGCGAGAACAAGTACGGCAAACCGATCCTGGATCGGATTATCGCGCTTGAGACATCGCTGGAGGACGCCGCGCGCTGCGCCCTGGTCTCGTTGGACTCGACCATGCGCAGTAACGTATCGGTCGGACCGCCCTTCGAGCTCGCCATCTACCGGCGCAACGGGCTCGAACTGACGCACTATCTCAACCTCAAGCTGGCCTCGCCGCTCTACAAGTCGCTGCAAAAGCGCTGGAACGAAGGCCTGCGCCGCGCCTTCAACCGCCTGCCCCGCTTCGACTGGGAAGACGATAGCTAGTCGCCAGCGGAGCAATCGCTCCCGCCATAGTGGACGAGGCGATGCACGAAGTGCACCTTGTCGGCCGCGTGCCCGGACACGGCGAAAGGATAAGCATCGGGCAGCCCCATGCTGCGGTTGAGGCTGTTCATCGCCAGGCTCAACGCGGACCAGTCGGCCAACAGTTCGTCGAATACATCATTGCGTGTCTGACTGTCCGCCGACGCCGCATCGGCCGCCTTCGTTCGCTCGATCGGCGCGGCCAGAACGCGCCCGCACAGCTCGAAGCCGTAATCGTGCGCCGTCTCGAGAGTATCGACGATGTGCAGGTAATGCGCCCAGGTCTCGGCCCAGTCCTCCCAGGGATGGGCGGCGGCATAGGCGCTGACGTAGTTGACCTGCCAGTCCGGCGGCGCACCGTTGGCGTGGTAGTGCGCGAGCGCCGCCTCATAGTCGCCCCGCTCGTCGCCGAACAGCGTTCGGAAGGCCTCCAGGCAGGCCGTGGGGCGCACCAGGCGCTCCCAATAGTAGTGGCCGATCTCGTGGCGAAAGTGCCCCAGCAGGGTCCGGTACTGCTCGTTCATGCGCTCGCGCATGCGCTCGCGCGCACTGGGGTCGGCTTCGGCCACGTTGATCGTGATAAGTCCGGCACGATGACCGGTAATCACATGGGCGTGCTGGCCGAACGGGTCGGCAAACTCCAGGCCCGAGACCTGATCCGCGAGGAACTCGAACCCCAACCCCCGCTCGGGGTCGTCCTCACGTCCGATCACGGGCAGGCCCAAAGCGTACAGCGTGTAAAGCAGCCGACGCTTGGCCTCCTCGATGCGCCGCCACAGCACGCGGTTCTGTGGGTCGCTGAGATTGGGAATCACGTCGTTGAGCCGACAGGAACTGCAGAAGGCATGCGGGTCGTCGGCCGGGACCATCCAGTTGCACACCCGCTCCCGGGCGTAGTTGACGCACTGGCGATAGAGTCGATCCCCGCCGCCGGCCGCGGGTGCAACGGCCCGCCACTGCCCCTCCCCGCGCGAGTCCGCAGCAGCCGGCTCCAGGGCGCTGAGCGTTGCACGGTCCGGCAGATACCCCAGCGCACGCCCGCAGGCCAGGCACTGGGAGTTCTCGAAGTAGACCGTGTTGCCGCAGACGCAGCGAAAATTCTTCATGGGCGCGTGCCGTAGAGGGCGGACTTCGATTTAATCACGCGCCCTGCGGGTACGCAACGCGGCCCGGCCGCCTCAATGAGCGTGCCATCGACGCACAGCCCGTGGCAGAATGGAGTCGGGCGCCGCAACAGGAGCATGTGTCATGCCCCAAGAGACGAAGCACAACCGCTTGAGCCGCAGCCTGCTGCTCATTGAAAAGGCCGGCCTCATCATCATCGCGGTGGCCACCATCATTGCGGTCGGCCACGAGATCGCCAATATGGTGCACCTGCGCACCGTACGCCTGGCCGATCTGCTGCTGTTGTTCATTTACCTGGAGGTGCTGACGATGGTCGGCATCTACCTGCAGTCCGGCCAGCTCCCGGTGCGCATGCCCATGTACATCGCCATGGTGGCCCTGGCCCGCTATCTGATCCTGGACATGAAAGAAATGGACTGGCGCCAGATACTGGCCGTGTCCGTTGCGACGCTGATTTTGGCCGCCGCCGTGCTGGTCGTGCGCTACGGCCACGTCCGTTATCCCTATGAAAAGGACGACGAAGCCGGGCAGGCCGCGCGCCGGGAAGAGGGCGAATAGCAAACCGCTTCTAATGATGCCATCCCGCCATCCCCAATTCCCTCGCATTCCGGTCGGTGTAAGCAGCTGTCTGCTCGGCCAGAGCGTGCGCTTCGACGGCGGACACAAGCACAACAGCTACGTCACCCAGACCCTGGGCCAGTTCTTCGAGTTCGTGCCGATCTGCCCCGAGGTGGCCATCGGCCTGGGTACGCCGCGCCCGCCGATCCGCCTGGTCGGCGACCCGCTGCACCCGCGCGCGGTCGGCGTCAGGGACCCCTCGCTCGACGTGACCGAGGCGCTGCGCGACTACGGCCAGCGCATGGCACGGGAGCTCGGCCAGCTCAGCGGATACATCTTCAAACGGGCCTCACCGAGTTGCGGTATGGAACGGGTCAAGGTCTACGACGAGGGCGGGGGCATGCCGAACAACGCCGGCCGCGGCATCTATGCCCAGGCCATCATGCAGGCACTGCCCCTGCTGCCCACCGAAGAGGAGGGCCGGCTCACCGACCCCGTGCTGCGCGAGAACTTCATCGAACGGGTCTACGTCCATCACCGGTGGCAGCGGCTCACGGCCGAGGGGCTCACGCCCCGGGGACTGGTCGATTTCCACACCGAACACAAATACCTGGTCATGACGCGGGGGCAGCGTCACTACCAGGCGCTGGGCCGGCTCGTGGCCGACGCGGGCAAGGAGGACATCGAGGCGTTGGGCGGGCGCTACATCCGTGCGCTCATGGCCGCGCTGGAACGGCCGGCGACGCGCAAGCGCCACAGCAACGTGCTCATGCACCTGATGGGTTATTTGAAAAAAAACCTCGACCGCGCCGACAAGGAGGAGCTGCTCGGCCTCATCGACGCCTACCGCCGCGGGCGGGTGCCGCTCGTGGTACCGCTGACCCTGCTGCGCCACCACCTGCGCCGCTCCCCCAATACTTATCTGCTGCGCCAACACTATCTCAGTCCCCATCCCGAGGAGCTGATGCTGCGCAACGATATCTGAGCCGCCCCGGCGGGCGCGGGATATCAGGTCGGGGAAATCAGATACCGAGGGCCCCGACGGCCCAGCCGACGCCCCCGACTGTCGCCTCCGGGTGGCGACGGTGGATCAGGGATTCGATCTCGCCGACCCGCCGTTTGGGCACGTCGACCATCACCAGGATCTCGCCGTGATCCAGGGCATCGGCGAACTCGTCCAGGTGGGTGTTGGGAACCTGGGTGCTGAAGCGCTCGCCCGCCACGAAGGTCGCCAGCATCAGCAGCAGGGGCACCCAGGCCCACTGCGGATGGCCGTCCACGACGAACCCCAGCAGGAGCAGCAAGGCGAGGGCAAAGACGCCGAGGTTGGCTCGCCACAGCCAGCGTTCGACGCGGCGAGCCGTGTCGCGCCGCTGCTGGGGCGTGGCGACCGGCAGACCGCCGACGGTGGCGCCCTTTCGCGCCACTGCATGGATGTGCTCGACTCCGACGCCGGCTTCGCGCAGCTCACTGACGACGGAACGTACCTGGATGGCGGTAGGGAAGAGGAAAAACAATCGCCGGTTCATGCTGACCTCCTATGCGACGCCGTTCGAGGATACGCGACAGGCCCCTTGCAAGATTCCCATGCAAAATCCGGACGCCGCAGTGCCATGCTCTATTAGTGAGGTATAGGCCACCAGCGCTCGAATTCAACGCTATGAATTGTGATGGTATACACACTATTCTATATTCCAGTGCCGCCCGCCCCGCTTCGGAGGGGGCTGTCCCTTGGTCCCTGCCCGCCGGGCCGCGGCACTTTAAAGGAAACCCCGTGAGCGGATCAAACACGATTTACGAAGGTCGCATCGTCTCCCTGCGCATCGAGCCGGTCACTCTCCCGAACGGCGAACGCTTCGAGATGGAGATCGTCTCTCACCCCGGCGGCGCGGCCACGGTGGCTCTGGACGAAGCGGGCCGGGTGTGTCTGTTGCACCAGTACCGCCACGCCGTGGGCGGCTGGCTGTGGGAACTGCCGGCCGGGAAGATCGATGCGCGCGAACCGCCGCTGACCACGGCGCAGCGGGAACTGGCCGAAGAGGCGGGCGTCGGGGCCAATCACTGGCGTGCGCTGGGAGAGATCGTCAGCTCGCCCGGGGTATTCACCGAACGCGTGTACCTGTACCTGGCCACCGGCCTGCGCCCGGTGGCGGCCCGGGCCGAGCCCCACGAGGTCTTCGAGATCCATTGGCTCGCCCTGGAGGAAGCCGTTCATCTGGCGGCCTCGGGCGAATACACCGATGCCAAGACGGTCGTCGGTCTGCTGCGCACGGCGGCCCTGTCACCCGCCGAGCGCGCCCCCGTTCCCGAACAGGCGACCTAGCATACCGCCGGGCGATGCCCCCGGGAGATACCGGGCCGCGCACGTACGCCATTGTCGCCGATACCGCGATACCCTACCCTATAGCCACGCCCGCACCGTGCTCAGGACACCCATGCCCGCATCGATACCATCGCCTGCCGACCCTTCGCGCCAGAGCCTGCCATCCCGAGTGCGGGCGGGACGACGCTCGGTGCACGGTGCCTATGTCTGGTTAGCGGCACTGTGCTTGGCGCTACTCGCCGCCGCACCCCTGGCGGCCAACGCACAGGGCAGTGCGGGCGCAACGGACCAAAACGCAAACGAAGACGCGAAGGTGCAGGCGCTCGACAAGCGCATGGATCGCCTCGAGCCCCAAATCAAACGCGGCAGCCGCAGCGAAGACCTGCTCAAGCGCTGGGCGCGCGAGGTAAACGAGGTCAAGGCCGGTGCGGCCGAGTGCGTCTCGACCACTGACGAGAGCCTCCAGGGGGTGAGCGCCGACATCAAGAGCCTCGGTCCGCCGGTCAAGAGCGAGGCCGCAGACGTCACCCGCAAGCGGCGCACTCTGGCCGCGCAGCAGGACGCGCTGGAAAAACGCCTGGCCAACTGCCGCCTGCTGCTGCTGCGCACCGACGATGCCATCACCAGCATCAGCCAGCAGCAGAAGGACCTGCTCGCCCAGCGCCTGCTCACCCGCGGGCCGAGCTTCATCGCCCTGCTCAAGGACAACTGGCAGCAGCCTGCGGCGTGGCTCACCTCGACCAAGACCTTCTTGCTCATGAACTCCGGCCTGAGTGACGTCGAGGCATACCAGCTGGGCATTCTGGGCGCCATATTGGTCGTCGTCGGCCTGTTCGCCTACGCGCTGCGCCGGCGCGCACTGGCCTGGGTGGAACGGCGTCAATGGGATCGCAACTTCTCCAGCCGCTTCAACCGCGCCCTGGTAACGACCTTCGGACACTATGCACCGCACCTGCTGCTGAGCGGGGCTGCGGCGATATTCTTTTTGGCCGTCACAAACGACGTAAGTCCGGTCCCGTTCATCAGCGTGGTCGCCTACGGCCTGCCGGTATATTTCCTGCTGGTGACGCTGATCCATCTGTTCCTCGCCCCCTGTCCGCCGGGCCGCCCCTTCCTGGACTACCCGACGCACACGGCCAAACAGTTGGCTCGGCGCCTGAAGGTGTTCGTGCTGCTGGCCTTTCTGGGTTATCTGCTGTTCTCGACGATCTTGGCGCAGAGCCTGCCCGCGCCGGCACTGCTGCTGGCCCGGGGTGTATTCGCGGCGATCTTCATCCTGAATCTCGCGTGGGCCGTCTGGCTGTTCGGCCGCATGCCGGGGCTGGCCGGCACCCGGTGGCTGCGCGCCGGGCTGTACCTGGTGCTGCTGGCGACGCTGGTCACTGAATGGCTGGGCTACCGCAACCTGTCGGTGACTATTCTGCGGGCGGTCGTCGGCACCCTGTTCGCGCTGGGTATGCTCGTGTTGTTCAGCCGTCTGCTGGCCGAGATGTTCGACGGCCTGGACCGCGGCCGGCGGCGCTGGCAGCGCGCGCTGCGCTCGGTGCTCGGGCTGAAGTCCGGCGATCACTTCCCCGGTCTGGTCTGGCTGCGGGTGACCACCACCGTCTCGCTGTGGGCGGCGTTCGCACTGGCCGCGCTGCGCCTGTGGGGCATCTCCGAGACGGCGCTGCAGCAGGTGCAAGGCTGGCTCATCGACGGCTTCGCCGTCGGCTCGCTGAAGATCGTCCCGGAGCGGATCCTGCTGGCCGTGATCGCCTTCGCGCTGCTGTTCACCCTGACGGGCTGGTTCCGTACCCGCCTGGAACGCAAGTGGATTCTCAAGACCCACATGGACCGCGGCGCCCGCGAGGCCGTCGTCACCATGGCCGGCTACATCGGTATCGGCGTCGCGCTGCTGGTCGGCCTCGGCGTCACCGGCGTGGACTTCAGCCACCTCGCCATCATCGCCGGCGCGTTGTCGGTCGGTATCGGTTTCGGCCTGCAGAATATCGTCAACAACTTTGTCTCGGGCCTCATCCTGCTGTTCGAGCGCCCCATCAAGACAGGCGACTGGATCGTGGTCGGCGGCACGGAGGGCTACGTCAAGCGTATCCGTATCCGCTCGACACAGATACAGACCTTCGATCGCGCGGACGTCATCGTGCCCAACTCCGAGCTCATTTCCAGCCAGGTCACCAACTGGATGCTCTACGATGCGCGCGGGCGCGCACGCGTCGCGGTGGGAGTGGCCTACGGCAGCGACACCGCCAAGGTCAACGAGATACTCCTGGACATCGCGAACAAGCACCCCAGCGTCATTACCGACGGCAGCGCGCCCAAACCGATGGTCCTGTTTCGCGAGTTCGGCGACAGCTCATTGAACTTCGAGCTGCGCTGTCACATCCAGAACATCGACGAGCGCCTGAGCTTCATCAGCGAGGTAAACTTCGCCATCGATGCCGCCTTCCGCGAGCACGGCGTCGAGATCCCCTTCCCGCAGCGCGACCTGCACGTGCGCGATGTGAACATGCCCGAGTCCCGCCGGCCCAACCCGGAGCCGGGCCCCGAGCCCGGCGAGGCCTCCACCTGAGCCCCGGCCGGGCCGGGCGCAATCCCGGACGGCCGTCTATAATCCCAGTGACAATTAAAGTTGACTGATATAGTCGGATATCTTAACCTATTACCTGACTAATTTAGTCGGGTATTAACCCCGTCGGCTTTGCGGGTACTCGAACGGGCCCGCACGCGACCCTGCCGAAGATCAGGGCCGCACCGGGGGCGGCCCAATCCGCCGCCTGCGGAGCGCTACGCCGACCTGTCTCCCGGCTCCACACTGCAATCGCGTGGAGGCATCAATGGCCACATCCAATCAGCACATCGAGAAACTGCTTCGCCGCGAATACCAGGCGGGCTTCGTCACGGATGTCGAGGCCGACGCGGTTCCTCCCGGCCTGAACGAGGACATCATCCGGCTCATCTCGGCCAAGAAGAACGAGCCGGAGTTCATGCTGGAGTGGCGCCTGAACGCCTATCGTCACTGGCTGACCATGCCCACGCCGAAATGGGCGCACGTGCACTATCCGCCGATCGACTATCAGGACATCGTCTATTACTCGGCGCCCAAGTCGAAGGACGACGGGCCGAAGAGCCTCGATGAGGTCGACCCCAAGCTGCTGGAGACCTACGACAAGCTCGGCATCCCGCTCGAGGAGCAGGCCGTGCTCGCCGGCGTAGCGGTCGACGCGGTCTTCGACAGCGTTTCCGTGGCCACCACGTTCAAGGACAAGCTGGCCGAGCACGGCATCATCTTCTGCTCGTTCTCCGAGGCGGTGCACAATCACCCCGAGCTCGTCGAGCGCTACCTCGGTTCGGTGGTGCCCCCCGGCGACAACTTCTACGCCTCGCTGAACTCGGCGGTGTTCACCGACGGCTCCTTCGTCTACGTACCCAAGGGGGTACGCTGCCCCATGGAGCTGTCGACGTACTTTCGCATCAACGCCGCCAAGACCGGCCAGTTCGAGCGCACACTGATCGTCGCCGAGGAAGGCAGCTACGTCAGTTATCTGGAAGGGTGCACCGCCCCCATGCGCGACGAGAACCAGCTCCACGCCGCCGTGGTCGAGCTGGTCGCCATGAAGGACGCGGAGATCAAATACTCCACGGTGCAGAACTGGTACCCCGGCGACGAGGAAGGCCGCGGCGGTATCTACAACTTCGTCACCAAGCGCGGGGCCTGCCGCGGCGATCGCGCCAAGATATCCTGGACCCAGGTCGAAACCGGCTCCGCCATTACCTGGAAGTACCCCAGCTGCATCCTGGAGGGCGACGACAGCGTCGGTGAGTTCTATTCGGTCGCCCTGACCAACAACTACCAGCAGGCCGACACGGGCACCAAGATGGTCCACATCGGCAAGAACACGCGCAGCACCATCATCTCCAAGGGGATCTCCGCCGGTCACGGCAGCAACGCCTACCGCGGGCTGGTCAAAGTGCTCAAGGATGCCGAGGGCGCACGCAACTACACCCAGTGCGACTCGCTGCTCATCGGCGACCAATGCGCCGCGCATACCTTCCCCTACATCGAGGTGAAGAACCCCACGGCCCAGGTCGAGCACGAGGCGACCACCTCGAAGATCGGCGATGACCAGCTGTTCTACTGCCGCAGCCGCGGCCTGTCCGAGGAAGACGCCGTGTCCATGATCGTCAACGGCTTCTGCAAAGAGGTCTTCAAGGAGCTGCCGATGGAGTTTGCCGTCGAGGCGCAGAAGCTCCTCGGCGTCAGCCTGGAAGGCGCCGTCGGTTGAGCGCGCGAAGCGCGCGCAACCGACGGCAGGTACGCGGACCGAGGTTCGAGCAGCGAGGACTAACTAACTTCCGTCGTTGCTCGCAACTCGTCACTCAACTACGGAGCTTAATTGTTATCAGGAGACGTATCCGACGACGAGGTGACACGTTTCGAGGCGCGAGAATTGGTAACTGTTTCCCTCGTACCTCGTCACTCGCTGCTCGCCACTCATATTGGGAGACGTAAACGTGAGCATGTTGATTATTAAAGACCTGCACGCCTCGGTAGATGGTGCAGAGATATTGCGCGGTATCGACCTGGAGGTCGGCGCCGGTGAGGTCCACGCCATCATGGGCCCCAACGGCTCAGGCAAGAGTACGCTGGCCAATGTGATCGCCGGGCGCGACGGCTACGAGGTCACGGCCGGCGAAGTTCGCTACGACGACCGCGACCTGACCGAGCTCAGCCCGGAGGAGCGTGCCCGCGAGGGCTTGTTCCTGGCCTTCCAGTATCCGGTGGAGATCCCGGGCGTGAGCAACGTGTATCTGCTCAAGGCCGCGGTCAACGCGCTGCGCAAGCACCGCGGCGAGCCCGAGCTCGATGCCATGGACTTCCTCGCACTGGTCAAGGACAAGATGAAACTCGTGGAGATGAAAGAAGAGCTCATCTATCGCGCGGTCAACGAGGGCTTCTCGGGCGGCGAGAAGAAACGCAACGAGATCCTGCAGATGGCCGTGCTCGAGCCCCGCCTGGCGATCCTCGACGAGACCGACTCGGGCCTGGACATCGACGCGCTGAAGATCGTCGCTGACGGCGTGAACAGCCTGCGCAGCCCGGAGCGAGCCTTCATCGTGGTCACTCACTACCAGCGCCTGTTGAATTACATCGTGCCCGACTACGTGCATGTGCTCGCCGGCGGGCGCATCGTCAAGTCCGGCGGGCGCGAACTGGCCCAGGAGCTCGAGGAACGCGGCTACGGCTGGCTCGAGCAGTCGCCCGGCGACAGCGCCGCCCGTGCCCGGCCGAGTGAAGCCGGCGGAGGCACGTCGGCATGAATGCCGTCAACACCGACCTCTACGCCGGCGATTTTCGCCGCCTGGAATCCAGCCTGCCGGGGCGCGACGCGCCGTGGCTGGGCCGGCTGCGCCGCGACGCCCTGGCCTGGTTCCTGGACCGCGGCCTGCCCGGCCCGCGCGACGAGGCCTGGAAGTACACCGACCTCAAGGCGCTGGCCAAGCACGGGCTGCGCCCGGCCGGTCCCGGCGAGGCCGGCACGGTCGACGAGCGCGCCCTGCAGCCGCACCTGCTCGGCGGCGCGTACCGGCTCGTGTTCGTCGACGGCCGCCTCAATCCCCGGTTGTCCGACGTCGAGCGCCTGCCCAAGGGTGTGACCGTCTCCAGCCTGGCAGCCGCGCTCGAGGAGCGGCCCGGAGCACTCGAAGCCGTGCTGGGACGCCATGCGGCGCACGATGCCAATGGTTTTGCGGCGCTCAATACGGCGTTGTTCGCCGACGGTGCGTACGTACACATCGGCCGCAATATCGAGCTCGAACGTCCAATCCAGCTCGTCTATCTCTCTACCGGGTTGTGCACCGGAAACTCGGCGGAGGACGGTGCAGCCGCGCATCTTCGCAACGTGGTCGTGGCCGACTCGGGCAGCCGCGCCGTCGTGATCGAGTCCTATGCGGCAGGCATTGAGACCGGGGCCTACGCGACCAACGCCCTGACCGAAATCGTGTTGGAGGACAACGCGAGCGTGGAGCACTACAAGCTCCAACGCGAGGCCGAGCAGTCCTTTCACGTGGCCGGCCTGCACGTGCACCAGGGGCGCGACAGCCGTTACACCGGTCACAATGTCGCCCTCGGCTCGCGCCTGGCGCGCAGCGACCTGCACGCCGTGCTCGATGCCGAGGGTGCCGAGTGCCACCTCAACGGTCTCAACCTGACGCACGGTCGCCAGCACGTGGACAATCATCTCGTCGTCGAGCACCGGCGCCCGCACGGCACCAGCCGCCAGTGGTACAAGGGCGTACTGGATGGGCGTTCGCGCACGGTCTTCAGCGGCCGGGTGATCGTCTCGCCCGATGCACAGCACACCGACGCCGAGCAGCGCAATAACAACCTGCTCCTGTCCGAGCACGCCGAAGCCGACAGCCGCCCGCAGCTGGAGATCTACGCCGACGACGTGAAGTGCTCCCACGGCGCCACCGTCGGCCAGCTCGACGCCGACGCCCTGTTCTATCTGCGCTCGCGCGCGATAGACTACGAACTCGCGCGCAATCTGCTGGTCTACGCCTTTGCCAGTGACATCCTGGAGCGCATGGGTCTGCAGCCGGTCCATGACCAGCTCCAGGAGCAGATCACCGGGCGCCTGCTCGGTGCCCGGTCGCTCGAGGAGGTGCTATGAGCACGGCCACGGACAAGATGGCACCCGCCGGCGCGCCGGCGCTGGACGTCGAACGCCTCCGCGCGGACTTTCCCGCATTGCACCAGGAGGTGCACGGCAAGCCTCTCGTGTACCTGGACAACGGGGCCACGGCCCAGAAGCCGCAGACGGTCCTGGACACCATCGCCCAGTACTACGGGCGGGACTATTCCAACGTGCACCGCGGCGCGCACACCCTCAGCGAACGCATCACCGCCGCCTACGAGGAGGCGCGCGAGAAGGTGCGTGCCTTCATCAACGCACCCGAGAGCCGCGAGGTCGTGTTCGTGCGCGGCACCACCGAGGCCATCAACCTGGTCGCCCAAAGCTACGGTCGGGTACACCTGCGCAAGGGCGATGAAGTCCTCATCACCGAGCTCGAACACCACGCCAACA
>DATFLL010000130.1:0-75651 GCA_035267785.1 Gammaproteobacteria bacterium | reverse complement strand
TGTCGTTTCGGGTGTTCGACCAGGTGCGCATCATGACACACGGTGGGCCGCACGACGCCTCGACCACGGTTATCTACGAGGCGGTCCAGGCCGCCTTCGATCGGGCGCAGGTTGCGCGCGGCGCGGCGATGAGCGTGGTGTTCTTCCTCGTGGTCGTACTCATTACACTCGTGCAGCGCCGCCTGCTGCGCCAGGAGCGGGAGGTAACATGAACGCGCACGCACCGCGGCGCCGGTACCGCCGAGTCGCCATGCCCGGGCGTCGATGGCCGACGCGTGTGTTTACCTATTTATCGGTGGCCGGCTCGGCGGCGCTGTTCCTCGCCCCGATCCTGTTCATGCTCGTCGGCAGCCTCAAGCCCGATGCCCGTGTGCTGGCCGAGGCAGGCGGCTGGCACGCCTTCTGGCCCGGCAGCGGCGCGAGCGGGCAGAATTATGCGGACGTCTTCCACCGCGTGTCCTTTCTCCATTACCTGTTCAATTCGCTGTGGATCAACGGCCTGATCGTCGTGCTGGGCCTGCCCGTCAACGCTTTCGCCGGCTATGCGCTGGCGCGGCTGCGTTGGCGCGGGCGCGAGCTCGCCCTGGCCGCGGTGCTCGCGATTCTGGTCATTCCCTTCGAGGCAATCGCCGTCCCGCTGTTCTACGAGCTCACGGCGCTGGGCATGCGCGACAGCTACACCGTGCAGGTCATCCCCTTCATCGCGAATCCGCTTTCGATCTACCTGTTCTACAGTTTCTTCCTCGGCCTGCCGCGCGAGCTCGAAGAGGCGGCGCGCATCGACGGGGCAGGCGTGCTGCGCACCTTCCTGACCATCGTCGTGCCCAACGCCAAGGCGGCGTTTGCCAGCGTCACGATCGTGACCTTTCTGTTCTACTGGGGTATGTATCTGTGGCCGCTGCTGGTCACCGGCGGCCCGAGCGTGCGTCCGCTGCCCTTGGGTATTGCCACGTTCTACACCCTGCCTCCGCTGCAGTGGGGCGATATCCTGGCTTTCGGTATCATGATGGTGGCGCCGGTGCTGGTGGTGTTCGTGGTCTTCCAGCGTTGGTTCGTGCGCGGCGTGGCCGCCACGGGACTGAAGGGATAGGCATGGCCGCAGTCGAGTTTCGCAGCGTCGAGAAGGTCTTCCCGGACGGTACGCGCGCCATCGACCGTCTTTCGCTCGAGGTCGAGGACGGCGAACTGTTGGTGCTGCTCGGCCCGTCCGGCTGCGGCAAGTCGACGCTGCTGCGGCTGCTGGCCGGCCTGGAGACGCTCGACGGCGGTGAGATCCGCATCGGCGCCCGGGTGGTCAACACCCTGGGACCGCGCGAGCGCAACGTCGCGATGGTGTTTCAAAACTACGCCCTGTATCCGCACATGAGCGTGCGGCGCAACCTGGAATTTCCCCTGCGCATGCAGCGCATGGCGCGCAGCGAAATCGCACGGCGTGTCGAGCGCACCGCACGGGCCTTGGGCCTGGAGGCCGTCCTCGAGCGCCGGCCCAAAGCGCTGTCGGGCGGTCAGCGCCAGCGCGTGGCAATGGGCCGCGCGATGGTACGGGAGCCCGAGGTGTTTCTCATGGACGAGCCCCTGTCCAATCTCGACGCCAAGCTGCGCGTGCAGATCCGCGCCGAGATCGCCGAGCTGCAGCGCCGGCTGGCGACCACCATGCTCTACGTTACCCACGACCAGGTCGAGGCCATGACTCTGGGGCGGCGCGTAGCCGTTCTGCGCGACGGGGTCCTGCAGCAGGTGGGCCCGCCCCAGACGCTCTACGAACGACCCGCGAATCTGTTCGTCGCGGCCTTCGTAGGCAGTCCCGAAATGAATCTGTTTCGCGCCGAGCTCACGAGTCAGGACGGCGTGCCGGCATTGGGATTCGGGGAGCAGCGCCTGCCGCTGGTCGGGCCCGCTCCGCCCGACGGTGCGGTCTTCGCCGGTCTGCGACCCGAGGCCTTTTCGGACCCGTCGGCCCGCCCGGAACTTCCAAGCGTCGCGGTCGACGTCGCCGCCGCCGAGTCGCTCGGCCATGAGCGTCTGGTGTACTTCCGTTCGCCTGTCACCGGCGTCGATACCGAGGGGCGCGAACGCGGAGCCGATTCGTTCATGGCGGCACGCCTGCCGGTCGAGGCCGAGGCGCACAGCGGACGGGGGCTGCGCCTGGCGGTCGATATGGGCGCGGTGTATTGGTTCGACGGACAAGGACAGGCACTTTCCGCGTGACCGGGGTCACGCTCCCGGCGGCACCGCGCGATGTCACTCGCGCCTGGTCTGGACACTTGCCGGGTCCGGCCGCAAACTCGCTCGAAGCGCCCTGGCGTCGGTTCGGGGTGAGTCACGGAGTATGCCGATGAAAATGACACGTCCTTCGATGCGCCGGGCGATGCTCCGGGCGATGCCCCTGCTGATGGCCGCACTGGCATTGACCGGTTGTTCGCGCCCGGCCTCGCCTGATGAACGGGCCCTGTTCGTCACGGCCAAGGACCTGCGCCGTGTCAACTGCGACACCGGCGACCCCGACGCTGGAAACTTCACCAAGCAGCACGTCCCCTATATGTACGACTCGATCGAGTACCACCTCAAGGCGGTCGACGACTCGGTCGCCTGCAAGGTCGTTATCGCGGCCACGATCACCGTCGCCAGAGACATGAACATGGCGAAGGGGATATACAAGGGCGGCGCACGCGGCGCGCAGATTGGGCTCAAGATGAGCGAGGTCAAGCTCGACGAGGCGAAGGATCAGTTCCACTACGGCGACCAGTCGCAGTATTTCAATCTCGTCAAGCACCAGCGGGTCGTGGGGTTTTATTACCAGGCCCGCATCGGCCGCGTGGTCTACCAATATCTCGTCTTCGGCCTGCGTTTCAGCGCCGCGAAAACGTTTGCCAGTATTTTCAAACCCAAATTGGAGCTGGCGCGCGAGCGCTACCGGGTGCACACTTGATTGAGAATGCGACCGGGCTGTCCTCTCTGACCCCGCTGGGGTGAGTACCCGCTGGGGTGAGTACAAGGGGCCTGCCCATGGGCGGCGCTAAACGGCCCCAACCGAAGTTCGCTTGTCGGAGTCCGAATGTTAGAGTCCTCGATCCGTATCGGAAGCGTTGCGGGTATCCGCATCGGGATCCACTACACCTGGTTCATCATTTTCGCCTTGTTGAGCTTCAGCCTCTATGCGGTGTTGGGCAGCCAGCACCCGGACTGGGGTTCGCGCACGGCGTTGCTCACCGCGGTGCTGACTGCGCTGGTGTTCTTCGCCAGCATCGTCCTGCACGAGCTCGGTCACAGTATCGTGGCCATCTCGCGCGGCATTCGGGTCCAGTCCATTACGTTGTTCATCTTCGGGGGTATGGCACAGACCGAGGGCGATGCCGATACGGCGGCCACCGAATTCTGGGTCGCGATTGCCGGCCCTTTGGTCAGCCTGGCCCTGGCCGCCGCGTTCTATCTGTTGAACCAGGTCTTCACCGCCGGGCCGCTCGGCGAAGCGTTGGCGTGGCTGGCGACGATCAATCTGCTGGTGGCGCTGTTCAACCTCGTACCCGGATTTCCGCTCGACGGCGGGCGCGTGTTTCGCGCCGCCGTCTGGGGCATCACCGGCAATGCGCAAAAGGGCATGCAGTGGGCGGTGATGTCCGGGCGGATCGTCGCCTACGGCCTGATGGGCTATGGAGTGCTGATCGCACTGCAGACGGGTTACCTGCTCAACGGCATCTGGTTCGTGGCCATCGGCTGGTTCCTGCTGTCGGCAGCGGAGGCGAGCGGGCGCCAATACAGCGTTGAGCATCTGTTTGCCGCCGTGCGCGTGCGCGACATCATGCAGCATGACGTGCCGCGGGTGGAGGCCGGGCGCAGCCTGCTCGAGTGGATCGACCACGAGGTCCTGGTCACGGGCGAACGTGCCGCCCTGGTGGGCGAAGGTTCCGACGTGGTCGGGCTGGTGACCTTGAGCGACTGCGCCAAGGTCCCGCGCGAAGCCTGGGACCGTACCCGGGTCGCCGAGGTCATGACGCCCGCCCGCCAGCTGCACACGGTGGATATGGATGCCTCGATTCGGGACGTCTTGGACCTCATGCAGCGCCACGCCCTCAATCAGGTGCCCGTCCTCGAGCGCGGTCGCCTGACGGGCTGGATCGACCGTGAGCGTCTGCTGCATATCATGCAGCGTCATACCGAGATCGGCCGCTAGTCGGGCCCGCCGGCTCCGTCCGCCGCGCCGAGCAAGGCGAGTATCGCCCGCCAGAGCGTCCAGCCGTCCCGGGCATGTGCCTTTCGCTCGACGTGTCCCAGCCCGTTCAATATGAACAGCTGCACGTGAGGCGCACCGCCTGCCTTGAGCGCTGCGGCCAGTGCTTCGGACTCTTCGCAGGGGATGATGTCGTCATCGCGGCCGTGGACGATGATCCACTTCGTGCGCAAAGCGGCCAGATCATGCCGGGCCAGATCCAGGGTCTCGATGTCGGCCCGGATTGCCTCGGGCAGCTCGGAGCGCAGCGCATCGGTCCGGGCCGGATCGGTATTCGTAATAAAGGCATAGACCGCGCGGCCCTGCGGCCCCAGTGCCCGCGCCAGGTCGCCGACCTCGGCCGTCCGGTCATGGAGCTTCTGCTCGGCGAGGGCCCTGAGCAGCTCGCGGTCGTGTGCCGAGTCCAGGCGATCGGCGTAGCTGCTGGCGGTTACCCATTTGCCATACGCATTCGGCTTGCGTGTCCGGGTGCCGCCGCGGGCGCGGTAGTGGCCGGTGGTGAGATAGTTCAGGGTCCGCGGCAGGTCATAGTAGCCGCCGACGGCCAGGATGAAGTCGGCCGGTACCCGGCTGGCGGCGATCGCGGCGGGGCCGACGGCCACGCTGAACGCGCCCAGGCCGATGCGCCCGGTCGGATTGAGGTCGGCATGGGCTCGCAGGTAGCGCAGGGCGGCGGTCACTTGCGGCGCCTCTTCCGGCAGCAGCTGCCACCGGCGCAGCGCTGGCATGTCGGGTACGACGATCAGGAGTCGGGCACGCGCCAGTGTCGTGGCGAACCGGACCAGCCGCGGATCGTCCTTGCCGCCGGCCGCGGCACCGTGCACCAGCAGCAGCGTGGCACGGGGCGGGGCCGACGGCCGGTAGCGATCGGCCCGCACGAGCTCGCCGTCGACCATAAACCCCATCGCGTCTCGCCGCACGTCCGGCCGGCGATCGAGCCGCGGCGGCACGCGCACGCCGCCGATCTCGCCGACGGCCAACGCGGCTTGAAAGGCGCGGCTCAGCGCGGCTCGCAGGTCAAACATCGGCACCAGCGCCCCGCCGCGCGGCAGGAGCGGGGCACGCCGGGGCCCCGCGGGCGGGCGGCGCCGGCTGGATTTGGGACATCGGCGGCCACGTCAGCGCAGACGCGTGGGACGGACGGGGGGCGCTCACGTAGAGGACAACCGGGTGTCGGGACGGCTGTTGCTGTCGAACAGGGTCAGCTCCCAGGCGCCGCTTTGAACGTCGTGGCGCAAAATATAGATCCCCTTGTCCGATCCGCGGACCTTGAAATAGCGGTGGGTGGGACCCAGCCAGCGGTCGCAGATCGCCTCGACGTCGACCGTGCGCTCACCGATATGGAAGCGCCGCGGTCCCTCCTCGCCGCGGTAACCGGCGTAACATTCCACGCGTACGCGCAAGTCCGCTTGGCTCATCGCTCTGGCCTCGTGGTCGCTAGCGGCCTTTATAAACCGCCCCGCTGCGCGCGGTATTGACGGGGATCAAGCCCCTTCCGTTAAGGGCAGGTTAGCATGTTATAGAGAGTTCGAGCCGCAATTCGGTTCGCCAAGGATTAGGAGGAGGCAAGCGATGTCCAATACCTGGGTTTTGGTTGCCGAGAGCAGCCGCGCGAAGATTTTCGAGGTGGCTCACCCGGGAGGTGCCCTGGTCGAGCTCGAAGACCTAGCCCATCCCGCCTCGCGTCAGCACGAGCAGGAGATCACCGCGGACCTTCCGGGCCGCGCCTACGACAGTCAGGGCGGGCAGCGCCACAAGATGGAAGAGCCGACCTCGCCCAAGCACCAGGAGGCCGTGGTCTTCAGCCGCGAGCTGGCCGAGCGCCTGGCGGCCGCGCACGGGGCCGGGGCCTTCGAGCGCCTCGTGCTGGTCGCTCCACCGGCCTTCCTGGGGCTGGTGCGCGAACAGCTGTCCGTGGAGCTGGCGCGCTGCGTCACCGACGAGGTCGCGAAGAACCTCGTGCTCCACGATACCAACGACATTCGCGCTCACCTGCCGGCCCATCTGTAGCGCCGTGGGTGCGGTTACCCCGGGCTCAGGGGTTACATGCCGGGCGAAGTCGATTTAAACTCGTCGGGTCTACCACGGGCCGACGGGAACGAGATGGCGTCGCTGATTCAGCTCAAAGACGGCAGCGCGGGAGTGCGCCTGCCTATCGACAAACCGCGCTTTAGCATCGGGCGCGGCGCAGACAACGACATCAGTATCGACGATGAGCTGGTGAGCAAATACCACGCCGTCATCGAGCAGGTCGAGAGCCCCGACGGCGACGGCAACATTGCCTACTACATCCAGGATCTCGAGAGCACCAATTCGACCTTCGTCAACGAAGAGACCGTTTCGTTGTTCCGCCTGGCGCACGGCGACGTCATTCAGGTCGGGCGCAACTTTTTCCGCTTCGCCGACGAGACCGAAGAGACGCCCGACGACACCACCAAGCTGCACAAGACCTGGATCCCCGGCGTTTACTACACGAGCAAAAAGACCAAGGCCAAGGCGAAGGCCCGAGGCAAAAAGGACGCCGGCCGCTCGGGCAAGAAATCAAAAAAATGACGACCCACGGGCCCGGCGCCCCGGGTACCGGCGCGCCCGCGTGTGCCCGGCCGGGGGCGATACCATAAAGGCCTGTTGCACGCGGCCGATAGACTAATGTGTGCTCGCCGAGATCGCATTCCGGGGGCCATCACAGCGCCGCGCATCCGGATCGAGCCAGCCATGTATCCAGGGACACCCAGGCCATGAATTCGCCCGCCTTGCCGGGCCCGCGCGCGGGCCTGGAGGACACGGAGCATACCGTTCTGGTCGTGGACGACCAGCCAGTCACGCGCCGGCTGCTCAGCCGCCCGCTGGAGCTTGCCGGCCACCGCGTGCTGCAGGCCGACAGCGGCGAGCAGGCGCTGGACCTGCTGGCGAGCGAGCCCGTCGACCTGGTGCTGCTCGACGTGGTCATGGTGGGCCTGGACGGCTATGCCGTGTGCCGGCGCATCAAGACCGACGAGCGAACCATGTTCATTCCCGTCGTGATGGTCACCGTGTTGAACGACCGGTCCGACCGCGTACGGGCCATCGATGCGGGCGCCGACGATTTTCTCTCCAAGCCCGTCTATCAGGAAGAGCTCACCGCGCGCGTCGGATCGCTGCTGCGTCTGACCGATGCACGGCGCGAGCTCGAGCAAATGCGCGAGGCGCAGATCCGCGGCGCGTTCAAGCGCTATATGTGCCCCAAGGTCGTCGACGATATCCTTTCCTCTTCCGCCTCGTCCATGCGCAGCCTGCTCGAACGGACGCAGCGGCGCGAGGCGATCGTGCTGTTCACCGACTTGCGCGGTTTTACCGCCCTGTCGGAGCAACTGTCCGCGGAGGCCGTCGTCGAGGTATTGAACGAATATTTCTCGGAAATGACCCAGGCCGCGCACGAATACGAGGGCACTATCTTCAACATGTCGGGCGACAGCTTGCTGGTCGGATTCGGCGTGCCCTTCGAACAATCGGCGCCGGCCGACCGGGCCTTCGACACCGCCGTGGAGATGCAGCGCCGCTATCGTGATCTGGCGGCCCGCACCTGCGAGCGCCTCGGCGTGGAAGTGGGGCTGGGCATCGGCATCAATCGCGGCGAGGTCGTGTTCGGCAACGTCGGGTCGCTCGACTACATGAATTACACCATCATCGGCGATACGGTGAACGTGGCGGCGCGCCTGGAGGGAATCGCGCAGGCGGGCGAGGTGGTCGCCTCCGAGACCGTGGTCGAGGGCCTCAGCGCCAATCGTGCCGCCGACTGCCGGGGGCTGGACGAATCGGTGCAGCTCAAGGGGCGAAGCGCCGCGCTGCGCGTCTATCGCCTGCGCCCCGACTGAGGCGCGGTGGCGGCTGCAAGCGGGCGTATGCTAACTTGATTTATGCGCAGCGCGCGCGGCGGGTGGAGAGCGAAGGCAGGGAACGCGGCCCGCATCGCATCTAATAAGACCAAATAACAGTCTGGCAGGGAGTCGGTCGCATGGGCTCAGCCCCGGGGGGAACTCGCCGAATATTATTCGCTGCGCTGGCGTTGCTGGCGGGTGCACTGTCGTCCCCGTGTGCCGGCGCCGAGACGCCGGGGCCGCGCTTCGATCAGCACGGGACGCTGCAGGACGCGACTCTTCCCGCGACCGCGACGCACGATACACGGCTTACGGTAAGCGGCTTCGGCCGCTATGCCATCAGCGCCAGCAGCGCGCAGGGCACCGCCCTGCAGCTCGTGGATCGCATGGGCGGTCCCGGACCGATCAACGGCGTCGCCGGCAAGCGTGACGGGCGCCTGGACGTCTTTCTCGATCGCGGCGACTACCGGCTCCTGACCCATGCGCACGAAAAGGGCACGGGCCAGGTGACGCTCGCGGTCCATCCCTTCGCCGAGCTCAACCGGCCGACGCCGCCGCGCCTGGTCGAGTTGAAACCCGTCACCACCCGCCTGGGCGATTTCCAACAGCGCTCTTACTGGCTGCGGATCAAGACCCGTCGCTACGTCGCGCTGGAGGCGGCCGGGCGTAACCTGACCGACCTGCGCTTGTGGAAGGACGGCAGCTGGCTGGTCGACGCCGCCCCGCAGACCACCCGGGTCGAGCCGCTGCCGGGCCAGCCGCTTCGGGTGTGTCGGCTCGTGGTTCGGCTCGAGCCGGGGCTTTATCTGCTCAGCGCCTACGGTGGGCCGGCCCTGCCCTGGAGCGCCGCGGGCGACGGCCATCCGCTGTATCTGCGCTACGGCATTCCCACTGCCGCGGTGGCCTCGCGCGAGCGCCACAAGGTCAGCCACTTCGGCGTGGATCGTTATCGCGTTCCGCGCAAGGCCAACTACTACCGACTCGAGCTGCCGCAGGCGCGCAGCGCTTCGCTCAGCGTAGCCCACTACCGCGCCGAGGCGCCGTTTTCGGACGCCGGTCGAAACGCGCGCATCGACAAACGCACGAATCCGCCCGTCGCCGAGGTTCAGGTGGAAAGTGCCGACGACGGTTACGATCTGATCACCGTCAAGGGCGATGCCGGCCAGCCGTATATCCTGCAGCACTTCGAACGCAACTGGCGCTACACGTTCCGCGAACGCGGCGAGTACTGGATCAGCACCCTACAGGCGGGCGACCCCCGGGATTCGATCGACGTCACCTCGTTGCTGACCGAGCGCCACCGGCGCGGCACCGAGGGACTGATCGACGCGCGTGCGATCAGAATGGACGGTGTGCACGCCTGGCAGCGGCGCTTCAATCTGCTCTCCAATACGATGGTGTTTATCGAAGTCGCCCGGGCCGGGCGCTATGTGGTCAGCGGTCGGGGCGAAGGCGTGCGGGCGCGCTACCGCGTGGAACCCTTCTTCACACGCCGGCCGCCCGGTTATCGGTCGCCGCCCTTCGAAGACAGCGGCCACGCCTGGGATCTGGGCCGCGGGTACTACGTGCTTACCGTCGCGCCCGAACGCAAGGGCGTCGTGAACCTGAGTGTCGCGCCCGCAGGGGCGGGCGATTCGGCGCCGCGGTCGGTCAGCCGGCCGGGCCGGTACGCGCGGGTGCATCTGCGCGGCGACAGCCTGTACACGCTGTATCTGAATATTCAGCCCAGCACGGCGGTCGGCGCAGTGGTGCGCCGCCTGCCGATCGATCTCGCCGAGGCCCTGCCGGTCACGCAGGGGGCCGGCGAGCAAGTCACGATCCCGGTGCGCGTCGACTCGGCGGGCAGCGTGCGCGCTACCGCGGTGGACGGCAGTGCGCTGGCCCTGCGCGTCGACCAAGGCGAGTGGCAGCAGGCCGCGCAGGTCGGGCCGGGGCGCCACACGATCGAGGTCAGAAACACCGGCGAGCATTCAGTCAGCTATTCGCTGGCGTTGGAGCCGAAACGTCTCAGTGCCGCGGCGCCGTTGCCGGCGCTGTCGGCCGCGACCCTGAAGACGCTGCCGCGCTTCCCGACACTCGCTGCCGGCTCGCCGCGCCACCTCGACCTGGACCGCGGCCAGCGCGCGACCTACCGCGTGCGCGTCGACGCCCCGGCTCTGTACCGCCTGGAAAGCCAGGGGCTGCTCGCGACGGAAGGCAATTTACGCACGCGCACCGATCCCTCTCTGGTGCGCCAAGGCGCCAACGGAGTGGGGCGCAATTTCCTCATTCAGCAGTACCTGCGCGAGGGCGATTACCAGCTCAGCGTGCAGCCGAAAGGGCGAAGCCGCGGCCACCTGGGCGTCAGCCTGGCCCGCACGCCGCTGCTCGACGGCGGGTCGCTCACCGAGGGAATCGCCGCGCGGGCCACGCTGCCGGCCGGCCATGCGCTGGCCTACCGCTTCACCATCGCCAAGGCCGGTAAGTACCGCCTGCGTGCGCTGGGACTGGGCCGTACCTACAAGCTGCGCCTGGAGGACGCCGCAGGCTGGCCGTTGATCACGCCTAATGCCCCTGCCGATCTGACCCGCGAGTTCGAGCCGGGCGACTACCGCATCATCCTGCGCCCCGAGGCGATCGGCGCGCGCGTGCTGACCCGTCTCGATGCCGTCGCCGACGCGCCCCAGTTCAAGGGCCACGGCCCGCACCCCCTGGCGTTGGATACCGAGGTCAAGCACCTGTGGCGCGAGCCGCCGGCCGGCAAGGGCGAAGCGGCCGAACGTACGCCCGACCGCTGGGACTTCGAACTGCCGGCCAAGGTCGACGCGACCGTCAGCCTCGGCGGCGAGATGCACGGCTCGCTCGCGCGTCTGAACAAGGGCAAAACGGTCGAGGTGGCCGCGGTGTCTTCGGCCAAGCCGTGGCAGGGCAGCCTGGATGCCGGCCGTTACCGTCTGGCCGTGACCAACGTGCGTCACAACAATCGGGCGGAATACACGGTGAAGGTGGCGGTCAAGCAGCTCACCGCCGGCCAGCGCCGCCGCGTCGAGGCGCCGCTGGATATCCCCGTGGCGGTGGGGCGCGAGCGACTGGTCGAGCTCAGCTCCTTCGGCGACGCCGATGTACGGGCGCAGCTGTTCGACGCCGCCGGCCGGCTGCTGGCCGCCAATGACGATCGCAGCGACGACTGGGATTTTCTCATCGCCCGCCGGCTTGGGCCCGGCCAGTACCGCCTGCACATCGAGCCGGTCGGCCAGTCGCGGGCCACGACCTGGGTGCGCATGCGCACCCCGAAGGAAAGCCGCGAAGCGGAACTCTCCCTTCCGGCCAAGGCGCGTGTGACCGACCGCGACCTGCACGTCTATCCGCTGACCATCCCGGCTGGCAAGACGCTGCTGGTGGTCAGCGTCGCTTCCAAGGACGTCGCGGGGGTGAGTGTGGAGAGCGACGCCGGTCGGGGCTGGCGGCCGCTGGACACGGCGGTGGGCCACCGCACCCATCTGGCCGTGCCGCTCGCGGCCGGCACGGGCGAGCGCCGGTACCGCGTGCGTCTGTGGTCGGTCGACCGGCGCGGCGCGCCGATCGCGTTGCGGGCCGCGGCCTACGCCCCGCATCGCACCGAAGAGGCGATCTTCGAGCACGGCGGGGTGCGCTTCGATACGGTCCCGCTCGCCGGCGGCGCGCGTCTTCGCATCGCCGCCGTCGAGCTGCGCCGCGGCGGGCTGTTCCGGGTTCGGGACCCGTCCGCCGCGGTCGGGCTGAAGTGGTCCGCACAGCCGGACCGCGCATTGCGTCCGACCGACAACGGCCTGATGGCGGCCGCCGGGCAGACCCTGTGGTTGGCCGCGGCTTCGCCGCACGCGCCGCGGCGGGTGCGGGCAAGTCGGGTCTATCTCGGCGAGAAGGCCGGCCGTTTGTCGCTGCGCCTGCCGGCCGGGGGATCGACCCGCCTGGACGTGGAGGGCGGCGGTGGGCCGTTGCTGCTGGTCGCGGACTCGCGGGTAGGGCGCGCCGCCGCGCGCCTGGCCGAACGCGGGTCGCCGGCGCCGTCGGCAGAACACGGTCGGCTGGAGCCGAGCGCCCTGGGCATCGCGGCGCACACGGTCGCCGCCGCCCTGCTCGCTCCGCGCCACGCGATTGCCGAGGCCTGGAACGCGGGCGCGCCGGGTCATCCGCTGCAGGCCAGTCTTCGCGCCTACCGCTTCGACGCCCCGCGGGCGGCGGCGCTGGCGCCGGGCGCCACCCAGGGCGAGCTCGACGCGCACCGCGCCTATGCCTATCGCCTGCCGGCGGGTGAAAAGCGTCTGCGGCTGGTCCTGCCCGCCCATACCGCGGCGGTCTTCAGCTCCAAGGGACGCATCGTCAGCACCCGCTGGTCCGGGGGTCGCGCCCTGCACGAACAGCTCGATACCGCCGCCGGGCACCTGACTCTGCTGTATGCCGGCAGCAAGGCCGCGCGGTTTCGACTGACCCTGGCCGCGCACCCGGGCGATGCGGCGGGCGTATCCGGCGCGGGCCGTCTGGCGCCCGGCCGTCTGTTCGAGCGCAATCTGCCCACCGCCGGCGTACTGCGCCTGGCGGTGGGGGATGGGCGTCCCGGTAACGCCAAGTCGCAGGGGCCGCGCTATACGCTGCGCGTGCGCGGCGCCGCCAAGGCGACGCTGGTCGACACCGACGGGCGCATCCGCGACGGCCGCGATTTCGCCGACGCCGGCGAAGGCGTGCTCATCCTGCGCCATGGCCCGGGTCTGGCCCTGGCCTGGTTGGAGGCGAGCGGCGCCGACGCAGTAGGCGCGGAGGCGGGGACGCCGTGGGCCGGCGCCGAGGCACATCGCACCAAGCTGGACCCGCCGGCCTCGGTTGCCCTGGACGGGCGAACCGAGGAGTTCGACATCGACTTGGCCAAACCGGCCCTGGTGCACCTGCGCGCCGACGCCGCGGTGATCACCCGCGTCAGTCACGCCGCAGGCGCACGGGAGCAAATCGATGCCCACCCGCAGGGTCTGGCCATGGACGTCTATCTGCCGGCGGGTCCGGCGCGGATCGCGTTGCACCCGCTCGGTGCCTCGCAGCTGTCCGGGGTGCTCGACGTGGACACCACGCCGGTGGTGCGCATCGGCGAAGGCCTGGGCCCCGAGGCCCTGCTCGCCGGCGGCGGCTCGCGGCTGTTCGGCTTCAGCGTCAAGCAGGCCGGCCCGGTAGGCATCGGCATCCGGGCCTCCTCGGACGTGGTCAGCGGCGTGGTCCTCGACGCACGCGGCCACCGCATCGGCGAGGGTGTCGTGCAGATGCCGACGCTGCAGCCCGGCGACTACCTGCTGCTGGTGCGGGTGCCGGCCGACAGCCCGCCGGTGCGCGTGCGCCCGGCACTGGCCGGCCTGGAGCCGCCGGGGACGGGGCCGCCGCTGGAGGTGGTGCGCAAATACCTGGCCCTCGCGGGGCTCAAACCGAAGCAGGGAGATGACCAATGAGCCGGCGCCCGGGGGGGACTTGGCAACACTGGCTGCGCGGCGTCGCGATGACGCTGGCGGTTGCCGCCGGTGCGGCGGGCACCGCTGCGGCGCCGGCTGCCGTGCCGACCCAACTGCCGCCGCCGGCGACCGTGGTGCGCCCGGCGGGCACCGACATCATTCCCGAACGCTTCCTGCGCCGCTGGGATCCGGTGACGATCTTCTTCGACAGCGACGTCGGTCCCGACCGGCCGGGCCCGGAGGACCACCCCGAGCGCTACGTTCGGATGCAGCCCGCCCACCCGGGCGCGTTCACCTGGCTCAATCCGCGCACCCTGCAGTTTCGCCCGGCCGAGCCCTGGCCGCCGCTGACGCGCTTTACCTGGAAGGCCGACGGTGCGCGGCGCGTCCTTGCCACGCTCATGGAGCCGCCGCGCAAGACCGAGCCCGCCAACGGCGCCGACGGCCTCGCGCCGGTCGACTCCATTACGCTGACCTTCGCCGAGCCGCTGGACACCGCGGCGCTGGCCCGCATGGTGAACATTGAGCTCAAGCCGCTGCCGGGCGTGGGCGAGGGCAGCGGACGTTCGCGCTGGCTGAGCGCCGATGACTTTCACATCAAGGTCGTCGAGCGTCAGCGGCGCAGCGATCCGGCGAGCTACGTGCTGCTGCTCAAAGAGCCGATCGCCAGCGGTACGCGCGCCATCGTGCACCTGCGCCTCTCGCTCGACGACTCGGTGGACCAGGCCTTCAAACGCATCCGCTTTGCCACGGCCGAGCCGTTTCGCGTCCTGAGCCTGGGATGTACGCGCAATCGTTTTCCGGTTACGCCGCAGGGCGTGCGCTATACGCGCGAGCAGGCCATCCAGTGCGGTGCCGACCGCCGCAGCGTGCAGTTGGAGTTCTCCGCCGAGCCCGGCAAGCTCGGACCGGTCGAGGCGCGCAACCTGGTGCGCTTCACGCCGGCGGTCAAGGACCTGAGCTTCTCGCACATGGGCCGCACGTTGGGCATCTCCGGCAAGTTCGCATCCGACACGCTCTATCGTGTCACGCTCATGCCCAGCGCGCTGACCGACCGCCACGGTCGTCCGCTGCAGATGCGCGCACCGAGCGAGGTCTATCTGTATTTTCCGCCGCGCCACTCCTTCCTCGATTGGACTTCGAGTCAGGGCGTGATGGAGCGCTACGGTCCGCAGACCGTGCCGCTCAAGGGGCGCGGCTTTCAGCGGGTGGACCTGCGCATCTATCCGATCGACCCGCTGGACCGCTCGTTCTGGCCGTTTCCCGAGCGGCCCGTGGCCGTCGATGAATCGCAGCGCCCGCCCGGCCCGGGCGAGGCCCCCGACGCCTTCGACGAGCCCGGGCGTTATATCTCGGCGCGCGAGCTGGCCGCGCAGATCAGCGCCCTTGGCTCGCCGGCGATCTCGCAGCTGGTGAAGCTGCCGCTGTATCGCGCGGGCGCGGCGGCGACGTTCGGTCTCGACATCAAGGATTATCTCGCGCGCATCCATGGCAAGGGACGGCCGGGTACGTACCTGGTGGGTGTGCGCCGACTGGACGACTCGACCACCCGCTCCTGGATCCGGGTGCAGGTGACCGACCTCAGCCTCACCGCCGCCGAGGAGAACACCGACGTGCAGTTCTACGTCACCTCGCTGCGCAGCGGCGAGCCGGTCGAGGACGCGCAGATACTCCTCCAGGGTGTACGCGACCACACGTGGGTCACCGTCACGAAGGGGACCACGGACGACAACGGAGCGTATCGCTGGCATGCGCCGGGCCGCGTCGGTTGGCGTGGTTACACGCAAGTGCGCCGCATCGTCGTGCGCAAGGGCGAGGACGTCCTGGTGCTCAATCCTACCCGCGCGCCGGATCGCTATCAGGACAATCACTGGGGCGCGAGCACGGACACCTGGCTGCAGTGGGCCCTGCGCCCGCTCGATGCGCGCGTAACTAAACAGAAGACCCTGTGCCACTTGTTCACCGAACGGCCCGTCTATCGCCCCGACGAGCCGGTGCACATCGAAGGCTATGTGCGCCAGCGCCGGAACAATCGCTTCAGCATCGCGCGGCCCGACGGTTATCTCGTGGTGCAGGGCCCGGGCGATCGCGAATGGCGCTATCCCCTGGCGGTCGACTCTGCCGGCACGCTGTATCACAAGTTCGAGGAGAAGAAGCTGCCCACCGGCACCTTCAGCGCCTATCTCGATCTCGGCAAACAGGGCCACTGCGGCAAGGTCCAGTTCCAGAAGCAGGCCTATCGTACGCCGCGCTTCCAGGTCTCGCTGCACGGTCCCGATATCACCTCCCTGGACAAGCCGTTCAAGGTCGGCCTGACGGCCAAGTACTATGCGGGCGGTCGCGTGAGCAAGCGACCGGTGCGCTGGCGCGTGACGCAGTTTCCCTATACGTGGACGCCGAAAAAGCGCGAAGGCTATTACTACTCCTCCGACGGACGCTTCTCGGGGCGCAAGTCGTTTCGCTCCAGTCCCGTGCTCGAGCGCGCGGGCACGACCGACGAGGACGGCGGAGCCTCCATTTCACTCAACCCGGCCATCGAGCCCACGGCGCAGCCGCGCAGCTATGTCGTCGAGGCGACGGTCGTCGGCGCCGACGATCAGACCGTCACCGACACGCGTCGCGTCGTCGCTCTGCCGCCGCTGGTGCTCGGCCTCAAGGTGCCGCGCTATCTGAAGCAGGCCAATTCGATCGAACCGAAGATCATGGTGGTCGGCCCCGACGGCAAGCTGATCGCCGGCCAGTCCGTCACGGTTCGCCTGCTGCGCCGCCAGTGGCACTCGCACCTGGAGGCCGCGGATTTCTCCCAGGGCAGCGCCAAGTACGTCACCGACGTGGTCGACGAGAAGGTACTGGAGAAGAAGGTCACCAGCGGCAAGGATCCGATCACCGCGCATTTGCCGATCGATCGCGCCGGCGTGTACATCGTCGAGATCGAGGCGCACGACCGCCTCGGACGCGCGCAGGTCGTCTCGGTCGATCTCTATGCCGGGGGCAAGCAGCCGGTGACCTGGTCGCGTCCGCCGACCAAGGTGTTCAAGGTGAGCACCGATCGGAAGCGCTACCGCCCCGGCCAGACCGCGCACCTGGTGCTGGAAAGCCCCTTCCAGGAGGCCCGTGCCCTGGCCATCGTCGAGACGCCCGAGGGCAACCGGTATCACTGGATCGACGTGGACGACGGGGCGGCGACCTTCGCGCTGCCCATCGACAAACGCTTCACGCCGCGCGTGCCCGTGCACTTCATATTGATGCGCGGGCGCCTGAAGGACGTGCCGAAAGACGAGGGTGGGGTGGACCTCGGCAAGCCGACCACGGTGGCGGCGACCCAGTGGGTCGAGGTCGAGCCCGTCGCCAACCGCGTGCAGGTCAAGCTCGACTATCCCAAGCGCGCCCAGCCCGGCGACGAGCTCGCCGTGACCGTGAAGCTCTCCGATCCGGACGGTCATCCGCTGGCCGGCCAGGCGAGCCTGTGGCTGGTCGACCAAGCGGTGCTGGCGCTCGGCCGCGAGCAGCGCCTGGACCCGCTGCCCGACTTCATCGCCTCGCCCCAATCGCATCTGGTGCTGCGCGACACGCGCAACCTGGTGTTCGGGCGTATCCCATTCGAGGAGCAGCCCGGAGGCGGGGAGGCCGCGATGGCCGCCGAGCGCAAGAACCTGCTCGATCGCGTCACCGTGCGGCGCAACTTCCAGCCGGTGCCGTATTTCAACCCGACCATCGCGGTCGGTCCAAGCGGTACGGCCAGGGTCAAGGTCAAGCTGCCGGACAACCTCACCAACTTCAAGCTGCGCGCCAAGGCGGTGAGCGGGGCCGAGCGCTTCGGCTTCGCCAAGGGGGAGATTGCGGTGCGCCTGCCCGTGATCGTCCAGCCCTCGCTGCCGCGCTTCCTGCGCCCGGGCGATCGCTTCACCGCCACGGCCATCGGCCGCGTGGTCGAGGGCAAGGGCGGCGCCGGGCGCGCGGTGTTCAAGGTCGAGGGGGCGACGCTCGAGGGCAAGCCGGTGCAGCACTTCAAATGGAGTACCGGGACGCCGCAACATCTGGACTTTCAGGTCAAGGTGCCGACACCCAAGTACACAGCGGACGGTCAGCCCTCGCGCACCGAAGTGGGCTTCACCGCGGCCGTGGAGCGAAGTGCGGACAAGGCGCGCGACGCCTTCCAGGTAAAACTGCCGCTGCGCCCGGACCGCGCCCCGGTCACCCGGCGCGTGCTGCGCCGACTGATGCCCGGCGAGAAACTGAGCTGGCCGAAGGTGGCCGAGCCCGCGCGTACGGGGACGCTGCGCCGCAGCGTGCTGCTCTCCGACCAGCCGGGACTGGTGCGCATGAGCGCCGGTTTCGATTACCTGCTGCATTATCCGCACGGCTGCACCGAGCAGCGCATTGCGCGGGCAAGGGCCTTCCTGGCGCTGCGCCGCTTCCGGGCGCTGCTCAGCGATGCCTCGGTCAGCGACGCCAAGATGCAGGCGGCCGTCAACGGTACGCTCAAATGGATCGCCGGGGCGGTCGACGACCACGGCCTGGTCGGCTACTGGCCGGGTTCGCGCGGCTACGTCTCGCTGACCTCCTGGGCGGTGCTGTTCATGAACGAGGCGCGCAAGGCGGGTTATCCCATCAACGAGGACCTGTACGGGCGGCTCGTCGGTTCGTTGCGCCAGGCGCTGCGCTCGGACTACGGCCACTTCATTACCGGCGAGGCCTACGCCGAGCGCACCATGGCGTTGTGGGCGCTCACTGACGCGGGCAAGGGCGATCCGGCGTACGCTGCCGAGCTCGCGCGCAAGGCGGACTATCTGTCGCTGGAGAATCTGGCCGAGGTCGAGCGTGTGCTGCGCACCGAGGGCAGCCTGGAGCCGACCACTTTGGCCAAGCTCGACAAGCGCATTCGAGAGGGCATCGTGTTCCGGCTCTACCAGGGCCATGAGATCTACGGCGGTCTGCAGGAGAAGGCGAGCGGCCGCAACGCGCTGATCCTGCCCAGCGAGACACGCACCCTGGCCGAGGTGCTGCGCACCTGGGCGCAGGCCGATCCCGGCGCCCCGCGCGTCCAGCGTCTGGTCGACGCCCTGGTGACGCTCGGTGGTACGGGGGGCGGTGCTGCGGGCGGCGGCCCCGCCGATGGTTGGGGCAGCACCAATGCCAATGTCTCGGCCATGCTGGCGTTGAGCGAGTTCGTCGGCGCCGACGCCTCGACCATCGCCGCCAGTGAGGACAGCGCATCGGATCAATCCGTCACCTTGACCCTGGACGGCAAGTCCCGGCAGGTGCGCTTCGGGCCGGGCCACCGGCTGGTGAAGCTGAGCACCGGCGCCGGTGCCGGCGAGGCCGCCGCGGCGAAGACCGGCGCCAAGGATGCGCGGCCCGTGGCGGTGCGCGTCCAGACCCGCTATGTGCCCGTGGCCGACGGCGGGCGGGTCGAGCCGGCGACCGACGGCTTCGTGGTCAACCGCGAGCTGCTGCGCGTGCGCGGCGAGGGCGAGCCGCTGGCCCGCACGGCCATCGACAAGGGCGGCCGGACCTTCGATCTCAAGGTGGGCGACGTGGTCGAGGACCACGTCGAGGTCGTCAACGGTCAGGACCGCACCTACGTCGCCGTGGTCGTGCCGCTGGCCGCCGGCATGGAACCGCTCAACCCGCATCTGGCTACGGCGCCGCCGGAGGCCAAGCCCAAGGGCGAGCTTACGCTCAGCCCGTCCTACGTTGCCTATCTCGACGACCGGGTGGCCTTCTATTACGACAGCCTGCCCAAGGGCAACTATCACTTCTATTTCCGCACGCGGGCCAGCATCCCCGGGCGCTTCATCCAGCCCGCCGCCCATGCCGAGATGATGTACGACCAGGCGGTGAACGGACATTCAGCCGGCGCCTACCTGGCCATCGGCACCAACGATGCCAAGCCGTGAGCGCTCGCTCTTTGCCGCGCTGCGCTCGCGGCTGATCCCGGCGCGGCGCGGCTGGCGCTGGCGGCTCGCCGCCGCCTCGCTGGCCGCGCTCATGATTTCCGTGGCGGTCGTCTCGTTCGTCATCGGTTATCGTGCCCATCTGCAGGCCCCGACGCCGAGCTACCTGCTCTACGATCGCCGCGGCGAATTCCTGGCCGAGCTCGAAAGCGGCGAGGCCGGTTACGGCTATTGGCCGGTGCGCAAGGTACCGGCCCGCGTGGCCGCCGCCACCCTGGCCATCGAGGACCGGCGTTTCTGGGATCACCCGGGGGTTGACCCCTGGGCGGTGGCGCGCGCGGCCTGGCAGAACCTCACCAGCGGCGAGCGCGTCTCGGGCGCCTCGACGCTGGCGATGCAGGTCGCGCGCATGCAGCACCCGGCCGCGCGGACCTACTTCAACAAGGCATTGGAGGCCTTGACCGCGATTGCGCTTACCGCGCGCTACGGGCGGCGCGGCGTGCTCGCCCAATATCTGCGCATCGTGCCCTACGGCAACCGCATACACGGTATCCGCTACGCCGCGCGGCGCTACCTGGCCAAACCGGTTGCCGATCTGAGCTGGGCGGAGATCGCCTTCCTGTCCGCCATCCCGCAGGCCCCCGGACGTATGAACCCGTTCGACCCGGCCGGGCGGTATCGGGCCATCCGGCGCGGCGAGCGCATCCTGACCGCCCTGCGCGAGCGCGACGTGATCAGCGCCAGCGAGTACCGCCTGGCGCGCCTGCAGATCGGGCGGATACGCGTGCCGGAGCGCGCCGAGCGTCCCGCCGTCGCGCTGCACGCCATCCTGCGCATTGCCGCTGAGCTGCAGCGCAAGCCGGTGGCGCGGCGCTATTCGGACCGGCCCATCGTGAAGACGACACTGGACCTGAGCCTGCAGCGCAAGGTGGCACGCCAGACCCGGCAGTTGTTGGCGCGCTGGCGCCGGCGCGGGGCCGGCAACGCGGCGGCGATCGTCGTCGACCGGCAAAGCAACGGCGTGCTGGCCTGGGTGGGTTCGGCCGACTACTTCAACAAGACCTGGTCGGGCGCGATCGACTATGCGCGGGTGCCGCGCTCGCCGGGCAGCACCCTCAAGCCCTTCATCTACGCCCTGGCGCTGGATCGGGGCACCATCACCCCGGCCACGGTGCTCGACGACCTGCCGCTGGCGGGCCTGCCCATCCGCAACGCCGACCGGCGCTTCCTGGGCCCGCTGCTGCCGCGCCAGGCGCTGGCCAATTCGCGCAACGTCCCAGCCATCCGTGTGGTGCGGTCCCTGGGCGTGGACGAGACCTACGGCTTTTTGCATCTGCTGCGCCTGCACCCCGACGCGGCGCCGCCCGCCCACTACGGCCTGGGACTGGCCATCGGCGCCATGCCGGTCACGCTCGAGCAGTTGGTCTCGGCCTACACGGTGTTGGCCGACGATGGAGTCCAGCGCCCGTTGCGCTGGTTCGTCGACGCCCCCTCCGGTGAGCACCGCCGACTGCTCTCCACGGCCGTGGCCCGCGAGGTCGGCCTGTTCCTGTCCGACCCGACCGCGCGTCTGCCGAGCTTTCCGCGCATGGGCACGACCGAGTACCCCTTTCCGGTGGCGGTGAAAACCGGGACGTCGCAGGGCTACCGCGACGCCTGGACCGTGGCCTACTCGACTCGCTACCTGGTCGGCGTGTGGACCGGCGACCCGGACGAGCGGCCGATGAACCACCTCAGCGGGGCGGGCAGCGCGGCCGACCTCGCCCAGCGGATCATGCTCTCCCTGCACGCCGATCAGAGCGAAGGCCTGCAGGACCTGTCGTTTCCCAAGCCGCCGGGGTACGTCCCGGTACGCCTGTGCGCGACCAGCGGGGAGCTGCCCGGCGCGCTTTGCCAGCGCACCTTCCGCGAATGGCTGGCCCCGGGGCAGGTGCCGCGTGCGGTGGACAAGAGCCATGTCCTGGTGAGCCTCGACCGGCGCAGCGGGCGTCCGGCCTCCGCGGCCACGCCGCGCGGCGACCGGATTCGGCGGGTGTATTTCGACCTGCCCCCGCGCTACGCGGATTGGCTGGCCCGCAGCGGACTGCCCGCCGTGCCGCTGGGGCTGCGTTCGGCCCCGCCGACCCACCCGGTGTCGGTGCGTATCCTCGCCCCGCGCGACGGCGCCCGCGTGCTGCGCAATCCGGACGTGCCCGCCTCGGCGAGCACCGTTCTGCTCAGTGCCGCGGTGACTCCGCCGACGCGTCAGCTCGTGTGGTATGTCGATGGGACCCCGCTGGCCACGGTCGCCTACCCCTATACCGCGCGCCTGCCGCTGACGCCTGGTAGCCACCGCATCGAGGCGCGGGTACCGCTCACCGACGAGCGTTCTGCTCCCGTCCACCTTCGGGTCGAGTGACGCCGGGCCTACTCGCCCCGGCCCCCGGCCTTTCTTCGAAAAATCTGAACATCTCCTTCAAATCAGTGCGCTTGTATAACCGACCGTTAGGGTCAATAATTTGTGACCTGTATCACACTTTTTGAAGGGCGCGGGTCGCCTCCGCCGGCGCAGTTCCCCCGGTCGCACCGGTGCCCTACAGGGAAGATCCGCGGAGGCTCCAAACCATGGAAAAGACCGCAAACCTCATCGGTCGCCTGGCGCTGGGCTACGTATTCGTCCATGTCGGGGTGACCGGCGCGATTGGCGCGGGCATGGCTCAGCCGGCCTGGCTGGCGTTCGACGCGCTTTCGATCGCCGGCGGAGCGGCGCTGCTGCTCGGCTGGCATATTCGCCAGTCGGCGTTGATCCTGGCGGCGCTCGCCGTGGTCGCCGCCATGGCGCGGCATCAGGAGTTCGGCTGGGTCCTGGCCGTCGGCCTGCTCTTGCTGGCCAGCCGGGACGTGTGCAGCCTGTGCCTGGATAATCGCCTGCTGCGCCGTTGAGCGTGCTCTGAGCTCGCGCACCGACTTGCTGACGGCCCGCCGCCGGGCCGAGCGCCTCCTTGTGTTCCCTTCAACCTACCGTTTAGCCTAGTCCAGTCACGACGGCGCCCGCCGGGAACGAGTGACCCTTGGCCCTGTCGAATTCCAGCGCCGGGAACCGGCAGCACGGGCTGCGGCGCATCTAGACAATCACCCGATTTGCGAACGATTTGGCCAGCCACGAGGAGAAGCTGCATGAGTTTGATGATCAAGGGCGAGCTGCGCGAGGACTGGCTGGACAGCGAGACCGAGGACGGCGCCTTCGTGCGCAAGGAGTCGCAGTTTCGCCACTGGGTGACGCCGGACGGCTCACCCGGACCTACCGGCGAGGGCGATTTCGCCGCCGAACCCGGGCGTTACCATTTGTACGTGTCCTACGCCTGCCCCTGGGCGCATCGGACGCTGATCGTGCGCCAGCTCAAGGGCCTGGAGAAGCTCATCTCCGTGTCGGTGGTGCACCCGCACATGGGTCCGCAGGGCTGGGCCTTCCCCAGCTCCGATCCCAGTTTCGAACCGGGCGCCGAAGCGGGCGATTTTCCTGGCGCCACCGCCGATGAGGTCAACGGTGCGAGCCATATGTACGAGCTCTATCGGCTCGCTCAGCCGGACTATTCGGGTATCGTCACCGTGCCGGTGTTGTGGGACAAGCAGCGGCGCACTATCGTCAACAACGAATCCGCCGAGATCATCCGCATGCTCAACAGCGCCTTCGACGCCTGGGCGGACACGAGCGTCGACCTCTACCCTGCGGGTCTGCGCGAGGAGATCGACGCGATCAACGAGACGGTCTACGCCGATGTCAACAACGGCGTCTACCGGACGGGATTCGCACGCACGCAGACCGCCTACGAACACGCCTTCGACCGCCTCTTCGACGCGCTGGATGCGCTCGACGCGCGTCTGGGCAAACAGCGTTATCTGACCGGCGGGCGCATTACCGAGGCCGACTGGCGCCTGTTCACTACGCTGGTGCGTTTCGATGCCGTTTATTATCTGCACTTCAAGTGCAATCTGCGGCGCATCGCCGACTACCCGCAGCTGTCGAATTACCTGCGCGAGCTCTACCAGTGGCCCGGCATTGCGCAGACGGTTCACCTGGACCACATCAAGCATCACTATTACACGAGTCATCCGGAGATCAATCCGACCGGCATCGTACCCAAGGGGCCGGCACTCGCCCTCGAGGCGCCTCACGATCGCGCGCGCCTGGCTTGAAGAGGGGGCGCGGCGGTGCCCGGCAGGATCAAGGGTTGAACATGCCGCAGTGGTCTATATTTCATCAGTGAGGACAGGCGCCAGAGCAAAGCGTGTCCGCACCAGCAACCCCATCTCACCCTGGAGTCATTTCATGTTCGGCGAATCCCACGATCTGCCACACGAATTTCCCGAGCACATCCAGCGCATCCACGAGCTCAAGGAGCGCAACCCCGACTTTGCCAAATTGTTCAACGAATACCACAGCGTCGACCGCGAAGTCAGGCGTATCGAGCAGAATCTGGAGACCGTATCCGATGCCTACGCCGAGGACCTCAAGAAGCGCCGTTTGATGCTCAAGGACCGGCTGTACGCAATGATTCAGGATCCAAGTCTTTAGGACATCGATGCCGGTCGTCGCCGTGCCGCAAGGTCTTCCATGGTAGAGCCAGACGCCGCAGAGGCGGTTCGTTACACGCATGCCGCCGACGGTGCGCGCCTGGGCTACCGCCTGCTGCGCACCGGTGCGAACCGGCCGGTCCTGGTGATGATCCACGGCCTGGCCAGCAATCTCACCCGCTGGTCGGAGTTCGTCGCGCAGACCGGCCTGAAGGAGCACTGGGACCTGCTGCGCATCGACCTTCGCGGTCACGGCCTGTCGTTGACCCGAGCCCGATTTCGCCGCGAGGACTGGTGCGCCGATCTCGAGGCGATCCTCGATGCCGAGGGTTATGCCGAGGCCGTAGTCATGGGTCACAGCCTGGGCGCCGAGGTCGCAATGGATTTCGCCCGCGCGCGGTCCGAGCGTACGGCGGGCCTGATCCTCATCGACCCGGTCTATCCCACGGCACTGCGAGGTGCGCTCGGCGCGGCTCGGCGCCTGCGCTGGCTGAACCGGCTGGCGATCGTGCTGTGTCGCGGCCTCAACGCGCTGGGCCTGCGCCGGCGACACTTTCCCTACCGCGACCTGCGCGCGCTGGACGAGCAGACCCGGCGCGTCCTGGCCGAGGCGCGTGCCGGGGGCGGCAGCGCGGACATCGCCAAGCTCTACATGAAGCCCGGGGCCGACCTGCGCTATATCCCGCTGGCCAACTATCTGCAGGACCTCTCCGAGGTGGTGCGTGCCGTGCCCGACCCGGCAAGTATCGCCGTCCCGGTGCTGGTGCTGCTCTCGGGCGGTGCGACCATTACCGATGCGGCAATCAACCGGCGCTGGATTGAGCGCTTCCCGGCCGCGGAGGTCGACACCATCGAGGCGGATCACTGGTTGTTGACCGAGCGGCCGCGACAGGCGCGCGAGGCGATCGAGGTATGGTGCGAGCGGCTGCGCGCGTCGAAGGGGCAGACATCGAGCGGGGGGCATGGAACCGAGGATTGTCGGGCAGCGGCGAGCCCGAGGCCGGCATAACGGGAAAACGGGTACGGTAGCGAGCGCCAGAATTCGGCTAGAATACGTCTGTCAACGAGGCCAGCGCGGCCTCGATGACACCATCGAAACCGTGTTGAGGAACTCCGCGCCGATGAAGAGGAAGCAAGCCGAGCCGGCACCGCGTGACTACTTTTTGGAACAGCAACTGTGCCGGGCCATGCGTGATCGTCGGGTGGTGCGTCTGCGCTACGACACCGACTTGCACTATCGCACGTTTCACCCATATATCGTTTATCGCGAAGCCGAAGGCCGTATTTTGGTCGGCGGCATTCGCGCCCACGACGAGGCCGATATCTTCAAGGCGCCGGCGCCGCGCCGCTATGAGGTCGGGCGCATCAGCGAGTTCAAGGTGACGGACGAGACCTTTCAGATCGATCCGCGCTTCGACTCCGAGCGCCCCGAGTTCAGCAACGAAGTGATCTGCTCTATCGACCGCGTCGGCTGAGGGCCGTCAATCGCCGAGCCATGAGCAAGGACAAACGCAACTCCGGTCCCGGCGCCAAGGCTGGCACCGAAGACCGTCTCGACCGGGTGGTGGCCGAAGCGCGCGCCGCCCGCGACCAGCGCATGGCCGGCTACCGCGAGCAGTCCCTGCGCATCCATCCCTGGGTGTGTGCCCGCTGCGGGCGGGAGTTCACCCGCGAAAACCTCCACGAGCTCACGGTCCACCACAAGGACCACAACCACGACAACAATCCACCCGACGGCAGCAACTGGGAGAACCTCTGTCTGTACTGCCATGACAACGAGCACGCGCGCCATATCGATCACGTGCGCGGCGCCGGCGCCTCCTTCGGGTTGACCCGCAGTATCGCTCCGGCGACACACCGCCCCTTCGAAGCCCTGCGCGACCTGTTGGGCAAGGACGAGGATTGAACCGGGCCTGCGAACGGTCAAAAAAAAGCCCTCCGGGGGGAGGGCACAAGGAGTGGGGGGATACTCAGGGAATCAATCCATGGCCGGACTGGTCCGGGGATTGAGCTCTACGCCAACGGCGCCTCGAGGCGTCGCTGACCACCGGTCTGGAACAGGGCTGGACGGAGGGGATGACGGGACGGTGGTCGCACTACACGCCGTGCGCCTTTTGCCCGGCAACCCCGCTGTCGTAAGCCGAGCCGCGCTGAGGCGATTCGAGCCCTTAGACCGGAGGTTTTGCGCCCTCGCCTTTCGACGAGTTTGCCTTTGACACCCCGCAGCCTACCTGAACCGGCCGCGCCGCTCGACCCCTTTGCCGGTGCCGCGTTTCCAAATTGCGATTCGGCTCACGTTTCCCGGTCGGGTGAGGCTTCGCCGGGCGGACGCAGCTCGCAGATCAGGCCGGCGTGCAGCCAGGTCTTGAGCAGCGTGGCCGCACGCAGCGCGGCCTGCTGCGGATCGCCCTCGGTCTCCGGCAGGCATGCCGCCACCTCTTCGCACAACGTTGAAAAGTCTCCGCCGCGGGCAAGTGCCTGCAGGCCGCGCGCCTCGTCCGGCGCCAGCGCCCGATAGCGCGTGTCGAGCCCCTGGCGCCACACGAGGCAGCAGCCCGGCGCGTCCAGGCGCCGCGGTTCGGGGGCTGCGCGCTCGTCGCGGTAGGCTCGCCACAACGCGACGATGTCCCACTCATGGCAGACCAGCTGCACCGAAGGATGCAACGCGATGCGCAGCGTGGGCCAGGCCGCGGGCGCAACGGCCGCCGCGCCGGCCTCGTCGGCGCAGGCGGCGTCTTCGGCGTCGAAGGCGTCAATAAAGGCCCATTCCAGCCGGGCCAGCTCAGCCAGCGCGGGCGTGGAGCGGCCCGTGCGATGCCCGGCCGTGAACGCCGGCAACGCCTCGCCGAACCAGCGCAGCGAAAAGTACCGCGAAGGGTGGGCCTCGATGTAGTCGTGCGCGAGGGTCTCGAACTCCTCCTCGCCGAGGTGGTGGCGCAGGGCGGCGAAGTCCTTGGCGAGCGTCTCGACCAGACGCGCGCGGTAGGCGTTGGCGTAGACCGCCAGGCGCAGCTCGGCGTCGATGCCCCGGTCGTCGAGCACGTGTTCGGGCATCTGACCGCCGCCGCTGAGCACATGGCGGGCGAATTCGGCCTGGATTTCGCTCAGGCGCGGCATCGGGTTTTACCCAGATGGCGTTCGCCGATGGCGCGGGCCTCGGCGAGTTCGGCGAGCAGCTCGTCGAACGGCGGCATGTTGTCGTCGCGTTCGATCATGGTCGACACCGCCCCGAAGCGCTCCAGGGCCGACTCATACAGCGCCCACACCGGTTCGACGATGGGTTGGTCGTGGGTGTCGATAATGAAGTCGCCGTAGTCGGTGTGGCCGGCGAGATGAAATTGCCATACGCGCTCGACGGGCACGCCTTGGAGATATTCCTGCGGATCGAAGCCGTGATTGACTGCGCTCACGTGGATATTGTTGATGTCCAGCAGCATCAGGCAGTCGGCTTCTTCGACCACCGCACTGTAGAACTCCCACTCGCTCATCTGCGAGTGGCGATAGGTCAGGTAGCTGGAGACGTTTTCCAGCAGGATGCGCCGGCCGAGAAAATCCTGAACCTGGCGTACCCGTTCGGCGACGTGGCGCACCGCCTCTTCGTCGTAGGGCAGGGGCATCAGGTCGTGGAGGTTGTGTCCGCCCTGGCCGGTCCAGCACAGGTGATCGGAAATCCAGGCCGGCTGGACATGCCCGGCCAGCGCCTTGAGACGGGCCAGGTAGTCGGTATCTAGCGGGTCGGTCCCGCCGATGGACAGTGAAACGCCGTGCATGACGATCGGGTAGCGTTCCTTGACCTGGTCGAGGTAGTAGCGCGGCCGGCCCCCGTCGACCATGTAGTTCTCCGAGGTGATCTCGAACCAGTCCACGCAGGGGCGGGTGTCTAGCACGCTCTGGTAGTAGTCGGGCCGCAGACCCAGCCCGAAGCCGAGGAAGGGACGGTCCGCCACGGTAACGCTTGTGTGTTCGGGAATGTTCATGGGCAAAGGCGGCGGGGGCTTACACCCCCGCCGTCACTCGCTTACTTCTTTTTAGCGTCGCCGCCGATGGCATCGCAGGCATGCTTGGACATGACCACGAAACCCATCCCCTTGCAGCTGCCGTGACCCTTGCAGGAGTTGTTGGCGGTCTTGCAGTCGTTGTGGCCCTTGCACTTGTTCACGCCGTAGCAGTGGACCTGCGTGCTGTCGGCCGCGGTGGCCGCGATGGGCGCCGCGGCAAACAGACCTGCAGCCGCCAGGGCCAGCGCTGCACCGGTGGTTCTCGTCGATTTCATGGGCTTCCTCCGTTTTGTCATTGGTTTGGATTGTCGTCAGACAGCCTCATTAGACCCAGCAAAACTTCACCAAAGTATCACGTCCGGCCGGGGACCGGGCGCGAGGCCGGGGCTGACTGCGGGTCGCGGGCGTGCATCGGGCACCGACCCGAAGGTTGGCCCGACAAGTCGGAACGAATGGGGAAGCGGCGTGTGCCGACCCGACTGGCGTCCGTTCCCCCCTCTCCCTGCTTATCCCCCGGGGGCACATCGGTGAGACAACGCTGCCGGAAGATCGTTCGGGCGGGGCGTCAGGTCGGCGGGCCGGGCCTGTCGGTTCGAGCCGCCTCGCCGTGGGGAACGGCCGGCTCCTCGCCGGCGACGGTGATGCAATTCTTGCCGCCCCGTTTGGCGCGGTACAGGGCGCGATCGGCCTCGACCAGGGCTGTGTCCGCCGTATCTGCCGCCTCGCAGCGCGTCAGGCCGAAACTGGCGGTGACCGGTGCCATGACCGGTTCGATCGAGGTGGCCTCGAGCGCCGCGCGGATGCGTTCAGCGATGCGGCGGGCTTCGGCGCAGTCGGTGTCGGGGAACAGCAGCACGAACTCCTCGCCCCCGTAGCGGGCGACCACGTCGGCCTCACGGATGTTGTCCCGGATAATTCGGGCGAACGTCTGCAGCACCCGATCGCCCACGCTGTGGCCGTACCTGTCGTTGATCTGCTTGAAGTCGTCCAGGTCCGTTATGGCCAGGCAGCCCGCGCTGGCGCCGCGGCGCGCACGGCTGAACTCGCCAGCCAGGCGCTCCTGAAGATAACGCCGGTTACCCACACCCGTCAGGTGGTCGATGAGCATGAGCTCGCGTATGCGCGCTTCGTTCTCCCGCAGGGTGGCATTGGCGCGCTCGAGCTGGCGCTGCGCACCGACCACGGCTGCGTGCGTGTGCGCCTGGTCGCCGACGAAGTACTTGATGACGTAGTAGAGGCTGAGCAGGCCGACGCCCATATTCAGAATGAAAAAGATGGTATTGGCTGTCCGCGGCATCGGTGCCGCCACCCGCGCGAGCTCCCCATCGATCACGCCCGATATTGCCGTCAATGCGATGAAGGCGGCCAGCCAGGCGGCGGCCTCGCCCGCACCCGCGCTCAACAGAGCGGCCAGCGGCGTGAAGAAGGCCCAGATCATCACGATGGAGCCATTGGCGAATCCGCCGAGCGACCATTGGAGCATGAATGGCAGCAGCAATATGAGCAGCAACTGGCTCAGGCGAAAGAACGTGAACTGTTTGGTCAGAAACAGGTAAACGATGCTCAGCGCCGTGACGCCCGAGTAGCTCAGTGGAATTGCGCCCGACAGTGGGTAGCCGAGCCAGACATAGATGCTGCCCCAGAACACCGCCAGGAAGGCGATGATCATCGCGATGAGCGTCATGACCGACTTGCGGGCGCGTATCTCGGCACTGTCCGAGCTGCGGGCGCCCAACCCGGCGAGTCGCCAGATCCCCTCGTAGGTCCGGCCGATGAGGCGGCTCATATCGTTCATTTACGGATACGTTCGCGCGGGTGCCGATTGCTAACCCGCATAATTCCACTTATCGGCCGATTTTCCCGATAGTTTACCGGTGAATGGGGCTCGAGACTGTATCAGGCCCATACCGACGTTGGAGGTATAGTCGAGGCCCCGGCGTGTGGCACTTGCCTCGGCGAAACGCCCGGCGGCGAACCGCCGGGCGGCCTGTCCATGCCTCGCCTCTTGCAATCTGCTCGCGCGGACTGGCCGTGCCGGGCGTCGACACGGGCTGACCGTGCCTCCCGATTCGATTATGATGCCGGCAGGCCCAGCGCCGAATGCACACCGAGCCGCCGACAAGGAGACGACCATGACCGACCTACCCACCTGGCAACTGCTGCTGCTCGGCGTCGGCATCGTGCTTCTCTTGATGTGGTGGGGACCGGGTATCAAGGCCTCCTTGAAGAACCCCAACAAGGGCACCGCCGAGGACTGGAAGGGTCTCCTGCTGCCCATCGGCGCGGTGATCGTCTTCGTGGTTCTGTTGGTCCTGCTCGCCCGCTCGTAGCCGGCCGTCGAAGAACCACTGCCGAGGCCTCGGCGCGTCTTCGCTTGAACCAATCGATATGCCCTCGTTGCATTGAGGAGGCGCTGCGCCGCCGACACCTATCAAAATGGGGGGTTAAAACCGGGTGTCAAAATCGGAGACATCCGTTACCGTGCCGACGGTGCCGAACCGTTGAGGTGCGCGTGTGCCTCGATGTCCTGCAAGAACTGCCCGTAGATTTTGTCCAAGGCCCGGCCGTAGGCCTCGACCGTCGCGTGCATGCTGCGATCGCCTGCCGCGACGCTGGCATGATAGTCCCCCCCCGTTCCTGGCCCCTGGAGGGTGCTCCAGTTCGCTGAAGACGGCGACAGGTAAAGCTCCAGCGTGACGTCCACACGCACCCCGTCATCGCCCGCGATGCGCTCCAGGCGCAGCACCCGTCCGGTGACACGCGCCTTGACGCTCAGCTGTGGCGCATCGCGTACGACGCGCGATGCGGCCCCGGCCGCTCGCAAATAGTCGATCAGGTTCTGCTGGATCAACTCGCCCGGGACCGCGGCCCAGTGATGATAGTGATAACGACGCACCTGCAGCGGGTGTGCCGGGTCGATGTACAGCATGGCGCGTTCCTCGCGCAGGCCGTCGGCGCGCAGGCGGTCCACGCCCAGCGTGCCCGCGACCAGGGGCGCGGGCAGGGGGTGCTCGGGCGCCACACGCGGCAGCAGATAGAAGCGGTCCTGCGGCACCGGCCCGCCGCCCAGGCACCCGGCCAGCGACAGGGCGCAGGTGCAGGCCAGAACCACCCGCCACACGCGCTGTGCTGCGCTCATCACGGGCGGCCCTCCGCATTGTCGGCCGGCGGCTTGCTGTGCAGCAGCGCCCCGGGGTTGTCGCGCAGCTGGCGAGTGAACTCGTTCATGTTGCGGCTCGCCGAATCCATGTTGTACACGATGCTGTCGATGCGCTGGGAGAGCACGCCGAGCGTGTTGCGAAGCTCGACCACCGAGCGGCGAATATCCTGGCCGTTCTCATCGACCAGCCGGTTGGATTTTCGCAGCAGTGCATCGAGTTGCTTGCGTGACGCGTCGAACCCCTGGGACGTGCGGGCCAGGTTTCGCGTCAGCTTGTCGGTATTCTTGATGATGTCGTTGAGACGCTGTTGGTTCTTGCCGCCGGTCAGCTGCGACAGGCGTTGGGCGTTCTCGTTCAGTCGGTCGAGCAGCTTCGTCACGCCTTCGGTGATATGCGGGAGCTTGTCGTTGAGATCGCCGCTGACCGAGCCGAGCGTCTTGTTCAGGTTGGCGAGCAGGGGCCGGAGCTCCTTGGACATGCTGTTGAGCAGCGCGATCATGGTTACGGCCTCGTCACTCGGGATCGTCTGGCCGGGTTTGAGCATGGTCTGGCTGGCGCCTTCGATAATGTCGACCTGGTTTTCGGTGAGGATGCCCGGCTGGACGATGTGGATCACGCTGTCCTTCGGGATTGGCCAGCCGTGGCGCACCCGCACCTCCATGCGGTAGTAGGTCGCCCCGTTTCGCCGCTGTGGCTTGATATCCTCGACGCGCCCAATGCGAAAGCCCCCGTAGGTCACCGGCGAGCCCTGGCGAATGCCCGTGACGTTGGAGAACATCGCATAGTAGCTATCGGTGTCGACGCTGCGGCCGGTCAGTCGGTAAAGTACGATCAGCAGTACCACGAACATCGACAGCACGAACAGCCCCACGGCTAGATAGTTGAGATTGTCGCGTTTCATTGGCAAATCCGATCGGCAGTGTATCCCAGGGTCCGCGCCTCGAGCCCGTCAGCGAGTCAGGCGACGCAGATAATCGTCGGCATCGACGGTCTCATCCCGCGGTCGGCGGTTCAGCAGATTCTGCACGCGTTCATTTTCACTGTCTCGCACCTCCTGAACGGTGCCGGACATGATGACCTCGCCCTGGTCGATCACGGTGATTCGGTCGGCAATCTTGAAGGCGCTCTCGAGCTCGTGGGTGACGACCACGATGGTCATGTTCATCGCCCGGCGCAGGCGCAGAATCAGCTCGTCGAGCTCGGCCGCGGCAACCGGATCGAGCCCCGAGGAGGGCTCGTCGAAAAACAGCAGCTTCGGGTCCATCACGATCGCGCGCGCCAGCGACGCGCGCTTGACCATTCCGCCGGAGAGCTCGGAGGGCATCAGGTCCTCGAAGCCCGCGAGGTTGACGACCTCCAGCTTCATGCGGCTCATGATGCGCATGGTGTTCTCGTCGAGCTTGGTGTGCTCGCGCAGGGGCAGGCAGACGTTCTCGCCGACGGTCATCGAGCCGAACAGCGCACCGCCCTGAAAGGCAACGCCCATAGTGCGCCGCAGCTGGTGCATTTCGGCCGCGGACAGGCGCGTGATGTCTTTGCCCAGGACCTTGATGACGCCGGAGGTGGGACGTTTCAGCCCGAGCAGATGGCGCAGGAGCGTGCTCTTGCCCGAGCCGCTGCCGCCCATGATCACCATGATCTCCCCGGGCATGACCGTCAGGTTGATCTTGTTCAGCACGCGCCGCGTCCCATAGTGCGCGACCAGATCGCGCACCTCTATGACGGGCTCCACGGCCGGCGCCTGGGGTGTCTGTGGGGAGGATTCGGTCATGGTATCCGACATTGCCGCTCATCGATTGAGAAAGTAGGTAAAAATCATGTCGGCCAGAACGATGAAGCTGATGGACAGGACGACCGAACGGGTCGTCGCCCGGCCTACGCCCTCGGCGCCGCCGCGCACCTGGAAGCCGTTGCTGATACCCACCATGGCGATGATGACGGCGAATACCACGCTCTTGATGAGCCCCTGGCGTATATCGTCGACGTGCAGGGCGGCGAGCGAACGATCGGCGTAGACCGCCAACGGCACGTTGAGCTCCATCGAGCTGTAGATTCCTCCACCGAGGATCCCCATGACGTCGCCGAGCACGGTGAGACTGGGCACCATCAACAGCATGCCGAGCAGCATGGGCGCCCCCAGGTAGCGCACCGGATTGATGCCGATTACGCGCAGCGCGTCGATCTCCTGCGATTCGTGCATGGTGCCGATGCGCGCGGTGATGGCCGATCCCGAGCGCCCGGCGACCAGAATGCTGACGATGAGCGGGGAGAACTCCCGCGTGACGGACAGGGCGATGCCGATGACCACCTTCGATTGCGCGCCGAACGTCTTCAGCGTTTCGATGCCTTGGATAGCCAGCATGATCCCCACGGCCAGGCAAAGCACCGAGACGATGGGGATGGCCTGGATGCCGATCATCATCGCCTCGCGGAACACGGCATGCAGCCGCACCGGCTGCATCCGGCGCCGGCCCATCACGAACCAGTAGAGCGCCTCGACGAACAGCGCGGCCACATAGCCGAATTCCTCGATCCCGCGGACGCTGTGGCGGCCGAGCTGCTCGACGATACCGCGCAGTGCCGTGGCTGTCGTTCTAACCGTCACTGGCAATGCGCTCGTCGACCGAGGCGTGGATGGGAAATACCTTGTCGAGGCGGGCGAGCTGCAGGACCTGCATCGCGGCCGGGCTCACGCCGACCAGCCCGAAGGCCAGGCCCCTGGTCCGCGCGAGCTGGTAGCCCTCGACCAGGCTGGCCACGCCCGAGCTGTCGATATAGCTCACGGCGGAGAGATCCACGAGCACGTTCCGGCCGCGCTCCAGGTGCTCGAGTATCTGCTCGCGGGCGACGGGCGAGTAATAGAGGTCCACTTCGCCCGATAGGGCAATGACGGTGTAGGGGCCTTCGCTGCGTGTCCGGTATTCCATCGCTCGGTCCGATTCAGTGGCTGATGCGTTTTCTCATCTCCAGCACGTTGCCCGTGCCGGGGGGCGGGTCGACGAATTCGACTTCGTCCATCACCTCGGCGATGAGATGCACGCCCAGGCCGCCAGGACGTATGTCGTCCAGGTCCCGCGAGCAGATGCGCTGCTTGTCCACCGGTGGGGCGAAGTCCGTCAGGCGAAATACCAAGACGCCTTGATTGTTGTGGATGTCCAGAACGATTTCACCCGTGTCCTCGCCGCCGTAGGCGTGGCGGATGACGTTGACGCAGGCCTCGTCGACGGCCAGAACCAGGCATTCGGCGAGCCTGCTCTCCACGCCCTGCGTGAGAACCGTCTCACGGACCGTGTCGCGCAGGCCCTTGAGCTCGTCGGCCCGCGCGCGGATGCGCACCGTTGCGAGCGGTGCGCCCGCCAACTCACTCATCGGACCGCACGCCGGGTAAAGGCGGACGCGGACCGTACCACGAGTGTCCGCGCCTGCGCCGGGGGGGCATGGCGGAGTGTCGGCGAATTGCCGTTGCGTTGGCGCCCATCTACAGTCTCTGTCCGTCGATGTTGGATTCAGTATGACTCCCCAACGCCCTTCTTGCCTAGCGCAACGCCCGCCAGCGCGAGCTTGGCCGAGCGGGACATACGCTTGATCTCGGCCTCGCGGCGGCTGGCGGCACTGCGCGAGGCCGCGGGCTCGCGATAGACCAGGCGCACGGGGCCGCGCCCGCGCGTGTAACGCGCCCCGCCGCGGCTGCTGTTGTGCTGTGCGATGCGGGCGGCCACGTCCTTGGCGATGCCGGTATACAAACTGCCGTCTCGGCACTCGACCATGTAGACGAACCACGCGGCGCCCGTCTCTTCACCGCCGAGTTCATCGGGGCCGGGGGTCATGGCGCGCTCCGCCGCTCAGCGCCGCTGCGCAGAAAGGTCGAGACAACCGCGGCAAGCAGACCACCGCCCGCCGCGCCAAGCCAGTCGTCCCAGTGCAGCGGGCTCAGGTGCAGCCGCCCCGCCAGCCACGGCGTCTGGACCAGCAGCGCCGAGAGCGCCAGCGTAATCGTCACCATGACCCAGGCCCCGCGGGTGCGCAGACCGCTCAGACCGGCGGTGACCGTCGCGCTGGCGATGGTCAACGCCACCAGTGCCATGGCGCGCGCGTGCTCGACGTGTTGGGTCGACCCGAGGCTGCGCTCGTAGCCCAGTGTCACGACCAGCGTGACGAGCGCGCCGACCGATCCAATGACCAGCCATTGGCGTCGGTTGAAAAAGCGCGGGCGTGCCGCCCCGGCCGGGGGGCGATGCTGTGCCTGCAGCCCGCCCCCCGGCGCCAGTTGCTGGAAGACCAGCAGCGCCGTCGGGTGGATGATCAGCTCCAGCCAGACAATGTGGATGGGCAGGTAGAGCAGCGGGTAACCCATCAGCGGGACCAAAGCGGCCGTGAGCACCAGCGGGATGTGGACCATCAACAGATACGCAAAGCTCAATTGGAGATTGCGAAACAGCTGACGTCCCTCGGCGATGGCGCGCACGATGGTGCGGAAGTTGTCGTCCAGGAGGACGATGGCCGCGGCCTCTCGCGCGCTGCGTGTGCCGCGCTCGCCCATGGCCACGCCGACGTCGGCGGCCTGCAGCGCCGGAACGTCGTTCACGCCGTCTCCGGTTACCGCGACGATTTCCCCGCGCGACTGCAGGGCCCGGACGAGGTCGAGTTTCTGTGCCGGGACGGCGCGGGCGACCACGTCCACCTCGCTCCAATCCACCTGTGCCGTTTGTCCGGTGCCCGTGTCCGGGGCGAGCAGCGCATCGGCCTCCAGCACGCCGGGTTCGCGGGCACTGCCGCTGCCCGGCCCCTCGCCCAGGCCGAGCTCCCGTGCGACGGCGCGTGCCGTGACGGGATGATCGCCGGTGACCATGAGCACCTTGATGCCGACCTCGCGGCACGCGTGCACCGCCTCGCGCACGCCCTCTCGCACCGGGTCCTCGCAGGCGAGCAGACCGGCCAGCTCCAGGCCGCGGTCGGGCTCGCCACCCGGCCAGGTCGCCTCGTCGAGCACACGCCGCGCACAGGCGATGACCTTGTGCCCGTCGGCCGCCAGGGCGGCCACGCGCCGCTGCCATTCGCTGCGCTCCTTGTCCGGCAGCGTGGTCATGGCCAGAATGACTTCGGGCGCCCCCTTGACCGCCGCGACGAGGGTGCCGTCGGCAAGGCGTGCCACGACGCTCTCGCGTTTGCGATCCTCGGTAAAGGGAAAGGTCTCCAGCGGGCTGGCGGCGTTGTCGGGCTTGGCGGCGGCCGCCGCCAGGATGGCCCGGTCCAGGGGGTCGCCGCTCTCGGCCCGCGAGGCCAGCGCGGCGACACCCAGCAGGTCGGCCCGCGTCAGTCCGCCGGCGGGGTAGTCGTGGGCGACCTGCAGCTCGCCGGCGGTAATGGTCCCGGTCTTGTCCGAGCAGATGCACGTCACACGGCCGATGTTCTCGACCACGACGGCGCGGCGTACCAGGGCCTGCCGGCGCGCCAGGCGAAAGACGCCCACACCGAGAAAAAAGGTGAACACCACCGGGAACTCCTCGGGCAGGGCGGCCACCGCGAGTGTCACCGCGCTGAGCAGGGCGTCGACGATCCCGAAGCCCTGCTGCAGGCGGACCCAGGCGAGCAGCAGGCACATGATCGCCGCGGCGACCACCAGGATAGTGACCAGGTTGGCGATCGCCAGCTGCAGCGGCGTCCGGGCGCGGCGCCCGCGCGTGGCCGAGCGTACGATCTCGCCGTAGAGTGTCTCGGCCCCGGTGAAGACCACGCGCACCTCGGCCTGCGCGGTGAGCAGACGTGTGCCGGCAAAGGCCCAGCGGTCCTCGTCGCCCTCGCCGGGCGTCCCGCCGGGGCGCTTGCGCACGGGATAGGCCTCGCCGGTCAGGGCCGACTCGTCGATCTGCACATCGTCGCCGCTCACGAAGAGCCCGTCGGCCGGGAGCGCATCGCCGGCGCCGACTCGCACCAGGTCACCGGGTACCAGCTGCGGGGCGGGCAGGGTCTGCCAGCGTCCGTCGCGCAGCACCTCGGCGGTGTTCGCCAGTCGGCCGCGCAGGCCCTGCGTCGAGGCCTGGGTGCGTCGGTGCAGGAACAGGTCCATACCGACGAGGGGCACCATCGCCACGACGAGGGTGACGGCCTCCGCGATATCGCCGAGACCGCCGAACAAGGCCGCGGTCGCGAGCAGAAACCACAGCATGGGGTCACGCGCCGTCTCGCGCAGCAGGGCGGGCCACCCCGGTGCGCTGCTCTCCACGATGTCGTTGTCGCCGTAGCGGGCGCGCAGCTCACCCGCGCGGGTATCGCTCAGGCCGTCTCGCCCGGCCGGCAGCGCCGCAAGGCGCTCAGGGGGAATGCTGCGGCGCATCGGATCCGCCGCGGGTCCTCAGTCCTCGCCCTCGAATCTCAGGGCGGCCGAGTTGATGCAGTAGCGCAGGCCCGTGGGCGGCGGACCGTCCTCGAAGACGTGGCCGAGGTGGGCGTCGCAGCGTGCGCAGCGGACCTCGGTACGTACCATGCCGTGGCTGCGGTCGGTGTGGGTTTCCACCGCCGCGGGGTCGGTGGGGGTCCAATAACTGGGCCAGCCGGTGCCGGAGTCGAACTTCTCCGCGGAGCGGAACAAGGGCGCGCCGCAGCACACGCAGCGGTAGATGCCCGTGCCCTTGTAGGCGTGGTAACGTCCGGTGAAGGCGGGCTCGGTACCGCCTTGGCGCGTGACGCGATATTCCTCGGGGCTCAACTGTTCGCGCCACTGTTCTTCGGATTTGGTGATCTTCTCGCTCATCGCCGCGCTCCAGATCGAAAATGGTTGGCGCCCAACGGGCGGAACTGCGCCCGAGGCCGGCATTGGCGACCAGTATAGCTGACGTACCGCGATGCCCGGAGGGAGAAATGCCCCTGCCAGCGCGGGGCGTAAAGGCGCGCGGACCGACACCGCGGGGTCGTGCCAGTCGTATCGTGCAGCGAGGCAAGCGGCTACACTTCAGGCCGGCCCACGACCCACACCACACACGAGACGAGGTGATCGATGCATTGGCTCCCGGACTGGCATTGGATCAAGGCGCTGCACGTGACCACGGCGGCCATCAGCATTTCTCTGTTCATGCTCAGGGGCGTGTGGCTGCTACGCGACTCGCCCCGCCTGCGTGCGCGCTGGGTGCGGATCGTCCCGCACGTCAACGACTCCGTGCTGCTTCTGAGCGCGGTGGCACTCGCCGCGCTGACCCACCAGTATCCCGGTCCCCAGAGCTGGCTTACCGCCAAGGTCATCGGCCTGTTCGTTTATATCGGCCTCGGCCTGGTGGCGCTGCGTTTCGCGCGGCGCCGTCCGGTGCGGATCGGCGCCTGGCTGGGCGCCATTGTCGTGTTCGCGTACATCGTCACCGTGGCTGTGACTCGCAACCCTTGGCCGTTTTTCACCTGATCGCGCCGGCGGCGGACCGGGACAGGAGACTGGCAGATGTCCAACATCGACAACTGGTTCGAGGAGAAGCAGTCGGCGTGGCTGTACCAGCACATCGCTGAGCGCGAGACCGACCCGACCAAGCGGCGAATGTTTTCCGCCCTGGCGGGTGCCGCCGAGACCCAGGCCGGGATCTGGGCCCAGAGCATCCAAGCCGGCGGTACCAGTCTGCCCCCGTTTCGCCCCTCGCTGCGGGCGAGGGTGGTGGCCGCGTTGGTCGCCACGCTCGGACCGCGGCTCATCCTGCCGGTGCTGGCGGCGATCAAGGTGCGGGGCCTGGCCGTTTACCGTGCGCCGGCACCGCCTGCGCGCCATCCCATGCCCACCTCGGTCGAGGAAGTCGGTCACCGTCATCGCGGCGTGGGCAGCGGCGGCAACCTGCGTGCGGCCGTGTTCGGCGTCAACGACGGGCTCGTCTCCAATACCAGCCTGATCCTGGGGGTGGCCGGGGCGGGCAGCTCGCCGGAGGCCATCCTCACGGCGGGCGCTGCAGGTCTGCTCGCCGGCGCCCTGTCCATGGCGGCCGGGGAATACGTCTCCATGCGCTCGCAGCGGGAGATGTACGAATACCAGATCAGTCTGGAGCGCGAGGAACTGGCCGTGTATCCGGAAGAGGAGGCCGAGGAGCTCGCCCTGATCTACAACGCGCGCGGCATGGCGATGGACGAGGCGCGTGCCGTGGCCAGCGAGCTGCTCAGCGATCCCGAGCATGCGCTCGACACATTGGCCCGGGAGGAGCTCGGGCTCAATCCGGACGACCTGGGATCGCCCTGGGGCGCGGCACTGTTCTCATTCCTGTCATTTACGGCCGGGGCCCTGATCCCGCTGCTGCCGTTTCTGGTCGGGCTGGGCAATGAGCGATGGGTCCTGGGCGGGGTGGCGGCGCTGGCGGGGGCGAGTCTGTTCGCGGTGGGGGCGGTGCTCAGCCTGTTTACGGGGCGCGGCGCACTGTGGGGCGGGCTGCGCATGATATTGATCGGCGGCGGTGCGGGCGCGATCGCGTTTGCGATCGGCCGCCTGCTGGGCGTCGCATTGAGCTGAGGGGGCCGACCGGTGCGTCGGCCGTACCTACTACAGGTGGCGGCTGAACTGACCCTGCTCGACATCGCCCAGCAGGTCCTGAAAGGCCTCGCCGGTGATGTGCACCAGGTCCACGTGATCGCCCGCCTCGAAGTAGATATCCGGCTGCCACGCCAGGCTCTCGTCGATGATTACCTCCACGCCGTAGGGCTGGCCCAGCGGCGGCACGGCCCCTTCCTCGCAGTCGGCGAAGACGTCGGCCAGCTCGCGTTCGGTGGCGAGCCCCACCATGCGATTGAGCTGACGGTGGACGTTGCCCAGATCCAGGCGATGCGTCGCGGGGATCACCGCCAGCACGTAGCCGTGCTCGTCTTCGAGCAGTACGGACTTGGCGATGCGGTCGCCGGGGACGTGCGCGGCCTGGGCGGCCTGCATGCTCGTGCTGCTGTAGGGATGCTCGATCAGGTCATACTCGACCCCGGCGTTGTCGAGATACTCCTGCAGAGTGATTGCGATGGCCATGTCCGATCCTCCCGAGGGAAACGACATGCATTAACTATAGCCGAGGCGGGCGACGGCCGAGCAGCCCGGCCCTGCTCATAAAATGGGCTTATGCCCGCGCTGCGGGCTGCCGCCCGCAGGGCGGAGTTGTCAGTAATCAGTCTGCAGTTTGCAGAAAGACAAGAGCGTTTAAACGTCTTGCTGCCAACTGCCAACTGCCAACTGCCAACTGCCAACTGCCAACTGCCAACTGCCAACTGCCAACTGCCAACTATATCTCTCGCATCTCCCGCGCGGTGTCGCTGTCGGTGGTGGCGTCGGCGTATTGGCGGTAGCGTTGGATATAGAAATCGGACGAACCGCTTGCCTCGCGCACGCTGGGGCGCTCGGCCATGGTCGAAAGCCAGCGATGCAGGTTGGGTGTATCCGCGGGCAGCGTGAAGTCGCGATAGTGCTCGAGTACCGGCATGCGCTCGAAGAAGGGATAGAAGGCGAGGTCGACCAGAGAGACCTCGGCTCCCAGCCAGTAGGGCCCGGGCGCGTAGGTTGCCAGGCCGTCGCGCTCGATCTGCCCGATGCTGTCTCGCAGGCGCTCGGCCAGCTCGGCCCGGCGTTGCGGCTGCTGTTCCAACAGCAGCTTGTAGAACCAGGGCAGGAATTGGGTGTTGGCATAGTCGATCCAGATACGGGCGAATGCGCGCCGGCCGGGATCGGGCGGCAGGAGCGCGGGCTCCGGGTAGACCTCCTCGAGGTATTCGTTGATCACCGTCGACTCCCAGACCCGGTCCTTTCCGCGCACCAGCAGCGGCACCTTGTTGGTCGGCGAGAGTTCCCGGTACCACGGCGGAATATTGTCCAGGTCGATCTCCTGCACCGAATAGGGCAGCGCCTTTTCGGCCAGCACCAGCCGGGTGCGCTGGGCGAAGGGGCACACCGCGGCGCTATACAGGGTCAATTCCTGCGTATTGGTCGTGGCATCGTTGGTCGTCATGGATAGGCGCCTTCTCGGAGTGATGTTGAAAAAGTTGGCAGTTGGCAGTCCGCAGAAAGAAGGCGTGACCTGTAGGGAGTCAGGCGGGGACCTTCCTCAGGCTATCAGTGTGCTACCGACCCCGGGAGGAATGCAAAGCCCTTCTTGGCTTTGCTGCCAACTGCCGACTGACGACTGCCAACTTGGCGGGCCGCTGTTACACTCGCCGGTCATGATTGCGCAAAACTCGGTTCGGCGCGACCCGGAGCGGGGAATACGGTGAGCGTGTGGCTGGGCCTGCTGGCCATTTTTCTCGTCGCCCTGGTTTGGGTCGAGGCCCTGCGCGGGCGCGAGCTCGCGCTGCGCGCGGGGGCCCGGGCCTGCTCGCGCCTGGACCTGCAGTTTCTCGACGAGACGGTCGCGCTGGTGGGGCTGCGGCCACGGCGGGGTGCCGACGGCAGGGTCCGTCTGCGCCGTACCTACGGTTTCGAATTCAGCGTCGACGGCGTCAATCGGTACGCCGGGCGCATCGTGGTGTTTGGGCGCTCGGTGGAGTCGGTGCAGCTCGATCATCCCGACGGGCGCATTCTGTATTGATGCCGGGCCCCGGCCGGGCGTTTGCGAGACGAGACCGCTGGAGGGAAGACGATGGAATCCAAGCTTACCGATCTCGAGGTTCGACTGGCCTACCAGGAGGCATCGCTCGAAGAGCTCACCCGCACGGTGGTCAGGCAGGATCAGGTTATCGCGGAGCTGCGCGCCGAGCTCGAGGCCCTGGCGCGTCAGGTGCGCGAGCTTACGCCCTCGAATGTCGCCTCGATGGACGAGGAGACCCTGCCGCCGCACTACTGATACGGCATTGTGTCAGCGCCTGCGAGGTTCGCGCAGCTCGCCGTCGACATAGAACCATTGTCCATCCTCACGCGTGAACCGGCTGACCTCGTGCAGCCGGGCGGCGCGCCCGCCCCGCTTCATGCGAGCGACGAATTCCACCGTGCCTTCGTGATCGTCGGGGCCGCCGCGCTCGCAGCGTTTGATCGACAGCCCCAGCCAGCGCACAGCGGCGTCGTCCAGGGCCAGCTCGGCCGGTCGGGTCGAGGGGTGCCAGGTCCGAAGGAGGTGGGCGGCATCGGCATGCACGAACGCGGTGTAGCGCGAGCGCATCAGGGCCTCGGCGCTCGGCGCGTTCTCGCCGCCTTCGATATAACGTCCGCAGCATTGCCCATAGCTCAGCCCGGAGCCGCAGGGGCAGGTCGCGTTGGTATCCGGCGCGCTCATGGCAGTATTATATCGCCGCAACAGACGGCACGGGCCAAAGACGGACAGCAGTGGGGCACATTCAATGACGGCAGCTGCGCAAGTCAAGCGGTGCGCCTGGGCACGCGGCAGCGAGGCCGAGCGGCGCTATCACGATCGCGAATGGGGCGTGCCGGTGTTTCGCGACCGCAAGCTCTTCGAAATGCTGCTGCTCGAGGGCGCGCAGGCCGGGTTGAGCTGGTCGACCATCCTGAACAAGCGTGCGGCCTATCGCCGGGCCTTCGCGGGGTTCGACCCCGCCCGGGTCGCCCGCTTCGGTACGCGCGAGCGCAATCGACTGCTGCGCGACGAGGGCATTGTGCGCAACCGCGCCAAGATCGCCGCGGCCGTGGACAATGCGCGGGCCTTTCTCGCCGTGCAGGAGGCGCATGGCCGCTTCGCCGATTTCATCTGGGACTTCGTCGACGGCCAACCGATCACGCACCGCTGGCGACGCCCCTCGCAGGTCCCGGCGTTCACGCCGACCTCCACGGCCATGAGCCGCGAGCTCAAGCGGCTGGGTTTTCGCTTTGTCGGGCCGACCATCTGTTATGCGTTCATGCAGGCCGTGGGGATGGTCAACGACCACCTGGTCGGCTGTTTCCGCCACGCGGAGATTGCGGCGGGCGACCGCGCGCACCCGCGTTGACGGGCCTTCGCCCGCGGCGTTCGTGTTGTAAGCCTTCGCCGACTCCGTTAGGCTTGCTGGACAACTCACAACGATAACCCGCGGCGTTGTCTTCGCGTTTGCAGCCGACAGGGCCGCCGGGCGAGAGGTCCGACATGTCCCGTTACGGCGCGATCGCCACGCTGCTGGTGTTCGGTGTGCTGCTGCTCGCCGGCTGCAGTGTCACTCCCGATCGACAGACCCAGCTCGACGACACGCTGCGCGCCTACGAGCGCGCGGTTCGCTGGGGCGAATTCCCGGCCGCCGCGGCCTTCGCGCGGCCGCAGGCGCGGCCGAAAGACTTCACGCGTTTTGCGCATATAAAGATCACCGCTTATGACGTGGCCGGACTGCAGTTGTCGAAAGACGGCGAGCACCTGACCCAGATCGTCAAGATCAGTTACTACGACACCGATTACATGGTCGAGAAATCGGTGGTCGACCGCCAGGAGTGGGAGTACGACGCCAAGGAGGCGCACTGGTATATCACCAGCGGCCTGCCCAAATTCAAATAACAGTCCGGCACCTGCGGCGCCAACGTTGAGGAGAGTCCCGATGCCCCAGACCAAGATATTGCTCGACGAGTCCGAGATCCCTACGCATTGGTACAACGTCGTCTCCGACATGCCCAACCCGCCGGCCCCACCGTTGGGACCCGATGGCAAGCCCATCGGCCCGGAGGCCCTGGCGGCGATCTTCCCGATGTCGCTCATCGAACAGGAGGTCTCGGGCGAGCGCTGGATTGCCATTCCCGAGGCCGTACGCGAGGCCTACCGCCTGTGGCGGCCCTCGCCGCTGTTCCGCGCGCATCGTCTGGAAGAACACCTCGGCACACCCGCGAAGATCTACTACAAGTACGAGGGCGTCAGCCCGGCCGGTTCGCACAAACCCAACACCGCGGTGCCGCAGGCGTACTACAACCGCGAGGCGGGCATCCGCCGCCTGTCGACCGAGACCGGTGCCGGGCAGTGGGGCTCGTCGCTGGCCCTGGCCGGACAGATGTTTGGCATCGAAGTGCGTGTCTATATGGTGAAGGTCAGCTATGAGCAAAAGCCGTTTCGCCGCTCGATGATGCAGACCTGGGGCGCCGAGGTCCTGGCCAGCCCCACCGATCAGACCGAGTCGGGCCGCAAGATCCTCGCCGGCGATCCGGACTCGCCCGGATCGCTGGGGATCGCGATTTCCGAGGCGGTCGAGGAGGCGGCCTCGCGCGAGGACACCAACTATTCGCTGGGTTCGGTGCTCAACCACGTGCTGCTGCACCAGACCATCATCGGCCTGGAGGCCAAGAAGCAGTTCGAGAAAGCCGGCGACTATCCCGACATGGTCTTCGCCCCCTGCGGGGGAGGGTCGAACTTCGGCGGTGCGGCCTTCCCGTTCTTTGCGGACAAGGCCGCCGGGCGCGAGGTACGTCTGGTCGCCGTCGAGCCGAGCTCCTGTCCGACGCTCACGCGCGGCCACTACGCCTATGACTTCAGCGACACCGTCGGCCTGACCCCGCTGATGCAGATGTACACCCTGGGTCACGACTTCGTCCCGCCCGGCATTCACGCCGGCGGTCTGCGCTACCACGGCGACTCGCCGCTGGTCTCCCAGCTGTACCACGAGAAGCTCATCGAAGCGGTGGCCGTGCCTCAGATCCCGACGTTCGAGGCGGGTGTCGCATTCGCTCGCTGTGAGGGCATCATCCCGGCCCCCGAGTCCAATCACGCCGTTCGGGCGTGCATCGACGAGGCCCTGCGCTGCAAGGAAACGGGCGAGCCCAAGACGCTGTTCTTCAATCTCTCCGGCCACGGCCACTTCGATATGGCGGCTTACGACCGTTACTTCAGCGGCGAGCTCGAGGACTACGAATACCCCGAGGAGGCGATCCACGCCGCGCTGGAGCGTCTGCCCAAAGTCGCCGCCGGTTGAGGCGTTGGCGGGCGCTCACGTTCGTCGGATCGGCAGGCCGCGCCGCGCATTGACTGTGATGCCGTGCGCGGTTTGATTCGCCCGGTCGCGCACCTGCTGCTGCCCGCGGTGCTGTTGGCCGCGGCGCTGCTGGCACGCCCCTACCTCCAGGCGCTGTCGCCGGGTCTGCTCACGGTCGCCAGGCTCGCGCCGCTGGTGCTGCTCGCCGCCGGCCTGGCGCTGGCCCTGCGTTTCAACCGCTCGCGCGTCTTCTTTTCGCTGACGGCGCTTCTGCTCAGTTACGGGCTGACGCTGTGGTTCGACGTGCCGCTGCACGATTACGGATCGGGTCTTTTGGGCGCCGCGCTCTACGCCGGGCTGTGCGTGTTTCTTCCCCTGGACCTGGCGATCTTCGCGCTGCTGACCGAACGCGGCGTGTTCACGCCGCACGGTGCCACGCGTTTTGCGCTGATGGGCGTCGAGGCGCTGTTTGTCTGGGCGGTGATAGCCCTGCCCCTGCCATCGGTGCTGCTCGCCGCCTATACCCAGTTCACCGATCATCCGAGTCTGATCTGGACGCCGATCCCCCAGGTCGCGGTGTTCGTGATTCTGGCCGCGGCGCTGGTGTTCAACGACCGCCTGTTCGCCCGGCCCGGCGCTCAGCGCAGCGCGCTGTTCGGCGCGTTGGTCGCCGTCGTCGTCGCCCTGCACGCCATCGACTCTCCCGTGACCATCGTGGCGTGTTTTTCCGCCGCGGCGCTCATGCTCATTGTGGCGGTCGTGCAGGAGTCCTACAGCATGGCGTATATCGATGAGCTGACGGCCCTTCCCGGGCGGCGCGCCCTGCACGAGCAGCTGCTCAAGCTCGGCAGCCGGTACGCGATCGCGATGGTCGATGTCGACCACTTCAAGAAGTTCAACGATCGTCACGGCCACGACGTCGGCGATCAGGTGCTGCGCATGGTCGCCGCTCGCCTAAAGGAGGTCGGCGGCGGCGGGCGCGCCTTTCGCTACGGCGGCGAGGAATTCACGGTCGTCTTCCCGGGCGGCGATGCCGGTGGCGCGGTCGCTCCGCTGGAAGCCCTGCGCGAAGCCATCGCCGAGTCGCATTTCGACCTGCGGCGCAAAGAGCGGCGCCAGGAGCCGCGCCCGGAAGGCAAGGAGCGGCGCAGCAGAAATGGCAAGGCCAAAGGCAGGGGTAAGGGCCGGCGGGTTTCGGTGACGGTCAGTATCGGTCTGGCCGAGCGCGACGAGAAGAACGTGCAACCGCAGCAGGTTATCAAGGCCGCCGACAGGGCCCTGTATCGAGCCAAGAAGCAGGGCCGGGACCGCCTGGTGAGCTGAGCGCCGGGTCTCAGACCGGCGGGACGATCAGCGGGACGTAGAGCTCCTCAGCGCTCAGTCCGCCGTGCACGCCGATCTGCGCGAAGGGCTTTTCGGTGGCCACGCGGTCCTTGACGATCCAATTCTCCTTCATCAGCAGCGCATAGTCGCCGATGCGATCGCGCAGCCGCGGATGTGGGGTACCGCGACCGAAAAACCCTTCCTCGATCAATGCCTCCGCCGGTTTCAACACGCAGGCCTCGGCCAGCTCGCCTTCGATATAGTCGCGAAAGTCGCGTTCGCGCGAGGGCCGCACGTAGCAGTAGGCCGTGCGCGGTTCGCCGCACAGCGGCAAGGTCAGCGCCTGCGCCAGGCGCGCGTGATTCTCGACGTGGATGGTGCGCGGCGCACTCGTGTCGATGAGCCCGTGGTCGGCGCTGATGATCAGCAGCGTGCCGCTGCCCGCCAGGCGCCCGGCCAGCTCGGCCAGTGCGGCATCGACGGCCTCGAACTGTGCCGCGACCTCGGCGCTGGTCACGCCGTGTGCATGCGCCAGCGCATCCAGCGTGGGCCAGTAGGCGTAGACATAACGCGGTCGGTCTGCGTTGGCGGACCCGGGCGAGCGCCCGAGGACACAGTCGGTACAGACCTCGACGAAATCCGGCAGGTCCTTGTAGCCGCAGCGCGCCGCAGTCCCGCCGGTGACGCGACTGAAGGCGGAGTCGCGGATATAGTCCGCCGTGACGATGTTCGAGCTGCCCGGCAGCCGGTCGAACAGGGCCGGCCAGTCGAAGACCGTCCGCGGATCGACGCCGGCCTTGGCGTAATCGGCCCCCGTGCCGCGGGAGCGAAACGGCAGCACGGCGGCCACTTCCCCCAGCTCCTTTAGATAGGTGAACCAGCCGGTCAGGGCGTGCTGCTGGGGGGCGAGGCCGGTCAGATAGGTGGTGACGGCGGTCGCCGTGGTCGTCGGAAACACCGAGGTGAGGCGCGTCTTGCAGTGTCGGGCGAGGAAGCTGCCAGGCCGCGATGCCAGGAATTCGTAGCCGAGGCCGTCGACCACGACCAGCAGAACCGTCCCGCCCTCGCCGACGGCCTCGGCGACGCTGGCCGCCGGAAGGGCCGGCAGTTCCGGATAACCCTCATTTGACGGTGCATTGCCCAGCCCCCGGACCAGTGAGGTCATCAGGTTGACCAGGGAGGTCGCGTTGTAGTCGGGAATCTCCACCGCGAATCTCGTGGGTTGCCGCCTGGGGCGGGTTTAGGGTACGGCCTGCCGCCCAGTGTAGCCTCCGCACGCCGGTATGTGGGCCCGCTCGCGGGCGAGCGGGGCGCGCCGGCTGCAAAAATAGTTTGCGCCGCTGTGCCCAGGCGGGCGCCGCCCGGCTATAATAGGCGGTCAACTTTATCCCAGCCGGTATCCCACCTTGATCGAGAATCTACGCAATATCGCCATTATCGCCCACGTCGACCATGGCAAGACCACGCTCGTGGACAAGCTCCTGCAGCAGTCGGGCACCTTCGACGAGCGCGCCCAGATGGGCGAGCGCGTCATGGACTCCAACGACCTCGAGCGCGAGCGGGGTATCACCATCCTGGCCAAGAACACCGCCATCAAGTGGCGCGACTATCGCATCAACATCGTCGACACGCCGGGACACGCCGATTTCGGCGGCGAGGTCGAGCGCGTGCTGTCGATGGTGGACTCCGTGCTGCTGCTGGTCGACGCCGTCGATGGGCCGATGCCCCAGACGCGTTTCGTGACCCAGAAGGCCTTTGCCCTCGGGCTGCGGCCCATCGTGGTCATCAACAAAGTGGACCGTCCGGGCGCGCGCCCCGACTGGGTGCTCGATCAGACCTTCGATCTCTTCGACCGGCTCGGGGCGACCGACGAACAGCTCGACTTCCCGGTGGTCTATGCCTCGGCCCTGAACGGCTACGCCTCGCTGGACTCCAGCGTGCGCAGCGGCGACATGACACCCCTGTTCGAGGCGATCGTCGAGCACGTCTCGTCGCCGGACGTCGATCTCGACGGGCCCTTCCAGATGCAGGTCAGTCAGCTCGACTACAGTTCCTACGTCGGTGTCATCGGCATCGGGCGTATCAAGCGCGGGCGCATCAAGACCAATTCACCCGTCGTGCTCATCGACCGCGAGGGCAACCGTCGCAACGCGCGCGTGCTGCAGATCCTGGGCTTCCACGGACTGGAGCGCGTCGAGGTGCCTGAGGCGCAGGCCGGCGACATTATCGCCTTTACCGGCATCGAAGATCTCAACATCTCCGACACATTGTGCGACCCGAAGAACGTCGAGGCGCTGCCGCCCCTCGTCGTCGACGAGCCGACGGTGAGCATGACCTTCCAGGTCAACACCTCGCCCTTCGCCGGGCGCGACGGCAAGTTCGTCACCAGCCGACAGATCCGCGAGCGTCTAATGCGCGAGCTGGTGCACAACGTGGCGCTGCGCGTGGAGGATACCGACGACCCGGACAAGTTCCGCGTCTCCGGCCGCGGCGAGCTGCACCTGTCCATCCTCATCGAGAACATGCGCCGCGAAGGCTACGAGCTCGGCGTGTCGCGCCCCGAGGTCATCGTCAAGGAAGTCGACGGTGAAAAGCAGGAGCCTTACGAACAGCTCACCGTGGACGTGGAGGAAGAGCACCAGGGCGCGGTCATGCAAAAGCTCGGCGAGCGCGGCGGCGATTTGCAGAACATGGTGCCCGACGGTAAGGGCCGCGTGCGACTGGACTACATCATCCCCTCGCGCGGGCTCATCGGTTTTCGCACCGAGTTTCTCACCGCCACGCAGGGCACCGGCCTGCTCTACAACGTGTTCGATCACTACGGCCCGCTGAAAAAGGGCGAGTTCGCCAACCGCATCAATGGCGTGCTCATCGCCAACGGCGCGGGCAAGGCTCTCGGCTACGCCCTGTTCAACCTGCAGGAGCGCGGCCGGCTGTTCATCGGACCCGGCGAGGAGGTCTACGAGGGCATGATCATAGGCATCCACTCGCGCGACAACGACCTGGTCGTCAACCCGCTCAAGGCCAAGCAGCTGACCAACGTTCGCGCGGCCGGCACAGACGAGAACATCCTGTTGACGCCGCCCGTGAAGATGAGCCTGGAACAGGCGCTGGAGTTCATCGACGACGACGAGCTCGTGGAGGTCACGCCCAAGCACGTGCGTCTGCGCAAAAAACTCCTGCTCGAGCACGAACGCAAGAAGGCGGCACGCCAGACCGGCTAGCAGGCCGTCGAAAAGCAACTGCAGAGGGCTCGTCGCTCCGGACGGCCCGCTTCGGGCGCGCCTCATGGAATCCCTTCGGGTTTCATTTGGAACCTCTTCGAGGTTCATGAAGTGCCTCCCGAACACGCTTGGCTCGTTCCGGGCGCGTCACGAGTAACCTGCCTGTCTTCGACAGCTCGTGCCATCTCGCCCTGCCGCGCCACGAGTCCATCCCTCGACATGGTCCTGCCGTTTCGTCGCTCCTTCGTCTGTCCACGTGATATGCCCCTGTTCAATCGAGGGGCTCGCTGCGGCGCCGGATCCGGAACGCGCCTTGGCTCTGCCGCCCGGATCCAACGCCCGCTGGTGACGTTTTCAACTGCCTGCCAGCAGGGACAGCGTTGGACCGCCCCTGCGGGAGCCGTTAAGATGGTCCCGTGCTTGAGCATTGCCCGGGTCTGCGCCGAGAGCGGCATGCGAGGAAGGGGAATCGATGCCGCGGTCTCGAGTGCCGGGCGGTCATGACCACCGCTTGTTCACCACTCAGGAGGAGCGCACCACATGATCGGCAAAAAAAACGTCGTATTCGGATTCCTCTACCTCGTCCTCACCGCCTCCCTCGGGCCCTATATGGTCGTCAAGTTGCTGCCCGCCGTCGACAAGGCCGAGGCCATCAAACAGCAGGATGTCGGGCGCCTGCAGCAGCTGCGTACCAATAACTTCGAAGAAGAGCTCGAACCGCTTTCGGCCAAGCAGATCGCCAAGGCCAATACCTCCGGCATTCTGGCTTTGAATCGTCTCGTCAACGCCGAGCAGCCGGTCGACAGCGTCAAGGGCGGGCCGCACGCGCACGGCAACCTGGAAGCACTGCTGAACGTGGCCGCCGGTTTGGCGTTGTGTTTCATCGGCGTGGCGACTTGGTTCAAGCAGCTCATCAGCTGGCTGTTCATCGCGGGTGCCTTGCTGCACTCGGGAATGTTGTACCTGCTGCAACTCGGTCAGGGCTGGGCGGCGACGCCGCTCATGCTGGGGCCCTGGCTCGTTTTGGCCAGCTTTTTGTTGATCGGTATCGCCGCGGCCATCGGTTTTCGCGGCGAGTTGGTACGCGATAAATGACACGTTCGGCATCGGGCCGGTGAGCGCCCCTGGCAGGGGCGTCCCCGGCCCGATCGACGCGTTCGACCCAGGTAAAACGGAACTCCCATGCGCACGCTGTATCCCGATATCCAACCCTATGTCAGTCACAGTCTTGCGGTAGACCCACCCCACGTGTTGCACGTCGAGGAGTGCGGCAATCCCGAGGGCCTGCCCGTATTGTTCGTCCACGGCGGGCCGGGCTCGGGCTGTGAACCTTACCACCGCCGGTTCTTCGATCCGGAGGTCTATCGCATCATCCTGTTCGACCAGCGCGGCTCGGGTCGCTCCGCGCCCCACGCAGAACTGGAGGGCAACACGACGCAGGCCCTGGTCGCCGACATGGAGGCGATTCGCGAACACCTGGGCATTGAGCGTTGGGTCCTGTTTGGCGGTTCCTGGGGATCGACTCTCAGCCTGGTATACGCCGAAACTCATCCGGAACGGGTACTCGGGCTCATCCTGCGCGGGATATTTCTATGCCGGCCGCGCGAGATCGCCTGGTTCTACCAGGAGGGGGCGAGTCGCATTTATCCCGATCTATGGGAGGATTTTCTCGAGCCGATCCCGGAGGAGGAGCGCGACGATCTCGTTGGCGCCTATTATCGGCGCCTGACCGACGAGGACGAGGTCACGCGCATGGCCGCAGCCAAGGCCTGGTCGGTGTGGGAGGGCCGCTGCTCGACACTGCTGCCGAGCGGGCCGGTGATCGATCACTTCGCCAATCCCTACACCGCCCTGTCGCTGGCGCGCATCGAGTGCCACTACTTCGTGAACAACATCTTCCTGGAAGACAACCAGATACTGCGTGACGCCGAACGCCTGGCCGATATCCCCGGTGTCATCGTCCAGGGCCGCTACGACATGGTGTGTCCGATGGAAAGCGCCTGGGAGCTGCACCGCGCCTGGCCCCGGGCCGAGCTCAAGGTCATCCCCGATGCCGGGCATTCGGCGGCCGAGCCCGGTACCGTCGATGCGCTGGTCCAGGCGACCATCGACATGGGTGAGCGCCTGTCTTGAACCAGGCATGACCGGCACGTGATAGGACTGCTCCAGCGCGTCACCGAGGCCCGCGTCGAAGTCGACGGCGCGCGTATCGGCGCCATCGGGCCGGGACTGCTCGTACTGGTCGGCGTCGAACGCGCCGATACGCAGGCGCAGGCCGATCGCCTGCTCGAGCGGCTGCTCGGCTATCGTGTCTTTGCCGACAGCGAGGGGCGCATGAACCTCAGCGTTACCGATGTGCAGGGCGGATTGCTGCTGGTCCCGCAGTTCACCCTCGCCGCCGATACCGCCAAGGGAATGCGCCCGAGCTTCACACCCGCGGCGCCACCGGCCGAGGGGGAGCGCCTGTTCGACTATCTGGCGGACAGCGCGCGCAGACAGTACGCTAATGTGGCGACGGGGCGCTTCGGCGCCGACATGCAAGTGAGTTTGACCAACGACGGGCCGGTCACCTTCTGGCTGCGCACGTCAGCGGACGGGGCGAAGGGGGATAGGCGGTGAAAAATTGGCATATCGTGCTAATCGTCGCGGTGGTGATACTCGCCCTGGTGTTGTTTTTCGTGCCGCGCAACTACCGGCCGCCCCAGTACAGTCAAAGCGATTATCCTTGGAACGTCCACCCCGTGGCCGGCGGGCGCAGCGAAGTGTTCGGCCTGACGCTGGGTGCCTCGACCCTGGCCGACGCCGACAAACGCTTCGGCAAGGCACCGGTACTCGGTCTGTTCGAGTCGCGCTCGGGCAAGCTGTCGCTGGAAGCCTATTATCAGGAGCTGACTCTGGGGCCGCTGTCGGCGAAAGTGGTCCTGGGACTGGCGGCCGACAAGGCCATGCTCGAAGCCATGCGCCAAAACGCGACAGACCGCAAGCGCGTGGACAGCGGGGACAATCGTTACATCCTCAGCGCGGCCGATCATGCCCGGGCGCGCTCGCTGCCGATCGCCAGTCTGACCTATATCCCTTATGTCGACCTGGACGAGTCCATGGTCGATCACCGCTTCGGTCGACCTGCCGAGCGTATGGAGACCGCGAAGGGGGTTCATCACCTGCTTTACCCCAAGCTCGGTCTGGACCTCATCCTCAATGACGACGGCAAGGAAGTGCTGCAGTACGTCGCCCCGCGCGATTTCGAGCGCGTGCGCGCGCCCTTGATCGAGGCCGTGCGGCGCTACCGCGAAAAGCTCAAGCAACCTGCTCCTGATAAGTGACGCGGTTGCGCCCGTTCTCCTTGGCGTGATAGAGCGCCTGGTCGGCCTGGTCAACCAGGCCCTCGGCGGCCGCCTCGCCTTCGGTCAGGCGATCGCTGCCATAGCGCGTCGCCACACCGATAGACACGGTCACTTCCAGGGCCGGCTCGCCGGCCGCCTCGACCTCGGCCAACGCAAAGGGCTCCTCAGCCACGGTCTGACGGATGCGCTCGGCGATCTCCAGCGCCTCCGTGTGGTCGGACTGCACCAGCAGCGCGGCGAACTCCTCGCCGCCGTAGCGGGCCAGGATATCGCTCATGCGCATGTGCGACTTGATCCGGGCGGCGACTTCCTGGAGCACCCGATCGCCGGCGTGGTGACCGTAGGTGTCGTTGATGCGCTTGAAAAAGTCGATGTCCAGGAACAGGCATGACAGCGGCCTGCCCTGGCGTTGGGCACGGTCGATCTCCTCGCGCAGTCGCTGGTCGAAATAGCGCCGATTGTGGACCCGGGTCAGTGCATCAGTCAGTCCGACGTGCTTGAGGCGCTCTTTGTTCGTGGCGTTCTCCAGGCAGACTGCCACGAAGCCGGCCATGCGTTCGAGGAAATCGGTGGCCGTCCCCGTCACGAAGCGCTGCTCGGCGCGCGAGCCCAGGTTGAGGCTGCCGATGAGCTCGCCGCGGCGCAGCAGCGGTAGCACCGCCACGCTCGCCGGCGCGTTCGGATAATGCGGGAATAGCCCTGCGTGGGTTTGCGCCTGATACAGACCCAACCGGGGCACGCCGGAGGCACCGAATATGGCGTCCAATGTTTCGCTGTCCTGGACGAATACGAGATCCGGGTAGTCCGTCAGCCGAATGCCCAGCTCCTCGAGTATCCGCTGTATTTCGTATTCGGGATCGATCAGCGTCAGCGTTACCGCATCGAGCTCGAAGGTCTTTCGGTAGTCATAGAGCAGAATCTGAATGAGCTCGGCGAGGCTCTCGGCCCCCAGCAGTCGCAGCTCCTGCTCGTGGAAACGGCGCATCTTCTGTTCGTTCTCCCTCGCCTGGGCGAGAAATGCCTTCATGTTGCGCCGCAGCTGCTTGTTCTCCTGGTTGAGGTCGTTGGACATCGCTTGTTCCCGCTGCAGCTCAGGCGGCCACGCCGCTGCCCGCAAAACGGTTGACCACTTCGAGCAGGCGTTCGGTCGTTACCGGTTTGGAGATGAAGTCGTCCATCCCCGCCTCGAGGCAGCGATCGCGATCGTCGATGGTGGCATTGGCGGTCAGCGCGATGATCGGCAAATGCGAGCCCGGGCGTTCGCCGGCCCGCCATTGCTGCGCCGCGTTGATACCATCCATCTCGGGCATACGCATATCCATGAACACCAGGTCGAAACACTGCGCAGCCATGGCGTCCAGGGCCTGACGCCCGTCGGTTACCAGCTCCGGCTCGTGACCGGCCTGGGACAGGAAGGTCATCAGTACCTTGGCATTGATCGGGCTGTCCTCGGCAACCAGAATCCGCAGTGAACGCGCGGCGCTGTCCTTGGCGATACCGGTTTCGCAGCGTCTCGCCTCAACGCGCGCGTTCGCCACGCACTCGCGCAGTGCCTCCAGGCGAACCGGTTTGACGAGGCGATGGTCGAACACGTCTTGGGCATTGGCCCCGTCGGCCTGCATCTCCTCGAGCGGCAGGACCTGGCAAATGAACAGCCCCTCGCCCAGGCGCTCGCGCAGCGCCCGCGCGGTCCGAGCCGCGGGCTCGCCGTCGGCGTCCCGGCCCAGGACGATGTAGCCGGGCCTGCCGTGCCCGGCGGTATCGCTGTGACCGATGACCTCGAACAGCGCCGCGGATCCCGCAACGGCAACCGGATCGAGGCCGAACGAGCGGCAATAGTCGCTCAGGGCCTGACGAGCACCTTCGCTTCGTTCCTGAATGAAGACCTGGCTGCCCGGACGCGGTGCTGCCGAGCCCGCCGTGCCTGTTTGTACCTCGCGCCGCTCGGCCCGCTGCAGCGGCAGCTCGAACCAGAACACCGTACCTTTGCCCGCGCGGCTGTCCGCGCCGATCTCCCCGCCCATGAGTCGTACCAGCTCGCGCGAGATGGTGGTGCCGAGTCCGGTACCGCCGTAGTCCTGCGCGGTCGCCTGCGGCACTTGGTAGAAACGCTCGAACACGTGCGGCATTTGCTCCGGCGCGATGCCGATGCCGGTGTCGCTGACTTCGAAGCGTACCCGGATGCGCTCGCCCGAGCCCGCCTCGCAGGGCAGGGCGCGCAGCACGACCTCGCCGTATTCCGTGAACTTCACGGCGTTGCTCGCCAGATTGACCAGCACCTGGCGCAGGTGCTGCGGGTCGCCGATGACCTTGGTGGGCAGAGCCGGGTCGACATAGCTGACGATTTCCACGTTCGTCGCGTCGACCTTGGGCGCGAACATTGCGGCCACGTCCTGGACGATATCGGCCGGGTTGAACAGGCGACGATCGAGCTTGTATTTGCCGGCTTCGATCTTGGACAGATCCAGCACATCATCGATGAGCGAGTGCAGGGCGTTGGCCGAGGTGCGCAGCGTGGCGACGAATTCGCTCTGGTCGCGCGACAGTCTGGTGTTGGAGAGCAGGTTCGCCATGCCGATGATTCCGCTCATCGGCGTGCGTATCTCGTGGCTCATGTTGGCCAGAAAGGCGCTCTTGGCCTGATTGGCACGATCGGCATCGGTGCGCGCCTTCTGCAGCTTGTTCAGCATCATATTCAGATACAGCGGTATCGCCGCGAGGAAGGCGACATAAACGATGACGTCGAAGCTTTGGTCGTACCAGGTCTTGTCCACCATCAGCACGATGCCGTAGGTGATCAGATTGAGCGCCGCGGCCAGAAACAGCGGGCCGCGTCCATAGCGTCCGCCGTACCCGGTGTAGATCCACAGATAGAACAGGTAATAGGGGCTGACCGGGCCCGCACCGGTCAGGATCATTGCGTAGCTTGTGGCGCCGATATCGAACACCAGGGAGACGTACGGGCGTATCCTCGAGGTCGGTTTGCGGAAGATGTCGATCAGGATGGCGACCGAGGCCCCGAAGAACGTCAGGACGTACGCCAGAAACGCCAGATACGACATCGGATAATAGCCGCCGAAGGCGCCGATCATCATGTACGAGCCGACCGTCAGCCAGATCGCCAGGCGCACGAGCGCTGACGAGAACTCTGGACTCTTTCGAACCTCCGGAGGCGGCCAGTTGATCGACATAATTATATTTGTTCTCGAGGAACGGCTGCGAGTTAGGATAGCACTACTTCCAGCCGGATAAAGACCGATGGTGAGCAAATCCCGGATGATATTGAATCCCCAATATGGGAGTATAAGAACCCGCTGATGTATTGCAAATCGCCGCTAGACAGGAGTATCGAAATGACCGGCACGTCCTCCCTCGCCGATGTCCGCATCACGTCCGAAAACAAGTGCAGCTTCTGCCCGGGCACCATCTGTTGCACCTATATCACCCAGGCCATCGATACACCGCGTTCGCGTGAGGACTTCGACCACCTGTTGTGGCAGTTGGCTCATCGGAATATGCAGGCCTACAAGGACGAAGACGGCTGGTTTCTTCTGATCAACAATCCCTGCACCTATTTGCAGGCGGACGGGCGCTGCGGGATCTACGAGACTCGCCCGCAGGTCTGCCGCGATTACAGCAACGATTATTGTGAATTCGATGCCCGCGCCGAACCGGGCTTCGAGTTATTCTTCGACGGCTACGACAGCCTGCAGGCCTATTGCCGCAAGCGGTTCAAGAATTGGGATAAAAGATATAAATGAGTTGGCAGTCATCAGCTGGCAGTTGGCAGAAAGAGCAGCGCTGCGGGCTGGCCGCCGGTCGCTGGCCTCTGCAAGCCTCGGCATTGTTGTCTTTTTCTTTCTGCAAACTGCCGACTGCCAACTGACGACTCCCGGCTAAGGCCGCACCCGGTCCGGCCTTAGCCGGGCATAATCTCCCGAAAATCCCGAATCGCTTCGAATTCGCCGACGTCCTTGGGTGGTCTCTGCGTATCGGGTTTGTGGACGGCGAGCAGGTGCGCGATGCCGTGGTTTTTCGCCGAGCGCAGTACCGGCAGGCTGTCGTCGACCAGCAGCGTGCGGGCCGGCGCGAACGGCACGCGCTGGTGCAGCCGCGTCCAGAAGCTGGCGTCCTCCTTGGGCACGCCGAAATCATGGGCGCAGATCAATTGATCGAAGTGGCCCTCCAGGCGTGTCCGTTCCATCTTCAGGGCCAGGCTCTTCTGGTGCGCGTTGGTGACCAGCAGCGTGCGCTTGTCGGAGCGGCGCAGCGCGTCGAGGAACTCCAGGACGTAGGGATGCACGGCGATCAGGTGGTCGATCTCGTATTTGAGCCCGGCGATGTCCATACTCAGCTTGTCGGTCCAGTAATCGAGGCAATACCATGACATGGTGCCCTCGACGTTGCGAAACAGCGGGTAGAGCTCGTGTTTGGCCTCCTGTACGCTGATGTGATTGAGCTCGGCATAGCGCAAGGGTACGTGTTCCTGCCAGAAGTGATTGTCGAAATTCAGGTCCAGCAGGGTGCCGTCCATGTCGAGAAAGACGGTATCGATATCGCTCCAATTGATCATTGCGGGGGCTCGTTCGGGATCGGCTGCTGACGGTCGGTGGGATGGCACGAGCTGCTATTATACATGCGTCGGTGCCGCGCGGCGTTTGGCTTTTTTGGCGCGGCCTTGGCACAATGGCCGGGCGCACCGGCGCCGTGGAGAACGCATCGGATGAAGGAAAAACCGTCCATTCTCAATACCGAGACCGTGGCGCGCAGCCGGCTGTTTCGCATCGAGCAGCTCGACCTGCGATTTGCCAACGGCGTCGAGGCCCGCTACGAGCGCCTCAGCGGCTCGGCCCGCGGCGCCGTTCTCGTCGTCCCCCGACTGGACGACGACACCGTCCTGCTCATTCGTGAATACGCCGCGGGCGTTGATCGCTATGAGCTCGCCCTGCCCAAGGGCCGGATCGAAGACGGTGAGGATGTTCTTAGCGCTGCAAATCGTGAGATGATGGAAGAAGTCGGCTACGGGGCGCACTCGCTGCACTCGATCGCCAGCTTGACGTTGGCGCCCGGTTACTTCAGTCATACCACTCACGTGGTTCTGGCCGAGGACCTGTATCCGCAGCATCGGGCCGGCGACGAGCCCGAGGACATTGAGGTTGTGCCGTGGCGCCTGTCGCAATTGGACCGGCTCCTGGCACGTGAGGACGTCACCGAGGCCCGTTCCATCGCGGCCTTGTTCATGGTAAGGGAACGACTATCGCATGAATGATTCGCAGACTGCATCCGAACTGAACGATCTCCTCGACCCCGTGATCGAGTTGTCGCGCGACGCCGGCCGGCGCATCGTCGAGATCTATGAGAACGAGTTCACCGTCGAGCACAAGGACGACAAGTCTCCCCTGACGGAGGCGGACATGGCGGCGCATAACGCCATCAGTGCCGGCCTGGGGGTGCTCAGCGCCGAGCTGCCGGTCCTGTCGGAGGAGTCGGCCGAAATTCCGTTCGACCAGCGCCGCCAGTGGGACCGGTATTGGCTGGTCGACCCGCTCGACGGCACGCGCGAATTTATCAAGCGCAACGGGGAGTTTACGGTCAACATTGCGCTCATCGAGGGTCACCAGGCGATCCTGGGCGTCGTGCACGTGCCGGTCAGCGGCGTGACCTATTTCGCTGCCCGCGGCCACGGCGCGTTCCGCCAGGACGGCGACTCGGTCCCCGTGCCGATACACGTTCGCCGCTACGAAGGCGGGCGGGTGACGGTGGCCGGCAGCCGCTCCCACCGGGGCGATTCGCTCAACCGTTTCCTCAGCAACCTGCCGGACTACGAGATCATCAGCATGGGCAGCGCGCTGAAGTCCTGCCTGGTCGCCGAAGGTAAGGCCGATATCTATCCGCGTCTGGGGCCGACATCCGAGTGGGATACGGGCGCGGCACAATGCATCGTCGAGGAGGCCGGCGGGCGGGTCACGGACCTGGAGATGCGTCCGCTGCTCTATAACACGAAGGAGTCGTTGCTCAATCCGCATTTCTTCGCCTTCGGCGCGGGTGACACCGATTGGGCGAACTATTTGTGAGCGGGCTCGGCTGAGGGAGGATCGGCGAGCAGCCGGGGGAGCGGGGACCGCGCGGTCGGGCGGCTACTGCATGGCGGCCGAGCAGTCATATACGGCCATGATCGCCTTGAGCTCGCGCAGGACCGCCTCGCGTTCGGCCTCTTCCAGCCCTTCGGTGCCCACGGCGGGCAGGCCAGCGTCCATCGCCTCGATGGTCGCGCGCACGGCCGAGCAACCGGCATTGCACAGCGACTCCACACAGCTATTGATACGCTCGACGTCGGGCATGGGAATCGAAGAAAAAACCGATGGCTTGGCTTGAACGAATCGCCGGGAAAGTGGTGGCCAGGGACAGAATCGAACTGCCGACACGGGGATTTTCAATCCCCTGCTCTACCAACTGAGCTACCTGGCCGTCAGGGAGCGTGTATTTAACCGGGACTGCGGGGGCGAGTCAAGTTCTGACCGGCCTCCCGCGCCGCCCCTGCGCCGGGGGCGAGCGGCCTACTTCGTATTCGGCTGAAAATCGGGCGGCGCCTCCGAGCCCTCGCCGAAGAAGAACTTCTCCATCTCCTGTTCGAGGAACTGGCGGTGCTTGGGGTCGATGGGGCTCAGGCGATACTCGTTGATCAGCATGGTCTGGTGGCCGAGCCACTGCTGCCAGGCCTCCTTGGACACGTTCTCGTATATGCGCTTGCCGAGCTCGCCCGGATAGGGCGGTACGGGCAGGCCTTCGGCCTCTTTGCCCAATTTGACGCATTGGACCGTACGGCTCATGCGGTTCTCCTCTCCAGATCGTTGCGGCCCGGGCGGCCGTTGCGGACGGACTCCGGGCGTTGAATTCTTGCCGAGGGGGATTGGGCGTTTGTCCGGCGCGGGCGCGGCGTCAGGGAGCGGCCGATGCGCCGGCCGGGACCGCTGCCAAGTCGTCCAGCAGGCGCTTGACCGGCGCCGACAATCCCCGGGCGTCGGGCCGACGTGTGTTATACCAGACTCTGCCATCGGCTTCCATGACGCCTGAATCCGCGCTTTCGGCGCGGGCATGCAGGACCCGGATGTCGAGGTGAAAATGGCTGAAGGTGTGGCGAAGACCGGGCCGTTCGCCGCACTCGCCGACCGCCAGTCCCAGCCGCTCGCGGCACCACGCGTGGACATCGGTCCCGGGCGCACACTCGGGCAGGCTCCACAGGCCGCCCCACAATCCCGCCGGCGGGCGGCGTTCGAGCAAGACCCGCCCCTGCGGATCCTCGAGCACGAGCATGACCGTCTCGCGTACGGGCAGCGCCGCCCGCGGCTTGGGTGTGGGGTACGCCTCGGGATTGCCTTGTTCGCGGGCCCGGCAGCCCGCGGCCACCGGACAGGTCTCGCAGACCGGGCGGGCGCGCGTACAGACCGTCGCCCCCAGGTCCATGATGGCCTGGGTGTAGTCGGCGCAGCGGCGCGCCGGTGTGAAGCGCTCGGACAGGGCCCACAGCTCGCGCGTTATCGCCGTCTCGCCGGGCCAGCCGTCGACGGCGTGAAAGCGGGTCAGCACGCGCTTGACGTTGCCGTCCAGGATGGCATGGCGCTGTCCTGCCGACAGCGCCAGGATGGCCCCGGCCGTGGAGCGGCCGATGCCGGGCAGCGTGGTCAGCGCGTCGATGTCACGCGGGAAGCGACCGCCGTGCTCGTCGCGGACGAGCTGCGCGGCGCGGTGCAGGTTGCGGGCACGCGCGTAGTAGCCCAGTCCGGTCCACAGGTGCAGCACCTCGTCGAGCGGCGCATCGGCCAGTGCGCGCACGCCGCGAAATCGTTTCATGAAGCGCTGGTAGTACGGAATGACGGTCTTGACCTGGGTCTGCTGCAGCATGATCTCCGAGACCCACACCCGGTAGGGCGTGGGATTTCGCTGCCAGGGCAGGTCGTGGCGCCCGTGGCGATCGAACCAGGCCAGCAGGCGGCGTTGAAAGGCGGCCGGGCTCACTGCCGGTCCAGCCGTTCCAGGCCCGTGATGGTCTGGCGGCCCTCCTCGAGCAGTTTCTTTTTCATCACCCACGGTCCGATGAGCGGGGGTATCCAGAAGTCGGGGACGAGGTCGGCGCTGAAACGGATGCGCGTGCCCGTGTCGTCGTGCCAGACGTGCCAGATCACGCGCCCGTATTTGAAGTCGCTCACCTTGGGATCGATCGTGGCCACGAGGTAACGGTCGCGTATCTCCTCGATATTCTGTACCTGCTCGACCCGGCGGCAATAGAACCACACGCAGCCGCGCGTGACGATGCGCACGCGCTTGACGCGCCCGTCGGTCTTGAGCAGGCGGCTGGACTTGATGGCGCTGTTGATGCGGTGCAGATGACTGTAGTCCTGGAGGCGGGCGAAGACCTTGTCGGCATTTGCGTCGATGCGCATGTCGATGTCGATGAGGTAGTGATCGTCAGTGTAGTCGACGTGCGAGCTGAGGACTTCGCCCGCGCACGCCGGGCCGCCCGCCAGCAGCCCGGCCAACAGCCAGACTCCGATTTGCCGCATTATTTGAACAGGTTCTTGAGTTTGTCGTTGAGCTCGTTCTTGAGCTTCTCTTTGGCCTTTTCCCTAACCTCTTCCTTCTTCTTTTCGACCTTCTGTTTGACCTTGGCCTGCAGCGCGCGCGCGACATCGAGCTTGACCGAGGGGTTGGTGAAGGTCCCGCCCAGGTGCATCGGGATCTCCACGAACTTGAGGTCGGTCAGATCCGCCTGCGCCGTACACTTGAGGGATTTGACCAAAGTGACGGTTGTCTCGTAGTCGAGCTGTTCGGTTGCCAGGTTGGCGGTGCCTTGGCCCTTGACCTTGAGCAGGGTCGATTCCGCGCTGAGGTCCTTGTTGTGGGCCACGCCGTTGACGATGGTCGCGCTGCCGCTGATGTTGGTGAAGTCGGTCTTGTCGTCCGCGGCCGGTGGCGGCGGCAGGCGCTTGATCAGTGCATAGGCCTTGCACAACTCGTGCGGGATGTTCACCTTTTTGAGCGTGGCGTTGTCGACGGAAAACCTCGCGTTGCCGTTGAGGGTCCGGCGCACCTGTTTAGGGTCGATACCTTCGGCATCGATCTTGGCCTTCACGTTGGCCGTGCCCACCAGCGGGTCCTTGCCGCTCAGGTCCTTGAGCAGCGGGCCGAGCTGCACGCCGGACAGGCTTTCATCGGCCGACAGGCGCGGCGTCTTGCCGGTCACGTCCAGGCCCAGATTGCCGGCGTAGCTGCCCCGGTACATTTTCGCGCTGAGCGGCGAGAGGGAGATACGTCCGTTGTGCGAGCGCGCGTTGAAACGAATGTCCGTGGCGTTGAGCTTGGCGATCTTCAACTTGCCCACGCGCAGGCTGCCCTGCAGGTCGAGGCGGCGCAGTTGTTTGAGAGGCAGCTGCACGGCGGCGCCGGCGGCGGCCTGGCCGGGGCTCGCCGCGGTCGGCTGCCCCCCTTTGCCCTTGGCGGGCGGGGGCAGGTAGCGGTCGGCATCGATGTGGTCCAGCGCCAGGTCGAAGCGCACCACCGGCTTGGCGAATTCGCGCGCGCTGGCGCTGCCGGTCAGGGTCGAGTCGTCGAGGGTGAGCTTGAGGTCCTTGAGCGAGGCCGCGCTGGTCGAGGCGCTGAGCTGCGTGCTGAGTGCGGCCTTGGTCAGGACCTTCGGGTCGGCGGTCGGCGGCAGGTCGAGCTTCAGCGCCTCGGCCAGCTTGCGCGGCGAGAAGCTGTTCGTGGTCAGATTGGCGTGAATGGCCGGCGCCTTTTTGATGTGCTCGGCGCGGACGTCTGCGCTGAGCGTGAGGTCACGCCACTGCAGCTTCAGGGGTTTGACGGTCGCGCTGTCTTTGGCGAGCGAGACTCGAAACGGCAGGGCCAGGGTCGCCCCGTCCAGCGCGGCGGGGTCGGGTACCGCGCCGGCCGCCCCCGCCGCCTTGAACAGGGCCGTACCGTCGCTGATTTTGGCATCGAGTTGGCCGACCAGTTCGGGTTCGCCGAGCAGGTGGCTGCCCGTGGTGTGGCCGGTCAGCGTGATGCCGGGCCCCTCGACGCGCAGGCCCTTGCCCTGCAGACTCTGCGCCTTGAGGTCCACCGCCAGCGCCTCGGCGTTGAGCTTGGCCTCGGCCTGGCCGCCGGGGACGCCGGCGCCGCTGAGCCGCGCGGCGAAGTCCAGGCCGTCGGCGCGATAGCGCTCGCGGGCGAGATCGATATTCATGCGACCGTCCAGGCTGAGATGGCCCTTGATCGCCGGGGCGCGGCTGGCCACGTCCATGGACAGCTTGAGCGGGAAGGGCTCGCCGGGCGAGACGGCCCCGCTTTCGAGCTGCAGGTGTTCCACACTGACGTGTTGTCCGCTCTGGCGGTCGTCCCAGACAACGCTCGCATCGCTCACGTCCAGGCCGCCGACGGCCAGCGCCGCGATGGGAGCTCCGCCTTTGGCCGGCGCGCCTGCCGGTTTTTTGGCCGGGCTCGGCGCTCCGGCGGACGGCGGTTGCACGAGATCGGCCCAGTTCGTCCGCCCTTGGGCGTTGCGGCTGAGATTGACCTGCAGGCCGTGCAGGCTGATGGTGCTGAGCTCGACGTGTTTGCGCAGCAGCGGCAGGAGCTTGACCTTGACGTCGGCGCTCGTCACGCGGGCCATCGGCTTGGGTCCGAAGCCCTTGGCGTTGCCGAGCTCGACCTCGCCGAGCTGCACGCCCAGCCACGGGAAGACCGACAGCTCGATATCGCCGGGGATGCGCAGCTCGCGTCCCGTGCGCTCATGCACCGCCTTGGCGATGTCGTCCTTGTAGTCGTTCGGGTTGATCACCATGGGCGCGATGATGGCGGTCGCGGCAATGAGCACGACCAGTACGCCGACGATGATTGCGATGATCTTCAGGGTCTTTTTCATGCCATCGGCTTCCATTTGCTGGGGCAGGGAAGGACCCGGACGTGCCGCGCGCGCCGCGGGGTGGTCGTCCGATGATACACCGATTGATGTTATACGAAATGGGCGCGCGGTCCAGTCTGTGCGGTGCGGAGGGTGGATGCGGTCACGACGAGGACGGGCGCGGCGCCGGACGGCCGGTGGCTTTGGTCAGCGGCGGGAGGGGGAAATTGGAGCGGGTGATGGGAATCGAACCCACGTCATCAGCTTGGGAAGCTGAGGTTCTACCATTGAACTACACCCGCATCGGCGCGCCTATTGTATGCCCAGTCGGGCGCGGCTCCAAGCCGCGCGTGACAGGTTACAAGTTACAAGTTACAAGTTACAAGCAGCAAGTCACAAGGAGAAGCGTCCCTGCGCCCAACCCCAAGGGGGCCGATTGGATGCCTCAAGCATTCCGGCGCCTGTGGCTTCGAGCTTGAATCTTGAAACTTGTCACGCGCGCCTCGGCCTGCCGCCGAGGCGCATCCGGTCCGCAGGCAGCATGGTACTTGACGTATCTTGCCGGCCGCCCCTCAGGGTGGAGCGCCGGGCTTGCGCTGCCTGTAAGCTGCGGCTTGTAACTTGAAACTTATCACGCGCGCCTCGGCCTCCGGCCGAGGCGCGTCAGGCATACATCGCCTCGACTTCCTTGGCGAACTGTTCGAGGACCTTGGCGCGTTTGACCTTGAGCGTGGGCGTGAGCAGGCCGCTTTCGATGTCCCAGGGATCGAGCAGCGGATGCACGCGGCGTACCTTGGCGTAGCCGGGGAAATCGTGCAGGCATTTGGCCACGCGGCGCACCAGGCTGTGGTGCAGGTCGCGGTCGTCCAGGCTGGCCGAATCGAAGGGGTCCAGGCCGTGCTCGCGCGCCAGCGTGACCCAGTGCTCCGGATTGAGGACCACCAGGGCGCCGAGGAAGGGGCGCGCCTCGCCGACCACCAGCGCCTGGTCGAACAGCGGGTCCAATGCGATGGCCGACTCCATATCGGCGGGCGGGACCTTCTCGCCGTTGGACATGACCAGGATGTCCTTGAGCCGCCCGGTGATGTAGATATAGCCGGCCTCGTCGATGTGGGTCTGGTCGCCGGTACGCAGCCAGCCGTCGGCGTTGATGGTCTCGCTGGTCGCGCGGTGGTTGTTCCAGTAGCCGAGCATGGTGTTGGGGCCTCGCACCTGGAGCTCGTCGTGCTCGCCGATGCGCACCTCGATGCCGGGCAGCGGGCGGCCGACGCTCGCCGGGCGGTTGTGCTCGGGGGTGTTGGCGCTGACGATGGGGCTGGTCTCGGTCATGCCGTAGCCCTGAACGACGGTCAGCCCCAGGCCGATGAAGGTGCGCGCGACCTGCGGGGGCAGCGCCGCGCCGCCGCTCACGGCCAGGCGCAGCCGCCCGCCCAGGCGCGCGCTCATGCGCTGGGCCACGGTGCGCCGCAGCAGGGGCCACAGCAGCAGGCGCGGGCTCCAGCCCACCTCCCGCTGGCCGCGCAGAAAGCAGCGCCAACCCACCGCGACCGCCAGGCGGAACAGGGCCCGGCGGTACCAGGGCTGCTTGGCGAGCTGCGCCTCGATGCGGGCGTGAATGCGCTCAAACATGCGCGGCACCGAGATCATGATGGTCGGGTGCACGCTGTTCAGGTCTTCGGCCAGCTGCTGCACGGAGCGGCAGTAGGCCACCGTGCAGCCCGCCATCATGGTGGCGTAGTAGCCGCAGGTACGCTCGAAGGTGTGCGACAGCGGCAGCAGGGAAAGGGCGAGATCGCTGGTGTTGACCTCGAGCACCGACAGCGCCGCGGCCGCGTTGGACAGGATATTGCTGTGGCTGAGCATCACCCCTTTGGGCCGGCCCGTTGTCCCCGACGTGTAGACGATGGTCGCGAGCTTGTCGGGGTCGCCGCCGCGCTCGCTCAACGGATCGGGCTGTTCGGCCAGCCAGTCGGCGCAGGCCCGCACGCGGGCCTCCGTGTTCGCAGCGCTGGCGCCGGGCGCCTTGCCTCCGAGCAGGATCACGCGCTTGAGCGCCTCGAGCCGCTCCGCGTGCGGTGCCAGCCGCTCCCAGTCCCCGGCGTCGTTGAGCAGGACCAGGCGCACGCCCGCGTCGGCCAGGATGTAGGCGACGTTGTCGGGCCGGTCCTCGACGTACAGCGGCACCACCACGAGCCCCAGACCGAGCGCGGCCTGCTCGAACGCGACCCAGTCGGGGCCGTTGCGCAACTGCACCGCCACCCGGTCGCCCACCCCAAGGCGCTCGGCGCGCAGCGACGCCTGCCAGCGTCCGACCCGCTCGGCCATGCGAGACCAGGTCAGGTCCTGCCAGGCCTTGGCGCCGCGGTCGTAGCTCCGATAGGCCACGGCCGCCGGGCTGCGGCGCACGCGCTCGCGGAACAGGCCGTCCAGCGTTCCGGCGGTGCTCGCGGGGATGATATCGGCCCGTTTTGGGCCGTTCGCCTCTGTCATGCTCGTCCTGCGTCAGCCGTCAAAAGGATGATAATATAAGGTAATTGACGCTCACGGCCACCGGCCGATACCCTGGATTCAATGATAGAGATATTTGTCAACGGCGAGGGCCGCCAGGTCCCGGACGCGCTGACCGCCGCGCAGCTCATCGAGGAGCTGGGTCTGGGCGGGCGCCGCGTCGCCATGGAGGTCAACGAGGAGATCGTGCCGCGCAGCGCTTACGGTGCGCACAAGCTGCGCCCGGGCGACCGCATCGAGATCGTGCACGCCATCGGCGGGGGCTGAGGCCCCGGCTGGAGCCGGCCGCCTCGCGGCCCGCGTCCACTGTCCGCCGCCGACCACGCCGGCGCGGTATAATCGTCATCCTGAACCACTTCGACGCCGCGCAGCGGATCCCCGCCCGCGCCGCTTTGGGAATTCCATCATGCATGCCAAGGTTGAACACACTGCGCTCGAAACCGCCGACAGCCCGTTGGTGATCGCCGGGCGCGAATACCACTCCCGCCTGCTGGTGGGGACCGGCAAATACAAGGACCTCGAGGAGACGGGCCGCGCCACCGAGGCCAGCGGCGCCGAGATCGTGACCGTGGCCATCCGCCGCAGCAACATCGGCCAGAATCCCGACGAGCCGAACCTGCTCGATGTGCTGCCGCCGGACAAGTACACCATCCTGCCCAACACCGCCGGCTGCTACAACGCCGAGGACGCGGTGCGCACCTGCCGCCTGGCGCGCGAGCTGCTCGACGGCCACGACCTGGTCAAGCTCGAGGTGCTCGGCGACGAGAAGACGCTCTTTCCCGACGTCATCGAGACACTCAAGGCCGCCGAGACCCTGATCGCCGACGGCTTCAAGGTCATGGTCTACACCACTGACGACCTCATTCTGGCCAAGCGCCTGGAAGAGATGGGCTGCGTGGCCGTGATGCCGCTGGCCGCACCCATCGGTTCGGGCCTGGGTATCCGCAACCCCTACAACATCCGCTTCATTGTCGAGGAGCTGAGCGTACCCGTGCTGGTCGACGCCGGAGTCGGCTGCGCCTCAGACGCGGCTGTGGCCATGGAGCTCGGCTGCGATGGCGTGCTCATGAACACCGCCATCGCTGGCGCCAGGGATCCGGTGCTCATGGCTTCGGCGATGAAAAAGGCCATCGAGGCCGGACGGGAGTCCTATCTGGCCGGGCGCATGCCGCGCAAGCGCTACGCCAGCGCCTCTTCGCCCCTGGAAGGCACATTCTTCTAGGCCGGGCCGCCGCGACAAGAACATCGATCGAAGCGACCCGGGGGGATCGCGCAGCGCATGGAAATTATCAGCTTCGAGCCCGGAAAGCAGCCGTGCCGCGTGGAAGGGCCCCCGGCGTTTCCCGCCGAGGGCTTTCTGTGGCTGGACTTCGAACGCGAATCCGAGCCCGATTGGTACGAGGCCGTCGATGACCTGACCGGCATCAAGGTCCACGAGGGCCACGTCCAGGACAGCCTCAATCCCGCCCATCCTTCCTATTACGAAGGCGTGGGCGATTACGACATGCTGGTCTTTCGCAGCCTTTCCCCTGAAACCGAAGAGGGCGAGTTCGCCACGCGCCCGACCGCCTTTTTTCTATTCGATCGCCTGCTGGTCACCGTGCGCGCGTCCGACAGCCGTTCCATCGCCAATGTCAAAAGGCGCCTGCTCGAATCGAACATCCGCCTGCCCTCGCGCCCGGCGAGCCTGCTGCATCTGATCCTCAACGCCATGATCGATCGCTTTCTGGCTATGCGCGAACCGTTGACCGATGTGCTCGACGCCTGGCGCGATGCGCTGCTCGATCCGCAGAACCCCTTCACCGACTGGCACGCCGTCCTTGAGTACCGCAAGCAGTTGCGCAAGCTGGAGATGCTCTGCGAGAGCCAGGAGGACGCGTTGAGTGAGTGGCGCGATTTGACCACCCTGGAGATAACCGAGCACCTCACCGTTCGCTATAACGATCTGCTCGAGCACATCCGCCGCGTGTATAAGTACGCCATCTATCAACAGCAGGAAGTCGAGTCCATGGTGCAGCTGCACTTCTCGGCCGTGGCGCACCGCACCAATCAGATCATGCGCGTGCTTACCGTGCTCTCGGGTATCTTTTTGCCGCTGACGCTGATTTCCGGCATCTACGGCATGAACTTCGAGTACATGCCCGAGCTGAAGACTCACTACGGCTACTTCATCACCCTCGGCGGTATGGGCGGGCTGGCGGCCGTGCTCCTGTTGTTCTTCTGGTACAAGAAGTGGTTCTAGCCCGCCGGCCGATCCGATCCTTCGTGCGCCGCGAAGGGCGTCTCACACCCGGTCAGCAGCGCGCCCTCGATCGCCTGTGGCTGCGCTACGGTATCGACTATAGCGAGGCATTGCTGGACCTCGATGCCGTATTCGGCCGCAGCGCCTCCCATATATTGGAGATCGGCTTCGGCAACGGCGAGAGCCTGGCCGAGATCGCGGCCAATCACCCCGAGCAGGACTTCATCGGCATCGAGGTCCACCGCCCCGGCGTCGGCCACCTGCTGCGAGAGCTCGAGGCGCGCGACCTCGACAACGTACGCGTCATCACCCACGACGCGGTCGAAGTACTCAAGGCCCAGATACCCGACGCCGACCTCGACGCCGTGTACCTGTTCTTCCCCGACCCCTGGCCCAAGAAGCGCCATCACAAGCGCCGCATCGTCCAGCCCGGGTTCGTCCAGCTGCTGCGGCGCAAGCTCAAGGTCGGCGGCATCTTCCATCTGGCCACCGACTGGGAAGACTATGCCGAGCACATGCTGGAGGTGATGCGCGGCGCCGAGGGTTTCCGAAACCTCGCCGCCGACAATGCCTACAGCCCTCGCCCGGGCTACCGGCCCGTGACCAAGTTCGAGCAGCGCGGCCAGCGCCTCGGTCACGGCGTGTGGGACCTGCTGTTCGAGCGGGTGGCGTAAGACGAGATGCCCTGTGGGGCCAGGAACAACCGGAACTGACATGCTGTCCGCTCTCAGGAAATCGCTGAAAAGCAAACCGTCCTACAAGGATATCCAGGCCAATGTCCTGGCCGGGCTGACGGTCGGCGTCATCGCGCTGCCGCTCTCGATGGCCCTGGCCATTGCCAGCGGCGTGCCGCCCCAGCACGGTCTTTATACCGCGATAGTCGCCGGTATCGTCACCTCGCTCACCGGCGGCTCCAAGGTCAATATCTCCGGACCCACCGCGGCCTTCGTCGTGATTCTGCTGCCCATCGTCCAGAAGTTCGGCCTGGGCGGCCTGCTGGTCAGCGGTCTGATGGCCGGCGTCATCCTCATTCTGATGGGCGTCGGCAAACTCGGCAGATTGATCGAGACCGTGCCCTACCCGGTGATTGTCGGCTTCACCGCCGGAATCGGCACGGTCATCGCGACCTTTCAGATTCCGGACTTCCTGGGGCTTCATCCGGGAGCGATGGCCGGCGGCTATTTGGACCGGCTCTACGCCATCGCGCGGGCGATATCGTCGTTCTCCTGGCAGGAGACCCTGATCGGCGTTGTGACCCTGGCGATACTGGTGGTGTGGCCGAGATTCCGCTCGAAGATTCCCGGCCATCTCGTTGCCCTGGTCGCGGTCAGTCTGGCCGCCTGGCTGCTCAGCCATTTCGTTCCCGGCTTCTCCGTCGCCACCATCGGCAGCCGCTTTCATTTCGACGTCGACGGCGTGACGGGCTCGGGCATTCCGCCCATCCTGCCGGCCTTCGACTGGCCTTGGAATCTGCCGGGCGCCCATGGCGCGCCGCTCGGAATCAGCTTCGACCTTCTCAGAGCGCTGCTGCCCTCGGCCCTCACGATCGCCGTGCTGGGATCGCTGGAGTCATTGTTGTGCGCCGTCGTGGCCGACGGCATGTCCGGCAAGAAGCACAATCCCAATGACGAGCTCATCGGCCAGGGCATCGGGAACATTGTCTCGCCGCTGTTCGGCGGGTTGCCCGCCACCGCCGCGATCGCGCGAACCGCGGCCAATGTGAAATCCGGCGGAAGCATGCCGCTGGCCTCCGTCGTCCACGGGCTGTTTGTCCTGGCGAGCATATTGCTGCTGGCCCCGCTGCTGTCCTACATCCCCATGGCGTCGATGGCGGCGCTGCTGCTGATGGTCGCGTGGAACATGAGCGAGGCCAAACACTTTGTGCGCACGGTCAAGATTGCGCCAAGGGACGATGTGATTGTCCTCATCCTGTGCTTTCTGCTTACGGTTTTGTTCGATATGACGGTGGCCGTCGCCGTCGGTATCGGCCTGGCTGCAATGTTGTTCATCCGACGAACGGTCAAATTGACCGGGACGTCGCAGATCGAAAGCAACCATGCGGATTACGATTTGCCTAACAACGTAGTGGTGTACGATATCAACGGCCCGTTGTTTTTCGGCTCAGCCCAAAAGGCGCTGAAGACGATTTCCTCGGTCCGGCCGGACGTGCGCGTGGTGATCCTCGATATGACGGAAGTCACGCTGCTCGATATGAGCGCCATCGTCGCCATGGAATCGATAGCGAAGGATTTTTCAAGCAGAAATATCGGGTTGGTCATAAACAACCTGCAGCCCCGCATGATACTGAAGCTCAGACGGGCCGGCATAAGGAAACGCCCCGGCAAGGTGGCCTTTTCCAGAGCGCTCGATGACAGTTTCGAGGCGGCGAGGAAGATGCTCTAATACTCGCGTTCGCTGGCGCGGTGTCAGGGAGGGCTCAATCCCCGCCCTGTTCTTGCCGGCAGCGCTGCGAACCGTCACGGCCAAAGCGGAATGGCTCTCGCCACGGAGGCACCTTGAATCTTCTGTTGAGACTGATCCGTACCGTCATCGCCGCGCTGTTCAGATCGCGCCTCGATATCCTGGACGTATCAGTGGTCAATCTGCGCGTCTGGCCGAACGACCTGGACTTCAACGGCCACATGAACAACGGCCGTTATCTGACGCTCATGGATCTGGGGCGGATCGACCTCATCCTTCGCGCCGGACTGGGCAAGTACTTTCTTACCGGAAAATGGATGCCGATCGTCGCCTCGGCGAAGGTCCGCTTTCGCCGCCCGCTCGGACCGCTGCAAAAGTATCAACTCCACAGCCGCCTCCTGTGCTGGGACGACAAGTGGTTCATCGTCGAGCAGCGTTTCATGGTCAACGAGCGCCCGGTCGCGATCGCCTACGTCAAGGGCCTGTTCCGCGATCGGAAGGGCAACATTCCGCCCTCGGAGGTCCTGCTTGCCCTTGGCCATACTGCGCCGTCGCCCTCGATGCCCGAATCGGTTCAATTGTGGATGGAGGCCGAGGCCCGCATGGAGACCGACTGACCGGCGCGTCGATTCCCTGCCGGGAGCAGGACTTCAACGCGCTCGCCGCTGTCGTCCGAGACGCCATCCACGCCAGGTACTACCTTTATAACTATGGATCGACGGGACGTCCCGCGCAGCCGGCTCGGCGGCTGGCAAGGTATCCCCTCAACAGAGCGGCCTGATTTCAGACATGGTCACAATGTACTCCAAGCGATTGCTGTCGCCCTACGTCGGCGTGATTCAGGTCGCCGAGACGGGCCGGGCACGGGCCCTGAGCCTGGACGGTGAGACGTGGGCGGTTCGCTACGCGCTGGCCGACGAGGAGCCGATGAGCCACGCGCGGCTCGGCGACGGCCCGGAATTGAATTTCCTGCCGGTTGCGACTATCGAGCAGGGCCGACTGCAGACGCATGCCCTGCACCCGTTGCTCGACCCGGGCGAGGTGCGGGCCGCCATCGACCTACTTTTCGATGCAGTCACCTCGACGAGCGTGCCGTTCGGCGCCGACGACCGCTATGAATACTGGCTGCTGGACAGCAGCGACGGCAGCCCGCTCGCGCTGTTGGAGTCGAGCGTGTATCCGGAGGCCATGGCGAAATCGTCCCCGCGTCCTGCCTGGTCCGCCATGCCTGCCGCGGTGCTCCCGGTGCCGGACCCCGACCCGCCGGAGCAGATTGGCTACCTGCCGCCGGTCAACTACCGCCTCGAGCAGTTCGTCGCGGAGCGGGCCGGGAACAACCCGCGGGCGGCATGGTTCGAACGCACGGACACCAACGCGGGCGACTTCCCGCCCTGCCTGGTCAGGGAGGACTGGGAGCAGGACGAGGCGCGGCGACTCTGCCAGCTCTACCTCAACAGACTCGCGCCCCGGCTGTTGATGATGTATGAATTGCCCCGGTCGGTGCGGCAGCGACTGGAGCAGGCCGCGCGCGAACACGCGTTCGAAGTGGAGCGGTTCTACCCCATGTATCCCGAGGTCGTGGACGAGAGCGCACTAAATGCCGCGCGCGTCGAGGCGCGTATGCGCCGGGCGAACGAAGCGTAATCAAGTCGTCTCGGCGGATGGGCTCGAGCCCGGCTGCCCGGGGTTGAAGCGGAGAGAGACTCTCCAAAGAGGCCACAGAGCACGACTGAGCTAGCCCCGCGGTAGCCGTCCTTCGACCCGCCCAGACCAGCGTGTGCGTTCGAAACGCAGGTGTGAGGTAAATTACCCTTGTGGGTGCTCCGTAGGCGTGTTCGGCGCCGCAACCCTTGAGTCGCCCAACGTGTCGAAGGGGCTGATTACGCCTCGCCCGCCCTTGCCCACGACGTGCGTATATATCATTGTCGTGCGTACGTCCTTATGCCCGAGCAGCTCCTGAATCGTGCGGATATCGTGCCCCGCCGCGAGCAGGTGCGTGGCGAAGGAGTGGCGGAACGTGTGGCAGGAAACCGGTTTCGCCAGGGCGCACGAACGCACCGCCTGCTTCACAGCCCGCTGCGGGACCGAGTCGTCCAGGTGATGCCGTTTCCAGCGTCCCGAGTACGGGTCGCGTGAGCGCTTGGACGCTGGGAACACATACTGCCAGGCCCACTCCTTGCCTGCATTGGGATACTTGCGCGCGAGCGCGTAGGGCAGGGAAACCTCGCCGAATCCGTCGGCGAGATCCGACGCGTGGATACGCCGGACAGCCGCAAGCTGCTCCTGGAGGGGACGCACTAGCGCCTCGGGCAACGTGGTGACGCGATCCTTGCGACCCTTCCCGTCGCGCACGACGATTTGTCCGAACCCGAAATCGACGTCCTTCACGCGCAGTCGAATGCATTCCATAACCCGCAGACCCGCGCCATACATCAGACTCGCCATCAGCCATTCCCGACCGGAAAGCCGGCCCAGCACCGCCTCGACCTCGGCCCGGGTCATCACGACGGGGATGCGCTCAGAGCGCTTGGCCCGCGTCACTCCCTGAATCAGACCGATATCCCGCTCCAGCACCTGTTTGTATAGGAATAACAGCGCGTTCAACGCCTGGTTCTGTGTCGACGCCGAGACCTTGCGCTGTACCGAGAGGTACGTCAGAAACTCGGCCACCTGCGCTTCACCCATGTCCCGAGGATGACGTTTTCGGTGGAATAGTACGAAGCGCTTGACCCAATGCAGATACGCCAGCTCCGTGCGGTAGCTGTAGTGCTTGCGTCGGATGGCCGCGCGTACCTGATCGAGCAGCCGGCTCGGCCGGCGCGGCGTTGAGACGTGTGCGTTGTCCATCGGCTTCCCTCCCTGGGTGGCTCAATCCTTTCCCTGTCTCCACATGTGTAATTTTATACAGTATTATTCGTCGTGCAAACCCTGCGCGGCTAAGCGCCCGAGGCCAAAATTCCAACTATTTGATCAACCGCCAAAAATCACGACTTTCCTTGTGCCCGCAGACGCGTGTTATACCGCAAATCCACGGTCTAATTTGATCATGTGGCAATTCGCAGTATATTTACAGAAAGCACGAGAACCGCCACGTTGTATCCGCCTGAATTAAGGGAGCTTTTATGCAAGGGAGCATTGCGAGTCCGGAATTATCAGTACTTGAGACGTTCAATTATCGTTAGAAAGAATAAAAGGAGAATATTTTGGCCGAAAATTTACCGTATAGCACCTCAGTTGGCACATTGGAGAAGATGCTTGAAAAGATTAAAGCGGCATCAGTACCAGAGAGGTTTACGCAAGACTTTGTAAATACAAAGCTTGCAATGAAGGGCGGCACTGCAAATGCTTGTATCCCAATCCTAAAAAAGATGGGCTTAGTTAGTGGTGATGGCACGCCAACTGAGTTATATCGTGAGTTTCGTAACCCAAAGAAATCACGTACTGCTTTAGGAGCAGCATTTAGGCGTTTATATGAGCGGCTCTACGAAATGAATGAGTATATTCACGATGCGGATGATGGTGATGTACTTGGATTAATTGTTGAGTGTACCGGTAGTGAAAAGAACTCGGCCGCAACAAAGTACACCCTATCCACATTCAATATGTTAAGAAAACATGCCGATTTTGAACCTAATAATGAGGATATTGATGAAGAGGATACAAAAGAAGAGCTACCACCTAGACTGGAAAAACAAATTATAGATATTCAAGCACCTAGAGACACTGGGCAAGGCGGTGCACAAAGAGGGATTAATCTTTCATACACAATAAATCTCAATCTTCCTGCTACCAAAGATATTGAGGTTTTTAACGCCATATTTAAAAGTCTAAAACAGCACTTATTGGATCAATGATTATGGCATTCGAGGATCAAGTTAAAGCATTTGGTATGACAAACATGCTACTCGAGACCGATCTTGAGGAAATTGAAAAACTTTATGACGTGCAGTTAAAACAAAATCACTCAAACATAACATCGAGTGAGATCGAGGCTGCATATTTCCCTCAATTCGAAAAAAACTTAAGGCTAGAAGCCACTAAAATGGCTAAAAACTATGAGCTCTTCTATTGTTTGGAAAAAACCATACGCAAACAAATTTCAGAAATGCTAGAGGCTCATCACGGAGAAACATGGTGGAATGATAAAGTAATACCTCAGCATATATTTGGTGAAGTCAAAAAGAGAGTACAAAGAGAGCGTGAATCAGGAATAACACCTCGTTCATCTGAGGACCTTGACTATACAAATTTTGGCGAGTTGGGTGAAATAATTAAGTCAAACTGGTCTATTTTTGCAAGTATTTTTAACAACATAAAAGCTGTAGAAAAAATTATGTTTAATCTCAACACTCTTAGAAACCCAATCGCACACTGCAGCATATTGGCAGAGGATGAGGTTCTTAGGCTAGAGCTTAGTCTTAGGGATTGGTTTAGGCTTGCAGAATAACTTTCTAACAAATGCGTCAACAAGGACGCTCCTTACGTCGCGCCTGTTACGCAAACGTTATGCATAAAAATGGAGAAATCATGAGAATTAAATTACCAATAATAATGCTCCTTTCATTGTTCTTGTTTTCAACCACTTCCTTCGGTGCTGAAACTTACAGCGCAAATCACGAAAAAGTGAAAAAGCTATTTCAAAGCAATGAGGAAAAAACCGCAAAGGATGCTGTATGGACTGCTAGAGATATATTCAAGGTTGGCGTAATCAATGATGGCACAAGCAGAAACGGCTATGCCCAATATGTAT
>DATFLL010000129.1:0-32153 GCA_035267785.1 Gammaproteobacteria bacterium | reverse complement strand
CAGCAGACAGGAGGTCGTCAGGACGCACGACTGGCCGTTTTCCACCCGGTAGAGGGTGATCTCGCGGCCGTTTTCCGCGGTCTTCTGGACCCGCACGGAGCCGTGCAACACCAGCATATAGACCGTGCACTCCGCGCCTTCGTGGAAGACGGTGGTGCCGGCGGGTACGGTCATGGTCCGGCTCGCCGTCAGCACCTCGTGCCAGGCGGGATCGTCCAGTGCCGCCAGGGCCGGGAAGTGATCGAGCCACCCGGGCCGCGCGTCCATGGGATTCAGCCTTTGCCCCCGGCGGCGTGGCGGGCCGCCGCGGCGTGGCGCCGCTCGTAGGCCTCCCGGGCGATGGCCACGTCCTCCAGGAAGTGGTCCAGCTCGTCCATGTGCAGGGCCTGCGGGCCGTCCACCAGGGCCTTCTTGGGCGCCGGGTGGAAGTCCACCAGCACCATGTTGGCGCCGGCCACCACGCCCTGGGCGGTGGTGTGGAAGACGTCGAGCAGGCCGTCCGGCGCCCGGTCGCGGCTGCCCACCGAGTGGGACGGGTCGACGCAGACCGGCATCCGGGTCAGCCGCTTCACGGCCGGCACGTGGGCGAAGTCGACGAAGTTGCGGTGCGGGTCGCCCATGTTGGTCTTCATGCCGCGCAGGCCGAACACGACCTTGGTATTGCCCTCGCTGGCCAGGTATTCGGCCGCGTTCAGCGACTCCTCCAGGGTGATGCCGAACCCGCGTTTGAGCAGGATGGGGTGGTTGCGCTGGCGCCCCGCCACCTTGAGCAGCTCGAAGTTCTGGGTGTTGCGGGTGCCGATTTGCAGCATCACGCCCGTCGGATGGCCGGTCTGGGCCAGGGCGTCGTCGATCTCCCGGATGTGGGACTCGTGCGTGACCTCCATGGCAATGACCTTGATGCCGTACTTACCGGCCAGTTCGAACACGTAGGGCAGGCAGCTCTTGCCGTGGCCCTGGAAGGAATAGGGGTTGGTGCGCGGTTTGTAGGCGCCCATGCGCGTACAGACCTGGCCGTGCTCCTGCAGGGCCTTCATCATCATTTCCACGTGCGTCGGATTGTCCACGGCACACAGACCGGCGAAGACGTTCAGGTTGTCCTGGCCGAAGTGCACACCGTTGTATTCGAAGGAGGTCGGCCGGGTGTCGTCCCGATGGCGGCCCAGTATCCGGTATTCCTCCGAGACGCGGACTACGCGTTCCACGCCCGGCAGGGCCTCGATCTCCTGTTGGATGAGCGCGGCGGTGTCGCCGATGAGATACAACTCGGTGAGCACCTGTTGGGCGCCGTGTTCCTCATGCACCCGGACCTGGATATTGGGCAGGTTGGACAGGTGCTCCATCAGCTCGCCGTATTCGGGCGTGTCGCGGTTGATGTCGGGCTTGAGGATAACGATCATCGGGGATTTCCGGATTTTGAAACAGTCGATACAGGCTTGGGATTATCACAGACGCCCCGCCGTCCCGCAAATCGCCGGGCCGGAACCGGCTGCGCTCAATCGCGGTAGCGTTTCAGTAACTCATCATACGCATCGATCCGCCGGTCGCGCAGGTAGGGCCAGATACGCCGGACCTGTTCGCCGCGCGCCAGATCGATGTCGGTGACCACGACTTCCGGGGCCTCGTAGCCGGCCTGGGCGAGTACTTCGCCCTGGGGGCCTGCGACGAAGCTCGAGCCCCAAAACTGGCTGCCGCCCGTCTGGCCGGACGGATCGGGTTCGAATCCGGTCCGGTTGCACGCCAATACCGGAACGCCGTTGGCCACCGCGTGGGCGCGCTGGATGGTCATCCAGGCCTCGCGCTGGCGCGCCTGTTCGGCAGCTTCGTCCTGCGGGTCCCAGCCGATGGCGGTCGGGTACAGCAGCAGCTCGGCACCGGCCAGCGCCATCAGCCGCGCGGCCTCGGGGAACCATTGATCCCAGCAGACCAGCACACCCAGGCGTCCCAGCGAGGTGTCGATGGGCGTGAAGCCGAGATCGCCGGGGGTGAAATAGAACTTCTCGTAGTAGCCCGGATCGTCCGGGATGTGCATCTTGCGATAGATCCCTGCCAACTGACCGTCGTTCTCCATCACGATGGCGGTGTTGTGATACAGCCCGGCGGCGCGGCGCTCGAATAGGGAGCCGACGATCACGACGCCCAGCTCGCGGGCGAGTGCGCCCAGGCGCTCGGTGCCCGGACCGGGGATGGGCTCGGCGAGGTCGAAACGCCGGGTATCCTCGGTCTGACAGAAATAGACGCCGGTGTGCAGCTCCGGGAGCAGCACCAGGCGGGCGCCGCGCTCGGCCGCCTCCCGGATGCCCGACTCGCTGGCGGCGAGGTTGGCTTCCCGGTCCTCGCCGCAGGCGTGCTGGACCAGTCCGACGGTGAGCAGGCGTTGGGTCATGGACGCGGCATTCCGAAAACGGTTATCGATAGAGCATGATAACCGAATCACTCCCGCGACCGTTACCGTCGCTATACGGCGCCGGCCGGAAGCTGCATCGTCACGCAGTGCAGGCTGCCGAACTGCTCGATGAGCGGCCGACAGTCGATGCCGACAGTATCGCGGTCCGGAAAACATTCTCCGACGACGCGTAGGGCTTCTGCGTCGGCCGGATCGCGATAGGTGGGCACCAGCACGGCGCCGTTGACGATTAGAAAATTGGCGTAGGTCGCAGGCAGGCGCTGCCCATTCTCGGCGTATTTCGGCTCCGGCCAGGGCAGGGCGACCAGGCGGTACGGTTCGCCCGTCGCGTCGGTGAACGAGCGCAGCTCCGCCGCCATGGCGCCGAGCTCGGCGTAGTGCTCGTCGTCGGGGTCCGTGCACTCGACGTAGGCGATGGTGTGCTCATCGCAGAAGCGGGCCAGGGTGTCGATGTGGCTGTCGGTATCGTCGCCGGCAAGATAGCCGTGTTCCAGCCAGAGGACCCGGCGGGTGCCCAGGTAGTCGGCCAGGCGGGCTTCGATGGCGGTACGGTCGAGGTTCGGGTTGCGCGTGGGCGACAGCAGGCAGCGCGTGGTCGTCAGCAGGGTGCCCCGGCCGTCGCTGTCGATGCTCCCGCCCTCCAGGACGAGGTCCAGGGTTTCCAGGGGCGTGTTATGGAAAACGCCCTGGGCATGCAGGTGACGGGTCAGTACGTTGTCGAGCTCGGCGGGGTATTTGCCGCCCCAGCCGTTGAAGGTGAAATCGAGCAGACGGGGTTTGCCGTCGTCCAGGACGGTGATCGGGCCGTGGTCCCGGGCCCAGGTATCGTTGCTCGCGTGGGTCTGAAGTACCGCACGGGTCATGTCAACGCCGGCGTCCTGGAGCAGGCGGGCGACGTGCGCCCGGTGGGCGGCGTCGTAGCAGGTGACCAGCAGGCCTTCGCGACGTGTGACTTCGCGCGCGATGGCCACGAAGACGGGTTCGACCTCGGTCAGCCATGGCTGCCAGTCGCCGTGCGGATGGGGCCAGGTAAGCATGACACCGCTCTGAGGCGCCCATTCGGCTGGAAGCTGACGCTGTGGGGTGTGGGCCATGGCGGTGGAGCCGGGACCGGAAATCGTTATGACGGACCCGGCCGCAGCTTACTTGTTCCCCGGCTCAGGGCTTGACGGGAATGGCGTTCAGGACGGCGTGAATGACGTACTTGTACTCGAAATACACGGTGTAGTCTTTATAGACCCAGCGTGTGATCGGGGGATCCCCCACGGGCGGCAGCTTATTCCGCGGGATGCCGAACTGCTTTTCGACCTGGGTCATAGTCATGCCCCGCACGGGCATTTTCACGCTCAGCTCCTGATTCGGGGCGCGGGTGGCCGGCGCCTGGTCCGCCGGCGCGGTCTGTTCTTGGTCCATGCTCTGGCCCGACTGCTGGCCGCTCTGGTGGTCGGTTGGGGGCTGAGCCGGCATATTGAGCGTGTCCGCCCAGACGACCGGCACGGCGATGGTCAGCGCCGTACCCAACAGCAGCGATCTGAGGTCTAGCATGCGGTCGACTCCTTAGGATGAAACCGGCAGGGTTATCCCTGTTCTTCGTGCAACTATACTCCAGTCCCTTGGACCAGGCAAAACCCCCGGCGTTGGGAATGCGACGGGCTCGGCGTTGTCAAAAGAGATTGAGGCGGCCATTTCCAGATAGGTCCGATCGGGCGCCACGTGCCGTATTGCACGGGAGGAGGGCGTTTACGCTATATTAACCGTATGGTTTATGTAGAGAAGCGTTTGGCAGGTGAAGGTTCGGAGCTGGTGACGGCGGCCGACGTCATGGCGTGGCTGACAACCCTGACCGGCAACAACGGCGATGAGGATACGGACCTTATCCGCCGCGCATTCGAAACCGCGCGTGAGGCGCATGCCGAACAGCGCCGAGCCTCGGGCGAACCCTATATCCAACACTCCCTTGCCGTGGCTGACATCCTGGTCAGCCTGAAGCTGGACCCGGAGACCGTCGCCGCGGCCATCCTGCACGACGTTGTGGAAGACACCGAGATCACGCTGGAGACGATCGAAAAGGAGTTCGGTGCCGGGGTCGCGCGTCTGGTCGACGGCGTGACCAAGATGCAACTCATCGATTTTCAGAGCGGGCGCGAAAAAGGCAAGCAGGAGCATGCGCACGCCGAGAGCCTGCGCAAGCTGCTGCTTGCCATGGCGGAGGACGTGCGCGTCGTGCTGATCAAGCTTGCCGATCGGCTGCACAACATGCGTACCCTGAGTCACTTGCCCGAAGCCAAACAGCGGCGCATCGCGCGCGAGACGCTCGACATCTATGCGCCGCTCGCCAATCGCCTTGGCATTTGGCAGATAAAATGGGAGCTCGAAGACCTGGCCTTTCGGTATCTCGAACCCGCGACCTATAAAGACGTAGCGCGTTTTCTCGACGAGCGCCGCGTCGATCGCGAGCGCTACATCGAGAAAGCGGTCGGCGTGATTCGCGCCGAGCTCGACCGCGCCGGCATCAAGGCCGAGATCAGCGGCCGGCCCAAGCATCTGTACAGCATCTGGAAGAAGATGCGCCGCAAGGGCTTGAGCTTTAACGAGCTCTATGACGTTCGCGCCGTGCGTATTATCGTCGAAAAGCTGGCCGACTGTTACGCGGCCCTGGGCGTCGTGCACACCCTGTGGCGGCACATTCCGCGTGAGTTCGACGACTATATCGCCACTCCCAAGGCGAACAACTACCAGTCCATACATACGGCGGTGATCGGCCCGGAGGGCAAAACGCTGGAGGTGCAGATCCGTACGCGCGAGATGCACGAACACTCCGAGCTCGGGGTGGCCTCACATTGGCGCTACAAGGAAGGTGCCCGCGGCGATGCACTATACGACCAGAAGATCGCGTGGTTGCGCCAGCTCCTGGAGTGGAAGGACGAGTCGACCGATGCCGGCGATTTCATCGACCGCTTCAAGTCCGAGGTGTTTCAGGAGCGCGTCTACGTGCTGACCCCGCAAGGCGACGTAATGGATCTTCCTCAAGGCGCAACACCCTTGGATTTTGCTTATCACATCCACACGGAAATCGGCAATCGCTGCCGCGGCGCGAAGGTTGACGGGCGCATCGTCCCCCTGACCTACGAACTCAAGAGCGGCGAACAGGTCGAGATACTCACCACCGCGCGGGGGGCTCCCAGCCGCGACTGGCTGAACCCACAGCTCGGATTTCTGCGCACCTCACGGGCGCGGGCCAAGGCGCGCCAATGGTTCAAGCAGCAGAACGTGGAGGAGAGCATCGCGGCCGGTCGCACGGCGCTGGATCGTGAGTTGCACCGGCTCGGCGTGACCAGTCTGAGTCACGACAAGCTCGCCAACGCGATGCGTTTCGAGCAGGTCAACGACCTGCTGGCGGCGATAGGGCGCGGCGACGTAACGCCGGGACAGTTGGCGCACCGCATCAGCGAGGTTGCGGTGCCCGAGTCGCCGCCGACGGAGATCGCCGTCGCGGCCCCGCGCCGGCGGCGTGTCGGGGCTCCCTCCGACGATGTGCACATCCACGGTGTGGGAAATCTGTTGACCCACATGGCTCGCTGCTGCCGCCCGGCACCCGGCGATGCCATCATCGGCTTTATCACACGCGGCAAGGGCGTAACCATCCATCGGCGAGACTGCACGAACATTCTGAAACTGCCGGCCGAAAAGCGGGCCCGGCTCATCGAGGTCGAATGGAGCTCGGCGAACGACGGCACCTACCCGGTGGAGATCGAGGTCGAGGCCATCGATCGCTCGGGGCTGCTGCGCGATATCACTTCCATCCTTGCCAACGAAAAGATCAGCGTCGATGCGGTCAATACGTTATCCAACAAGCGGGACAATACCGCGCGTATGTCGTTGACACTGGAGATCGCCGACGTCGACCAGCTCAGCCGCATCCTCAACCGCATCAGCCAACTGCCCAATGTGTTGGAGGCGCATCGGCAGGTGCGCTGAGCCGTACGGTTGAAGGGCCAAGGCGGCCGTGCATGACCGGGCCTGAAATGCGCCGCTTGTAGCGGAGATTTCAATGGCCGCTGACGCGCCTTTTGTGGTTTAATCCCTAGCCATGTTTCGTCCCCTCGAACTGTTCGTCGGCCTGCGCTATACGCGCGCCAAACGCCGCAATCATTTTATTTCGTTCATCTCCATGAGCTCGATGCTCGGCATCGCGCTGGGTGTGACTGCATTGATTACGGTTATGTCGGTGATGAACGGTTTTGAAAAGGAAGTGCGCACCCGTATTCTGGACATGGTAGCCCACCTGACCGTGACGACGTATCAGGGGGATTTGGACCACTGGCAGCGGGTCATGGGTCTGCTCAAGCAGAACCGCCATGTCGTTGGAACGGCGCCGTATATCCGCGGCGAGGGGATGCTGATGCACGACGGTCGGGTCAACGGGGTGTTGATCCGCGGCGTCGATCCGAAAATGGAGTCTGAGGTCTCGAGCATCGGCGCGAAGATGGCGCAGGGCCAGCTGAGCGAGCTCAAGCCGGGACGCTTTGGGATCATCCTGGGTCGGGACCTGGCCCGCACCTTGGGTGTTGATGTCGGCGACAAGGTGACCATGGTGACGCCGACGGCGAACGTCACCCCGGCGGGCATCGCACCGCGGCTCAAACGCTTTACGGTCGTGGGTATCTTCTATATCGGAATGTACGAATATGACAGTGCCCTGTGCGTCATCAATCTGCAGGATGCCCAACGGCTGTTCCGCACCCACGGCGGGGTGACCGGAGTGCGCGTCAAGCTCGACGACCTGTTCCGGGCACGCCAGGTCCGCGATCAGCTCGCCGCGGGACCGCTGTCACAGTACTGGGTGCGCGACTGGACCTCGTCGCACGCCAATTGGTTCCGGGCCGTGGGGATCGAAAAGCGCATGATCTTCCTGCTGCTGCTGCTCATTGTCGCGGTGGCTGCGTTCAATATCGTCTCGACCTTGGTAATGGTCGTTACCGACAAGCAAAGCGATATTGCCATCCTTCGCACGCTGGGCCTGTCGCCGGGCAGCGTCATGGGTATCTTCATGGTTCAGGGGACCGTGATCGGCGTCATCGGCACGATACTCGGCTTGGTCGGCGGGGTCAGTCTGTCGCTGAATCTGGATACCGTCATCCCGTTCATCGAGCACCTGTTCGGGATCCACTTTCTGGACCCGAGCGTGTACTACATCAGCGAGCTGCCCTCGGACTTGCATTGGAGCGATGTGTGGATGATCTGCTCGGTGTCCTTCCTGCTGGGCGTCGTGGCCACCGTCTATCCGGCCTGGCGCGCCTCGCGGGTCCAGCCGGCGGAGGCGCTGCGCTATGAGTAGGGTGGGGAGCAGCGCCGGCGATAAAGCGGCGGCGAGCGCCGCCCCGCCGTCCGAGGCGGTGGTCGAGGCGCGGCATCTGGCCAAGACCTACCTGGAGGGGCCGGCGCCGGTGGAGGTACTGCGCGACATCAGCCTTTCGGTGCGCGGCGCTGAGCGTGTGGCGATCATTGGGGCGTCGGGCTCGGGCAAGAGTACGCTGCTGCACCTGCTGGGCGGGCTTGATCGGCCGACTGGCGGTGAGGTGTGGGTCGACGGCCGCAATATCGCCGGCCTGGGCGAGGCCGAGCGCGGTCGGCTCCGCAACCGGACCCTGGGGTTCATCTACCAGTTTCACCACCTGCTGCCGGAGTTCTCGGCGGTGGAGAACGTAGCCATGCCGCTGCTGGTCGGCGGAACAGCCCCGAAGGAGGCGGCCCGGCAGGCAGCGGCGCTGCTCGAGCGAGTAGGCCTGGGCGGGCGGCTGCGCCACAAGCCCGGCGAGCTCTCCGGCGGCGAGCGCCAGCGCGCGGCCGTGGCCCGGGCCCTGGTGACCCGCCCGCAGTGTGTTCTCGCCGATGAGCCCACGGGTAATCTCGACGGGCGGACGGCCGAGCAGGTCTACGACCTGATGCTGGAGCTCAATCGCGAGCTGGGTACGAGCTTTATTGTCGTCACGCACGATCCCGCGCTGGCAAAACGGATGGACCGGGTGCTGGGCATCGAAGACGGAACGCTGAAAACAATTGATATATAACAATAAGTTATATAAATAACTTAAAGTGAATTAATTTTTCGTTTGGCGGGCGAGGCGGGCCTCGCGGCGGCGCTGCCAGTGGTGGATGATGTGCAGACGCCACAGACCGCGGATGGTCAGCGACCCGACGACGGCGGCGACGAGCCCCAGCACGAAGCAGCCGAGCAAGAAGGGCTGCCAGATGGCTCCCAACTCGCCGGTCAGCCACTCCCAGGTCAGGGCAAAGTGCACACGGTGAGCCGGCACGCCCAGGATCCAGGTTCCGACCTTGTAGCAGAAATAGAAGATCGGCGGCATGGTCACCGGGTTAGTCAGCCAGACCAGGCCCACGGCGATGGGTAAATTGACCCGCGCGACAATGGCCGCGCCGGCGGCGAGCAGCATCTGAAACGGCACCGGCACGAAGGCCATGAACAGCCCGAAGAAGAATGCCCCCGAGACCGAACGGCGGTTGAGGTGGAACAGGTTGGGGTCCTGGAGTAGGCGGCCAAAGATTTGCAGATGCTTGTGTTGCCGAATCGCCGCGTGATCCGGCATGAAACGTTTGATAAATTTCTTAGGCATGCCTGCCGCCCACAATAGGTGGGCGACATTATCCAACATTTAGCGCTGCGCACAAAGGATGTGCCATCATGCGTTCAGGGACGATCGCATTCGCCGTCGGCATTCTGTTTTTCCAGCAGCTGCCGGCCCTCCCGCCCGCGGCCTGGGCCGCCGCCCTGCCTCTCCTCGGGTGGCTCGCGCTGTATCCGCCACGCGGACCGCTGCGCGGCATCGTACGACTGGGGGCCTGGGCCGGGGCAGGCTTCCTGTGGACACTGCTGGCCGCGCACTCGGCGGTGCCGCATCCGCTGCCGCCCAAGCTCGAGGGGCGCAATCTCACCCTGACCGGACATATCGCCACCTTGCCGTCGGTGCACGCCCACAGCGTGCGCTTCGAGTTCGACGTAGAGCGTCTGTCCTACAAAGACCGTTCCTACGACGGCCCGGGACGGGTGCGTCTGAGTTGGTACGGGCGCGCACCGCGCCTGCGGGCCGGTGAGCCCTGGCGGCTGACGGTGCGCCTCAAGCGCCCGCACGGATTCATGAACCCTGGCGGATTCGATTATGAGGGCTGGCTGTTCCGGCGGGGGATCGGGGCCACGGGCTACGTGCGGGCCCACGTCGAGAACGAGCGATTGGGACCACCCTCGGCCTCCTATGTCGTCCAGTCCGTGCGCCAGTGGCTGCGCGGACGGATCCGGGCGGCGCTGCCGCGCGGGCGGGAACGGGCGGTCATCGTCGCGCTGACCCTGGGTGAGCGCGGCGAGCTGGACAACGCCGATTGGGAAGTCCTGCGGCGCACGGGAACGAGTCACCTGCTGGCTATCTCCGGGCTCCACATCGGGCTCATCGCGGGCCTGGTCTGGCTGCTCGCGGCACGTCTGTGGGCCCGCTCGGCCCGCGCGGCCCTATGGCTGCCAGCCCCCAAAGCCGGCGCGCTGGCCGGGCTGGCTGCGGCGCTGCTTTACAGCCTGCTGGCGGGATTTTCGCTGCCCACGCAGCGGGCCCTGATCATGCTGGCGGTGGTTGCGGTCGCCGTTTTGAGCCAGCGCGCGGTCACCCCCAGCCGGACACTGATCCTCGCCCTGCTGGCGGTGCTGGTTTTCGATCCGCTGGCGGTCATGGCGCCCGGGCTCTGGCTGTCGTATGCGGCGGTGGCGGCCATCCTGTACGGCATGACCGGGCGCCTGCGGCGCGGTCCGCGCTGGTACCAGTGGGGCCGCGTCCAATGGGTGGTCACGCTGGGTTTGCTGCCGGTCCTGCTGTGGCAGTTCCAGCAGGCCTCTTTGGTCTCGCCCCTTGCCAATCTGGCCGCGGTGCCCCTGGTCAGCCTGGTCATCGTCCCCTTGAGCCTGACCGGGCTCGCCCTGGCGGCGTTGGGCACCCCCTTCGGCGTCGGTCTGGGCACCCCATTGTTGAAACTGACCGCCTGGCTGGTGGGTGGTTTGTGGACGGCGCTCGGTTGGCTGGGCGCCCTGCCGGCCGCCCAATGGACCGCGCCCGTGGGGCCGGCTGGAACGCTTCTGGCCGTGCTCGCGCTGGCGGCGGTGGGTGTGGCCCTGCTGCTGGGCCCGCGCGGCCTGCCGGGGCGCTGGCTGGGGCTGGTGCTGCTCGCGCCGCTGGTCCTGGCCCGGGCGCCGCGGCCCGGACCGGGCGAGGCGTGGTTCACTCTGCTGGACGTCGGACAGGGCCTGTCGGCCGTCGTCCAGACGCACCGGCATGTCCTCGTGTTCGACACCGGGGCGCGGTTCAGCGCCCGGTTCGACGCCGGGGAGGCCGTCGTCGTGCCATTCCTGCGCCACGCCGGCTGGCACCGGCTCGATATGCTCATTGTGAGCCACGGTGACAACGACCACATCGGCGGGGCCCGTTCGCTGCTGCGCGCGGTGCCCGCCGGCCGCGTGCTCAGCTCCGTACCGGCACGCCTGAATTGGGCCGCGTCCGGACTCCAACGAGGTGTCGAGGCGTGCCGGCGCGGCCAGCACTGGCGCTGGGATGGCGTGGATTTCCGGATCCTCAATCCGCTGGTGCCCCGCCCGGGGGCGGGCAACAACGGTTCCTGCGTACTGCGGATCTCCGCGGGTGGCCATCGGGTCCTGCTCAGCGCCGATATCGAACGCCCGGCCGAGCGGCGCCTGCTCAGCCAGGCCGGCGGCCGCGGTGGCGTGGGGCGCGCGGGCGATCTGGCCGCCGACGTGCTCGTCGCACCTCACCACGGCAGCAAGACCTCCTCCAGCCCCGCTTTCGTTCGGGCCGTGCACCCGAGTTACGTGCTGTTTCCGGTCGGCTATCGAAATCGCTACCATTTTCCCAACGCCAGGGTGGTCGAGCGCTACCGGGCCATCGGGGCTCGGCGCCTGGACTCGGCCGCCGGGGGCGCGATCGGCTTCCGCCTGGGGTCGGGCTCGGCGCACGGCCTGGCGGGTCCCTTTGTTTATCGCCGCGAACACCGACGCTATTGGCATTCCCCATGAGGACTACGGCCTTTCAGGGCCGCGCGGTCTTTGCTACATTAGCCAAGTTTTATCAATCGCCAGCGAAAGGGGCATGCGACGTGTTTGAAATGATCGAGGCCGGCGGATGGCTGATGATTCCGATCCTGCTGTGCTCGGTAGTGGCGCTGGCCATTGTGGGTGAGCGTTTTTGGACCCTGCAGCGCAAGCGTGTCGCCCCCAAACATTTGGTCGCCCAGGTCTGGCAGTGGTACAAGAACGGTACCCTGGACAGCACGCAGCTGGAGGCCTTGCGCGCCAATTCCCCGCTCGGGCGCATCCTGGCGGCCGGCCTGGCCAACCGCCATCACTCGCGCGGCGTCATGAAGGAAAGCATCGAGGAGACGGGCCATCAGGTGGTCCATGAGCTTGAGCGTTTCTTAAACGCGCTGGGTACCGTCGCGGCCGTCAGCCCCCTGCTGGGCTTGCTCGGTACCGTCGTGGGCATGATCAAGGTCTTCGCCGCCATCACCACCCACGGCGTGGGCAACCCGACCGTATTGGCCGGCGGCATCTCCCAGGCCCTGATCACCACGGCCGCTGGCCTGTCGGTGGCGATCCCGGCGCTGCTGTTCCACCGCTATTTCCGCGGCAAGGTCGACGATTTGGTAGTGAAGATGGAAGAGGACGCTCTGAAGATCGTCGAGGTCATGCACGGTGATCGCGAGGAGGAGCGCCGGGAGGACGCGGCCGCATGAACCTGCGCCGCCCGCGGACGGATGAATCGCTGGTGGACATTACGTCGCTCATCGACGTGGTGTTCCTGCTGCTCATCTTCTTTATGGTTTCGACGACCTTCAACCGCGAGTCCCAGATCAACATCGATCTGCCGCAGGCCAGCGGCAAACAGCTCGAGGCCAAGAAGTTTCACATCGAGATTGGCATCGACGCCCAGGGCCGCTACTTCATCAATCAGCAGGCGGTAGTCAACACCGATATCGAGACGCTCAAGCGCGCCCTGCGCAAGGTGGTCGGCGACCACAAGAACCCTCAGCTCATCATCAGCTCCGATCGCAAGACGCCGTATCAGGCCGTCATCACCGCCATGGATGCGGCGCGCCAGGTCGGTCTGACCCGTCTGACTTTCGCGACCAAGAAGAAACACGAAAAGTAGCGCCCCATGGCGAGACAACACGCACAGTCTGCCGGTGCGCCGGGTGGCGAACACCGGGCGGGGGCGGCGTATCGCCGGCTGCTCAAGCACGTCAAGCCCTACTGGCGCGTACTCGCGGGTGCCGTGGTGGCCATGGCGGTGTACGCTTCCACGGACGCGGCCTTCGCCTGGCTGATGCAGCCCATGCTCGATGGCAGCTTCATCCACCAGGACCCGACTGTCATCAAATGGATTCCCTACGGGATCGTGGGTGTCTTTGCGGTGCGCGCCATCGGCGGGTTCTTCTCCTCCTACGGCATGACCTGGATTGCACGGCGCGTGATCCGCGATCTGCGCGAGGCGATGTTTCGCAAGCTGCTGCGCCTGCCGGCCGGCTATTACGACACGACATCGTCGGGCGTGATCCTGTCGAAGATACTCTACGACGTCGAGCAGGTCGCCACCGCCTCTTCGAGCGCCATCACGGTGCTCGTGCGCGACACGTTCACGATACTCGGCCTGCTCGGACTCATGTTCTACAAGAGCGCGTTCCTCACCCTGGTCTTCGTCGTCATCGCACCCGTGTTGGCGTTGATTGTGGCCTACGTCAGCAAGCGCTTTCGCAAGCTGGCCCGGCGTATCCAGTCGTCCATGGGCGATGTCTCGCATGTCTCGGAGGAGGCCCTGGAAGGCAACCGCGTCATCAAGATCTTCGGCGGTCAGAGCTACGAGGAGGCGCAGTTCGAACGGGCCAATGAATACAACCGGCGCCAGCAGATGAAGCTCACGGCCACGCAGTCCTTCAGTACGCCGTTTATCCAACTGCTGGTCGCTTTTGCCTTCGCCGTTATCGTCTATCTGGCCACGCTGCCCGCGATGGTCGATGAGATCACCGCAGGCACCTTCGTCTCGTTCATTACGGCCATGGTGCTGCTGATGCAGCCGGTGCGGCGTCTCACGCAGGTCAACGCCGTCATTCAGCAGGGCATCGCCGCGGCGCAGAGTGTGTTCGGTTTTGTCGACCTGCACGAGGAGCAGGATCACGGCACCCAGGTATTGGAGACGACCCGCGGCGAGGTCGAGTTCAAGCGTGTGTCCTTCGCCTACGCCGAGGATAAGGGCACGGTGCTGCACGACGTCGATCTGCACATTCCCGCCGGCAAGACGGTCGCCTTCGTCGGCCGTTCCGGTGCGGGCAAGTCGACGTTGGTCAGCCTGCTGCCGCGCTTCTACGAGGTCAGTGAGGGCGGGGTGTTCATCGACGGCCACGACACGCGCGATATCCGCCTGGACAGCCTGCGCCAGCACATCGCACTGGTCAGCCAGCACGTCACCTTGTTCAACGACACCATTCTTCACAACATCGCCTACGGCGCGCTCGGTCAGGCGAGCGAAGAGGACGTGCGCCGCGCGGCGCAGTCGGCTCACGCCCTGGATTTCATCGAACGTCTGCCGGATGGGTTCAATACGATCGTCGGCGAGAACGGCGTGCTGCTCTCCGGCGGTCAGCGCCAGCGCCTGGCGATAGCGCGCGCCCTGCTCAAGAACGCTCCTATTCTGATTCTGGACGAGGCGACCTCCGCACTGGACACGGAGTCCGAACGCCACATCCAGGCTGCGCTGGAAGACCTGATGCGCGATCGCACGACGCTGGTCATCGCCCATCGGCTGTCTACGATCGAAAAGGCGGACCTGATCGTTGTGCTCGACAACGGCCGCATCATCGAGCAGGGCCGACACGACGAGCTGCTGGCCCGCGACGGGGCCTACGCCGCCCTGTACCGCTTGCAGTTCCGCGAGCCCCATGCCGTCTAAGCGGGTGCCCGAAGCGACTGGTGCCTCCGGCGGTTACGGCAGCGCCCCGCTCGAGCTCTGGTATCACGGCCTGCGCGACCGACTGCGCGGCGAGCACGCCCGCGCCAACGCGCGCTGGGGGCACGTGCGTGCACCCGAAGGCACGGGCCGGGTCATTTGGTTCAAGGCCGGGGCGAGCGAGCGTTCGGTGCGTCTGGCGGCTGAGCTGCTCGGCGCTCTTCGCCACAAGCGCCTCGACGTGCGCCTCGTGCTTACCTTCGAGGAAGACTACCCCGAACCGCTCGAAGCGCGTCTCAAGGGCATGAAAAAGATCGGAGTCGGTTTTGGCCCGTGCGATGCGCCGCGTGCCGTGCAACGCATGCTGAGCCGTCTGTCGCCGCTGCTTGGGGTCGTCTGCGTGGATGCAGCGCCGGGCTCGAATCTGGTGCGCGCGGCCGAACGCGCCGGGGTCCACGTGGTGGCTTACAACACCGTCCCGTCGAACGGCCCGGTCGAGGCCTGTTACCCGGTCAATGCGGACATGGCTGAGACGCTGCAGGCGAGTGGGCGGTGCGGCTTTGTGGCACCGGCGGCCGATCCCCTGGCGCAATTGGTCGAGGCTCAGGTCGAGCCTAGCTTTCGTGCCATGATGGGCGGTGCGGCGGAACCGATGCTGGCGTGGATGCATTTTCCCGATGCGGCTTCCGCGGTCGATGCCGTTCGCGTTTGGCGGGCGCATTCCCTGTCCGCCGATAGTCTGTTGTGCGTGTCGGTCGACGGTGGCGCCGAGGGTATCGAATCGGCGCTGAGCGGCACTGGCGGCTCGGTGCTGCGTCTCAGCGGGTGGTCGCGCCAGCCGGCCGAGCCCGGCACGTTGATCTGGGCCGACGAACCGCGCTGGTATCCGGCCTTGTCGGTATCCTCGGATCTGATTCACCTGGCCGCCGCGCCGCGAGCGGTGCTGTGGCAGGCCCTGGCCGGGGGAGTGCCGGTGAGCTTTGCCCCCGGCGCAGAACGGTCCGCCCTGGAGGAGGGCGGGGCAGGCGATGCGTGGGCGGTCGATGCCGATATGGATGCCTGTCTTGCGCGCTGGGAGGCGTACCGCACGCGTCCGCCCGAGGCGCGGCGTCTGGGCGATGCCTGCCGTCGGCGGCTGTGGTTGGAGCGGCGCCGCAGTGCCGAGGTCGTCGAAGAGCTGTTAAAGAGGATGTACGACTGGTGAGCCGCCTGGAACGCCACTGGTACAACCGTACCGCGGTGAGTCTCGCGCTGCGCCCGCTCAGCTGGCTGTTCTGCACGCTGGTGTGGCTGCGCCGCTGGCTCTATCGCCTCGGTTTGCTGCGTACGACGCGCCTGCCGGTGCCGGTGGTGGTGGTCGGCAACATCACCGTCGGCGGCACCGGCAAGACGCCGCTGGTGATCTGGGTGGCGGGGCGGCTCAAGCAGGCGGGCTATGCCCCCGGGATCGTCAGTCGCGGTTATCGCGGGCGCGCCAGGCGATGGCCGCAGCAGGTGCGTGCCGACTCCGATCCCTATATGGTCGGCGACGAGGCGGTGCTGACCGCGCGGCGGACCGGCTGTCCGATGGCCGTCGGTCCAGACCGCGTTTCGGCGGCGCGGGCGCTGCTGGCGCACGCCCGGTGCGATGTCATCGTCTCCGACGACGGCATGCAGCACTATGCGCTCGGCCGCGACGTGGAAATTGCCGTTATCGACGGCGTGCGCCGTTTCGGCAACGGCTTTTGTCTGCCCGCGGGGCCGCTGCGCGAACCCGTCTCGCGCCTGGAGCGGGTCGACTGCGTGGTAACCAACGGCCTTGCCGCGCACAATGAATACCGTATGCTGTACACGGTAGAGGAGCTGCATCATCTGGAGAACGGCGAGGCGCCGCGGCCACTGGAGAGCCTGCGCGGGCAGACTGTCCACGCGGTGGCCGGGATCGGCAATCCGGATCGTTTTTTCGACATGCTGCGCAGCCACGGTGTGACGGTGAACGAGCACCCCTTCCCGGACCATCATCCCTTTACCGAGGCCGATCTGGATTTCGGGGATGACGAGCCTGTGGTCATGACCGAGAAGGATGCGGTGAAGTGTCGGCGCTTTGCGCGTCCCCATTACTGGTACGTACCCGTGAAGGCCCAGCTCGACGAGGCCTTCGGTGTGCACCTGCTCAAGCTGCTGGAGAGTTCAAACCATGGATAAGAAACTGCTCGACATACTGGCCTGTCCAATCTGCAAGGGTCCCCTAGTTTACAAGAAGGACAGTGCCGAGCTCATCTGCAAGGCCGATCGGCTGGCCTATCCCATTCGCGACGATATCCCGGTAATGCTCGAGGACCAGGCGCGTCAACTCGAGGCGGACGAAGAAGTCTAGGGACGGGCCCGGATGGAGTTTCGCATCGTCATCCCGGCACGTTACGCATCGGTGCGCCTGCCCGGTAAGCCGCTACTGCCCATTGCGGGTAAGCCGATGATCCAGCATGTCCATGCGCGCGCACGGGAGAGCGGCGCGGCAGAGGTCGTGATCGCCACCGACGATAAGCGTATCGCCGAGGCCGCCAAGGGGTTCGGCGCCAACGTTTGCATGACACGCACCGATCATGCCTCCGGCACGGACCGCCTTGCCGAGGTGGTGCAGCGCCTGGGCTGGCCGGACGATGCCCTGGTTGTGAATCTTCAAGGCGATGAGCCTCTGATGCCGCCGTTGCTGCTGCGCCAGGTCGCCGAGGCCCTGAATGTTCATACGGCCGCGCAAGCGGCCACGCTGTGCTCGCCTATCCATTCATCGGCCGAGGTCTTCGATCCCCACTGCGTCAAGGTCGTGCGCGACGCGCAGGGCTTTGCACTGTATTTCAGTCGTGCCCCCATTCCCTGGCATCGGGACGCCTTCGCTCAGTCGACCGAGGCCCTGCCCGAAGGCGACGGGATTCACTTTCGCCACATCGGACTCTACGCCTACCGCGCCGGTTATCTCACCGAGTTCACACGCAGTGCGCCCTGCCTCCTGGAGCAGTCCGAATCGCTCGAGCAGCTGCGGGTGCTGTGGTACGGGGGGAGGATCTTCGTGGATGTGGCCGCCGAGGTGCCGGCCCATGGCGTGGATACGGAGGCCGATCTCAAAAGGGCCGAGGCCCAACTCAGCGGGGTCGCCCCGGTCTAGGTTTCCTCGACCAGCTCCAGGGCCAGAAAATCCGCATGCAGCTCATCGCGCTCGGGCGTGAGTACCGGCACGGTGTACGTCACCGGAACCCGCCGCCGCGCATCGCCGTACTGATTGGGCTGGATCGTGGTGCTCTGCCCAAGGTCCTGCAGGACCAGCGACGGCCCATCCTCCAGCACTTCGATAATCGCGCACACGATCCCCTCATGGCGCACGTGCAGCCCGATCATGCGGCGCAATTGATCCAGTGTGATATCGATGGGCGGCATAAAAGCGTCCTGGAGCCTGGGATGATGTCTCTATAGTGGCTCAGGCTGTCCTGTCTCTCAAGCGTAGCGGGTGGGGCAGGTTTTGGGATTTGGCCAGCTGCCCGCTGCGGTGGCGGACAAGAGCCATCATCGCGAGTTTGATAACCCGACAATTCACAGTATTATTAACGGAAAAATCGGGAGAATTCGACCGCCGACTGAGTCGGCCGGCGACTGCAGATTCATGAAAGTCTTGACTACCGTGGGTTGGTCCATCATGGCCGCGTCGCTGCTGGCGATGATAACCGGCCATCTCGGGGCAGGCCATCTGAGTTGGATATCCGACCAAATCAGTACCTATGCCGCCGTCGCTCCGCAAGGGTATCTGATAACGGCATCCATATGGCTTTCCGCGTTGGGGCTGTTGGTCGTCGGCGTCGTGGTGACACGGCATCCGATTCTTGGGGGGAGTCATCTTGCCTCGATTGCGATGGCTCTTTCCGGGGCGGCCTCGGCCGGCCTCATGACCCTGGCGCATTATAAGGAAACGGCCCGATCGTTGACCGCGCTGAAGCATTCCGGGTTTTGGGCGATTCGTATCCAGAGTTTCCACGATGCGGGACTGATGATCTTTTTTTACAGCGCCATCCTGTTCGTGATGCTGGTGGGCGTACTGATGACCGCTCTCCACAAGCCGGTGTTCGACAGAGCACTCGGAACGGTCGTATTTGCATTGGCTCCGATTTCGTATTTGCTCATGACGACCAGATGGCCTAAATACGTCGGATTTTCCGGTGTTACCACCGGCGTCAACGAGCGGGCGGCGCTGTTTTGCCTGTGGCTCGCCGCGGCGATAGTGTTTGCGCTCGCCTCGCGCTCGACCCGGGCGGTCGGCACGCAGGTCGATGTTCAAGGTGCGCAGGGCTTGCGATGAGGCGGGCAGGCGTACTGCTTTATCTCGTATCGGCCGTTGCCTCGGCGGCGGCCGGCGGCCCCGACGCCTCTTGCGGGGGCTACAATACGGTCCTCTACTCTGATGCCGCGACGGCTTTGACAATCTGCCGCGGTCGGGACAGCCGGTTCAGTCGTTCGGCCTTGGGTCGTTGGCAAGACTGCGGCGATGCGATGATCTTGATCCGGGACAAGCGGGAGGGCGCCACCCGGAAATACGCCGATTGCACGCCGATGAAGCCCCTTCAATTCAAGGTCGAGGGCGAGCGATTTCTCGTGCGGTATTTCTATACGCGGTACCCCGGATTCGAAACCAGGCCGCTGCTCGTGGAATCGCTCGATCTCGCGCATCGCGCCAAGACATATCGACTCCAGGCTCATTTTGCCAGCTGCACCGAGGGTGCAGTCGCCGCTGCCAGGCAACGCATCGATTCGGCTGTATCGAAGCCCTTTGATGGCAGGACCTACTTCGCCGCCGTCTACGGAGGATTCTACAAGCTGAGGGACTGTTCGGCGTCACAGCCAAAACCGGTGCTTGCGATCCTGCGGGCGTATCGGGAGAAGGGCGTGTTCGATGGCGAGGTCGCCGAGACCCTGGACGAGGTGACGGATGAGGTGGAATTGATAGCGACAGCCGTTCGCTAACCCATGACGACCGTGCTCGATACAGTGGCGATGGCGTCGGGCGGTCGTCCCTGGCGATGAGGAGAATTGAGATGACCTTTCGGGTGCAAGCCAGAACGCTTGTTCTTGTCGTGATCGTCGCGGCAGCAGTGACCGCAGTGTTCTTTGTGCCCCCTGTCCCGCAAGATCCGGCCTACCACCATTTTGCCGACCATCGGGCGCTGTTGGGGATTCCGAACTTTTGGAATGTGATATCCAACTTGCCGTTCCTGCTCGTTGGGCTCCTGGGCTTGCGCACGTTGGCCCGCGGGGAGCTTGTCAGTGGCGTGCCCGAACTGCGAGCGGTGTACTGGACGTTTTTTGCCGGCGTCAGCGCCATTGCCTTCGGTTCGGGCTACTACCACTGGGCACCCTCCAATGCGACGTTGGTCTGGGACCGACTGCCCATGACCGTGGCGTTCATGGCATTTTTCTCGGCCATCGTGGGCGAGCGTATCAGCGCCGATGCGGGCCGCCGAGCGCTGCTGCCGCTGTTGGCATTGGGTGTTGGTTCCGTGGTCTATTGGCATGTCGGTGAACTGCATGGGTCGGGCGACCTGCGCCCGTATGCCGTGGTACAGTTCCTGCCCATGCTCTTAATCCCGCTCATTCTGATCCTGTATCCGGCGAGAATGCGCCCGAGCGGTTATCTGTGGGCCGTGCTCCTGCTGTATGGACTATCCAAATTCGCGGAGCTCTGGGATGCGGCGATCTTCCATGAATTGGGATCGCTCAGCGGCCATTCCATCAAGCACCTGCTCGCTGCCCTCGGAACCTATTGCTTTGTCCTGGCGCTGCGGCGTCGTCACGTTGTCGCCAACGTGCTCGAGCCTGCCTCCGCGTAGGCGGTTTTGTCCGGATCATCATCGAGATGCCAGAGGCCGTATACCGTGACTGAGAACGCCAAGGACGACCAAGGGGCCCTCAGCGAACCGGAGCAGTGGCTCAAACTGTACGGCGACGAGTTGTTCCGATTCGCACTGGTGCAGCTTCATGATGCGGGGCTGGCCGAGGACATGGTTCAGGAGACGCTGCTGGCCGCGCTGCAGGCGAGGGACCGGTATTCGGGAGAGGCGGCGGTCAAGACCTGGTTGATCGGGATACTCAAACACAAGATCGTCGACCATATTCGCAAGGAGGTACGTGAGTCGGCTCGAGAGGATATCGAGCGCTTGTCGGACCGGCGCACGGAGGAGGGCATTGACGAGTTGTTCGACGCGCGCGGTCACTGGATTGTCCGGCCGCAGGATTGGGGCGATCCGGAGAGCTGTCTGGAGCAGGGCCGGTTCTGGGACGCCCTGGAGATATGTCTGCAGCGTCTGAAGGTCCTGCAGGCCCGGATCTTTGCCCTGAAGGAATTTTCCGGCCTGTCCAACGAAGAAATCTGTAAGGAACTGGAGATCACCGCGACCAACTGCTGGGTGTTGCTGTATCGGGCCCGAGTGGGCCTTCGGCAATGCCTGGAGGCAGGTTGGCACGGTGACAGCCGTGAGGTAGCCGATAGATGATTTCCTGCAAAGATGCCTCGGAGCTGGTCTCCGCTTCGCTGGACAGGCGATTGAGCAACTGGGAGCGATTCAAGGTCAGGACGCACCTGATGATCTGCAAGGGCTGTGTAAATTTCTCCAAGCAGATGAAGGTGTTACGGACCGCGACGCGACGCCTCGCCGAAGGCGGTGAGGCGGGTAGCAGTACCCAGGTGCGCCTGTCCGAAGAGGCGCGCAGCCGGATACGGGGGGCGATGCAGGAACAGGGCCATCGGCACGAGGACCCTCAGGACTGAGTCCACCGCGCGCCTGCCATAGCAGCCGGGGCATGTCGCCCCGTCGTTGAAAACTGTTATGGAGGCCTGAAATGAACAAGCGTCAATTTTTGCGTTCCGCGGTTGCCAGCGCCCTTGCCGTGGGGGCCGTTGCAGTGACCGGTGCTCCGGCGGTCGCGGGCGACAAGCCGCCGATGGAGAAATGCTACGGCATTGCCAAGGCCGGCCAGAACGACTGCGCGTCCAAGAGTGCCGGTCATGCCTGTGCGGGGCAGTCGACCAAGGACGGCGACAAGCAGTCCTTTCTTCTGGTCCCCAAGGGCACCTGCAACAAGATCGTCGGCGGCAGCACCACGCCGGGAGCCTGACGATGAGGGGCTCAACCGCATCGCGTGTTGAGGCGAACCCGATCCCGGCGCGCGCCGGGATCGGGTTGCGCACCCCGCACTATCGCGACGTGCTCGAGACCCTCCCGCCGGTCGCCTGGCTGGAGGTGCACAGCGAGAATTTCTTCGCCGAGGGCGGAGGTCCGCACGCGATCCTGGAACAGGTCCGCAGTCACTACCCCCTGAGCCTACATGGTGTCGGCCTTTCGCTGGGTTCGACCGACGCGCTCAACCATTGGCACCTGGACAAGCTCAAGGGATTGATTACGCGCTACGAACCGGGGCTGGTCTCGGAACACCTGTGTTGGTGTTCGGTGGGGGAGCGCTATCTCAACGATCTGCTGCCGCTGCCCTACACCGAGGAGGCGCTGGCGCACATCAGCGAGCGTATCGCCTACGTGCAGGATTACCTTGGTCGTCGGATCCTGATCGAAAATCTCTCCAGCTATCTCCAGTACGCTCACTCGACCATTCCGGAGTGGGAGTTCCTGGCCGAGGTCGCGCACCGCAGCGGCTGTGGAATCCTGCTGGATGTCAACAACGTCTACGTCAATGCCCGCAACCACGGTTTCGATGCCGAGGCGTATCTGTCGGCGATTCCCGTCGACTCCGTCGAGGAGATGCACCTGGCGGGTTATGAGGACGAGGGTGATTGTCTCATCGACACGCATGGGCGACGCGTGGACGCTTCGGTGTGGCTACTGTACGCCAAGGCGGTCCGGCGCTTCGGTCGCGTGCCGACGCTCATCGAATGGGATACGGATATTCCGGCGCTCAGCGTCCTGCTCGAAGAGGCGGACAAGGCGCAGACGATAATGGAGGCTCCCTATGCCCGGGTTGCATGAGCTGCAAAGGCGTTTCAGTGACGCGCTCCTCGGCGGGGATGTCGATGGCCTGATGTGCGATATTCGCCCGGGCGGAGTGACGGCGGCCCGGCGGATTGGCATCTATCGCAACAACGTATTCACGAATCAGCGCGAGGCACTGCGTGTCATCTACTCGGTCATCGAGCGACTGGTAGGCGCGGAATTTTTCGATTATCTCGCCGAGGCGTACCTGCGACGTTACGGCTCGCCGGCCGGGGATCTCAATCGGCTCGGCGAGCACCTCGCCGACTTTCTGCCCGAATTTCCGCCAGCCTCATCGCTCGTCTATTTGCCCGATACGGCACGGCTCGAATGGCTGGTCCACCGTGTCTACCACGGACCCAATCATGGGCCGCTGTCACTGGAACGCCTGGCGCATGTGCCGCCCTCGCACTACGAGTCCCTTCGCTTCAGGCTCCATCCGGCCAGCGGCCTTTTCGAGTCACGCTATCCGGTTCACCGTATCTGGCAGGTCAACCAGCCCGGCTATGAGGGCGACGAATGCGTGGACCTGAACAGCGGCGGCATGCGCTCGTTGGTCGAACGCCGCGGCGGACGAGTGGAACTGCGGCCTCTGAATGCGGGCGAGTGGGCCTTCCTGCAGGCACTGGCCGACGATCGGACATTCGGTGAGGCCTGCGATGACGCAGTGTCGGCCGCGGCCGATTTCGACGTTGAAACCGTCTTCTCGGGACTAATTCGTGAATCTATTTTGGTAGACCTGGTGTCGCCGGCGTTGTGACGGTATCAACTCTTAAATCGAACGGGGAGTACGACTATGTCAGCGTTGTCGCGCACAATTGAGCTTTCGAGGTGGGCCATCCGCGGCCTGGAATTTCTGACACCGGTCGTGGATCTGGGCGCGCGGCTCTGGCTGGCCAGCGTGTTCTGGAAGTCCGGCTTGACCAAGATTACGACTTGGGACAGTACGGTCAATCTATTCACGTACGTCTACGAGGTGCCGTGGCTGTCGCCCGATACCGCCGCCGCCCTGGCCACGGCCGTCGAGCTCGGCGGCGCGGCGCTGCTGGCCGTTGGCCTGGCGAGCCGTTTCGGTACGGCAGGCCTGTTTATATTGAATATCGTGGCCGTGATCTCGTATCCCGATCTTTCTGAAGTGGGACACAAGGATCACTTCTATTGGGGGCTGCTGCTGTTGATCTTCCTGGTGCGCGGACCGGGCAAACTCTCCGTCGACTATTTGATACGCAGATATTTCTTCCCGGGCGGCAGTGTGAAGGGTGCGCGGCTGGCGACAGAGTGACGGTTAGGCCAAGGCGGCAATCTGGTACAATATCGCCCGCCTTGAAGTAACCAGAGTGTGTAGTTTCCGATGAGTGATTCCGTTCGTGTCCTGTTCGTCTGTATGGGCAACATTTGCCGTTCGCCGACCGCCGAAGGGGTCTTCCGTAAGCTCCTGCGGGACGAAGGCGTGGCCGACCGCATCGAGACGGATTCGGCAGGCACGCATGCCTATCATGTCGGCGAGCCGCCCGACAGGCGCGCACAGGAAACGGCGCGCCGCCGCGGCATCGATCTGGCCGATCTGCGAGCGCGCCGCGTGCGCCGGGACGATTTCGAGGTCTTCGACTACGTACTGGCCATGGATCGCGACAACCATGACATATTGGTTGATCTGTGTCCGACAGGCTACGAAGACAGGCTGCATCTGTTTTTGGACTTCGCGCCGCACCTGAATCGAAATGAGATTCCGGATCCTTATTACGGTGGTCCGCGCGGCTTCGAGGACGTGTTCGATATGGTGGAAGCGGCCGCGCACGGATTGCTCGAGGATATCCGCAGGCGTCACCTGGGCGGTTAAAGGGCCGGTCAATGCGCCTCGGGCTGAGCGCCGCCGTCGCGGTGACTTTCGGCCAGAGACGCCGATGCGAGGGGGGCGTTTCGCTTTGAAACGAGCTCGTCGCGTCGGCCCCCGGCGGCAGAAGCCGACCGGGGACACGAGCTCTCGTTAATCGTCGCGCCGTTCCGGACTGTCGTTGGATCCGGCGGGCGCCGGATCGCGCTCTTGGGAAGCGGTCGACTCGGGCCGCGCACCGCCCGACGGGCGGTCTCCGGACCAGCGCGCATCCGGATCGCGGTTCGTGCCGGACTCCGTTTTGGGCGCGGGCGGGTTGCCGCCGGACGCCGGCGTCGCTGCAGGCGCCGCGGAGGCGCCGGGCTCGCGAGCGCTCGGCGCCCTGTCCGGCGATGGACTGCTCGCCGGTGCATTCCCGGTCTGGTCGTTGCGCGCGGCCGGACGATCAGCCGGCGGCGCATTGGTGTGCGACGCCGCGTTGCTCGATCCCGACGGGCGACGTTCGTCGCTGCCGCCCGCCGGTGAGCCATCACGCGGGTTGGGGGAGGTGGGCGACCCCGTGCGGGCCGCCGCCGCGTTGGTGGAACTGGCGGGCGGGGGATTCGCGCCGGCTGGGGCCCTCGGTGCGCCCGTGTACGGTGCGCTGCTGTCCGTTCGCGTGTCGGGCTTGGAGCCGCTGCCCGGCTGTCTGGGACTCGATTGGGTGGCGCCCGACGGCGCGCGGTCCGAATCGGGGCGCTGGGGATTCTCGGGGGCGACCGTCTGGCCCGCAGCCGGACCGCCCGAATCGCCGCTCTCCTTTTCTTGGGCCGGTGCCTTGGATGCGACAGGGGGTTTCGAGTCCCGACGCTGGCCGCCTTGTGCTTCGGGCGGAGTCGCCGCCTCATTGGGGGACGTCTTTTCGGCCGGGGCGTCGGCCCTGGGGACTTCGCTGCGGGCGGTCTCGTTGCCGTCGGGGGCAGCAGTCCTTTCCGAAGTGGCGGAGGGCTTGTTGCCTTCGTCGCTCTTGCGCTGTTCACCGCCGTTGCCGCGGGGCGCGGAGGCGCCCTGTGCTGCACCCGAGTCACGATCGCCCTGTTCGGCCTCGCTCTGGCCATTTCCAGCGTCGGGCTGATTGGCGCCCTGTTCAGCGTTGGCACCGCTGCGGCGGCGGCGGCGACCGCCACGGCGGCCGCGGCGGCTGCTGCTGCTCGAGCGCTCGCTGCGCGGCTTGGATTCGCCGCCCGTCTCGGTATTCGGTTGGCCTTCCGGCGCAGGCGCGGCGGTCGCCGCCGGACTCGGTTGCGGCTGCGCGTTCTTGTCCGCGGTCGTCCGCTTGTCTTCCGCCGCCGGTTTGGCGTTGGCGCTTTCGGCACTCTTCTCAGGGGTCTTTTCGCTGGTCCGTTCGCCGCGCGCGGGCCGCTCGCTGCCCTTACGGCCGCCGCCATTGCCACCGGAGCGGCGAGTCTGTCCCTGCTGCTGACCTTGGCCACCGCGGCGCGACGATGACTGGCCGCGACCGCGCTGTCCCTGACTCCGGGACTGATCGCGGCCCTGAGTCTCCGCGCCGCGCTCGCTGCGACCACGGCGTTCCTGCGGCTTGCGCTCGCGTCCTGCACCGCCTTTGGCGTCAGCTTTGGCCTTGGGCTCGCCCTTGCCGGCAGTGGCCTCGGGAGCGGCGGGTCCGAAGAGGCTGGTCCACAGGCGCCGCACCAGGCCGGGGCTCGCTGGCGCCGGCTGGGCCGGTGCGGCCACCGGGCGCGGGGCAGACGGCGGTACAGCCTTGACCGCCGGCTCTTCGGCGGCCGGGCGCTCCGCCGCGGCCGTCGCCGTGACGTAGTCTTCTTCCTTGCGCGTGGCCAGTTCGTAGCTGAATTGATCCGATTCGGCGGCCTCGTCGCTCAGGCGAATACGCTCGACCTCGTACTGGGGGGTCTCCATCCAGGTGTTGGGCACCAGGACAATGGCGACCTTCTGGCGCTGCTCGATCTCGCCGATGACGCCGCGTTTTTCGTTCAACAGGAACGTGGCGACGTTGGTTGGCAGGCGGGCGATGACCTTGGCCGTCTTCTCCTTCATCGCCTCTTCCTCGACGATGCGCAGCACCGACAGGGCGAGCGATTCGACGCCGCGAATGGTGCCCTGGCCCTTGCAGCGAGGGCAGACGATCTGGCTGGACTCGCCCAGCGAGGGACGCAGACGCTGGCGCGACATCTCGAGCAGGCCGAAACGCGAGATTCGACCCAGCTGGACGCGGGCCCGATCCTGTTTGAGGGCGTCGCGCAGGCGGTTTTCCACCTCGCGCTGGTTGCGCGCGGGCGTCATGTCGATGAAATCGATGACGATGAGCCCGCCCAGGTCGCGCAGGCGAAGCTGGCGGGCGATCTCCTCGGCAGCCTCGACGTTGGTGTTCAGGGCGGTCTCCTCGATGTCTCCGCCCTTCGTGGCCCGTGCCGAGTTGATGTCGATCGAAACCAGCGCCTCGGTGTGGTCGATGACGATGGACCCGCCCGAGGGAAGGCGTACCTCACGCTGGAAGGCCGACTCAATTTGGCTTTCGATCTGATAGCGGGTAAACAGCGGGACCGGATCCTGGTACAGCTTTACCTTGTTCAGGTTGTGCGGCATCACCTGTGACATGAATTCGCGGGCCTGCTCGTAGATGCCCGGCTCGTCAATGAGGATCTCATTGATGTCGTTGCGCATGTAATCGCGGATGGCGCGCGTAATCAGGTTGCTCTCCTGATAGATCAGGAAGGGGGCGGCACGCTCCTTGGAGGCCTGATCGATGGACGACCAGAGGTGGAGGAGGTAGTCCAGGTCCCACTGCAGCTCTTCGGTGCTTTTGCCCACGCCGGCGGTGCGCAGGATCAGGCCCATGTCCGGGGGGATTTCCAGGCCGCTCATGGCGTCGCGGGCATCGGAGCGGTCGTCACCCTCGATGCGGCGCGAGACACCGCCGGCGCGCGGATTGTTCGGCATCAGGACCAGATAACGCCCGGCCAGACTGATGAAGGTCGTCAGGGCGGCGCCCTTGTTGCCGCGCTCTTCCTTGTCGACCTGGACAACGATTTCCTGGCCTTCCTTCAGGGCGTCCTTGATATTGACGCGGCCGCCGCCTTCGCCGCCGGAGGCGAAATACGTGCGGGCAACTTCCTTGAGGGGGAGGAAACCGTGGCGCTCTGCGCCGTAGTCGACGAAGGCGGCCTCGAGGCTGGGTTCTACGCGGGTGATCTTACCCTTGTAGATATTGGACTTCTTTTGCTCTTTGGCGGCGGTCTCGATATCGAGATCGTACAGACGCTGGCCATCGACCAGGGCGACACGCAACTCCTCGGGTTGAGTTGCGTTGAACAACATTCTCTTCATTTTTTAATGTTCTCCGGCGCTCGACCACGGTCCCTATACAGGCCGCGGGTTCGCCAGGTCGGAAGTTATGGGCCGGCACTGCAGGGCGCCTGATGCACATAACGGACAAACCTGATTTTAGTTGGGCCGCCGAAGCGGCCTTACCCGGCATGACCAGTTCGCAGAGGCCATGGGAGCGCAATTTCGATGCAGCGCCGGCGGGCAGTTCATCACTGCGTCCAGACGGCACCGCGTTCATATCAGACATCCACAAGCAGGCGGATGCCGCATAAGAAACCGTTTTGGTCCCCAACCGACCCGTGCTACCACGGAAAGGCCCGCTTTCCGGGCCCATTTGGGGGGCGCCCTTACTATAGCAACCTTCGGCAAGTGCATCAATTGCTTAATAAACTGCTATGATCGGCCCGCATGACCGCCCCCGATGAACCCAACCAGCCCGGCCCTTCCGGCAGCCCGCAGGGGCCGCGCACGCTCGAAATCGGCCCCGATGCAGCCGGCCAGCGCATTGACAACTTCCTGCTGGCCCGACTCAAGGGTGCGCCCAAGAGCCTGATCTACCGTATCCTGCGCCGCGGGGAGGTGCGGGTGAATCGGGGGCGCATCAAACCGAGCTACCGGCTGCAGGCCGGCGACAGTGTGCGCATCCCGCCGGTGCGCCTCGGCGAGCCCCGCACGCCCGCGCGGCCCAACCAACGGGTGCTCGACGAGCTCGAGGCGGCGATCCTCTATGAGGACAAGAGGCTGCTGGTGCTGAACAAACCCAGCGGCCTCGCTGTGCACGGTGGCAGCGGCCTGAGCTTCGGCGTAATCGAAGCCCTGCGTGCACTGCGCCCCGAGGCCCATTACCTCGAGCTCGTGCATCGGCTGGACCGGGAGACCTCGGGCTGCCTGGTGATCGCCAAAAAGCGCAGTGCCCTGCGTGCGCTGCACGCGCTGTTGCGCGGCGAGGGCGAAGAGGGCGTCGACAAGCGCTACCTCGCCTTGGTGAAGGGGCGCTGGGAGGGCGGCCCCCGGCGTGTCGAGGCCCCGCTGCACAAGAACGTGCTCAAGTCGGGCGAGCGTATCGTCGTGGTCGACCCGGCCGGTAAGGCGGCCTTGAGTTTGTTCAAGCCGCTCACCATATATGATGATGCCAGCCTGGTGGAGGTACGCCTCATCACGGGGCGTACCCATCAGGTGAGGGTGCATGCGGCCCACGCCGGACATCCGATTGCCGGCGACGATAAATACGGCGACCCCGAATTCAACCGGCGCATGGCGGGGCTGGGACTGAAGCGGTTGTTCCTGCACGCCCGCTCCCTGGGCTTCGAGCTCGAGGGAGGTGCGCCCGTCCAGGTCAACGCGCCTCTGGACGACGACCTCAACCGCGTCCTGGACGCATTGGAACGCAGCAAATGAATGATGAACTGAAGCTCCTGGTCTTCGATTGGGACGGTACCTTGATGGACTCCGAGTCGCGAATTCTGGCCTGCCTCGGCGCCGCGATCGACGACCTCGGGCTCGAGCACCGAGACGACGACGCACTGCGCAACATCATCGGTCTCGGCCTCCGTGAGGCCGTCGATACGCTTTTTCCGGGGGCCGACGAAATCCTGCACCGCGAGCTGACCGCTCGCTATCGCCACCATTACCTCGAGGCCAACGAGACCCCGACTCCGCTTTTCGCCGGGGTGCGCGAACTGCTCGAGGATCTGTCGGCGCGGGGTCATCTGCTGGCGGTGGCCACGGGCAAGGGGCGCTCCGGTCTGAATCAGGCCCTGGCGCAAAGCGGATTGGGCGAGCTGTTCGCGTATACGCGCTGTGCCGACGAGGCCCTGTCCAAACCGAACCCGCAGATGCTGCTCGACGTAATGGATGTGCTGGGGGCGGAGCCGGGCGAGACCCTGATGATCGGCGATACCGAATACGATATGTTGATGGCGAACAACGCCGGCACGCACGCCCTGGCTGTCACCTATGGCGTGCATACGCGCGAGCGCCTGCTGCGCTGCGGTCCCCGCGGCTGCGTCGACAGTGTCGCGGCGATGGGCGAGTGGCTGCGCGGCGGCGCGCAGGACCGGCGCGCGGCGTCATGATACGGGCTATGTTATAAATCTGATCCACGGGTGTCGGGGCGAGCCCGTGCCTCTGCACAACGTTCGACCATCCGCTGAAGGATAGCACCATGAGCGAAAACGAACCCAGTTCTCCATCCACCAGCGGCCAGTCCGGTGCCCCGTCGAGCGAGGTCGAATGGCAGCGCGACCTCATCAATCGCCTGTCGTTTGCCGCCCTGAACGAGCAGCGGCGCACCCGTCGGTGGAACATCTTCTTCAAATCACTTTTGATGGCCTATCTTATCCTGCTGCTGGTCATTGTGTATTGGCCGAGCGAGCGCGGAGGTGGTCCGATCACCACGGGGCGGCACACGGCCCTGATCGAGATTCGGGGGGTCATATCCGACAAGAGCCAGGCCAGCGCCGACAATGTCATCAACGCCTTGCGCGCGGCTTACAGGGACAGTAACACCGTCGGTGTGATTCTACGGATCAACAGCCCGGGTGGGAGTCCCGTACAGGCCGGTTACATCAACGATGAAATTTGGCGCCTGCGTAAGCTGCACCCCAAGGTGCCAATTTACGCCGTCGTCACCGACATTTGCGCCTCGGGCGGCTATTACATCGCGTCCGCCGCCGACAAGATCTATGCGGACAAGGCCAGCATCGTCGGTTCGATTGGCGTCATCATGAACGGGTTCGGTTTTGTCGAGACCATGAAGAAGCTCGGCGTACAGCGCCGGCTGTTCACAGCAGGTACCCACAAAGGTTTTCTCGATCCCTTCTCGCCGCTAAAACCCGAGGAGGTCAAGCATGTCCATGAGATGCTCAACAACATCCACCAGCAGTTCATCGATGTGGTCAAACGTGGCCGCGGCGATCGTTTGAAGGGTGATGACAAGACATTATTCTCAGGCCTGATGTGGACCGGCGAGGAGGGCAAGAAGCTCGGGCTCGTCGATGCCATGGGCAGCTCGAGCTACGTGGCACGAGAGGTGATCGGCGCCAAGAACATTGTCGACTATACCGTCCGCCCGGACTTCTTCAATCGTCTGACCAATCGATTGGGCGCGGCAATGGCCAAGTCCATGGGCAGCGAACTGCACCTCGACGGACCCACGCTGCGCTAGATGTCAGCAAGCGAGCCGTTCGTAACACAGAGGACACAGAGCCGCAGAGGAAGCATTTTTTTAGATTTGCAATGCGGGTTGCCGCGCATCAGTTCTGCATCGGATTTGGCGTTGGTAAACAGACCAATAGATTGCTGGTCGCGCACAACCGAGAATGGGGCTGCACATAGTAGAATATTCGCCCATCTCTGCGCCCTCTGTGTCTCTGTGTCCTCTGCGTTCCTTTCCAGAGCGTATCGCTTTGCCGATACGCTAGAGACCTGCCAAGACGTCGATACCCTCGTTTTCGAGCATGCGCACCAGGCGGATCAGCGGCAGGCCTATTAGCGTGTTTGGATCCTCGCCGTCCAGACGTTCGAACAGGACGATTCCCAACCCCTCCGACTTGAAACTGCCGGCGCTGTTGTACGGCTGCTCGCGGCGCAGGTAATTCTCGATTTGCTCGTCGGTTAGCTCACGGAAGACCACACCGAAACGAACGACTTCCGTCTGGACGTTGCCGGTGGCGGCGTTCATCAGGCACAGACCGGTCAGGAAGGTAACCTCACGGCCCGAGGCGGTGCGCAGCTGTGCTACGGCCCGCTCGTGATTCCCCGGCTTGCCGAGCACCTCGCCGTCGATGACGGCGACCTGGTCCGATCCGATGACCAATCCTTCGCTGCGCTGTGCGGCCACCGCCGCCGCCTTTGCATGGGCCAGGCGTCCGACCATCGCCTCGGGCGTCTCCCCAGGCAGTGGTGTCTCATCGGTTTCGGGTGCCTCGGTCGAAAAGGGGATACCGAGCTTTTCCAGCACGGCGCGGCGAAAGGGCGAAGTCGAAGCGAGAATCAGCGAAGTCATGCGTCGATTGTACATCAACGCTGTAGTGTCCTAGAAATGCTCTGGAAAGGAACGCAGAGAACACAGAGACACAGAGGACGCAGAGTCTTTGAATGTTTGTCGGGGCAACCGGCGCGTCAGGCGCTGGGGTATCGAATAATACGGGTCTCGCCGTTCAACGCAACGCAGAGCAGGGTGATACGGTAGTCTCGAAAGTCCGTCAGACCTTAGGGGCTGCAACACAAGAAATAAAAAATTGCTTTCTCTGTGTTCTCTGCGCCTCTGTGTCCTCTGTGTTATTAACGACTCGCTTGCTATTACTCCAATTCGACGAGGGCTTCGTCGGGGTTGACGCGGTCGCCTTTGGTTACGTGCACGGCCGTGACCTTGCCGGCGATCGGGGCCTGGATTTCGGTTTCCATCTTCATGGCCTCGACGATGAGCACCGGGTCGCCGGGGCTGACGGTATCGCCGACGTTGACCACGACGTCCACCACGGTGCCCGGCATGGAGCAGGTCACGTGCCCGGGCGAGGTGGCCCGCGGGCGTTTGCTCGCGCGTGCCGGGG
>DATFLL010000128.1:0-49232 GCA_035267785.1 Gammaproteobacteria bacterium | reverse complement strand
ACAGAGACACAGAGTACACTGAAGATTTTCAGTGATACGAATTGGCTTTGATCTCTGTGTCTCGGTGTCCTCTGTGGTTAAATACAGCATACGAACAATACGACTGCGCGGCCACACGCGACGAGATTCCATCTGGATCGCCGCCCACCTCTGCGGTATCTTTAAAGTCATGACCACCCGCAACTACACGCCGCTCGACCGCCTGCTGATGCACTTCGATACGGGGCTGCGCACCGTGTTCGGCCGCCCGGCGGTCACCGAGCGCCCCAACCCGGCCGAGTCCGTCGCGGAAGGCGAGCTCAGCGCCGCCGAGCGGGACCTGGCCGGGCGCCTGATGCGCATCAACCATGCCGGCGAGGTGGCCGCGCAGGGCCTGTACGAAGGCCAGTCGCTGACGGCGCGCCTGCCGGAGGTGCGCGACAAGATGGAGCGGGCCGCGCTGGAGGAAAACGATCACCTGGCCTGGTGCGAGCAGCGCTGCCAGGAGCTGGGCACGCACACCAGCTACTTCTCACCCGCGTGGTACATGGGCTCGGTCGCCATCGGCGCGCTGGCCGGCCTGGCGGGCGACAAGTGGAGCCTGGGCTTCGTGGCGGAAACCGAGTACCAGGTGGTACGCCACCTCGAGGAACACCTGGGACGAATCGCCGAGCACGACACCAAGAGCCGCGCAATCCTGGAGCAGATGAAGGAAGACGAGGGCCAGCACGCCACCACGGCGCTGAAGGCCGGCGGCGCCTCCCTGCCCAAGCCGGTGCGCGACCTGATGCAGCTGACCTCGAAGGTAATGACCAGGACCGCGTATTTTATTTGACGACAACGTCGTCAAATAAAATACGCGCGTTACAAGTTACAAGTTACAAGTTACAAGTTACAAGTTACAAGTTACAAGTTACAAGTTACAAGTTACAAGCAAGAGCTTAGCGCCTCACGCCTCACGCCTCACGCCTCACGCCTCACGCCTCACGCCTCACGCCTCACGCCTCACGCCTCACGCCTCACGCAGTCATTCTGCCAACTGCCGACTGCAAACTGCCGACTTTCTTAATCCGTGGGCACCTTCGTGACGTTACGCCCGTAGAAGATTTCGAGCATCTCGCGCTGCAGGCGCTTGCGGATGGTCTTGCGCACCTTGGGCGACAGATCTTCCTCGTTCTGGCCGAACAGATAGTTGTCGAGCTCGAACTCCTTGAGCATCATCTTGGTGTGGAAGACATTTTCCTGATAGACGTTGACGTCGAACATCTGGTAGCGCTCGCGCGTGTCGCGCGCGATGAAGTTCTGAATGGAATTGATCTTGTGATCGATGAAGTGCTTCTTGCCGCGCACGTCCCGGGTAAAACCGCGCACGCGGTAGTCCATGATGACGATGTCGGACTCGAAGCTGTGGATCAGGTAATTCAGGGCGCGCAGCGGCGAGATGCGCCCGCAGGTCGAGACGTCGATGTCCGCCCGGAAGGTGCTGATACCGTAGTCCGGATGGCTCTCCGGATAGGTGTGCACCGTGATATGGCTCTTGTCCAGGTGGGCGACCACGGCATCGGGCAGCGGGCCCGGCGCCTCGGGATTGTGAATCGCCTCCGAGGGAATGGGCTCCTCGGAGATCAGCATGGTGACGCTGGCGCCTTGGGGGTCGTAGTCTTCGCGCGCGATATTGAGGATATTGGCGCCGATGATGTCCGCCACGTCCGTCAGGATATTGGTCAGACGCTCGGCGTTGTACTCCTCATCGATGTACTCGATGTAGCCCTGCTGCTGATCCGGGGTCTCGGCGTAGCAGATGTCGTAGATGTAGAAGCTCAGCGTCTTGGACAGATTGTTGAATCCATGCAGCTTGAGCTTTTTGCTGACAGGCTTCATCGGCGCCGCGCCTCCAAAAACGTCGGTCCCCCGCTCGGGCGGTGAGGGGCCGGTATTATGCCTGATTCACCTGTAAAATAAAGGCCCTGCGGCAACGCACCGGGGCGCCGCAGCCAAGGGCGCCATGCGTTCGTCGAGACCGTCTCAGGCATCCGCTCCGGCCAGCGGCGGGTGGTAGATAATCTGCACCGTGTTGCCGTCCGGGTCCTGACAGTAGAAGCTGCGTGCCCCGTCGCGGTGGGTACGCGGCTCGGTGTGCATCACCACGTCGTGCTCGCGCAGATACGCGTACCAGAGGTCGACCTGCTCGGGGCTGTCAATGATGAAACCGATGTGATCCAGGTGCTGCGGCCCGGAGAAGTCCCGATCGGTGCGGTGCAGGGCAAGATTATCGTTGCCGCTGGTCAGATACACGTTGTCGGGGTCGGGACGCCACTCGACGCTCATGCCGAGGAGATCGACGTAGAAACGTTCGCAGGCCTCAAAGGAGCGGGTGTGCAGCGCGACGTGGCGCATACCCGTGGTCGGTCTGGGTCTTGCGGCGCTCATGGCGACCGTCCCTCTTCGCTGGTTCGAACGGCCCGCGCGGGCCGTACTGGCGGACGTTCGACAGTCCCCGGAAAAGTGGCATTGTAGCTCAATTTGGCTCGACTGCGGAGGCGTCGAAGACCTCCCGCGCCACGCTGTCCCAGAAAGGCGCACCGAAATTGGACCGGATGACCAGGGGCAGGCCGACCGAACCGGCGCCCAGCAGGCGGTCGTGAAAATCGCGCAGTGACAGACCCGGCTCCACGGCGCGCAGGCGGGTACGTGCCGCGTTAATGAGCGCCCACCCCGTGGCATAGCCCATGGGCACCGACGGCGCCAGGCTGTACCAGGTCAGCTCGCCGCGCGCCTGGGTCGGGGTAAACCCGAGCGACTCTGACATACGCTCGATGGCGGCCTCGACGCTCAGGCCGCGGCAGTGAAGCTCGACGTCGATCATGATGCGCAGCGCCCGCCACAGGCGGTCCTTGAGCAGGACGAAGCGCGAGGCGGGCTCGCTGAGAAAACCCTCCTCGACCATCAGCTGCTCGCAGTACAGAGCCCAGCCCTCGTAGAGCGTCGCCGAGGGGTTGAGCAGGCGCGGCAGGGTCGAGGAGGGGCGCGCACGGTTGGCAGTCACGAACTGCAGGTGGTGGCCCGGCCAGGCCTCGTGCACGCACGTATGGCCTTGGCTCACGCGGTTGTGCTCGGCCAGGGCCACCTCGTCCGCCGCCGGGGTAACGTAATACAGGCCGCGCTGGTGGGGGTCGGTCGGCGTAGGCTCCAGATAGGCCGCGAACGGGATCTGATGACGCAGGAAGACCGGCGTCTCCACCACCCGCAGTTGCTCCACGTCCGGCAGACTGACCAACCCGTGCTCGGCCACATAGGCACGTGCCGCTTCCATCTCCCGGCGGTAGCTGTCGACGAGGTCGCCGCCGGCCGGGTAGTTCGCGGGCAGCTCGGCGCTCATCGCCGCGATGTCCTCGTCGCCGCGCAGCTCCCGAGTCACGGCCTTGAGCTCGGCCAGGGTCGTGTCATACAGGCGCCGGCCCAGCGCGTGGAGGCGATCGGCGTCGATGTCCAGGAAATGACGGTAGCGCAGCAGGCGCTCGTAGTGAGCCCGGCCGCAGGCGACCTCGCCGCCGGCCCTCGGGGCGATCTCGCGCTCCAGATAATGCGCGAAATCCTCGAGCGCATGAGCGGCCTCATCGAGAGGACGGTCCAGGTGCAGGCGCTCGATCTCGGGATGGCGATGCAGTGCGCGCAGATACTCCACGCCACTGCGCGACTCGGCGACGGCCGCCTCCACCCACAGGGGCGGAATCGCTTCGGGAGAGGCACTCAGATGCGTGCGGGCCCCGCGCAGGTAACCCGGGATCGCACCCAGGCGCGCCTCGAGGGCCGCCCCCGGATCGGCCACCGGGCGCAGCGTCAGCTGGTAGATGGCGTTGACCGGCACATAGGCCGTGGGGTCACGATAGCGCCAGTCGCGTTCGATGAGCTCGTGATGCTCGAGCAGTGCCGCGCCGTGCAGGACCTCGTAGTCCAGCGCCGCGTCGGCATCGAGCTCACCGACGTCGACTTCGTCCAGGGCGGCGAGCAGCTTCTCCTGCAGGGCGACCAAAGCGCCGTGGTCGTCGTCGCCGTAGGGGCGCAGCAGGTGGCTGTAGCCCTCGACGCCCACGTCCACCGCCGCCTCCGGGTGAAACCGGAACCACGCACGATAGTAGTCATCGACCAGCGTTCGAAAGGCCGCCTGTCCCTCGCTCACGTGCACCCTCCCTGTCTGCGCGCGGCCCAACTCCTCATTCGGCTTCGCGTATTTCGTAGTCGTGCGTAATCTCGACCGCCTTGCTCAACATGATCGAGGCCGAGCAGTATTTCTCGGCCGACAGCTCCACCGCGCGCTTGACCTGAGCCTCCTTGAGACCCTTGCCCGTGACCATGAAATGAACGTGGATGTGGGTGAAGACCTTGGGGTCGGTCTCGGCTCGCTCGGCCTGAAGCTCGGCGACGCAGTCCGTCACCGGCTGACGAGCCTTGCGCAGGATGTGCACGACGTCGAAGGCAGTGCAGCCCCCCATGCCCAACAGCAGCATCTCCATCGGCCGGATGCCCAGATCGCGCCCGCCGGCATCGGGGGGACCGTCCAAAACGACGCTGTGGCCGCTGCCGGACTCGGCGACGAACATGGCATCCTGCACCCACCTGATACGGCCCTTCATCGCAAACTCCCCGAAAAAATGAACTTTTCCACAAAATGCGCAACCCGACGGCGGATATCTTGCCTACTATAGGGTACGCTGGTATACCATAGGCGCTGACGCTACGTCAGAACCGTACAGGGATCAACATGTCTGTGAAAGCGCCCCAGCAAACCGGGATCGCCTCGCTCGATAAATTTCTGGAGCACTGTCACCGGCGCCGGTATCCGGGCAAGAGCATTATCATCTACGCGGGCGACACGCCGGACGTCCTGTACTTCATCATCGAGGGCTCGGTCAGCGTGCTCATCGAGGACGAGGAAGGGCGCGAAATCGTGCTCGCCTACCTGAACAAGGGCGACTTCTTCGGGGAGATGGGCCTGTTCGGCGAGCAGGCCGTGCGCAGCGCCTGGGTCCGCGCCCGCACCGAATGCGAAGTGGCGGAGATCAGCTACGCCAAGTTCCGCCAGCTCTACCACGAACACCCCGATATCCTGTTCGCCATGGCCTCGCAAATGGCGATGCGCCTGCGCGTGACCAGCCGCAAGGTCAGCGACCTGGCCTTCATGGACGTGACCGGCCGCGTCGCCCGCACGCTGCTGGACCTGTGCAAGCAGCCGGACGCGATGACCCATCCCGACGGGATGCAGATCCGCATCACCCGTCAGGAAATCGGCCGCATCGTGGGCTGTTCGCGCGAGATGGTCGGCCGCGTGCTCAAGACCATGGAAGAGTCGGGCCTCATCTCCGTCAAGGGCAAGACCATCGTCGTATTCGGCACACGCTGACGCCGCCGCCCGACCTCTCGCAGCCCCTGCCCTAGCCGAACAGCTCCTCCAGCCGCGCGCCGGGATCCGGCGCCGTCATGAACGCCTCCCCCACCAGAAATGCATGCACACCGTGGCGGCGCATCCGCGCCACGTCCTGCGGCGTATGGATACCGCTCTCGGTCACCACGGTCCGATCGGCGGGAATGGACTCCAGCAGCCCCAGGGTCGTCTCCAGGCGAGTCTCGAAGCTGCGCAGATCGCGATTGTTGATCCCGACGAGCGGAGTATTCAGGCGCAGCGCCCGTTCGAGCTCGTGCTCGTCGTGGACCTCGACCAGTACGTCCATGCCCAGCTCGTCGGCGGCCGCGGCCAGCGACTGCAGCGTTTCGTCGTCCAGCGCCGCCACGATGAGCAGGATGCAGTCGGCGCCGATCGTCCGCGCCTCGACAACCTGATAGGGGTCGATGGTGAAGTCCTTGCGCAGGACCGGAAGCCCGCAGGCCGCACGCGCCTGCTGCAGATACGCGTCCGCGCCCTGGAAAAAATCAACATCCGTGAGGACGGACAGGCAGGTGGCGCCGCCGCCGGCGTAGGACGCCGCAATCTCGGCCGGGCGAAAATCCGGGCGCATCACGCCCTTGCTCGGCGAGGCCTTCTTGATCTCGGCGATCACCGCCGCCCCGCCGGCGTCGATCCGCGCGCGAATGGCCTGCACGAACGGCCGCACCGCCGGAGCGTCGGCCAGGCGCGCACGAAGCTCCTCCAGCGGCAGCGCCGCTCGACGCTCGGCCACCTCCTCGGCCTTGCGGTCTAATATCTTTTTCAGAATATCCGGCGTATCGCGCATATCAAGTGCCCTGGAAAAAACACAGAGGACACCGAGACACGGAGATTAAGCAGACAAACAAATCGGATCACTGGAACGCGAGCCGCGTAGTCGCGGCTTTCAGCGAGACTACCGGTCTTTTGTCTGGGCGAAAATAACTCTATGTCTCTGTGCCTCTGTGTCCTCTGTGGTTAAGCAAGTTCGTTACTGACTTCCACCAAACGGTTGAGCTTGACGCGTGCGGAGCCGTCGGCGATGACTTCGGCGGCGCGGTCGATGCCGCCGGCCAGGGTATCGGTCAGTCCGGCCGCATAGATCGCGGCGCCGGCGTTGAGCAACACGATGTCGCGCGCGGGGCCGGGATGGTTGTCGAAGACGTTGTGGATGACGGCCAGCGAAGCCGGCGCGCTGTCGATCACCAGGACCGAAGTGTCCGCGCTTGCGATGCCGAAGTCCTCCGGGCTGATCGTGTAGCTCGTGACCTCGCCGTCCTTGAGCTCGGCGACGTGGGTCGGGGAGCCGATGCTGATCTCGTCCATTCCATCCGCGGCATGCACGACCAGGACATGCTCGCTGCCCAGGCGCTGAAGGACCTGAGCCACGGGTTCGAGCCACTTGGCGTCGAAGACGCCGATGACCTGGTTGGGCGCGGCCGCCGGGTTGGTGAGCGGTCCCAGCAGGTTGAAGATGGTACGCACGGCCATATCCCGGCGCGGTCCGATGGCGTACTTCATGGCACCGTGGTGGCGCGGCGCGAACATGAAACCCACGCCCACCTCGTCCACGCAGCGCGCGACCTGCTCGGGCGAGAGATCCAAATTGACGCCGGCGGCCTCCAGCACATCCGCGCTGCCGCACTTGCCCGACACGGATCGGTTACCGTGCTTGGCCACGCGCCCCCCGGCGGCCGCAACCACGAAGGCGCTGGCGGTGGAGATATTGAACGTGCAGGCCGAGTCGCCACCCGTACCGCAGGTGTCGACCAGGTGCGGCCCGGAGACTTCGACGCGAGTGGCCAGCTCCCGCATGACGCCGGCCGCCGCGGCGATCTCATCGACCGTCTCGCCCTTCATGCGCAGACCGATCAGAAAACCGCCGATCTGCGCCGGCGTCGCCTCACCCGTCATGATGGTACGCATCACGTCGGTCATTTCGCCCACGCTCAGGTCGCGGTGCTCAGTCACCGCGCGAATCGCCGCCTGCATGTCCATTCAATCAACCTCTCTGGAAAAAACCACAGAGTACACAGAGGCACGGAGGAAAACCCTCTGTTGGAAAAACGCGACTTGGCGACATCAATTTGGTGTGCGCCAGAAGCCGCCATCTCTACTCTTCAAGGCAAAATCGCCTTTCTCTGTGTCTCTGTGTCCTCTGTGGTTATCACTGAGCCGTCAGGAAATTCTTCAAAAGCGCGTGGCCGTGTTCGGTCAGAATGGACTCGGGGTGGAACTGCACACCTTCCACGGCGTATTCGCGGTGGCGCACGCCCATGATCTCGTCCATCTCGCCGTCGTCGCGCTCGGTCCAGGCGGTCACTTCCAGGCACTCGGGCAGACTGCTCTTTTCGATGACCAGCGAATGGTAACGCGTCGCCTGGAACGGGTTTTCCAGGCCCCGGAACACCCCTACGTCCTGGTGGTACACCATCGACGTCTTGCCGTGCATGATCGCGCCGGCATGCACCACGTGGCCGCCGAAGGCCTGACCGATGCTCTGGTGGCCCAGGCATACGCCCAAAATGGGCACCTTGCCCGCGAAATGCCGGATCGCCTCGACCGAGATACCCGCCTCGCTCGGCGTGCAGGGACCGGGCGAGATGACGATATGCGCCGGGGCAAGGCGCTCCATCTCGGCCACGCTGATCTGGTCATTGCGAAAGACCCGCACATCCACACCCAGCTCCCCGAAATACTGCACCAGGTTATAGGTAAACGAGTCGTAATTGTCGATCATCAGTAACATAAATTATGCCCTGGTATAACCACAGAGGACACGGAGGCACGGAGATTAGAATTCAAATTAATCATTGATCATCCGTCGTATGCCATCGCGCAGAACCGGCACGTTAAAATTGATTAACAATCCGATTCGACGCTTGAGTAGTCGAAGATATGTCAGCAACTGTGCCGCATGGATCGGTTCGATAGCGCTGAGCGCCTTCAATTCAACGACCACTTGGTCTTCGACCAACAGGTCGGCCCGATAGGCATCCGCAATTACGGCTCCTTTGTAATTCACCGGAATCGGCACCTGATACTGAAACCGGATTCCACGCAATCCCAGTTCATGCCTCAAACATTGATCGTAGGCCGACTCCAGCAAACCAGGCCCAAGGCCCCGATGGACTTCTATGGCAGCGCCTATGATCGCCCCGGTAAGTTCGTCTCCTTGCATCTGCACATCCTCTGTGCCTCTGTGTCCTCTGTGGTTAATCTAATGCTACCTGTGTACTCCATCCAGGCCGGCTTCGGCCAGGGCGACGGCGCGGAATACGGCGCGGCCCTTGTTCATGGTCTCCTCCCATTCCTTTTGCGGGACGGAGTCGTGAACGATACCCGCACCGGCCTGGATGTGCAGGGTCCCGTCCTTGATGACCGCGGTGCGGATGGCAATGGCGGTATCCATATTGCCGGACCACGAAAGATAACCTACGGCGCCGGCATACACGCCTCGCTTGACCGGCTCGAGCTCGTCGATGATCTCCATGGCGCGAATCTTGGGTGCACCGCTGACCGTTCCGGCGGGAAAGGCCGCGCGCAGGACGTCGATGGCGCTCATGCCGTCGCGCAGCTCGCCGACGACGTTGGAGACGATGTGCATGACGTGCGAGTAACGCTCGATGGTCATCTGCTCGGTGACGCGGACGGTGCCGGTCTTGGCGATACGGCCGACGTCGTTTCGCCCCAGGTCGATCAGCATCAGGTGCTCGGCGAGCTCCTTGGGATCGGCGAGCAGGTCGACCTCGAGGGCCCGATCCTGCTCCTCCGTCGCACCGCGCGGACGCGTGCCGGCTATCGGGCGCACCGTCACCTCGCCGTCCTCCAGGCGCACCAGTATCTCGGGCGAGGAACCCACGATGTGGAAGTCGCCCAGGTCCAGATAATACATGTAGGGCGAGGGGTTGAGGCTGCGCAGCGCGCGGTACAGGTCGAGCGGCCTGGCGGAAAACGGGATGGACAGGCGCTGTGAGAGCACCACCTGCATCACGTCGCCCTCGACGATATAGTCCTTGGCGCGGCGCACCGCGGCCTCGAAGCCTTCCTGGGTGAAACCCGAGATGAAGTCCTCCTCGTTGACCTCGGTCGCGCGCGCATGGACATGGACCGGCGTCTCGCGGCGCAGCATGCCCACCAGCTCGTCGAGCCGGGCCTGTGCCTTGTCGTAGGCGTCGGGCACCGCCGGATTGGCCTGCACTATCACGAAGAGCTTGCCGCTGAGATTGTCGAAGACCAGCACTTCGTCGGAGACCATCAGCAGGATATCGGGATCGCCCAGCGGGTCCGGATTCGGGCAGTCGTGCAGCCGGGGCTCGATGTAGCGCACCGTGTCGTAACCGAAATAGCCCACCAGACCGCCGATGAAACGCGGCAGGTGCTCAGGCTGGGCGACCTGGTAACGGGCCTGGAAGCTCTCCACCCATGCCAGCGGATCAGCCACGGTGTGCTCTTCCATGACCGTGCCGTCCTCGAGCACGGTGACCCGCTCGCCGCTGATACGCACGACCGTGCGGCACGGCAAACCGATGATGGAATAGCGGCCCCATTTTTCGCCGCCCTGCACCGACTCGAACAGATAGGAATACGGGCCGTCGGCCAGCTTGAGGTAGGTGCTCAGGGGCGTGTCGAGGTCGGCGAGGACCTCGCGCATGAGGGGGACACGGTTGAAACCCTGGCTGGCCAGGGCGTTGAAATCGGCTTCATTCATTCGGTTTCACCCAGAGATTCGATGATCGTACAGTCGAGACAAGTAGGGGCAGGCTCAGCACCACCATCGATTGTCGTACGCTGTCATCATCATCGTATTCTCTGGGTGAGGATCGAACACCGCCGGCTGCTCGGCTCGCTCAGGGCGCCGCGCGGCGCGCCTGGCCCTCCAACAGGTCCTCGAGCTCGGCCATGGAGTCGATGACCGCGTCGGGGTCGGCCTCGCGGATGTCCTGCCCGTGATTATAGCCGTAAGTCATACATACTATCTGAAATCCCGCCGCGCGGGCGGCTTTCACGTCGCTGACCGAGTCGCCGATCATCAGCGCACGCTCGGGCGCAACACCGAAGTGTTCGGCCGCGTGCAGCAGCGGCAGCGGGTCGGGCTTTTTCTTGGGCAGCGTGTCGCCGCTGATGACGATCTCGAAATGGTCGTAGATGCCCATCTCCTTGAGCAGCGGCTCGGTGAACTCCGCGGCCTTGTTGGTCACGCAGCCCAGACGATAGCCGGCCCCGCGCAGATAGGCCAGGCCCTCGCGCACCCCAGGATAGAGGTGGCTGCGCTGGCTGGTGTTCTGCGCATAGAGCTCCAGGTAGATCGGATAGGCGCGTTCGAACAGGGCCTCGTCGGGTTCGCCGTCCAGGCGATCGATGAGCGCGCGGCGCACCAGGCGCTCGATGCCGTTGCCGACCCAGTCGCGCACCTTGGCCTCGCCCCGGGCAGGCATGCCCAGGCGCGCCATCATCTCATCGACGCAATAGGCCAGGTCCGGAACGCTGTCGACCATCGTGCCGTCCACATCAATGAGAACCATCTCCGGTTTTTGCAGCATCTTTCCTAGCAATCCATTCTCAACACAGAGACACCGAGGCACGGAGACACACAGAGAAATCCAAATGGCAACGCCATCCAACTCTGTCTGATCTCTGTGTCTCCGCGTCCTCCGTGGTTAATCCAAAATTCGGTTATTTGTCTGCCTTGGCGATTTCGTCGCGCATGGACTTGATGACGCTGTCGTAGCGGTTCGGGTCGCTGTCTTTGCCGGCGCCGAAAATGGCCGAGCCGGCGACGAAGGTGTCGGCCCCGGCCTTGGCTATCTCGCCGATGTTGTCGACCTTGACGCCGCCGTCGATCTCCAGGCGAATGTCGCGCCCCGAGGCGTCGATGATCTTGCGCGCCTCGCGTAGCTTGTCCAGGGCCGTGGGAATGAAGCTCTGCCCCCCGAAACCGGGGTTGACCGACATCAGCAGAACCATGTCGACCTTGTCGATGACGTAGGTCAGATAATCCAGCGGTGTGGCCGGGTTGAACACCAGCCCGGCCTTGCAGCCCTCGTTATGGATGAGCTGCAGGCTGCGGTCGATGTGCTCCGAGGCCTCGGGGTGGAAGGTGATGTACGTCGCGCCCGCCTTGGCGAAGTCCGGGATGATCCGGTCGACCGGCTTGACCATGAGGTGCACGTCGATGGGAGCGGTGACGCCGTGCTTGCGCAGCGCGTCGCACACCAGCGGACCGATGGTCAGATTGGGCACATAGTGATTGTCCATGACGTCGAAGTGGACGATGTCGGCACCGGCCTTGAGTACCGCGTCGACCTCCTCGCCGAGGCGGGCGAAATCCGCCGACAGGATGGACGGTGCAATCATGTTGTCTGCCATGGTCAGGGTCCTTGTCGTTTCTTGCTGTGTTCGCACAGGCGGGTGCCCGAGTTGAACGCACAACTTTACCCGATCGCCGGGCAATTTTCAGCACTTTGGCACGGGCGCAGCCAGGCGATATACTGGCGCCCTGCTCGGCGAGCGGCGCAGGCCGCTCTACAAGGCGCGACCGACGGCCCAGGATACGGACGGATCCCGCGATGAACACGATGTACCATCTCGACAAGACCCGGCGCTGGCGCGCCTCTTGGACCAAACCCCTTGGCATGGTGCTGGCGCTCGGCATGATAAGCGCCGCGGCGGCCGGTCCCGAGCAGCTGGCGACCCGCACGCCGGCCGCGGATGTCACCCGGCCCACGGCCCCGGGCGCGGCGGCGCCGGCGTGGACCCGCGATGCCGTGACGCTGACAGCCCACGGCCGGCCATTCGCCGCGCAGTATGCCGCCCCGGCATCGACCGGTGCGCGGGGCGGAGCCATCCTGCTGCCCGGCAGCGGCGGGCACCCGGACTGGCCGCAGGTCATCGGGCGTCTGCGCCGGGTCCTGCCCAAAGACGGCTGGGCGGCCCTGTCCATCGAGCTGCCCCCGCCCACGCCGCCCGGCAGCGACCCGGCCGACTTCGTCGCCGCGGTGGATGCACGCCTCGGCGCCGCGGTCGGCTTTTTGCACAAGCATGGTGTGTCGAAGATCGTGCTGATCGGCTACGACCTCGGCGCGAGTGTGGGTGCGCAGTACCTCGCCCTGCATCCCCACCAGCCCATCGGCGCCTTCGTCGACATCGGAATGGGCGACACGGGATTCGGCCCCGGGCTCGGCCCGGGCCACGCGCTGTCCGATGTCCACATACCGGTACTCGATGTCCCCGGTGAAAAGACCGCATCGAAGAACAAAGCCCTGAACCCGCCCGCGACCGGAACGGACCAGGGCGAGACAGCCGCCGCGTCCCCCGGGGTCAAGACGCCGGGCGGGGCCCGACACGCGAAGAGGGATCAGGTCGCGCGCATACGCGACTGGCTGCGCCAGCACACGGCCGGTACCCCTGCGGGCGCTCGGACCCGAACCGCCCGGCAAGAACAATCACGCATTCATAATTAAAGGAGTTCACCATGTCGATCGCCATCGCGCTGCACCTGCTGTCGGTCATCATCTGGGTCGGCGGCATGTTTTTCGCCTATGTGGCCCTGCGCCCGGCCGCGGTCGAGGTGCTCGAGCCGCCGCAGCGGCTGAGCCTGTGGGTCCAGACCTTTCGCCGGTTCTTCACCTGGGTGTGGGCGGCGGTGATCCTGCTGCCGGCAACGGGCTACTGGATGGCGTTCCACGTTTGGCACTCGATGGGGAATCTGCCGCTTTACGTCAACCTGATGCAGGGCATCGGCATCGTGATGATCCTCATCTACTTGCACGTGTTCTTCGCGCCCTACGGGCGGCTCAAGCGCGCCGTCGCCAATCAGGACTGGCCGGCGGGCGGCAAGGCCTTGAGCCAGATCCGCATGCTGGTGGCCGTCAACACGAGCCTGGGCCTGCTGATCGCCATTATCGCCAGCGCCGGACGCTACCTGGGCTGACCCCGGCGGCCAGCGCGGCCGCTACCGCCCGCTCGAGCGCCGCCCACGGCGACATGCAGGACCAGATACACAGCCAAGGCGGCGCCCACGCCGAGAAATGCCAATCCGAGCTGCTCCTGCTGATCGAAACGGTAATTCGTGCAGATTCGCTGGGGTGCGACGAGATAGGCCCAGCCGAGCACCCACGACATGGACAGGAGATTGGCGTAGACCACGCCGCGGCCGATGAGCGGCAGCCGCGGCCAACTCCGCGCCAGCACGAATCCCGCCAAGGGAAGGACGAGAAACTTCGCGCTCTCGAAGGCGGTGTGATCCAAGGCGGCGTCGAGCGTGCGCGGCACCATCCAAAACAGCACAACGCCGAACGCCAGGACAAGCCCCGGGATACCGCCGCCGTTCCAAGGCCCAATCCGCGCGCCGAGCCCGTGCACCTCAACGGGCAGCACCCGGGACAGACCGATCCCGACGGCCAGCAGCAGCGGCAGCTGAACCAGCATGTGGCGGACCATGTCCGCCTCCAGCCCGTCGCGCACAGGCGGCATGGCCAATGCCAGCCAACACGCGGCGATGAGGGCCGCCCCCTGCCACGATCCTCGCTTCATGAGGTCTGTGCGCCACGCAGGGCCGCGCGACGTGCACCGCGCAGCGCGGCCTTCGCGGCGTCCCAATCGTAGATGTGCAACAGGCGGCCTCGGGGGCCGACCAGCAGGATGGCGGCGTTGTGCGTATAGCCGCCCAGGCCGTCCGATATCACCTTCACCCCGCAGGCATCCAACAGCGCCTCGAGCGCGGCCGGGTGCACCGGGCGCGCCACGCGCCACAATCGGGCCTGCGCCCCGTAACGCCGGGCATAGGCGGCCAGCCGGGGCACGCTGTCGTGGTCGGGATCGAAGCTGACACTCAGCAAGGACACTTGCAGACCGTCTTTCAGTACGGCCCGTTGGATCTGTTGAAACGCGTTGCCCAACGCCACGCAGTAGCTCGTGCATCGCGTATAGATGAACTCGACGACCACAGGGCGTCCGCGGAGATCGCTCAACCGGAATCGCCGCCCCGCCTGGTCCTCGAGCAGCACGTCCGGTAGCCGACGCGGCGAACGCATCACCTCCAGCCGCCGGGCCGACTCGGTCGTGAAGGCCTCAAAGCCGTCCGTGGCAAGCGACAGGGCGGCGATGACCGCAGTAAAGGCCAGGGCTGCGGCCAAGACCGTACGCATCAGGCCTCGGCACGCACCGCATTGCGCAGGTTACGAAAGAAGCGCAACAAAAACACCGCGACCGCCAACACAACCACGGCGGCGAACAGCGAGGCAATACGATCGTACGGCTCCCACTGTGCCAAGTGTACGGCGTAGCGCCGCGGCACGCTGTGACTGCCCGAATACAGGAACATGGCCACAAAGCCCAACGAGCCCAGGACAAAGCCCCAGAACGCGACGCCGTCCAACATCCCCCCGCGTGTCGGTGAGGGGGCCCGCCCGCCGCGGGCCAGATAGGACATGAAGCCGAACACCATCGAGACCACTCCGATGAGCAGATAGAAGTGGAAGTGCCCGGGCACCCACAGGGTGTTGTGCATTTGCTGATTGACCACGATCGTGGCATCGATAATGGCCGGGATGACGCCCGCCGCCCAGCCGAAGGCCGACAGGAACAACAGCCCCGAGGCCAGATCCCACCGGATACCCGAGCGATGCACGATGGTCAATGCGCCGTAGGAAGTGACCACCAGAACCGGCAGACCGCTGGTATAGGAAATGACCTGACCGACGACTTCCGCCCACTCCGGCATCGCGAAATCCATTAACAGGTGATGCGGGTAGACGATAATGACCATCACGGTCGAGGCGACCCAGCCGGCGATAAACACGCGCGAGGACTTCCACGGTCGGCCGGTATACACGGGCAGAATCTCGTAAACGGCGGTGATCGCCATGTAGATCGTGGCATTGATGAAGACATGGCCGAAGAAGTAAATCATGTTCTTGGCCAGGAGCGGGTCGATTCGAAATGCGGGATCATAAAGATTGACCAGGCTCATCACCAGGATGGCGGCACCGGCGACGATCCCGAGCGTGTTGACGATGAGGACCATGGTGCCCGCAATCACGGCAGCCGGCGGCGCACTTTGTGTGGAACCCAACAGCTGCGGCACGCCCAGCGAGCGCCACAGGCTCCCGTAACGGGCGAGCAGCGCACGACCGATGTCCAGATACAACAACAGAAAGCCGGTCCCGATGACCAACAGGCCGCCCATGAACAAGGCGGCCGCGCCGCGGCCCCATATTCCCATGGAATGGGCGGGCAGCGGATACAGGAAGGTCCAGCCACCGGCGAAGCCGCCGAGGAACACCGAGGCCAGGATCGCGACCACACCGATCAGGAACAGACCCAGATTGGCGACAAAGACGCGCGCCGACAAGTCGAGATACTTGTTGAGAAAGAACCACTGCACCGCGACGCTGGCCAGAGCGATGGCTCCGACCATGCCGGCCCCATGAATGGTGAGAATCTGGTAAAAGCGATCGGGGGCGAGCGTGGCGAGCTCGCCCTGCGCCAGACGCATCCACAGACCGAACAACATCATCAACAACACGACCGTCGCCGCCACGGCCAGATAGGCGACTACGCTTCGCTTGGCCGCCGCCGGTACCTCGATCACCGCATTTTCATCTTGTGTCATGACCTTCTCCCCTCTCAATGAACGCCGGCCGCGGTCACGTGCAGGACAGCGGACATGTTGTGGTGTGCGACGCCGCAGTACTCCAGGCATAACAGGCGATAATCGCCCGGCTGCTTGAACGTGTAGGCCAGCCGGTTGATATAGTCGGGCATCGCCTGAGTCTGCGCGACCAAGCGCATGTTCTCGTCATAGATGCCCATCCCGTGGTTGACGTCCGCGCTGGTCACCTCGAAGACCACCGGTCGGCCGGCGGCGACACTGTCCTGGCTCAGGCTCCAGTACCACTGGTGGCCCGTCACGCGAACCGTCTGGGCCTGTCCGGCCTGCTGGGCTGCCAGGCTGTAGGGCAAGCGGGTCATGGTGTAGAGCATGACCGGCGTGCCCAGGAGCACGAGCAGCCAGAACCAATAGCCGCGGATACGGTACGCCCTGGTCTGCACTTCGGCATATTCGCGCCGCCGCCCGGCCCGTGCCGCGACGTAGATGAAAGCCGCCATCACCAATCCGACGAACACTATCGTCAACTTCAATGCCAGTGCCTGATACATCGGCCTCTCCCCCATATTCCGAATGAAAGATGTACATGATATGCATCTAATATGCCAATTCTTGCATCTTGTGCACAGATGTCAACCCGGGAATGTGGACGCGAATCACAGACGGATGCCGTGGGACGTCAACGCGCCGCAGTGGGACGCCGGTAACCGGGTTCGAATCAGCGGACGGACGCGCGAGGGACGCCGATGCCCGTAAATCACGAGACCAGGGAATGACAGCGCGGGCCGTCCGGGATAATATATGGCTTATCAGGGCATCCGGATCGAAGACGCACTATGCAGCTCACCCGCCACACCGACTATTCTTTGCGCGTACTGATGTATCTGGGGGTCAACCCGGGACGCATGGTGACGATCGCGGAGATTTCCGAAGCCTACGACATCTCGCGCAACCACCTCATGAAGGTGGTCCACGAGCTCGGCGGTTTGGGCTTTATCCAGACGTTTCGCGGAAAGCAGGGCGGTATCCAGCTCGCCCGCCCGCTCGAGGCGATCAACGTGGGCGATGTGGTGCGACAGATGGAGGAGAACCTGGACATCATCAACTGCAACGCCCCGATCTGCCCCATCGAGACGGTCTGCATTCTGCGCGGCGCGCTCGACGAGGCGCGTGATGCCTTCCTCGCGGTGCTCGACGAATACTCCCTGGCCGACCTGGTCAATCGGCGCAAGCGCAAGCTGCGCATGCTGCTGGGCGCCGCCACCTCGCACGCCGGGCCCTGAGCCCCCTCCTACGCAACCTTTTCACTGCCGCCGCGCCTCGCGAATACGCTCGTAGGCCGACTTGATCTCCTGCGCCTTTTCGGTCGCCAGCTTGACCATTTCCTCGGGCATGCCCCGCCCGACCAGCTTGTCGGGATGATGCTGGTTCATGAGTCGTCGATAGGCGCGCTTGACCTCGCCATCGTTCGCATCGGCCGAGACCCCGAGTACGGCGTAGGCGTCGGCCAACGAAGGCTGCGCCGACGGCGGCGCCCCGTGGCCGCCAGGGCCCGCACTGGAGAAATGGTGCTGGGCGCGGACCATCGCCTCGACGCGGCGAAATTCGAACTCTGAAATACCCAGGCGGCGACTTACATAGTCGAGGATGCGCCGCTCCGCTGGATGGATATAGCCATCGGCATACGCCGCGTGCAGCTGCACCTCGATGAACATCAGCATCAGGCTGCGCTGGCGCCGGGCCTCACGGCGGAACTGGTCCAGCACGCCGTCCAGATCGAAGTCGGCCTGCTTGCCCTGGGTGAACAGGCGAATCGCGGCGTGCTTCTGCTCGTCGCTGAGCAGCATTTGGGCCATGATGGCACGGGCCGCGGCGATCTCATCCTCGCTGACCCGCCCGTCGGACTTGGCCACGTGCCCCATGACCGAGAACACGGCAGTGAAAAAGGCCGCCTGGGTGCGCTCCCGGTTACCGAAGCGCGGGATCGGTCCATCGTCTCGCTCGGCCCGCTTGAGACCGGCATCGAACTGGTGGCCGAGGGCCGCGCCGAGCAGGACGCCCAGCGGCCCCATCAAGGCGTAGCCAAAGGCCCCGCCAATGATCTTGCCCCACCAGCTCATATCAGCGAGCCCCGGGCGGCCAGGGACACCGGCGCGGTGACGACGGAATTCTCATGCGGGCATTATAGGGCTGAGACGGCGGCGGTCACAGCCCCTTCCCCAACTGGAGGCTCTAGGACAGAGCGGCAAGAACCCACGCCGGCACCTCACGCCGGGCCCCACGCCTTTACGGAATCTTACACGGCTTATCGCGGTCCAAGGTCTTGGCACGGAAAAGCCGCACGGCTCACCCGTTCGACCCGGCACGACGTTTGAAATCCGGTCCGCACGTGGCGGCCGGGCGCGCTCGACTGGGCTAATATAGTGTGAGTCGATTGTGTGAGTCGCGCGCCCGCGGCCGGCGCGGGCCTGTGGCTGCATAGGGATATTGGAATCGGGCCGCACATGGAAGCAGCAACGAACCGGCCAAAAGGGAGGACTGGACGCCATGAACACGGCCCGTGACATCATACAGCGTAATCCGGCACTGGTCTCGCTGCCCGAGACCGCCGCGCGCCTCAACGAAATGGTCAACGATCCGCTGTCCACCGCCGCCGACATCAGTGCGGCTGTCGTTCAGGATGCCGAACTCACCGAACGTCTGTTGGACATTATCAACAGCCCTTTCTACGACTTTCCGGCCCGTATCGGCTCCATCTCGATGGCGGTCACGATCCTCGGCGTACGACAGCTGCGCGACCTGGTCCTTGCAGCCACGGTGCTGAGGCGCTTCGGCAGGGGCACCTCGCTGCCCTTCGGGATAGACGACTTCTGGCGCCACAGCATGTGCTGCGCCGTTGCCGCACGTGCCTTCGCGCGCCGGATGCGCGTGGCAAACCGGGAGCGTTATTTCGTTGCGGGTCTGTTGCACGATATCGGGATGATTGGCCTGTATCTGACGGCACCGGAGCAAACGCACGCGCTTGTCCAGCGGGCACGGCAATCCGGCGACAGTCCGGTGGAGCTCGAACAGGCGATCGCGGGGGTGGCACATACCGAGCTCGGCGCCGAAATGCTGCGCCACTGGCGGCTGCCCGATTCCCTGATCGAGCCGGTCGCCCTGCACCATACGCCACAGCGCGCCGGGCAATATGCGCGCGAGACCGCGGCGATACACATGGCCGATGCGATTGCCAGCCGTCTGCAGCCCGAGCTGCTCGGCGAACACGACCAGCGTTACGACCCGCGCGCGTGGGAACTGTTGGATTTGGGCGCTGAGGCCCTCGAAGAGGTTGTCGAGGAAGTCGAGCGGCGGCTGGACGATACCCTGCAGTTGCTGTATTACGACACCGCCGCTTAGCAGGCTGTTGAAACACTACTGCGCAGGGCTCGTCGCGCCGGGCAGGCGCTTCGGGCTCGCAGCGTGTTTCAACATCCCATTCGGGACGAGGGCACCTCAGCCGACCTCGTCGAGCACCCGGCGTCGAAACGCCACACCCAATTCGGCGGCGGCACGCGCGCAGGCCTCGATGTCGACGCCCGCCAGGCCGTCGATAGCCGAGACGCTCACCTTCGGGATGTGCCGGCGCGAGCGGCGCACGAAGTCGAGCATGGCGCCGTAGGCGCCGGCCCGCTTGGGTCGGCAGTGGCGATTGTAAGTCGCCTCGTCCTGGGCATTCATCGACACCGAGACGGCATCGATCGCTCCATCCAGCTCCGGCGTGACATCGCGCCCGTGCACCAGATTGGCCAGGCCGTCGGTATTGAGACGCACCCGCGCCCCTTCCTTTTTCAGAACACGGGCCACCAGCAGCAGGGTTTCGAGCTCCAGCGTGGGCTCACCCAGACCGCAGAACACGACCTCCTCGTATTGCGCCGGGTCGCCCACCGCATCGAGGACCTCGTCCGGGGTCGGCGCATGGTGCATCCGCAAATCGTGCCCCTGTACCTCCCATTCGCCGTTGAACTTCGGGCAAAAGCTGCAGCGCAGCGTGCAGCGCGAGGTCAGATTGACATAACAGTTGCCATGCAGCCGGTAGGCGACGGTGTCGTCGTTGTGCGGCAGCGGCTGGAGTGCAGACATCATGTTTGGTGCCTCATACGTCTGGGTCGGTCACATTGGAGGCATAGTCTAGCGCGGGGAATATTACGAAAGGTTGATATGCGTCAAATCTAAAGGCCGGACCGAGGCCCGAATCGGCCGGCGGATTTTGTAACTTATTGATTTCAGGAGGCGAGCTTCGCTCCGGTGAAACGGCGGGAGCGTACCGGGGACCCCGAGATCAGCGGTCCGGGGAGACGAAAGTGGCCCGGCGCCGGACGCGGTCAGCCTCGCGCGTGCGCCCCTGGGCCTGAAGGATAAGGGCCTCGAGCAGCAGTGTGTTGCGGTTGTCCGGGTCCAGGGACAGGGCCCGTCGGGCCGCGGCGAGGGCCCGAGCCTGCCGGCCCTGGCGGTAATATGCGCGGGCAAGGTCATGGTAGGCGTCCGCGCTGCCCGCATCGAGGTGGACCGCGGCAAGAAACTCGCGCCCGGCGCGCCGGTAGTCGCCGCGCCGGGCGTACACCCGTCCGAGTTGATCATGGGCCTCGGCGTCGCCCGGGGCCAGCGCAATCGCCCGTTTCAGATCGCGCTCGGCGCGCGCCAGATCGCCCTTCCAGTAATAACGCTCGCCCCGCTTCGTGTAGGCACCTCCGTCAGCGGGATGACGATGCAGATAAACGTTCAGGTCGGCAATGGCCCCGTCGATGTCGCCGCAGCGGGCGAGCGCCAGGCCGCGGCCGAAATAGGCCCGATCGGCATGCGCGTCCAACGTCAACGCGTCCGTGTAGTCGGCCACGGCGCTATCGAAATCCCGAAGATGGAAATAGGCATCCCCGCGCTGGATATAGAGCCGCGCACTTGGACCGCGGGTCTCTATCCGACGCGTGAGCTCCGCGACCCGGCGGGTCAGTGCCTGGCGATCCACAGACCCGGCGCAAAGCGGCGCGGCCGCCAACAGCATCGCCAGGGCGATACCCGACCAGCACCACAGACGACCGCCTCGCAGCAGGACGCGATGCGCGACCGACAACATCCAGCCTCCTTCCACTGAGCTCGCCCTCTCCAAAACACAGACTCGCCGCCTGCGTCATCGTTAGGACGCCCTCGCCGGAGGCATTATTCCCCGCAATGTGGAATTCAGGTCACATTCTCGGTCGGCACGTCGCGATCTTCGTCGTACCGACCCGCTTCGGAGCGCCCGAGATTACCCGCCTCGATGACCGGTGCAATCCAATACCGGATACCGGCACTCGGAAACGCATCACCCAACGCAGTGCAAATGGCCCGCGCCTCGGCCAGCGGAACCTGCAGCTCCACCTGGAGCTTGGGCTGGCGCCCGGTGACCTGCTCGCGCAGGCTCAAGGCCGCGTGCTCGATGCCGTGACAGTCCACCACCTGACTGGAAAAGACCATCTCGTCGCTGTAGTCGAGCAACCAGTCGAACAGGGGCTCCTCGACGGTGGTGTTGGCTATGAGAACCAATACGCACTGTTCCATATCAAACTCCAATTCAGTCTCCGCGGGCGGCGGCCTCGCCGTACCGGCGATAGAGGATGGGTAGCAGGATGAGGGTCAGCAGGGTCGAGGTCACTAGACCACCGATCACCACGACGGCCAGCGGACGTTGGATCTCCGAGCCCGGGCCCGTCGCAAACAGCAGCGGCACCAGGCCGAAGGCGGCGATGGACGCCGTCATGAGCACGGGCCGCAGGCGCCGCCGGGCCCCTTCGAGGACGACCTCTTTGATCTCCATCCCGAGCGCGCGCAGTTGGTTGAAGTAGGTCACCATCACCACACCGTTGAGCACCGCGATGCCCAACAGGGCGATGAAACCGACCGAGGCCGGGACCGAGAGATATTCGCCCGACAGCCACAGGGCGAATACGCCGCCGATCATCGCAAACGGGATATTGAGGAGCACCAGCACGGCCTGGCGAATCGAGCGGAAAGTGGTGAACAGCAGCAGGAAGATGAGCCCGATGGCGACCGGGACCACGATGGACAGACGACGTGCCGCACGCTGCTGATTCTCGAACTGGCCGCCCCACTCGATGTGATATCCCGTGGGCAGCTGCACGTTGGCCGCGACCTTCTGGCGTGCCTCGTCGACGAAGCCGACCAGGTCACGGTCGCGCACATTGGCGACGACCACGGCAAAGCGCGCGCCCTGCTCGCGCCCGACCTGCACCGGCCCTTCCACGCGCTGCACGCTGGCCACCGTGGACAGGGGTACGAGGTGGCCGTTGGGCAGAGTCAGCATCAGGTTCGCGAACTCCGCCGGCGAGCTGCGCACGTCGGCGGCTCCGCGCACGATGAGCGGCGTGCGACGGATGCCCTCGTAGATGGTTCCCACGCGCCGGCCCTCGAGCTGGGTGCGCAGCAGGCTCTCGACCTCGTCGACTGACAGCCCCAACCGGCCGGCGGCCAGCCGATCGATGTCGATCTTGAGGTATTGCACGCCCTCGTTGCGCGCATAGAACACGTCCTCGGCGCCGCGGATGCCGCGGATGGTATCGGCGATCTGGCCCGCCTTCGTATTGAGCTCGTCCAGGTCGGTGCCGAAGAGCTTGACCGCCACGTCGCCGCGCACGCCCGTGAGCATTTCCGAGACGCGCATCTCGATGGGCTGAGTGAACGAATACGCCACGCCGGGGAACTTGTCCATAACCGTGCGCAGGCGATCGATCAGGGCCTCCTTGGTCTGCATCCGCCATTGATCGCGCGGCTTGAGCACCAGGAACATATCGGTCTGGTTCAATCCCATGGGGTCCATGCCCAGCTCGTCGGAGCCGGTGCGGGCCACCATGCCGATGACCTCGGGCACCTGCTCCATCACCGCACGCTCGACGCGCCGATCGATGCCGATGGACTCCTGCAGGCTGATCGAGGGCAGCTTCTCGAGCTGGATGATGATGTTGCCCTCGTCCATGGTCGGCATGAAGGTCTTGCCGATGAGCGTGAACACCCCGCCCGTCATGACGAGGGCGACCACCGCGGCGATGATGACTGTGCGCCCGTGCGCCAGGCTCCAGCTCAGGGCCGGGCGGTAAACGCCTTGCAACTTCCGAATGAGCCAGGGCTCTTCGTGGCTGACCTTGCCGATGAGGTAGGATGACAGGACCGGAATGGCGGTCAGCGACAGCAACAGCGATCCGGCCAGGGCGAACACGATGGTCAGCGCCACCGGGATGAACAGCTTGCCCTCCAGTCCCTGCAGGGTCAGCAACGGCAGGAACACGATGACGATGATGAGGATGCCGGACGTCACCGGCACGGAGACCTCCTTGACCGCGCGGGCGATGAGGTGCAGGCGCGGCAGCCGCGTGTCGGAACCCGCTTCGGCGAGTTGGGCCACGATGTTCTCGACGACCACGACGGCGGCATCGACGAGCATGCCGATGGCGATCGCCAGACCACCGAGACTCATCAGGTTTGCCGACAGTCCGAACTGGCGCATCAATATAAAGGTGACCAGGGCCGCCAGCGGCAGGATGAGCGCGACGGTCAAGGCCGCGCGCAGGTTGCCAAGCATAAACACCAGGATCACCAGCACGAGGATGACGGCCTCCTCCAGGGCCTTGGCCACCGTATGCACGGCGCGCTGGACCAGATCGCCGCGGTTGTAGAAGACCTTGACCTTCACGCCCTTGGGCAGCGTGGGCGCGAGCTCGTCCAATTTGGCCTGGACACCCTCGACGACCTTCTGCGCGTTGGCGCCGCGCAGACCGAGCACCAGGCCCTCGACCGCCTCACCGCTTCCGTCCTTGGTCACCGCGCCGTAGCGTGTCATGGCGCCGATGCGCACCTGCGCCACGTCGCCCACACGCACCGGAACCGAGTTGCTCGTGGTGACCACGATGTCGCGCACGTCGTCCAGCGTCTTGATGCGACCCTCGGCCCGCACCAGCAGGGTCTCCTCGCCCTCGACCAAACGCCCGGCGCCGTCGTTGCGATTGTTCTGCTCCAGTGCCTGGCGCAGCTCGGCGAGTGTCACACTGCGCGCATTCATGCGCGCGTTGTCCGGCACGACCTCGAAGCTGTACACCAGACCGCCCAACGAGTTCACGTCCGCAACCCCCGGCACGGTGCGCAGCGCCGGGCGAATCGTCCAGTCGAGCAGGGTCCGGCGCTCCATCAGACTGAGATCGCCGCCCTCGATCGTGAACATGAACATCTCGCCCAACGGCGTCGTGGCCGGTGCGATACCGCCGCTGATGTCCGCCGGCAGATCGCCCCAGATCGAGCTCAGGCGCTCGGCGACCTGCTGGCGCGCCCAATAGATGTCCGTGCCGTCGACGAAATCCACCGTCACGTCAGTGAGTCCGTACTTCGCCACCGAGCGCAGCATGACCTGCTTCGGGATGCCGAGCATCTCCACCTCGATGGGCGCGGTGATGCGTGCCTCGACCTCCTCGGGGGTCATGCCCGGCGCCTTGACGATCACCTTGACCTGCGGCGTGGACACGTCGGGAAAGGCATCGATCGGGATCTCGCGAAAGGCGAGCACACCGGCGCCGACGAGCAGCGCGACGGCCAGCAGCATGAACAGGCGCTGGGTCAGCGCGAACTGAATAAGGCGTGCCAACATCTACTTGCCCCCGGTCCCGTTCGCACCGGCCTCGGGCGTGGCGCCTTGCCCGCCCCCGCTCTGGGTCCCGTCCTGACCGGGTTCCTGGCCCAGCCAGATGGACTTGATCGCGGCCAGCCCACTGGCCGCCACCTCCTCGTCGCCGCGCAGCTCACCGCGCACCACGGAATAACCGGCCTCCTGTCCTAGAACCTCGACCGACTGGGGGCGAAAACCCTCGACCGTCTTGACGAAAACCAGGGTGGAGTTGCCGCTGCGCACGAGCGCGGCGGTGGGCACGCGCCACTGACTGTCACCGCCGAGCAGCGCCATGCGCACCTGAATGAACTGGCCCGGCCGGATGCAGCCCGCCGCGTTGTGGACTTCGGCGCGCACCAGCACGGTCTGATTGTTCGGATCCACGTTGCGTCCCACGACGGTCACCACCGCGGTGGCGCCACTGCACGGCAAGGAGACCTCGACGCCGGGACTGAGCTTGCCGATGCGATCCAGGGGAACGCGAATGGCCAGCCACAGCGGTTCGAGCTTACCGACCCGGTACAAGGGGGCGGAGCGATCGACACGCTGTCCGACCACCGCCATCTGATCGAGAACCGCACCGGCCATGGGCGAGCGTACGTTGAGCACGCTGCTGAGCGTGCGATCGCGTTCGAGCTTGGTGACCGCACGCGTGTCCATGCCGGCCAGGCGCAGCGCCTGGCGGCGCTCGTCGACACGTGCGCTGGCCTGTTCGAAGCGGTTGCGGGTCGCCAGATAACGCCGTTCGGCGATGATGCCTTCCTTGAACAACTGCTCGTCGCGTTTGAGATCCGCATCGGCCAGGCGCAGATCGGCGCTGGCCTGCAGGAACTCGCGCTGCAGCTTCACCAGGTCCGGGCTTTCGATCAGGGCGACCACCTCACCCGCCTTGACCTCGTCGCCGACAGCGGCGCGCAGGCTCGTGACGAGACCGGCTTGGGGCGAGCTGATGACCCGCTCCTGCTCCGGCGGGATGACCACCTGGGCCGGCACGCGGTCTGTCATCACCGTGTGCGCGGGCGCGACCTTGGCGAGTGTGATGCCCAGATGCTGGATCTGCTCGGGACTGACGGCGATCTGGTGTGCGGCCCGGGCGGTGCCGAGCGCGGCGCTCAGCCCCACGAACAGCGACAGTGCGATGGTTCGGGCGTTCCTCACGGTAAGACTCCCACGGCTTGGTTGTAGCGCGCGATGGCGCGCTGGCGCATGATTCTCAGTTCCTGCTCGCTGCGCTGCGCGGCGAAGGCCAGCGTCTGTACGCGCAGCAGACCGACCAGGTCGGTCTCACCCACCGAAAAAGCGACCCGCGCCAAGCGCAGGTTTTCCCGGGCAAGGGCGTTCTGTTCTTCGGCGATCTTCAGCGATTCCTCGGTCGCGCTCAGGGTGTGCTCGGCCTCGTGCAGAGCGACCCGCAGCCGGCGCTGCAATCGGTCGCGCTCGGCCAGCGCGTCGGCATAAGCGCGCGCGGCGCGGCTGATACGCGGCCCGGTATGAGCCTCGGTGCCGAAGGGCACGCGCACGCTCACGCCGACGCTGCTGATGTAGTTCTCTGCCACGAAGCCCCGTTCGCGCCGCCCACCGATGGTCAACTCGGGACTGCCGCCCGAGGCCTGGCGCGCGGCCTCCAACTGCGCCTGGGCCTCGGCGACATTGGCCTGGGCTTCGACGAACAGCGGATGCTCGGGCACGATCGTGCTACGCGGACTGCGGGCCTCGCCGCGCTTTCGGGGCAAACGATCCAGGCCGGTCAGGGCCCGGTACTGGTCCTGGCTGTGGCGCCATTCCGCCTCGGCCTGCAAGTAAGCGCTTTGCTTGCGCAAGGCCTCGTCACGTGCCAACAGCAGGTCGGTCTTGGCAAGCTCGCCCAGGCGCACGCGTTTGGCGACGTCCTGCTCCAAGGCCTGCGCGGTCCTCCATTCCTGCTCGGCCAGCACGGCATTGTTGTGCATCAAGGCCACCTGCCAGACGGCCTCGCGCACCTGGCCGGCGACCTGCAGGCGCAGCGCCGCCTGCGAACCGGTCAACGCATCATAGGCGCGGCGCGCCACGCCGAGGTTGGCGTCGCGCTCGCCGGGACGCCAAAGAGGCAGATCGATGCCCGCCTCGTATTCCCGCAGGCCTTGATCCGAACCAAAGCGGTCGCTCTGATAGCGCAGGGAAACGGCGGGGTTGTCGGCAATTAGACTATCCGCATGGCGGGTCAGGGCCTGGACCTGGCGCCCGCGCGCGTCGAGCACCTGGCGCTGGGGGCTACGGGCGAAGGCGGCCGCCAACACATCCTGCAGGGTGGGCGGTGGGCTGCCTTCCCCCGGTCCATGCTCGTGGGACTGCGTCACGCCTGACGCCGCTCGGTCCTGCACACCCATCTGTCCGGCCCCCTGGCCAGGACCGGGGGTCGTACCCCCGGCCCATGCGGGCACGCCGACGCAAGCGGCCGCTGCCAGCACCACCAGTGCCGCAGTCCGTTTTCGCAGTGTCCACATGATCGATGTCGTCCTCGTTCGGCAAGATCGGCTCTTTGGAAGCCCGGGTTGTCCGAGACGCCCGCCACGCGGACGCTCGCCGCTACGACGCGCCCCTGGCCAGGCACCTGCCACCGTTAGGAAAGGGCGCGAGCCCTGTCGGTGTACCGGGAGGAGAGTCTATGAGGGAAAGATTAACGAAATCTGAAGAGGCGTAATTGAGGCATATCAACGAAAAGGCGGGCGGTCCAAATGAACCGCCCGCTCCTTCGGCAGGGCGCCCGACCGTGACCCGGGCCGGGCGGAGAATCTAACCGGACTCAGGCGGCGACGGCATCGCGCACACGCTCGAGGCGGGAGCGCACCTCGCCGGCCAGAGTCGCGATGTCGTCGCGGTCGACCAACTGCAGCACGGCCTTTGGATCCATAAAGGCGACCCGGATGGTGCCGTCCTCGGCCTCGCGCACCACAACGTTGCAGGGCAGCAGCAGGCCGATATCGGGCTCAGCGTCCAGCGCCTGGTTGGCCAGTTTCGGATTGCATGCACCCAGTATCTTGTAGGGACGCTTGTCGATATCCAGCTTCTTCTTGAGGGTGGCCTTGACGTCGATCTCGGTGAGCACACCGAAGCCCTCTTCCTTCAACGCCTCGGTGACCTTGGCTACGGCGTCGTCGAAGCTGCCGTTGAACTTGATGTCGAATCCGTACATGGTAACTCCTTAATTGAGTGTGTGACGTGGGTGTAAATACATAAATTGAGTCGATCAGTCTGCAGCTCAACCCTTCTCCCCGCTCGCCAGATAGGCGAAACCGAAATACAGGGCCTCATACCGCACCCGGGCAAAGTGGCGCTCCAATGCCTCCCAGGGCCGACGCTCGGCCAGGTCCAGTGACACGCCAAAGGGCGCGGTCACGGCGACACCCAGTCGAACGAGCCACGGCGGCCGGCGCTCAGGACGGCGCAGGTCCAGGATCGTGAACCGGCCGCCCGCCGGCAGCGCCGCGGCTGCATTGGCAATAACGCGTTCGAACTCGGGTACCAGCGTCAGCGCGAAGGTCGACAAGACGCCGTCGATGTGGTCGGGAAAACGATACGCCGCGGCATCCGACTGGACCACGCTGACGTTCGTCCAACCGCTTTTGGCGATACGTTCACTCGCCTGCGCCAGCATGCCGTCGGTCAGATCGACGCCGATGATCCGTCCTTCATCGCCCACCGCAGCGTGCAGCTGGGCAAAATTCAACCCGGTACCACAGCCAATCTCTACCACCGTATCGCCGGGGGTGAGTCCCAAAGCGGCAACGGCACGGCGCCGATAGGCCTGTTCGCGAAAGCCAAGCAGGTAATAGAGGTTGGCCGACCAATCGTACCGCCGTGCCCTGCGTCGGTAGAGTGCAATGAGTTCCTGTTTGCTCAGCCCCATCGGACTTGTCCCGGGAAACAGGCCGGCGGGGCCCGCCGCGGGCGGGCCCCGCCGCAGTGACCGCCTATTCCTGATACATCATGCCGGGCCCCCATCCCATACCGCGACGCATGTTTCGCCAGGTCTCGCGCTGTTCCTTGGTCAGGTGCTTGCGCATCTGGTTGTGCGCCTCGATGCTGTTCTCGAACATCTGCTTGCGCAGCGCCGTGATGCGATCATAGACCTGGCCCACGGCCTTGGGGTCGACGGTATCGGCGCCGTAGAGCTCCTGGAGCTTGAGCATCTGCTCGCGCATCTTACCCATGAGCTCCCAGTTCTTCTGCATGGTCTGCTGCTGGATCTTGGCGAACTCCTGGCGCTGCTTGTCGTTCAGGTTGATGCCGTAGCCAGGGCCGTACATCATGCCGGGGCCCATCATCCCGTAACCGCCCATCATGCCGGGGCCCATCATGCCGTAGCCCCCCATCATGCCGTAACCGCCGTAGCCACCCATCATTCCGGGACCCATACCGTAGCCACCGTAGCCGCCCATCATGCCGGGGCCCATACCGTAGCCACCCATCATTCCCGGGCCCATGCCGTAACCACCGTAGCGGTGGTAGCCACGGCCATAGTACGGCCCGGGAGCCTGCTGCGCGGGTGCACCGCTCGAGCCCATCATGCCCGGGCCCATGCCCGTCCCCTGCGCAAATACAGCCGTCGGCAGAACCGTCGCGGCGGCCAACAGCAGGCCCGGCAGAGACTTGGTCAATCGCGTGTTCATGATCACACCTCCAGTGTTTCGTCCGTCATTGCTCAAACGGTGTGGAATCGAGAGTTCTCGGCCGGCCCACACCGAACCGTACCGTACCCTTGCATAACCGGCGGAGCTCAGCCGCCGAGGTCTTCCTTCTTCTGCAGATATTCCTCGCGCTCGATCTCCCCGCGTGCGTAACGCTCCTGGAGTATCTGCAATCCGGCGCGCCGCGGTGTGTCCGCGGAACGATGGCGCCGCGCGCCCGTATCCCAGAATACCCACTTCACCATGGCGACGATGCCGACGATGATCAGCGCCCAAACAAGCACCATGAAGATCCATCCGAAGCCGTAGCCCATGCCGTAACCCGGCATCCACTCATAACCGTATTGACCCATCGTGTACCCTCCAGAAGCGGCCGGGCCGGTACGTCGGCCCGGCCGCCATTTCCATATTGTTGATGCGTGTATCGACTGTGGCTCCCGTTTGCACAGTTGGCGCCCGGGAGGCTAGCCCATACCCTGCGCGCAATGCCTGATCTGGATCAGTTAGGACAATACCGCCTCGAGTCCGTTCGACCCCGACCGCCTCCGTACGCGCAGAACGCGGCAACCACAGAGGCACGCGTCAATTGCTGTCCTGTATAAATTTCAGGATGTCTCTCGCCTCCTGTCCGGTGAGCCCCGCGCGAATACGCATGTGGGTGATTACCGGCTTCCAGAGCGCGTCGCTGTACTCCTTCGGATCGCGTGCATTGTGACAGCGGGCGCAATTCTGCTCCCAGGCCTTCAGGCCGCGAAGGTAGTCGCCCTGCTTGGCACGCTCCCCGGCCGTGGCCTTGGCGCTCTGTACCATCTGCTTCTGCGATTGCTGCGCACCAGCCGGGCTCCAAACCAGGACCGCAAACCCGACACCCGCCACGATGGCGAACCCAAGGCGATTGAACGTCTGCAGTGTATGTCGAATAGTCATCACGCCACCTCCTCAAAATCCGTACGCCAACTGAGCGACAAAACGGTTCTCATCATCGACCGACCCGACCGGCCCGTCGTTCTTCTCGTAGCTCAGCTTGCCGATGACATTGCTCGCGAACAGGTAGTTGAGCCCCGCCGCCCACTGCTTGAGTTCCTGACTCTTTTCCGGCGGAGTAAACTTGCCGTAGCGCAGCACCGCCTCCCAACGACTCGGCGCGAACTTGTGCGAGGCCTGCACGTACCAGGCCTTCCAGGTGTGTTCGTCCGGGATGGCACTGCCGGCCAGCGAGTCGACCTTGGTCTGAACATACTCACCGCGCAGCTCGACGACAGCCGGTTGGAAAGCAAAATCCACGTCGTACACGCGGTAGTTGCGATTGTCTTCGCCCGGCAGGTTCGCCTTGCCCGCCGCGGCCGAGACGCCGATCTCCAGGTTGTGCAGCGGCAAATAGCCGATGCGCCCACCCACCGTCTTGTTCTTGTTGGCATCGGAGCTGTTGCCTTCGGTCTCGACCTCGAGCTCACCCGCGTTGTCGACCAGCTTTGGCCCATTGCCCACGTAGAGCGCATAGTTCAGACCGTGGCCGCCCGGCGTGAACCCCCCGCGCACCTCGACACCCGTCTCGGTCAGCGGAGCCGCACCGCCGTCGGCGAATCCCAGAGGTTTGGACGGGAGCTTGTTGATCCAGGCCGGGTGCAGATTCTGGCGGAACTGTCCGATGGGGCTGAGAAACTGCCCCGCCACCAACACGGCGTGGTCGTTCATGATGAGATTCAGCGAGGCGTATTCGAGCACGGTCTCGGTGGAACCGTCCTCGTTGTAGCCCATCTCGAGCTCGGCCTGCATCAGCATCAGGTCCTTGTACTGATAGTGAAAGATCGGCGAGAACGAAAACACCTGAAACGTGCTGTCCGACTTGCGACTGCTGAAGCCCGCGGAGCCGTAGCCGGCCAGATGCACGACGCTGTCCGGCGCCTTCACGGTATCCTTGAGGCTCGTCACCTCACGCTGCAGTTCGTCGATTTGGTTCTGCATGCTCGTCGTATCGGCGCCGATGGCGGGCTGGGCCGCGAGCGCGATGCCCGCAGCAAGCCCGGCGCTTCCCCATATCGTGCGTCGTGCTTCATTACATTTACGCATCTCCCTACCTCCCTCGGTTGTCATTGTCTGACGTGAATAGCCGCAATACGCCGACCGGACTTCCGCAACGGTTCGGCGATGGCGGATGCATTGCACGCCGCGGTCGCGGCGTGAGTGGCCGCTGTATGCCCGGCCATTTTTTGATAGGGTTGGAACCTCTCGGCGACAGTGTCCGGCGTCGGTATCCGGGATTGGACTGAACCAACGTCTCTATCCTCGGTCCCTTGAGTTAGGCGCGCGAAGAAGTGCCCGCGAAATTCGTCGAAAAATTCAAAGCCTTTCTGCCTGGAGGATGGAAAATGAAATCGCTCAAATGCATTGGCATTGTCATTGCGGTTGTCGTCGTTGCCGGCTTGGCCTTCATATATTCCGGCCTGTACGACGTCGCCGCCACGGCCCCTGATTCGGCCCTCGCCCAGTGGGCGTTGAAGACGACGCGCGAGCGCTCGGTCGAAAGCCGCTCCGAAGACGTCAAGCCGCCCCAGGGCACCTCGCTCTCGGACCCCAAGCTCATCAACCTTGGATTTCGCCACTACGACGAGATGTGCGTGATGTGCCACGGCGCCCCGGGCGTCGAGCCGGGCGAGGCGCATGCGGGCCTCAACCCCCAGCCGCCGGATCTTGCCAAGCACGCCAAGGAGATGGAGCCCGGGGAGCTGTTCTGGGTCATCAAGCACGGCATCCGGATGACGGGCATGCCGGCCTGGGGCCCGACCCACTCCGATCATAAGATCTGGGCCATGGTCGCGTTCATCAAACACCTGCCCGAGGTCACGCCCGCCGAGTATCAGCGTCTGCGCCGCGAAGCGGCCGCGCATCCGATGGAGGACGACGACCACGACCATTGACGGGCTCTGGCTCGAGATCGTGTCAGGCGTGATGTTGGCTCGCATGGCGAAAGACACTCAGTGATGATGTCCCGAATGGCCGGTGCTATCGGCCATGTTGGCGACTTGGGTATCCTCGACATAATGCACCCAGCCCCGGCACAGCCGCTGCCACGGCGAAGCGCGCAGGCGCAGTCCCTCCCGCTCGATGCAGCGTTCTATCTGGGCGGCGGTCGCCTGCAGCAGGTCGTACTCGACTTCCACAAGCGGGCCTGCGATGTGGACGCCGTCGACGCCCATCATGGTGTTTAATGCGGCGTGCAGCGCTTCTGCCTTGGGATCGCTCGGCGCCCGCTTGAGTTGCCAGCGCCGCCGCCGCTCCACCCGGCGGCCCTGCTGCTTCGCAGCCGCATGGTAGCCCGCCCCACTGACGTACAAGCCGGGGTTGGCGAGAAAACGTTCGCGGCACTGCTGCGAGCAGAAGGCGTAGTGGATCCCCCGGTGCTCGAGCGGGTGCTCCTGCGGGTCGACCCACATCAGACATACCGGGCCGCGTATCCTGTCATTTAACGCACTCATGGTCCTCATCTCCTCGACGCCGACAATCGACGCGGTCAATGCAAGTAGGCCTCCGCCGCATAGCGGCGCATCATCCGGTGGCTGTTGAACAACCCGGCGCTCTTGGCGATAGCGCCTTTCATGACGCGAACCCAGCCGCCGCGATCGCCGTGGTAGAGCGGTAGCACCACCCCTTCCAATTTTTCGTACAACCGCGCCCCGTCGCGGTCCTCTGGCCCGTCGGTGTCGTCGCCGATGGCCCAGCCGTTCACGCCCTCGATGCAGGCCTCGGCCCACCATCCGTCCAGCACACTCAAGTGCGGCACGGCGTTAAAGGCGGCCTTCATTCCGCTGGTCCCGGATGCCTCCATGGGGCGCAGCGGCGTGTTGAGCCAGACATCGGAACCGGAGACCAATGCCTGCGCGGTCGCCATGTCATAATCCGGAAGGTAGGCCACCGCGATCTCCGGACTCAATCGGCCGATATGCGCATGCAGCGCCTCGATAAGGCGCTTGCCTCCGGCGTCGCGCGGATGCGCCTTGCCCGCGAGCACGATCTGCAGGGGCCAGCGCCGGCCTATTTCCCGCAGCCTGTCCAGGTCCCGGAACAACAGATCGGGCCGCTTGTACTCGGTCATGCGCCGGGCAAACCCGATGATCGGAACCACAGGGTCGAAAGCCCGCCCCGTCGTTTGCGCGATATGTTCGATCAGTGCCTGCTTGGCCTCCTCGTGCGCGGTCCAGACCTCGTCGTCGCCCAGACAGCACTCCCCCCGCACCAACAGCTCGGGCTCATGGCACCAACCCGGCAGGTGCGCATCATAGAGTCGGAAGAACGACTGTGCCGTCCAAGTGGCCGGGTGCACCCCGTTGGTCACGGCATGCACCTGGTAGCCCGGAAACATGCGCCGTGACACTTCGGCATGGCGCTTGGCGACGCCGTTGACGTACTCGCTGAGGTTGATGGCCAGGCGCGTCATGTTGAGACGATCCTCCCCCGCCAAATGGCGCAGTGTGGGCAGGTCGTCGAAGTCGCCCGGCGAACGCTGGACCACGTCGTAGGGGAATCGGTCGTGCCCGGCCTCAACCGGCGTATGCGTTGTAAAACTGCACAGGTCGCGCACAGCCGGGATATCGAAAGGCAGCTCACCCGGACGAAGGTCCTCGGCGGCATAGGCATGCTCGTTGAGGAGCTCGAGCGCGAGCAGTGCCGAGTGCCCTTCGTTCATGTGATAGTGTTCGAGCCTGAACCCCAGGGCGCGCAGCATGCGCACGCCGCCGATCCCGAGCACGATCTCCTGGCGCAGGCGATAGGCCTCGTCGCCGCCGTACAGGTAATGCGTAATGCGGCGATCGTCGTCGCGGTTCTCGTCGAGTTCGGTGTCGAGGAGGACAACGGGTTGTCGGCCGCCCATATGGCCCTCCAGTACGTACAGCCAGGCGCCGATCCATACGGGCCTCCCCTCCACGCGCACGGCAATCTTCGCGCCGAGCGGCTCGGCCCACTGCGCGGGCTCCCAGGGCGCCGGCTGCTCGACCTGACGGCCCTGCTCGTCGATCGACTGGCGAAAATACCCTTCACGGCTGACCAGCGTGACGCTGACCAGCGGCAGGTCGAGGTCCGCGGCCGTGCGCACCGTATCGCCCGCCAACACGCCGAGACCGCCGCTGTAGGTCGGTATCTCGTTGCGCAGCGCGATCTCCATCGAGAAATAGCCGATGCGCGGCGTGCGTGTGAAATCGTCCAGGGTCGCCATGTTTCGTTTCCTCAGAGGTGCGGGACCGCGCCCCGAGAGGCGTTGTGGCCGGCCGCGGCGTTTGGCGCATCGGGCGCCGACAACGGCTCGACGATAAGGGTCAGTCCCTCGCGCCCCACGACTCGTATCGCGTCCCCGGTATGCAATGGACGGTCGCATTCGGCGGGCCAGTATTCGCTGTTGACGCGCACGCGCAGCCCCTCCGGGGCGTCGTCGACGACGACGCCTCGACTGTGCAGGGTGTACTCGACACCGGTCACCACCGGCCGGCGCATCGCGAACATGGCATACATGTACGTCCAGCCGGAGAAGAGCAGCACCGCCGCATAGACGCTCACCGCGATCGGCCAAGACCACAGCCAGAAGACCGGCAGCGCGATAATGGGCAGCAGTAATATGAGATGGCACACGGTTCGCCAACCTCCCTCGCACGCGATGCGCGGGCCTTAGCCCTCCAGGTCCTGCTTGCGCGCGAGAAATTCATCCCGGTCGATTTCCCCGCGGGCATAGCGCTCCTCGAGAAGGCTCACGGGGTCGCGCCGTGGCGCCGGATGCTGCGGGGTGGCATGGTGCGCGCCGGGCGATGCAAACAGCCAACGCACCAACGCGACGATGCCGAAGATGATCAGCCCCCAGAACAGGAGCATGAATATCCCGCCGAAACCAAATCCCATGCCGTAACCCATGCCGCTGTGCGGCATCCATTCATAACCATACATTGCGTGCTCCTTTTAACATCGTTGAACCCATTTGTAGATCACGGTGGGTTCTTACCCTCGGGTCTTTCAACCCTTGCTCCCCTCGGCCGCCGCCTGGACCTGGACGGCACTCAGTCCGTTGTGCGGACCGACCTCGTTGTAGAGGACGTCGGTCACGATTCCGCGGCTGTCGAACTCGACGGTGTAGCGCATGCGGCGGCTGCCCTCGCGGGTCTCGGTCAGTGTCTGTTCGCTCCCGTTTGGCTCGTGGTAGGTCTGCCGGTTCGCGCGCATGCGCACCCGATAGACCCATGCGCGATTGCCGTTGGGCAGGATCACCTTTTTATCCGGCTGGCCGTGATGGGCGAACACCGCCTGGCGCGTCAGCACGCCCAAGGGGTAGTCCTTGAGGACGGTGACCGGATCGGCGTCAACCGAGAAGGTCGGCGGCATGGGCAGTTTGGCCGCCCACGCCTGACCGGCGCCGACTGCCAGCGCGGCGACGAGCAACGTCAGCGCCGCGGTAATGCGTAAAGGTTTCATGTTGCAGACTCCTGTGATGGTGCCTTGACAGTTGACGGGCCGGCTGCGGGCTTCTTGCGGCCGAGCAGCTTGGCGTTGATGGCGACGATAACCGTGCTCAGCGACATCAGTGCCGCGCCGAATGCGGGCGAGAGTACGAAGCCCAGGCTGTAGGTGACCCCGGCGGCCAGCGGGATCGCGAACGTGTTGTAGCCCGTGGCCCACAGCAGGTTCTGGATCATCTTGCCGTAGGTCGCGCGCGACAGTACCGTGACGGCCGTGACATCACGCGGGTCGCTTCGCACCAGAACGACGTCGGCCGATTCGATCGCCACGTTGGTGCCCGCACCGATCGCCACGCCGAGGTCGGCCTCGACCAGCGCCGGGGCGTCGTTGACGCCGTCGCCGACCATCGCGGTCACCAGGCCGCGCTGTTTGACCTCGCGGATCTTCTCCGCCTTCTCGTGGGGCAGTACCTGCGCGAAGTAATCGTCCAGGCCCAGCTCGGCGGCCACCGATTTGGCCACCGCCTCGGAGTCGCCGGTGAGCATCATGCACTGGATGCCCATGGCCTTGAGGCGGCCGACGGCCTCACGGGATTCGGGCCGCACCACGTCGGCCAGGGCGATCGCCCCGAGGGGGCGATCCTCGTTGAGCACATACACGACGGTCTTGCCCTGGGCGGCGAACTCGGCGGGCCGCTCGTCATTGAGATCGATGTTTTGTTCAGCGAGGTAGCCGGGGCTGACCACGCGGACCGTTTGGCTCTCGATGCGGGCCTGCGCACCGCGCCCGGGCAGGTTCTGGAAATCGTCGACACCGGCGAGCGTGGTGCCCCGGTCCTTCGCCTCGGCGACGATGCCGCGGGCAATCGGATGTTCGGACTGACTCTCCAGCGAGGCGGCCAGACGCAGCAGGTCGTTCTCGGCCGTATCGCCGAGCGCGACGATATCGGACACGCCGAAGCGCCCCTCCGTCAGTGTGCCGGTCTTGTCGAACACGATGGCCTGCAGGTTGCGCGCGCGTTCGAAGGCGGCGCGGTCGCGGATGAGCAGCCCCCGGGCCGCCGACATCGAGGTACTGACGGCCACCACCAGCGGCACTGCCAGGCCCAGCGCATGCGGGCAGGTGATCACCATGACGGTGACGGTGCGCTCCAGGGCGAACTCGAAGCCGTGGCCGAGGACAAGCCAGGTCACCATGGTCACCGCGCCGGCGGACAGGGCGATGTAGGTCAGCCACTGTGCGGCACGGTTGGCCAGGTCCTGGGTGCGCGAGCGCGAGGCCTGGGCCTTGCGCACCATGTCGATCACCTGCGAGAGGTAGGTCTCATCGCCGGTCTTTTCGATCTGCAGCGTGATCGCGCCTTCGCCGTTGATCGAGGCGCCGATGGCCTCCTCGCCCTCGCCCTTGGAGACCGGCTTGGACTCGCCGGTGAGCATGGATTCGTTGAGGCTCGTGCGTCCTTTGACAATGGTACCGTCGGTCGGAACCTGCTCGCCCGGCTTTACCAACACGCGGTCACCGACCTTCAGCTCCGTGACCGGAACGTCCTCGGTCTCGTTGTCGCCGACCACGCGGTGCGCCGTGGTCGGCAAGAGCTTGACCAGGGCCTCCAGCGCGCCCGAGGCGCCCATGATGGACTTCATCTCGATCCAGTGGCCGAGCAGCATCACGTCGATCAGCGTGGCGAGCTCCCAATAGAACACGCGTCCGGTCAGGCCGAATACCACCGCCGAGGAATAGAAATAGGCGACGCTGATCGCCAGGGCGATCAGCGTCATCATGCCGGGCTGGCGCGAGGCCAGCTCGTCCTTCAGGCCCTTGAGAAAGGGCCAGCCGCCGTAGAAGAAGATCCCGCTCGACAGGGCGAACAGCACGTAGCTGTCGCCGGGAAACGCCAGTGCGCGCTCCAGGCCGAGAAAGGCCTGGATCATGGGCGACAGGGCGAGCACCGGTACGGTGAGCACGAGCGACACCCAGAAGCGTCGGCGAAAGTCGGCGATCATCGCCGCGTGGTCGTGGGCGCCGTGCCCGGCCTCGTGCCGGGCAGGCGCATTGGTGTGTGAATGGCTGTGCATGTCCATGTGTCAGTCGCCCTCTATCGTGACCTCTCGGCTCATTCGACCACGGCCATCTGATGGGCGTGGCCGCCGGGCAGCTTGATGGTGTCGACGACTTTGAGGCTGCGTTGATCGACCACCCAGATCAGCGAGGCCGAGCTGCTCGAGACGTAGACCTTGCCGGTACCGTGGATGGTGTTCAGGTGATACGGGCTCGGCGAGAGCGCCAGCGTCCGTCCCTTGCCGGTGCGGGTGTCGATGGCGACGAGCTTCTGGTCCTTCTTGCTCGTGACGAACAGCGTGTGGCCGTCGTCGCCCATATCAAGCCCGTGCAGGGTATCGCCCGCGTGGAAGGTACGGACCACCTTGCCCGAGGCCACGTCCACGGCCGAGACATCGCCGCCGCGCACGTTGGCCACGTAGATGGTCTTCTCGTCGGGCGAGAAGGCCATGTGCTCGGGCACCGGGCCGCCCTCCAGGGTGCGGCTCACCTTCCAGTGGACCAGGTCCACCTCGCTGATGGTGCCGTTGCCCGCGTTGCTGACATAGGCCCGCTTGTCGTCGCGCGTGACCAGCGTGTAGTTGGGCGTGGGCCCGGTCTTGATCACGTGCGCGACCTGATTGTTGCGCAGGTCGACCACGCTGATGGCGCCCTGCATCGGATGGGTCGAGATGACATAGCGCCCGTCGTGGGTAATGGCCTCGTGATGGCTCCAGCCCTTACGGCAATCGTGGCCATTACATGCCCGTGCTCCGGGTGGACCAGGAACAGGTGGCTCATTCCCGCGTCCTTGCCGCCGGCGGGCATCTGCTTGAGGCTGCCGGCGACCAGGTACTCGCCGTCGGGAGTGGCCACCAGACCGTGGGCATTCTCGACGCCCGGATAGCTGGCCGTGATCTTGTCGGTCGCCGCATCGACGGCGATGACCTGGTTGGCCACACCGAGCGGGATGTAGACCGTCGGCGCGGCCCGCGCCGCCAACGCCGTAAAGGCGACCAGACAGCCCGTCAATACCGCGGTCAGGGAAGTGATTAGCGTTTTCATGGCGAATCTCCTGATTGGATTCGATGACTTCGGGGCTACCCGGCGTCATCGCGCAAACTCGTGTTTCATGTACTGGAGGATGGCGCGCAGCTGCGCCTCGGTGAGGTCGGGATTGCCGCCCTTGGGTGGCATGCCCATACCGTCGCGTGCCGGTATACCCTTTTGCACCAGGGCCAGCAGGGCGTCGATCGGCTTGGTCAACGGCCCGGAAGCCGCGCTCAGATCCGGCACACCGGGCATGGCACCGGCGCCGTCAACGCCGTGGCAGGCCGCGCAGCTTTGCAGATATAGCTGCGCGGGCGGGAGCCCGGAATCGTCTGCCGCGGACAACGCCGGCAGCGCGAGCGGCAGGCAGATTGCCGTCGCGATCAGGCGACGGATCACGGCCGGATATCCCGCGGGCAGCAGGAGCGGTCGACCTGTGTTCATTGGAAACCTCCGTTTGGCCGGCGCCGCAAGGCGCACGGAAACAGCCGAGACAGGCGCGCCGGGCGCACCAATCCTCAACGAATCAAACGGATGTCAATCGCGCAGACGCAGGGTCCGCCGCTAGAGCTTCCCCTGTTCCACTCTACCTGCGGCAAGGAGCGGCGCCGCGGGCGCCTGAGTGGCGAGCGGCGGGAAAGTCGGTGCAATCGCGTGCGCGACGATGACCGCGTGCTGCGGCACCTTGAGCCCGCTCACCGTAACGTCGACCGGCTGGTTCAGGTCGCGCGCATCGACGTGTTCGCAATGGTCGTGATGCAGCGCCAAACGAGCGCCGGGGTCGACCGCAGCCTCGCGGTGGTGATGCGCCGCCGACGCCGCAGGCGCGTGCGAGTGCGGCACCGATGCGGCGATAGCCTCGCAGCAGGGCTCCAGGAAGACCAGCGCCCACGCCAACACCCACACGCCAAGCACGCTGTGCACCCAGCCGCGACGGGTGATGAGACGGCGAAAGCCGGTCACGGTCGCCCTCTCCAGCGCCGCTGGCAGCGAGGCGAGCCTGGCGTCATCCCTATGCAGTCTGCACAACACATACGCAAAAGATAGACAACCGTTGGCGCATACGCACTGATCCAGATCACTTTCAAAGAACGGCCCTTAAGCCGCACGAAGTGTAAGCTTTTGTCGGACGGCAACGATCGGGGGCTGGTCCAGCCGCGGGAGCGGCAACGGCGCCAAACGGGATAACTGTCGGGAATTGCGATCATGGGCGCCGGCACTTTCCGCACTGGTACTGCGGCCGTCGCCTATCCGAAGGACTCGCTTCGTACCGGTCTCGCGGCCCAACCGGGCGGTGGCCACAAACAAGGCATGACCGAGAGCGGCTGGAGTGCAGAACGTGGAAGGGTGCGGCTGGCGCTCAGCCGCCGGGACGGCCTTGCGATCTCCGCTGGATCTCGACCCAGCCTTCGTACGCCGGCTGCGGCCACAGCGATTGGAACCAGGCGATGACGGCGTCGATATCCTCGTCGCTGAGCTTGCCGCCCCAGGCCGGCATGTTGCCCTGGCCGGGCGGACTGCCGTTTTTGATCATCTGATGCAGCCAGGCATAAGGGTGATGCCAGCTGTGACCCGTGCCATTGAGGGGCGGCGGCGGAAACTTGCCGTCGGGGCCGCGGTAGCGCCAGTCGGGGGCGCCCTCGGCCCGGGCGCCGTGGCACACGGCGCAGTTCTGCTCGAACAGGCGCTTGCCGCGGGCGAGCACAGCCCGATCGGAGACGCGCGGCGGCAACGCGGTGCTCGCAGGCGAGGCGGAACCTCGGTCGGTGTCCTCGCGCGCATCGCAGCCGCCGAGCAGTGCCAGAGCGAGCGCCAGCAGAGTGCCGAGTGTCGATAAGCCGGTTAAAGGGTGGACGCGGTTTCGCATCAGGGAGAGGTTAACGTGTCATCGGACGGGGTGGCAACAGCGGACGGCGCGCCTGGCAAGGCTAACTGGGGACGATGCAGGATGCCGTCCGCCTCCTTGAGTACGAACTGGCGAAAGGCCTGGGCCACGGGTGTCAGGCGCTTGCCCTTGCGATGCACGAGGTACCAGTGGCGCATGATGGGGAAATCCTCGATGTCGAGGATCACCAACCGGCCGGTCTCCATCTCCAGCTCCAGGGTGTGGACCGAGACGATGCCCAGGCCCAGGCCGGCCTGCACGGCCTGCTTGATGGCCTCGTTCTTGTTCATCTCCATGGGCATGTGCAGATGGATCCCGTGGGCATTGAAAAAGCGCTCCATGGCGATGCGGGTCCCCGAACCCTTCTCGCGCACCACGAACGTCTCCGACTCCAGGCGCTTCAAGGGAATATCGCGCTCGGCGGCGAGCGGGTGTTCGGGTGCGGCGATGACCACCAGGGGATTGTCGGCGAAGGTCTCGGCGGCGAGCTCGGCCTCCTCCGGGGGAAGGCCCATGATGGCCACCTCCTTGTCATTGTCGGCCAACTGGCGCAGCAGGGTCTCGCGGTTGGTCACGTCCAGACTGAAGGTCACCCCGGGGTAGCGGCGGTTGAAGGCGGCGAGCAGGCGGCTGGCGAAATAGTTGGCCGTGGTGGCCACTGAGATCTCCAGGCGCCCGCGCTGCACCCCCTTGAGCTGCTCGAGCACGGCCTCTGCATCATCGAGCTGCTGGGCGATGGCCCGGGCGCAGTGGTACATCTCCTGGCCCGCCTCAGTCAGGTAGACCTTCTTGCCCAACTGCTCGAACAGCGGCACCCCCGCATTTTCCTCTAACTGCTTGATTTGCATAGACACTGCCGGCTGTGTCAGGTGCAGTTCACGCGCCGCCTGGGTGAAGCTCAAATGGCGGGCGACGGCCTCGAAGACGCGCAGTTGACGGAAAGTCACGTTCATGGGTAATAAGATATAACTAAAACCTTATGGTATCAATCACAAATCCTGAATTTACTTTATATTCACGAGAACTATACTGCCTTTCCACTAGGAACGGCTGGAGGGGACAACCGCTGGCCGGCCGGGGAACAAACCGTTATCGCCGCCGCGAGCCCTTTATTGTCCGGTGTCAACGCGACGGTAACAGCTTTGTGCTATTTGGGTTTATTTCGCTTCAACGACTCTAGGAGGACTGCTCATGGCAGTGAAATCATACAGCGCGGGCGTGAAGGAATACCGCGAAACGTACTGGATGCCGGAGTACACCCCGGCCGAGACCGATATCCTGGCCTGCTTCAAGATCACGCCGCAGGCCGGTGTGCCGCGCGAGGAGGCCGCCGCTGCCGTGGCCGCCGAGTCCTCCACGGGTACATGGACCACGGTGTGGACCGACCTGCTGACCGACCTGGACTACTACAAGGGCCGCGCCTATCGGATCGAGGACGTGCCGGGCGACGACGAGTCCTTCTACGCCTTCATCGCCTACCCGATCGACCTGTTCGAAGAGGGTTCGGTGGTCAACGTGTTCACCTCGCTGGTCGGTAACGTGTTCGGCTTCAAGGCCGTGCGTCACCTTCGCCTGGAGGACGTGCGCTTCCCCATCGCCTACGTCAAGACCTGCGGCGGCCCGCCGCACGGTATCCAGGTCGAGCGCGACATCATGAACAAGTACGGCCGTCCGCTGCTGGGCTGCACCATCAAGCCCAAGCTGGGTCTGTCGGCCAAGAACTACGGCCGTGCCGTCTACGAGTGCCTGCGCGGTGGTCTGGACTTCACCAAGGACGACGAGAACGTCAACTCCCAGCCGTTCATGCGCTGGCGCCAGCGTTTCGACTTCGTCATGGAGGCCATCCACAAGGCCGAGGCCGAGACCGGCGAGCGCAAGGGTCACTACCTGAACGTCACCGCGCCGACCCCGGACGAGATGTTCAAGCGCGCCGAGCACGCCAAGGAGCTGGGCGCCCCGATCATCATGCACGACTACATCACGGGCGGCTTCTGCGCCAACACGGGCCTGGCGGACTGGTGCCGCGACAACGGCATCCTGCTGCACATCCACCGCGCCATGCACGCCGTGCTCGACCGCCATCCCAAGCATGGTATCCATTTCCGCGTGCTGGCCAAGATCCTGCGCCTGTCCGGCGGTGACCACCTGCACTCCGGTACGGTCGTCGGCAAGCTCGAGGGCGACCGCGAGGCCACCCTGGGCTGGATCGACATCATGCGCGACGACTTCATCAAGGAAGACCGCTCACGGGGTATCTTCTTCGACCAGGATTGGGGCTCCATGCCGGGCGTCTTCCCGGTTGCCTCCGGCGGTATTCACGTGTGGCACATGCCGGCGCTGACCACCATCTTCGGCGACGACTCCGTGCTGCAGTTCGGCGGCGGCACCCTGGGCCACCCCTGGGGCAACGCGGCCGGCGCCGCGGCCAACCGCGTCGCGCTCGAGGCCTGCGTCGAGGCCCGCAACGAGGGTCGTCAGCTCGAGAAGGAAGGCAAGGAGATCCTCACCACCGCCGCCAAGCACAGCCCCGAGCTCAAAGCGGCGATGGAGACGTGGAAGGAGATCAAGTTCGAGTTCGACACCGTCGACAAGCTGGACGTGTCGCATAAGTAAGTTGCAAGTAACAAGGGGGCGGCGGCTTCGCCGCCGCCCGCAAGTTACAAGTCTTTACTTGAAACTTGTTACTTGTCACTAGCCGACAAAATGTGGAATGACTCCCGCGTGGTTCGCTTCGTACCGCGCGGGTAGAACCCGAGGAATCAGACAATGAGTGAAATGCAAGACTACGAATCCAGTCTGTCGGATCCGAGCAGCCGCAAGTTCGAGACCTTCTCGTACCTGCCGGAGATGGACAAGGACCAGATCCGCAAGCAGGTCGAGTACATCGTGAGCAAGGGCTGGAACCCGGCCATCGAGCACACCGAGCCGGAGAACGCCTTCGATCACTACTGGTACATGTGGAAGCTGCCCATGTTCGGTGAGACCGACGTCGACCGTATCCTGGCCGAGGCCGATGCCTGCCACAAGGCGCACCCCAACCATCACGTGCGCCTGGTCGGATACGACAACTTTGCCCAGTCCCAGGGGGCCTCGATGGTCATCTACCGCGGTCCGATCAAGGTCTAGACGACCCGACGGGTAGAGCCAGAAGAAGAGCCCCTGTCGGATCCGCCGAACAGGGGCTCTTTTTTTCCACAACCGTTTCAGCCCCAAGGCGTGCCTTGAGCCGGTCGCTCCGCCCGAGTGACCCGCCCAACGTATGCCCGCATGGAGAAGGTACGATGAGCGATATCGACACCAAGCAGTTCCAGATCACAGAGGAGCCGTACTACCGAGTCGTCGACGACGAGATTTCGCTGTACGAGGCCGCCTACGAGGCACGCATGCCCATCATGCTCAAGGGCCCGACCGGCTGCGGCAAATCGCGCTTCGTCGAATACATGGCCTACAAGCTCAAACGCCCGCTGATCACCGTGGCCTGCAACGAGGACATGACCGCCTCCGACCTCATCGGCCGCTTCCTGCTCGACGCCAAGGGCACGCGTTGGCAGGATGGCCCGCTGACCACCGCAGCGCGCATCGGCGCCATCTGCTACCTGGACGAGGTCGTCGAGGCCCGCCAGGACACGACCGTAGTCATCCACCCCCTGACCGACCACCGGCGCACGCTGCCGCTGGACAAGAAGGGCGAGCTGGTCCAGGCCCACCCGGATTTCCAGTTGGTCATCTCGTACAACCCGGGCTACCAGAACCTCATGAAGGACCTGAAGCAGTCGACCAAGCAGCGCTTCGGCGCGCTGGACTTCGACTATCCGGATGCCAAAGTGGAGGCGGAGATCGTCAGCCATGAGACGGGCGTGGACGCCGAGACGGCTGACAAGCTCGTACAGGTCGCCCACCGCGCGCGCAACCTCAAGGGCCACGGACTGGACGAGGGTATCTCCACACGTCTGCTGGTCTATGCGGCCCAGCTCATCGCCAAGGGCATCGACGCCAAGGCCGCCTGTATGATGACCCTGGTTCGCCCCATCACCGACGACCCGGACATGCGCGATACCCTGGACACTGCCGTCGGCACGTACTTCTAATCGATCCATCGAGGCTCGGTTGTTATGAGCATTGATCTGGCCGAATACCGCGAGTGCCTGGACAAGGCCGACGTTCGCGTCAAGGACAGCTTCGAGGAAAGCTACCGCGAGGCCACGCGGGTGATGTCGCCCCAGGGCCTGCACAATTTCCTCGAAGGGGCCCGCGCGCTGTGCGAGCTCGGCCGCGGCACCGATCTGGTCGTCTCCTACCTCAATGCCATGCCCAGCGTGGCCAAGGAGGTCGGCGACGAGGTCATCAAGGACTGCGTTACCGAGGCGATGAAACTGTCCTCGATGGTCAGCGGCGAGATCATCTCGCTGCTGTTCTCGAACATGCCGACGGCGGCGCGCCGCCTGGGCGACGCCGAACTGGTTCGCGGTTACCTCAATCTCATCCACTCGTTGTCGGCCAAGGTGCCGCGCGGGCTGCGTCCCATGCTCGCGCATCTGGATGAGCTGTTTACCAAGCTGACGCTGGGCGGGCTGCGCCGCTGGGCCAATTGGGGCGCGCAGGCCCACGGGCGCGACTTCAAGGCACAGGTCGAGTATTTCAATCTCGAGTCGGCTGACAGCAAGGCCGTCCTGCAGCGCGAACGGCGCGGCACGCTGTTCGTGGATGTACAGCGTAAGCTGAACTTCTACCTGCGCGCGCTGTGGGGCCGCGACTTCTTCATGCGCCCGACCTCGGGCGACTACGAAAGCCGAGAGGGCTATAAGCCCTATATCGAAAACCGCCTGATACACGTCCCGGACGCCTTCGACGACTATGCGGACGTCACGGGCACCGAGCTCTACCGGGCGACCGCCGCCCACGCCGCGGCGCATATCGCCTATTCGACGGGCCCGATTTCGGCCGAGGGGCTCAATTCCGTGCAGATGTTCATGGTGGGGCTGTTCGAGGATGCGCGCATCGAGCACCTGGCGGTGCATGAGTTTCCCGGCCTGGGCAAGCTGTGGCGGCGCATCCACGAGGGCGTGCGCGAGGTTAGCTGTCCAACCGAGCCCGTGGTGGATCTGGCCGAACGCCTGGCCCATGCCCTGCTCGACGCGGACTACGCCGACGACCATCCGTGGATTCAGGAGGCGCGCGCCGCCTTTGCCGAGGAGATCGCCAAGCGCCCCGAGGACAACCAGCTCAGCTGGGACCTGGGCGTGACCTTCCTCAACAAGCTGGGCGAGCACGCCAAGGTCCCCAGCCTGCGGGTGCTCGAATCGATCGCGATTCCGTACCGCGACGACAATCGCTTCATCTGGCAGTTCGCCGAGAACGTCTGGGAAGAAACCGAATACGTGCCCGCGAGCCACCGTCAGGTGCGCAAGACGGTCAGCGTCATCGAGATGGTCAACGAGCTCGACTGCGAGCTCGCCGGCGACGACGCGCAGGAGATCTGGCGCCTGGAGACTCCCTTCTATCTGGACCAGGAGGGCTGCACCATTAACGAGCTGGAGGGAACCGAACCCATCAGCGACCCGTACCACTATCCCGAGTGGGACTACCAGGTGCAGCTCAATCGGCCCGATTGGGTGACGGTGCTGGAGAAGCGCCAGCCCAAGGGGAACCCCGAGGACATCGACAACATCCTGGTCGAGTACAAGCCGATCGCCAGCCGGCTCAAGCACATCATGGACGCGATGCAACCGCGCGGCATCGTGCGCCAGCGCCACCAGGAGGACGGCGACGAGATAGACATCAACGCGGCCATCCGCGCCATGGTGGACCTGCGCATGGGCGAGACGCCCGACCCTCGCATCAACATCCGCTATATCCGCAAGGTGCGCGATCTCGCCGTGCTGGTGCTGCTGGACCTGTCGGAGTCGACCAACGAGGTCCTCGGCGACTCTGACCGGCCCGTCATCCAGCTCGCGCGCGAGGCGAGTACGCTGCTGTCCTGGGCCATCGACGGCATCGGCGATCCCTTCGCCATCCACGGCTTCGCCTCGGACGGGCGCCACGACGTGCAGTACTACCGATTCAAGGACTTCGACCAGCCCTTCGATGACAAGGCCAAGTCACGCCTGGCCGGTATGCAGGGCGGGCTGTCCACGCGCATGGGCGGGGCGCTGCGCCACGCCGGGCATTACCTGCTGAACCAGCCCCAGCAGAAGAAGCTCATCCTGTTGGTGAGCGACGGCGAACCGGCCGACATCGACGAGCGCGACCCGCAGTACCTGCGCCACGACACCAAGAAGGCGGTCGAGGAGCTGGCCACGCGCGGCGTGATGACGTACTGCCTGACACTCGATCCCGAGGCCGACGACTACGTCTCACGCATCTTCGGCGCCAACGCCTACACGGTGGTCGACCACGTCCAGCGCCTGCCCGAGCGCCTGCCGACGCTGTTCATGAATCTGACCAAGTAGCCCCTCGCGGACGACATCCCCGCGGCGGCCGACACGCCCCGGGGCCCTCTTCGAAGGATGCTACTTGGTATAGATACCGCGCAGATACTTGTAATAGCCCGCGGCCCCGCCCTTCATGAAGTAGTACTCGGCGACGTTTTCATCTTCGAGCTGGTACTGCAGCCACAGGACCTGCTTGCCCACCTCATCGTAGATCAGCAGGGGTTTGCGCTCGCGCTTGGCTCGTCGGATGAACTGCTCGATCTTGTCCGGCTCGTTAAAGTGGACTTGGTGCTCTCGGCCGAAGAACAGCGACGTGGCTTCGCGTTGAAACACGTCACGCATATCCAGCACGATGCCGTCGGAGCTGCCGGCCCGCGCCTCGAATTCCTGCGGGCTCAGGACGTGCTTTTGCGTGTCGGCGCGCGTGATCAAGCGCCGGGGGTCGATCGGGCTGCGACCGAGCAGTACGGACTGATCCGGATAGGCCCGCGCCCAGTCCATGATGCCCGCGTCGTAGGCGACCACATCACGGATGCCGTTTGTGATGCATTTGTGGGCCGCCTCGTAGGACTTCAGACAGGTCTTGCCGTTGCAATAGGTGACGATGGGGCGCTTATCCTTGGCGCGCAGCTCTTGCATGCGAGCCACGAAATCGCGCGAGGCGACGGGGATGTTGATGGCCCCCTTGATGTGCAGCACCTCGTACTCGTAGTGCGAGCGCGCATCGACGACGATCACTTTGTCACGCTCGGCGTGGAAGTCCTCGAGCTCGATGACCGGTGTCGTCGGAAACAGCTTGCGACCGGGGAACTCGCTGGAGGCCGCAGGCCGGGATTGGGCGTGCGCATCGGCGGCGTGGACCGCCGGCGCGGGACCGCCAGCCAGGAGGAAGGTCAGGGCAACGAGCGCGAACAGTGTTGCATATCTATTGGTATTATTGGGCATGGATCGTCCTCTTTGGCAGACAGAGACGGCGACGATCCGGTAGGACGGCGACCTCCGGGATTCCTTGAACCGGTGCAACTCCTGTACTTCTGCGCCCGGTCCGCACCGGAGCGTTCAATCAGTCGATCTATCGGCTCAAAATGTCAGGGCTTGATGGGTTTTTTCTACCCGGGATCCGCCGCAGAAGGGGCTTGGCCGGCCGCCTCGAGCCGCGCCAGATGGTCCCGCGCCAACGGGTCGCCGCCAGCGGCGGCCCGGCGGTACCAGACGGACGCGGCAACAACGTCCTTGGGGCCCGCCACGCCCTGCTCCAGATACTCCCCCCAGGCACGCATGGCCGGTGGAAAGCCCTGTTCGGCCGCCCGACGCATCCATTGCGCCGCCAACGCGGGGTCGCGCGCCACGCCGCGCCCGCGCAGATAACGGTTGGCAAGATGACGTTGGGCGCGGGCCACACCCCGTTCGGCGTCCTTCAACAGCAGGACGAGACGCTGGTCGGCGTCCAACTGCACGCGCCCGGACCTATTGGTAGCGACGACCGCGCACGGCCTGATCGACGCGGGCCAGGACGTCTTCCCAGGCCGCGCCGCGATTGGACTCCTGCGCCATGAGCTCCATCAGTCCGTAGGCCAGACGACGGTTTTCCGGGCTGAGCTCCCGCAGCTTGCGCAGCATGTACATGTGCCCGCCCTGCTCGGTATCCAGGGTCTTGAGCAGGGCATAGAACAGCAGGGCCTGTCCGGAGCGCGGGTCGGCCTCGACCAGGCGCGCCACGGCCTCCAGGACATCGCTGATATTTTCCGAGTGTTCGCTCATGGCTGTCGGCTGCGGGCGCGCTTCAATGAAAAAAGGCGGGGGCCTGATGGGCCCCCGCCTCGTCGGTGCACCGGGTGAGGCGAGCCTTCAGCCGGCTTTCTTCTTGGCGCCGCCCTCGACCTTGGGGGCGAGCTCGCCAGAGGCATAGCGCTTGACCATGTCCTCCAGGCTCAGGGCCGTGATCTTGGAGGCCATGCCCGCCGAACCGAAGGCCTCGTAGCGGGCCTTGCAGATTTCCTTCATGGCCGCGGTGGAGGCCTTGAG
>DATFLL010000127.1:0-47965 GCA_035267785.1 Gammaproteobacteria bacterium | reverse complement strand
ACGACCCTGATCCCACAGCTGCATGTGCCCGAACGCCGCCAGCCGCGCGGCGACCCCCAGCCCTAGCCCTGAGTCCGACATAGATCGGCACCAAAAGGTCGCTCCGTGCATTGTCGACGCCCTGTCGTGGTGCATCCCCGCGACGTTTTTTGCTCTCGACTGGCGCTAAGTCCCTGTCACGGCGTGCAGCACGCCCTGGCACACGGATTGCCTAGTCAGTAATACGAATTTGCAGATTGTTAATACCGCCGGTGCCGCCGGCGTGCGATGCGGCAGGAGGAATTCATGAGCGACTCATCGGTCCAGCAGGGCACCTGGGACGAAACCGTACCGGCCGGGGCACATTGGTCGGGCGTGCTGCGCCGGGGAACCACGCTGCGTCTGACCGACCTGGAAGGGGGCGCCAACGTATCGGTCCTGCTCTTCAATTACGAGGATCGGACCGAGCGTTACAACATGGCCGATACGCTCAAAGGTCAGCACACGGCCTATCTCACGAAGGGGCACGTGTGTTACTCGGATATGGGGCGGGTTCTTTGTTCGATTACCGCCGATACGGTCGGTTGGCACGACACCGTTTGCGGGGTCTCCAACGCGGCGATGGTGCGCGAGAAATACGGTGAAGCGTCCTACCAGCAATTCCGAAACGACTACCACCGAAACGGCTATGACAGCCTGGTGAATGAGCTTGGAAAGTACGGCCTCGGCAAGCGCGACGTGGTCGCCAACATCAATTTCTTCAGCAAGGTGACGGCGGACGAGGCCGGAACAATGGTGTTCCATCCTGGTCATTCCAGGTCCGGCGCGTTCGTCGAGCTGCGTTTCGAGATGGACACGCTGCTCGCGCTGTCTACCTGCCAGCATCCTCTGGATCCGCAGCCCGGCTACCGACCGCGCCCCGTTCGCCTCACGGCGCGGCGCACTGGCACCGCGTCGCTCGAGGACGAGTGCCGCAACGCCTGCCCCGAGAACCAGCGCGCCTTCATCAATACGGAACGGCTGTTCATCTGAGGCGCGGAATCACTCTCCAGGGAGCAACGACCATGAATTCGCAATTAACCGAGAGCATTCTGAGTCCGGAGGCGGCCGTCTTTTCCGAGGTGGTGCCCGCTGGCGAACCCTTCATGAAGGAAATCGAGCGCGGCCAGGTCTTGCGCATCCTGGACCTAGAAGGCAACCAGGCTGTGGACACGCTGTTTTACAGCGCGGCCAACGCCGAAGAGCGCTACAGCGCAACCGACACGATTCGCGCCCAGGGCCGTCTTTACCTCACCACCGGCACGCGCCTGCTGTCCAGCGAGGGCAACACCATGCTCACCATCGTCGCCGACACCTGCGGCCGCCACGACACGCTCGGCGGTGCCTGTTCGGCCGAGAGCAACACCGTGCGCTATGACCTGGACAAGCGCCACATGCACAGCTGCCGTGACAGTTTTCTGCTGGCCCTGGCCGAGTGGGACCACGGCATGAGCAAGCGCGACCTGTCGAGCAACATCAACTTCTTTATGAACGTACCGGTCACGCCGGAGGGCGAGCTCACCTTCGCCGACGGCGTATCGGCGCCCGGCCGCTACGTGGAGATGCGTGCGGAAATGGACGTGCTGGTGCTGATCTCGAATTGCCCGCAACTCAACAATCCGTGCAACGCCTACAACCCGACTCCCGTGCAGGTGTTGATTTGGGATGAGCAGTAACCCGACACCGCGCCGGCCTGATCCGGCGCAGTCCATAACGATAACAAGCCGAATGGCAACGGCGCAGCGTGAACGATGGCGACACTGTCGTATCGTGTGCGCGCCGTGCCCGGCATCTTTGCGCGGAGCCAGGCGTTGTTTACCAAGGTTCTGATAGCCAACCGGGGCGCCATCGCCTGTCGAATTATTCGCACCTTGAAGGCGATGGGTGTCGGCTCGGTAGCCGTTTACTCGGAGGCCGATCGTCAGTCGCTGCACGTGCGCGCGGCGGACGAGGCCGTCTGCATTGGTCCGGCGCGGGCCGCCGAGAGTTATCTCGACCAACAGGCTGTCCTGGAGGCAGCGCGCCGGACCAGTGCGCAGGCGATCCACCCCGGCTACGGATTTCTAAGCGAAAACGCCGCCTTTGCCGAGGCCTGTGAACGGGCGGGCATCGTCTTTCTTGGCCCGACGCCGCGCCAGATGCGCGAGTTCGGGCTCAAGCATACGGCGCGCGCTCTGGCGCAGGCCAACGGTGTACCGCTGCTGCCCGGCAGCGGCCTGCTCGACGACGTGAAGCAGGCCTGCGCCGAGGCCGAGCGGATCGGCTATCCCGTCATGCTCAAGAGCACCGCCGGCGGCGGCGGCATCGGCATGCAGTTGTGCTGGAGCGAGCGCGAACTCGTCGACGCCTTTCATTCGGTCGAGCGCATGGCGCGCAGCAATTTCTCCCAGGGCGGTATTTTTATCGAGAAGTACGTGCAGACCGCCCGTCACATCGAGGTTCAGGTCTTCGGCGACGGACTTGGTCACGTCGCGGCCCTCGGCGAGCGCGACTGCTCGGTGCAGCGGCGCAATCAGAAGGTCATCGAGGAGACGCCCGCACCCGGGTTGAGCGAAGAGGTTCGCGAACAGTTGTGCAGCGCCGCGGTCGCACTCGCCGCGGCGGTGAGCTACCGTTCGGCAGGGACGGTCGAGTTCGTCTACGACGTCAGCAGCGGCGAGTTTTATTTCCTGGAGGTCAATACGCGCCTCCAGGTCGAACACGGCGTCACCGAAGAGGTCACCGGCGTTGACCTGGTGGAGTGGATGGTGCGCACCGGTGCCGGTGAACCACCGGCCTTGGCGGACTATGTGCACCGGCCGAGCGGCCATGCCGTGCAGGTGCGCCTCTACGCCGAGGACCCGGGCAAGCAGTTTCAGCCGAGCAGCGGTTTGCTGACCGAGGTCGCTTTCCCCGACGGGCTTCGCATCGACACCTGGGTGGAGAGCGGTACGGAGGTCTCGTCCCACTACGATCCGATGCTCGCCAAGGTCATCAGCCAGGCCCCGACGCGCGCCGAGGCCATCGCGCAGCTCGAGAGCGGGCTGTCAGCGACGCGTCTGTACGGCATCGAGACCAATCTGGCCTACCTGCGCCAGGTGCTATGCGACGAGGTGTTCAGCGCCGGGCGCCAATCGACACGTTACCTCTCCGGCTTGGCTTTCACACCAGCGACGATAGATGTGCTCCAGCCGGGCACGCAATCGACTGTTCAGGACTACCCGGGGCGTATCGGTTATTGGGACGTGGGGGTGCCGCCGTCGGGCCCGATGGACCACTATGCCTTCCGTCTGGCCAACCGTTGTGTGGGCAACGTCGGAGGGGCGGCCGCCCTGGAGCTCACCGTCACCGGTCCGACACTGCGCTTTAACACCGACACCGTGATGGCGCTGACCGGTGCGGCCATGGCGGCCGAGCTCGACGGCGAGAGCGTTCCCTACTGGACCCCGGTCGCGGTCAAGGCCGGCAGCGTATTGAAGCTGCGCGGTATCCGGGGCGGCGGCAATCGCACCTATCTTGCCGTTCGCGGTGGGTTCGATGTGCCGGACTATATGGGGAGCAAGGCGACATTTACCCTGGGCCAGTTCGGCGGGCACGGCGGACGGGTGTTGCGCGTCGGAGACGTGCTGCGCCTCAACGGTAAGCCGGGCCGCGGCGCTAATAACGCCGAAGCGCACACTTCGCGGCCCGTACCGGCGGAATTGATCCCCGCCTACGGCACGACCTGGGAAGTGGGGGTCATGTACGGGCCGCACGGCGCGCCCGACTTTTTCACCGACGAGGACATCGCCACGCTCTTTGCCACCGAGTGGGAGGTGCACTACAACTCCTCGCGCACGGGCGTGCGTCTGATCGGCCCCAAGCCGCAGTGGGCGCGCAAAGACGGCGGCGAGGCGGGGCTGCACCCGTCGAACATTCACGACAACGCCTACGCGGTCGGGGCAGTGGACTTCACGGGCGACATGCCCGTGATACTCGGGCCCGACGGGCCGAGCCTGGGCGGATTCGTCTGTCCCGTCACCATCGTCCAGGCGGAGCTGTGGAAGGCGGGCCAGCTGCGCCCGGGCGACCGGGTGCGCTTTCGCGCCGTGGACGTCGCCGAGGCGAATCGTCTGGAGCGCGCTCAGGATGCCGCGCTCACCTCGCTGGCCGGTCCGCGGCCCGAGCCCTCTGCGCTCGTGCGTGCGGGCGTGGACGTGCAGCCGGTGCTGCACCGCATCGACGCCGCAGGCGATCGGCCGGCGGTGGTCTACCGTCAGGCAGGCGATCGCTATCTGTTGATCGAGTACGGCCCGCTGGTGCTCGACCTGGAACTGCGGTTCCGCGTCCAGGCCCTGCTCGAGCATCTGCGCGAACAGCACCTGGAGGGCATCATCGACATGACGCCGGGGATTCGTTCGCTGCAGGTGCATTACGACGCGCGGCGCATCGACCAGGGCTCGCTGCTCGATCGTCTGATCGAGGCCGAGGCCGTGCTGCCGCCGGTCGACGATATGATGGTCGAATCGCGCGTCGTGCACCTACCCCTGTCCTGGGACGATCCCGCCACGCGCCTGGCCATCGAAAAGTACATTCAGTCCGTGCGTCCCGACGCGCCGTGGTGTCCAAACAACATCGAATTCATTCGCCGCATCAATGGCCTCGAATCGATCGAGGAGGTCAAGCGCATCCTGTTCGAGGCGGTCTATCTGGTGATGGGCTTGGGCGACGTGTACCTGGGCGCGCCGGTGGCCACGCCGCTCGATCCCTGCCATCGGCTGGTCACCACGAAGTACAACCCGGCGCGAACCTGGACTCCGGAGAACGCCGTGGGAATCGGCGGCGCGTACCTGTGCGTCTACGGCATGGAGGGGCCGGGGGGCTATCAGTTCGTCGGGCGTACCGTGCAGATGTGGAACCGGTACCGGCAGACGAAGGACTTCACCGACGGCAAGCAGTGGCTGCTGCGCTTTTTCGACCGCATCCGTTTCTACGAGGTCAGCGCCGAGGAGCTGGCGCATATGCGCGAGGTCTTCCCCCATGGCGGATTCGCGCTTCAGGTCGAGCACAGCGAGCTGCGCCTGGCCGACTATCGTGCGTTCATCGCCGAGCGTGCCGAGGCGATAGCCGAATTCAAGGCCGGCCAACAGGCCGCCTTCGATGCCGAGCGCGAGCGTTGGGAACAGTCCGGGCAGGCTCATTACGATCCCGACCCGGCTGGCGACGCAGCCGGTGCCGACGCCGCGCCCGATCTGCCGCCCGGCTGTATCGCCGTCGCCTCGCCGATCACCGGCAGTGTCTGGCACATACCCGTGAAGACTGGAGACCGCGTCGCCGTCGACCAGGAGCTAATCGTGGTCGAGGCCATGAAGATGGAGATACCGATAGCCGCCGACGAGGCTGGAGAGGTGGTTGACGTGTTATGCGCCCAGGGCAGCCCGGTCGCCGCCGGTCAGGCGCTGCTCATCGTTCGACCGGAGGACTGACGTGGAGATTTCCCTGAATATTGCGTCCCTGCACCGTGGCTACCGCGAGGGCAGGTACACGCCGGCCGAGGTCATGGACGACGTACTTGCGCGCATCGATGCGGCGCCTGACCTCAAGGCCTGGATTTCGCGCCTGCCGCGCGCGGCGGTGATGGAATACGTGGAGCGCCTCGGTGCCTGGGGCCCGGTTTCGCTGCCGTTGTATGGCGTGCCGTTCGTTCTCAAGGACAACATCGACCTGGCCGGCGTGCCGACCACAGCGGCGTGCCCCGAATTCGCCTACACCCCGGACCGTTCGGCCTTCGTCGTGCAGCGGCTTATCGACGCCGGGGCAGTCCCGCTCGGCAAGACGAACCTGGACCAATTTGCCACCGGCTTGAACGGTACGCGCTCGCCGTACGGCGTTTGTGCCAATCCCTTCGACCCGGACTATATCGCCGGCGGGTCCTCGTCGGGATCGGCGGTGTGCGTCGCGCTCGAGTTGGCGAGCTTCGCCCTGGGGACCGACACCGCCGGCTCGGGACGGGTGCCGGCCGCGTTCAACAACCTCGTAGGCCTCAAGCCCACCCGCGGTCTGCTCTCCAACCGGGGCGTCGTACCGGCCTGCCGATCGTTGGACTGCGTGTCGATATTCGCCCAAAGCTCCGAAGATGCGCGGGCCGTCTTAGGCGTCGCCGCCGCTTTCGATCCGGATGAGCCGTTCAGCCGGGCCGCCGAGTCGCCGTGCCTGGGTGCACGAGGGGTGCCCGGTGGCGGCTTTCGATTCGCTGTGCCGCGTGCCGATCAGCTCGCCTTTTTCGGCGACGACGAATACCCCTGGCTGTTCGAGCGGGCGGTCGGTCAGCTCGAAGCCCTCGGCGGTCGGGCCGTCACGGTCGATTTCGAGCCCTTTCTGGAGACCGCCCGATTGCTCTACGAGGGGCCGTGGGTGACCGAACGTTACGTCGCCATCGAGGATTTTATCGTCGATCATGCCGACGCCCTATTGCCGGTAACGCGATCGATCATCGAGGCCGGTGCGCGGCCGAGCGCCGCCGACGCCTTCCGCGCGAGCTACCGTCTGGCCGCGCTGCGCCGCGCCAGCGAGGCGGTGTGGGAGGAGGTGGATGTACTCCTGACGCCCACCGCCGGAGCGCATTACACGGTGGCGCAAATGCTGGCCGAGCCGGTGCGGCTCAACAGCGAGCTCGGCTATTACACCAATTTCATGAATTTGCTCGACCTGGCCGCTGTGGCGGTGCCGAGCGGATTCCGTTCCGACGGGCTGCCATTTGGTGTGACGCTGGCCGCGCCCGCGTTCACCGACCTGGACTTGCTGCAGCTGGCGGGGCGGCTGCACCGCGCCGCCGGCACCGGCGCGGGCGTGGCGCACGCGGACGTCGGCACGGACCACGCGGGCACTGAGGTGTCATCGGAGGCCGCGGAGGGCGAGCTTCCCATGGTCGTTTGCGGCGCCCATATGAGCGGCCTTCCCCTGAACCACGAGCTGACCTCTCGCGGGGGACGCCTGCTCACCCGGACCCGGACCTCGCGGGATTATCGGTTCTATCTGCTGCCGGGCGGGCCGCCGCTGCGGCCCGGCCTGGTGCGCGTCGAGAGCGGCGGTGGCGCGATCGACGTGGAGGTGTGGGCCCTGCCTGCCTCTGAGGTCGGGGGCTTCATCGCCGGGATTCCTGCGCCGCTCGGCATCGGGCGCGTGCAGCTGGCCGACGGCGCGACGGCACCGGGCTTCGTCTGCGAGGCCTATGCGGCGGCCAATGGGCGCGATATCACCGACCTTGGCGGCTGGCGCGCACTGCTCGCCGCCGAAGCCTGAGCCCGGCCTGGGCGGCGCTGCGGCCCCTCGGCCGCGTTAACAAATCGTGAATCCCCGGCCGCGGCCTCCTCGCGGGCGGGGATGTATTTCAACCGCCGCCGGTTCCCGCTATACTCTACGCCGCCCGAAAAGACGTGAAATCGTGGTCTTCGGGACCAGCGGCCCTTTTCCGGATGGATATCCGCCCCAGAGTCGCCACCCGGCGCCAGGCAGCGCGGCCGACATCGGCCAGAATATAAAGCGCGCCGCCCGGATCGAATTCGCTTGTCTGAAATCTCAATCCACCGCCCGCTCGCGGGTGCCAACGAGTTGTGGGAGAAAAGTTGTGATTCAACAGGATAGTACCTTCCTCAAGAAGTTCTTCAGTATTCTGATCGGTCTGTTCGTGCTGATGCTGCTGCTCATCGTTTCGGCCAGGATCATCACCAGCGGAGTCGAATCCGATACGGGTGCCAAGGATCCCATGGTCCAGGCCGCCATCGAGAAGCGCATCAAGCCCTTCGGTGCGGTCAACGTGGGCCAGGCGGGCTCGGGCGGCCAGGCCGCTCAGGCACAGGCCGCCTCGGGTGGCTCGTCGCTCACCGGCAAGCAGATCGTCGATCAGACCTGCGCCGCCTGCCACGGCACCGGCGTGATGGGTGCGCCGAAGATCGGCAACAAGGGCGATTGGGAGCCGCGCATCAAGAAGGGTGTGGCCACGCTGCTCAAGCATGCCGAAAACGGCTTCAAGAACATGCCCGCGCGCGGGGGCAAGTCCTCGCTGACGAATGAAGACCTCAAGCACGCGATCGCCTACATGCTCTCCCAGGTGGGCGTGAAGGACGCCTTCGGCGGCGAGTCCAAGCAGGCCTCGGCCTCCAAGTCCGAATCCAAGCCGGCCGCCTCCTCCGGCGGCAGCGCCGACTTGGCCAAGGGTAAGGAGATCGTCCAGGGTACCTGTGCGGCCTGTCACGGCAGCGGCGTGCTGGGCGCCCCGAAGATCGGCAGCAAGGCCGACTGGGCCCCGCGCATCAAGAAGGGCCTGGCCACGCTGGAGAACCACGCGATCCACGGCTTTAAGCAGATGCCGCCCAAGGGTGGCAAGGCGAGCCTGTCCGACCAGGAGGTCAAGGACGCCATCGAGTACATGATCTCGCAGAGCAAGTAAGCCTGCTTCGTTATGTCCTCGACATAAAAAAGGGGCTGCCGATGGCAGCCCCTTTTTTCATTCCCTCCGGTCGGCCCGACAGCCGGCTAACCGCCTGGAGAACCGTTGCCCAGCAGCAGCCCGCGCAGCCCCGCCAGGGCGCTCTCGCCCTCTTCGCGGCGTTTGTCCGGGTCGCGCGGTCCGCCTTCCCAATCCAGGTCATCCTCCGGCAGCTCCGATAGAAACCGGCTCGGCTCGCACTCGATCGTCTCGCCGTAGCGCCGGCGCCGGCTCACCAGACTGAAGGTCAGCGAACGCTGGGCGCGGGTGATCCCGACGTAGGCCAGGCGGCGTTCCTCCTCGATGGTTTCCTCGGCGATGGCCGTGCGGTGGGGCAGCAGCTCCTCCTCCATGCCGACCATGAAGACGTGCGGAAACTCCAGGCCTTTGGCGGCATGCAGGGTCATCAGGTGTACGCCGTCGCGCGATTCCTTGTCTTCCTCGTCCTGGCGCTCGAGCACGTCCATCAGAGTGAGTTTAGCCACGCGTGCCGCCAGGTCGGGCCCGCCCGGGTCCTGGCCCACGCCGTTCAGCGCGGCCCCGGCACCGGATTCGGGCTCGTCTTCGCGCCCGCCCATGCGCTCGATCCAGCCGACCAGTTCGAGTACGTTCTCCATGCGCCGGGCGGCGGCCTTGTCGTCGCGCGCGTTGTCCGCGAGCCAGGCCTCGTAGCGGATGTCGCGGATCAGGTCGTGTACTGTTTCCATGACTTCGCCGCGCGCGGCGCGATCGGCCAGGCGATTGACCCAGTCGGTGAATTCGCGCAGCCGCGCCAGAGGCCGGCCGTTGAGCTGCTGTTCCAGCCCAAGCTCGAAGCTGGCCTCGAACAGGCTCACGCCGCGTTCGCGCGCATAGGCCGCCAGCTTCTCGATGGTCGCCGGGCCGACCTCCCGGCGCGGCGTGTTGACGATGCGCAGGAAGGCGTTGTCATCGTCCGGATTCACCAGCAGTCGCAGGTAGGCCATGATGTCCTTGACCTCGGTGTAGGCGAAAAACGACGGCCCGCCGCTCAAGTGATAGGGAATGTCATGCTCGCGCAAGGCGCGCTCGAACAGGCGCGACTGGTGATTGCCGCGATATAGAATGGCGTAATCGGAAAAGCGCCCGGCCTTGGTGAACTTGTGGTGAAGCAGGCGCTTGACGACCTTCTCGGCCTCGTCCTCGTCGGTGGCCGCGCGCAGCACGCGGATGGGATCGCCGTAACCGAGCTCGCTCCAGAGCGCCTTTTCGAATACGTGCGGATTGTTGCCGATGAGCTGGTTGGCAACCTTGAGGATGCGGCCCATGGAGCGGTAATTCTGCTCGAGCTTGATGACCTTGAGGCCGGGGAAGTCGTCGGCCAGGAGCGCGAGGTTCTCGGGTTGTGCGCCGCGCCAGGCGTAAATGGACTGGTCATCGTCGCCGACGACGGTCAGGGCGCCCCGCGCGCCGACCAGCAGGCGCACCAATTGATATTGGGTCGCGTTGGTGTCCTGATATTCGTCGACCAGCAGATACCGCAGTCGGTTCTGCCAGCGCTCCAGCACCTCGGGTTGGTCGCGGAACAACAATACCGGCAGCATGATCAGGTCGTCGAAATCCACCGCGTTGTAGGTCTTGAGGTGGCGGTTGTATTCGCCGTAGAGCCTGACTGCGGCCAACGTCTGTGCGTCCGCGCCGCCTTCCAAGGACTCAGCCTCCCGTTCGGCCTGTTCGGGCGTGATGAAGGCGTTCTTCCAGCGCGAGATTTGCCATAGCATCCGCTCCGCCTGATTGCCGTCGTCACCGAAAGCCCGGTGCATCAGCTCCTTGAGCAATCCGACGCTGTCCTGGTTGTCGTAAATGGAAAAGCCGGGTTTGTAGCCGAGCAGCTTGAGCTCCTGGCGGATGATGTCCAGGCCCAGGGTATGGAAGGTCGACACGCGCAGACCCCGGCTGTCCTGGCCCTTGAGCAGCTGACCTACGCGCGCCTTCATCTCGCGGGCGGCCTTGTTGGTGAAGGTCACGGCTGCTATATGGCGCGGGTCGAAGCCGCATTCGCGGATCAGATAGGCGATCTTGCGGGTGATCACGCGGGTCTTGCCGCTGCCCGCGCCGGCGAGCACCAGCAGCGGGCCGTCGATATAACGAACGGCGGCGCGTTGGCGGGGATTGAGATCTGACACGCGGGGGTTCCGGTCCTGGAGCGAACTACTGAGGTCATTGTACCGAGCGACGATCCCTTCGACCAGCGGGCGGGCACAAAACGAGCACTGTGCGACACCTTATTTATATGAGCGAATGAGTTGACAACCTCCAGTTCGATCTGAACGGTACGCAGCGTCCAGGTGGCCCGCATGGAACAGACGCGTGAAACCTATCAGCGCACAGCACTCTAACGAGATGTGGAGACGGCGATTCGGCGGCGGACCGTCGGGTAAGCGCCAGGCGGCTTGCCGTACCCTGCTACACTTTCGGAAGGGCGTTCGCCTTGCTGCGCGAGTGAGTGCGCGAAATTTCCTTAAGAAAAGGATGTGCATAATGCGACTGGCATTGATCGGTCTTGGCAAGATGGGAGGCAACATGGCGCGGCGCCTGCGCCGCGGCGGTATCGAGGTGGTCGGCTACAATCGCTCCGCGGCGATCGTCGAACAGCTCGCCAACGAGGAAGGGATGCTGCCGGCCGGCGGGCTGCGCGGGGCGGTCGAACAGCTCACGGCGCCGCGGGTGGTGTGGCTGATGCTGCCGGCCGGTCAGGCCACCGAGCAGACCCTGCACGAGCTCGTGCCGATGCTCGAGGCGGGTGACATCGTCGTCGATGGGGGCAACTCCAATTACCACGATACACAGCGCCGCGGTCAGCAACTCGCCGAACACGACCTGCATTTCGTCGATGTCGGCACCTCGGGCGGCGTGTGGGGGCTCGACAACGGCTATTGCATGATGGTCGGTGGAACCCAGGCAGCCATCGATACGCTGGCGCCGGCCTTGAAGGTGCTCGCGCCCACACCCGAGACCGGCTGGGCTCACGTCGGTCCGACCGGCGCGGGGCACTTCACCAAGATGGTCCACAACGGCATCGAATACGGGATGATGCAGGCCTTCGCCGAGGGCCTGGCCTTGATCCGCGGCAAGCGCGAATTCAACGTCGACCTCGCCCAGCTCGCCGAGACCTGGCGTCACGCCTCGGTGGTGCGCAGCTGGCTGCTGGACCTCATCGCGGACGGGCTCAAACAGGATCAGTCGCTCGCCGACCTCGCTCCCGTTGTCGCCGACTCGGGCGAGGGGCGCTGGACCGCCATCGAGGCCATCGAACAGGGCGTCGCCGCGCCGGTCATGACCCAGGCGCTGTTCATGCGATTTGCCAGTCAGGACAGTGAAGGCTATGCCAATCGCCTGCTGTCGATGATGCGTCACGCCTTCGGCGGACATACCGTGGCCAAGACGGAGGGTGACCATGCTTGAGCCCTGCACCTTCGTTATCTTCGGCGCCACCGGCAGCCTGTCCAAGCTCAAGCTGCTGCCCGCCCTGTATCACTTGGAGGCGGCGGACAAGCTGCCATCGGGAATGCACATCATCGGCTTCGGGCGGCGCAATTGGACGGACGAGCATTGGCGCGAAGAGGTGCGCGCGATCCTGGCACCCAAGGTCCGCCAGGGGCTCGATGAGGACGTCTTCGCACGCCTGCGCGAGCGCCTGCATTTCTTCGAGGGCGATCTCGAGGAGCTCGAGTCCTTCCATCACTTGCGACAGACCATCGAAGGCACGAAGGCATACTCGCAGAACGTGGTCTTCTACATGGCCATTCGACCCGCCGAGTACACCGTCGTCAATCACAACCTCTCGGCCTCGGGTCTGCACGTGGACGACGGGGGCTGGCGGCGTGTGGTCGTTGAAAAGCCCTTCGGCTACGACCTGGAGAGCGCGCATATTTTGCAGCAGCAGCTCCAGCGCTATCTGCGCGAGGACCAGGTCTATCGCATCGACCACTACCTCGGCAAAGCGACCGTGCAGAATGTCCTGGTGTTTCGTTTCGCCAACGTATTGATGGAGCCGTTGTGGAACCGCAACTACATCGACCACGTACAGATCACCCACTCCGAGACCGTGGGGGTCGCAGGGCGTGCGGAGTATTTCGATCACGCCGGTGCGCTGCGCGACATGATTCAAAGTCACCTGATGCAGCTCCTCACCCTGGTGGCCATGGAACCGCCGGCGTCCATGGAGGCCGAGTCGCTGCGCGACGAGAAGGTCAAGGTGCTGCGCTCCATCCGGCCTATCGCACAGAGCGCCGTGCATGCCCATGCCTTTCGGGCCCAATACGCGAGCGGCCTGTACAACGGCGAGAAGGTGCCGGGTTATCTCGAGGAGGAGGGCATCCCGCCGTACAGCACCACCGAGACCTACGCCGCCCTCAAGCTGTTCGTCGACAACTGGCGCTGGCGCGGCGTGCCGTTCTATCTTCGCACCGGCAAGCGTATGGCCGAAGCCAAGTCGGCGATCTCGATCCGTTTCAAGCGACCACCCCAGCAACTCTTTCGCGACACCCCCGTCGAGCGCATGATGCCGGATTGGCTGCTGCTCGGCATACAGCCGGTGGAGTGCGTGCGTCTGGAGATGCAGGTCAAGGAGCCCGGCCTGGTGATGCGCCCGCGCACGACCAGTCTGGATGCGAGCTTCAACAAGGAGGGCGACATTCCGGTCGACGCCTATGAAGGACTGTTATTGGATGTCATCGAAGGCGACCACAGCCTGTTCCTCCGTTACGACGAAGTCGAGTGGGCGTGGCGGGTGGTCGATCCCGTTCTGCGCGTGTGGGCGATGGAGCGCGACTACATTCATACCTATCCCGCCGGGACCTGGGGGCCGCGCGAGACCCAGCGCCTGTTCGAGAGCGAGGATCAATTCTGGCGCCATTCCCTGGAGCCGGGTGAGGACTGAGGCGGTACGCGTTCGCGCCCCGAGCGTCAGTCGGCCTCGCGGGCGGCGACCACCGCCGCGCCCATGACACCGACGTCGGCGTTCAGGACCACGTGGATCGGGATGGTACGCATCAGCTCGGCCATTTTGCCCTTGTGGCAGAACGCCTCGACAAATTGGCCGTCGCGCAGCTTGGTGAGTATCTGCGGTGCAATGCCCCCGGCGACGAAAACTCCGCCGCGCGCCAGGCCGGTCAAGGCGAGATCGCCCGCCCTGGCGCCGTAGATGCGGCAGAACAGATCCAGGGCACGCGTGGCCACCGGTTCGGCCTCGCCCAGGGCCAGGCCGCTGATGGTCGCCGCCGGATCGTCCTCGGCCAACACGCGCGCGAGGATGTCCGCCGGGCCCTCTTCGTATTCGTGCAGGAAGCGGTAGATGTTGACCAGACCCGGTCCGGACAGCACCAGCTCGTTGCTGACGTGATCGTGGCGCGCCTGCAGCCAGCGCAGCAGGGCGATCTGTATTTCATCGGTCGGAGAAAAGCCGCTGTGCCCGCCTTCGGTCGCCAGTGCCTCGTAGCGCCCTTGGCCCTCTTTGCCCCGCCAGACCAGCAAACCCTCGCCGAGGCCGGTGCCGGCGCCGATGACCGCCCGCGTATCCTGCGCGCGGGGTTCGCCCGCTTGCAGGGTCAGAAGATCCTCCGGGGCCAGGGCCTCGAGTCCCTCACCCACGGCCTGAAAGTCGTTGATCAGTGAGGTTCGGGGCAGGCCGAGCGAGCGCTCGAGCTCATCGGCATCGAGCTCCCACGGCAGGTTGGTGGTCCGAGCGCGGCGCCCGTCGACCGGCCCGGCCACGGCCAGGCAGGCCCCGGTGACATCCTGGCCGTGCTCGGAAAGAAAATCCCGCATCAGCGGCGCAAATGTCTCGTAATCGCCGCTGGCGTAGCGCCGCTCTTCGAGGACCTCGAGCTCGCTCGCCTGCCCGCTGCCGGTCTCCACCAGCCGCAGCAGCGTCTTGGTCCCGCCGATATCCCCGGCCACCACCTTCATATCGCTTCCCGTTCCAGCTGCGCCGCGGCCGCCTCGTCCAGGAACCACTCCAGCGATCCGGTCGGGGCCAGCAGCTGCGCCGGCAGGGCCGGGGCGGGCGGCAGGTCCAGCACCCGGTGGGCAATGGCGGCCTTGGCCTCGCCGCTCACCAATACCATGATGTGGCGGGCGTGATTCAGGACCGGCAGGGTCAGGCTGACACGCCAGGCATTGAGACGGTCGACATAGACCGGCGCCACCAGCCGTTCGTGCTCGGCCAGGATCTCCGTGTCCGGGAACAAAGACGCCGTGTGACCGTCCTCGCCAAGGCCGAGCAGGACCAGATCGAAGGCGGGCATCGCCTCCTCGTCCAGCGGCAGCTCCCGGTTGAGCAGCTCGGCGTAGCTGCGGGCGGCATGCGGCAAATCGGCCTCTTCCGCCCGGATACGGTGCACTTGCTCCGGCGGCAGCGGCACCTGGTCCAGAAGGGATTCCCGGGCCATACGGTAGTTGCTGTCCGGATGGTCGGGGGGTACCGCCCGCTCATCGCCGAAATAGATGCACGTATGCGCCCAATCCGGCCCGGTCTGGCCGTCGCCGCCCAGCGAGGCCAGGGTCTCATAGAGCCGGCGCGGCGTGGAACCGCCCGCCAGGGCGACGTGAAACCGGTTGTGTGCCGTTACTGCCTCGTGCGACAGTGCCGTCCACCGCGCCGCGATGGTGCGGGCGATGGTGTCGATATTGGGGAGGACGTGTACGATGCTCATGGCTACCACTGTACGATCCGAGCCGACTCATTGAACAGACCCCAGACTGGCAGAATTGTTGCATTAATTCGCCGGGAGCTATATATCCAACCAAGTCACGCTACGGAAACCGGCGGTCGGCTAGACTGTCCGCGTACCGGACCGGGATGGTAGGCACAGGGAGTCACCACAGCGATGTACAGCGAAAAGAAGAGTTGGTTGCAGGTCAAGGGCGACCCGTCCGTGCGGAGCTTCGTCTTTCAGCAATCACGGGCCGAGAGCCTGTTCGACACGCGTTCAGACGATGTGATGCGCATCGTCGAGGAACTGCTGTGCATGCATGGTATCTTCCACGCCAAGATCCATTTCTCCTCGAATCAACTGACCTGCTGGCCGTACAACGATCCCTATCGTTACCGGGTGTTCGTGGGCGAGGAGATCTTCGAGCCCGACTTCCTCGATCGTTTCGAGAAGGCCGTACCGATCGAGCGTCCGGTCATTGCGTCCGAAGAGATTTCCGGAATCCTCGCCGTGTTCAAGCGCCTGCGTTTCCAGGACGAGTCGGTGTATCTGCGCAGCGCCTCGATCAACCGGATGAACGGCATCATCGGGATGACCTTCTCCTGCGACGGCTCGCATTACATCGAATACGACTCGTTCTACGAGACGGTCGATCTGCTCTGGACGAGTGCCGAGTAGCGGTCGGCGTATGCCGACCTATTGGGCGGCGTACAAGTCGCGGTAGTGCAGTACCTTGCGCACGTACTCCATGGTCTCGCGGTAGGGCGGTATCCCGTCATAGGTCGCGACCGCATCCTCGCCGGCGTTGTAGGCGGCCAGGGCATTCTGCGGGTGGTGGCGGTATTTTTTCAGCAGGTATTTGAGGTAGCGCACCCCGGCCTCGACGTTGGCCCGGGGGTCGTATAGATCGTCGACTCCGAAACGCCGGGCCGTGTCGGGCATGAGCTGCATCAGGCCCGAGGCGCCCTTTTTCGAGGTCGCGTAGGGGTTGAACTGCGATTCGACCCGGATCACCGCCTTGACCAGCGCAACGTCCACGCCGTTGCGGCGGGCGATATCGGCGATCATCCGATCGAGACGGTGCCGATTCAAGCCGCCGCGCGGTGTGCCCCCGGCCGCCAGCCGGCCCATACCCTTGAGCGTGCCGCTCGCGCGCAGCAGCGTATACCCCGGTTCGTGAATCGCGTGGTCGGTGAGCATCCGGCTGCCGTCGGGCAGCGCGTATAAAAAGACCTCGCCGGCCCCGGCCGGCCCCGCCAGGCATACGCCAAGTAGTGCTAAGACGGCGACGCCCAGGTTCCGCCCGAGCGCGGTCCGTCGTCTCCGCGTGTTGGTGCCTTTTATACTTGTTAGTGCCATTAGCGGTCGATTTTTTCTTTTCCCGCCCCGGATTCGGTCGGTTTTCCCCCACTATATCGACCGCAAAGCGTTGAATTTTAGTATCCCCAGCCGCACTGGACGCCGTTGAAAGGCTATTCGGTAGGATGTTGCACGCGCAAGCCGGCTTCCCGAGGCGAGTCAGTACATTCTGTGGCGGAACAACCACCCGGCCAGCGACAACGCAACCAGCCCAATGACCAACATGGGCCAGAACTGCGGGATCAGGACCTCGAACGAGGTTCCTTCCAGGAAGACGCCGCGCAGCACGATCATGAAATAGCGTGCCGGATTGAGATAGGTGATGTCCTGGACCACGACGGGCATGTTGGCAATCGGCGTGGCAAAGCCCGACAGGATAATCGCGGGCACCATGAACAAGAAGGCTCCCAGCAGCCCCTGCTGCAGCGTCACCGCCAGCGAGGAGATCATCAGCCCCACGCCGATGCCCGAGAGCAGAAACAGGATCAGTCCGGTATAGAGTGTCGGCAGCTCCCCGCGCAAGGGTACCCCGAACCAGACAACCGCCAGCAGGATGATGAGCGAGGCCTCCAGCGTGCCGATGATGAGCCCCGGAATCGCCTTGCCGATGAGTATCTCCACCGGGCGCAGCGGGGTGACCAGGAGCTGATCGAAGGTCCCCTGCTCGCGCTCGCGCGCGACCGACAGCGACGTGACCAGCATCGTGACCACGAGGGTGAGCAGCCCCACGATACCCGAGACGATGAACCAGCGGCTCTCGAGGTTCGGATTGAACCACGCACGCATTTTCAGCACGGCGGGCGGCCCGCGCTGGCCGTGAACCTCGCGCCATTGCTCGTTGAATTGATCGACGATCTCGCGCGAATAGTTCAGCGCGAGCATGGCCGTGTTGGAGTTGCGCCCGTCCAGCAACACCTGGACCGGTGCGGGGTCCCCGGCGAGCAGGTCGGCCTCGAAGCGGCGCGGGATGTGGATGACCAGGAGGGCATCGCGATTGTCGAGCAGCGGCCTGACCTGGGCCTCGCGTCGAATGGTGGCCACACGCGCAAAGTGCGAAGACCCTTCGAAATGGGCGACCAATTCGCGCGCTGCGGCGCCGCCGTCCTCGTCGTAGACGGCGAATGGCGCCCGGTTGAGATCGAAAGTCGCGGCATACCCGAACACAACCAGCTGGGCCAGCGGCGGCACGATGATCACGATGCGGCTGCGTTTGTCCTTGAGCAGCGCCAAAAACTCCTTGATCACGAGCGTGAGGATGCGGGCCCACATTGCCGGTTACTCCAGGCGTTTGCGCGACTTGCGCCGGCTAAGACCGAGAAATATCGCCGCCATCACGACGAGGGCTGCGGCGTTGGGCAGTATTACGCCCCAGACGTCGCCGGCGAGGAACAGCGTCTGCAAAATCGCCACGAAGTAGCGCGCGGCGACGATGTGGGTGAGTACCTGGATCGCCACCGGCATGCTGTTGATGTCGAAGATGAAGCCCGAGAGGATGAAGGCGGGCAGGAATGTCGTGACCAGGGCCAACATACCGGCGACGAACTGATTCTTGGCGACCACGGAGATGAGCAGGCCCATGCCGAGCGCCACCAGCAGGAACAGCGCGGATGTCGCCGCCAGCACGGCGAACGAGCCGCGCAGGGGCACGTCAAACAGCCACACGGCCATGGCGACCGACAGCCCCATGCTGCCCATGCCGAGTACGAAGTAGGGGACCAGCTTGCCGATAAGTATCTCGCGAATGGTCACCGGGGTGACCATCAGCGCCTCCAGGGTGCCGCGCTCCCACTCGCGCGCCATGACCAGCGCCGTGAGCATGGCGCCGATCAGGGTCATGATGACGACGACCAGTCCGGGCACGAGGTAGTCGCGGCTGCGCATGTCCGGATTGAACCACACGCGCGGCTCGAGCCTGACGGGCATCGCCAGCTCATGCCCGGCCGCCTCGGCCCGGCGCTGGAGCCAATTGCTCCACACGCCTTGTACGTAGCCCTTGACGATACCGGCGGTGTTGGCGTCCACGCCGTTGACGATCACCTGGATCGGCGCCGGGCCCTGTCCGTCCAGGCGCGTCTCGAAGTCGGCACGCAGGTGGACGATGCCGTTGACCCGTCCGGCCACCAGGGCGCGCTCGGCCGCTTGTAGATTCGCCATCGAGGTCGGCTCGAAGTACGGCGAGCGGCGAAAGCTCGCGGTGAAGTCCGCGGCCGCGGCGCTGGGTTGCTCGACAACCAGGGCAATCGGCACGTGCTTGGCATCGAGGGACACGCCGTAGCCGAACAACAGCAGCAGTACCACGGGCATGACGAAGGCGATGGCCAGGCTGCTCGGGTCGCGCAGGATTTGCAGCGCCTCTTTTCGCATCAGACCGCGCAGGCGCATGCGCGCGCCGCCGCGCACGCTCGACCGATTCTCATGGTTCACGAACCGTTCCCCCCGGTGGCCTCGGCCTGCTCGATGAGGTGGATGAAGGCGTCCTCCATGCTTTCCACCGCCTCGTCTCCTTCGGCGGCCTGCCGGCGGATGGCGCTCGGGGTGCCCAGGGCCAGGATCTCCCCGGCCACCATGATCGCCAGACGATCGCAGTATTCGGCCTCCTCCATGAAGTGGGTCGTTACCAGGACCGTCACGCCCGCATGGGCGAGCTCGTTGATCCGGCTCCAGAACTCCCGCCGTGCGAGCGGGTCGACGCCCGAAGTGGGTTCGTCGAGAAACAGGATCTCCGGTTCGTGCATCAGGGCGCAGGCCAGCGCCAGGCGCTGTTTGTAGCCGAGCGACAGGTCCTGGCTGTTGGCGTCGGCCACATTGCCCAGCTCGAACTCGTCCAACGCCCAGCGCATGCGCCGCTCCCGGTACGTGCCGCGCAGGCCGTAGGCGCCGCTGAAAAAGCGCAGGTTCTGCAGCACGCTCAGGTGCCCATAGAGCGAGAATTTCTGCGACATGTAGCCGATGCGCGCGCGCGCCTTGGCCGCGGCCCGGCGCAGATCGACGCCGGCGACGGAGGCCTCGCCGCCGCTGGGAGGCAAAAGCCCGCAGAGCATCCGAAAGGTGGTGGTCTTGCCCGCGCCGTTCGCGCCGAGCAGGCCGAACACCTCGCCGGGCTGCACCGCGAAGCTCACATGGTGCACGGCGTAGAAATCGCCAAAGCGCCGTTCCAGGTCGCGAACCTCGATCACGGGCTCGGCGTTCGCGCCGGTGTGGTGCGTCCCCGCCGCTTCGGAGTCGTCCGGCGTCCGTCCGATCGACCCGGTCTCGGCATGTGCGTGCGCGGTATGACCGCGCGCCGCGCGCACCCGAGTGATGAATGCATCCTCGAAGCGCGGTTCGACCGCTTCGGGACGCAGTGCGCCGTCGCCGATCCCGGCGACCAGCGCCTTCGCGTCCGCGCCCTCGTCCAGGACCAGACGTACCCGCTCGCCCTGGATGACCGCGTCGCTCACTCCCGCCCGGGCCGACAGTCGGGCCTGCAGGGTTCGCCGGGCCAGCCCGTCCGTGGCCTCGACCACGAAGGTGCGCCCTTTCAGCTCGGCGCTGAATTCGCCCGGCGGGCCGTGGCCGAGCAGACGGCCGTCGTTGAGCAGGATGACCTCGCCGCAGCGTTCGGCCTCGTCGAGATAGGCCGTGGAGAGCAGCACGCTCATACCCTCCTCGCGCACCAGGCGGTAGACGATGGACCACAATTCGCGGCGCGACACCGGGTCGACGCCGACGGTCGGTTCGTCGAGCAGCAGCAGGCGCGGCGGCTGCACCAGGGTGCAGGCCAGGCCGAGCTTCTGTTTCATGCCCCCGGAAAGCTGCCCGGCCAGACGGCCGGTAAACGGCCCGAGGCCGGTCATGTGCATGAGCTCGGCGTAGCGATCGGTGCGCAGTTCGATCGGTACGCCTTGCAGATTGGCGTAGAGGTCGAGGTTTTCCTGGACCGACAGGTCCTCATACAGGCCGAAGCGCTGCGGCATGTAGCCGATGCTCGCCTGGACCGCGAGCGATTCGCGCGTGGCATCGCGGTCCAGCACGGTGATATTCCCGCTGTCGGGTGCGAGCAGGCCCGCGGCCAGGCGCATCAGGGTCGTCTTGCCGGCGCCGTCGGGGCCGATGAGGCCGGTCACCGTGGCGGGGCGCAGGTTTACGGTAACGTCTTGCAGCGCCTGGACGCTGCGTTTTCCGCTGCGAAAGCGCTTGCTGACGTTCGCGAAGCCCAGCGTCGTCGAGGGCGTCGTCGCCGGACCGTGTTCGGAGCGTTGGGCGGCTGCGGTCATGCGGGCCGGTCGGGTCCGGTCACTGTCCGGCGCAGGGGTCGCTGACGTCCGTGGCGGTGCCCGGTGAGGCGCCCGACGCCAGGTGCACGGTCGCCGGCATCCCCAGGCGCAGCTCGTCGTGGGGGGTGCACACGAACACGCGGACCTGATAGACGAGGTCGGTACGCACACGCTCGGTTTCCACCGCCTTTGGGGTGAACTCCGCCGTCGGCGAGATGTAGCCCACCCAGGCGCGGTAGCGTTTGTCGGGGAAGGTGTCCGTCGTAACCCAGGCGCGCATGCCGGGTTTGACCCGCCCCAGGTTGGGCTCGTCCACATAGGCGCGCACCCAGATCGGATCGGTCAGCGCCAGTGTGTACACGGGGGTCTGCGGCGAGGCCATGTCACCCGGTTCGAGTATCCGGTTCTGGACCACACCGTCGGCCGGCGCCGTCAACGTCGCATCGGCAAGGTTGCGTTTGGCCAGCGCCAGCTGGGACTCGTATGACTTGAGGGTTTCGTGGGCTGCCGCGACATCTTCGGTGCGCGGGCCGGCCACGGCGAGCTTGAGTGTCTCCTCGGCCGCCTTGAGCTGCGCGGCGGCGGCGTCGACGGCCGTGCGGGCGTCGTCGCGCTGTTGGGGGGAGGCCAGCTTGCGGGCCGCGAGGCTGTCCACCCGCCGGGCATTGGCGCGGGCATTGCGCAGCTGCGCCGCGGCGGCGTCGCGCTGGGCGCGCGCCTGGCGGATCTCCTCCGGCCGGCTGCCCGCCTCCAGGCGCTGCACCACCTGGTGCTGCGCGGCGACCTGGGCCTTGGCGTGGTCGACCGCCAGCTGCAGACGTTCGGTATCGAGCTGCGCCAGCACCTGGCCCTTGTGTACCTGCTCGCCTTCCTTGGCCGCCATGGTCGCGATGCGCTCGGAGGCGTTGAAGGCGAGGTTGACCTGGCGAATGTCGACGTTGCCGTAAAGCGTCAAGCCCGCCGAGCCGGACTCGTGCTCGTGCAGAACCCACCAGGCGATCCCGCCGGCGGCGGCGAGCGCCACGGCGAGGGGAATCACGAGCAGGCGTTTGTTGAGTGCCATATCCTCATCCTGTCGATGCGTTCGACTGATTGTCCTATCGTTTGCCCCCGGCGTCCTGGCCGGGCGGGTAGAGCAGCGCGGCGCTTTGGCGGGCCAGGCGTCGGGCGAGGCGGGCGTCGAGCGGTGCACCGAGCACCGCCTCCACCAGGGGGCGGGCTACAAACGGGAACCAGGCCAGGCTCATGATCGATATCGCCCCAAGCCTGGGGTCTACGCCGGGATCGAGGCGACCCTGGCGGCGGTCGCGGCGCAGCAGGGTCTGCAGGGCGCGGGCCCCGCGCGCCGCGAAGCGCTCGACGAATTGCTCGCGCAGCGGTCCGTCGGTCGAGACGACTTCGCGCATGAACAGCTGCGGCAGCCAGGGCTCGCGCGCCATGGTCGCGGCGAACTGGATCAGAAATTCCTCGATCACCTGTTCGCTGTCGGCCTCGCGCCGTTGCAGAGCACGTTCCAGGTGCTCCAACAGGGGCGCGGCCCCCTCGCTCAGGATGGCCAGGTACAGCCCCTGTTTGTTGCCGAAGTAATAATGAACCATGGCGGCGTTGACGCCGGCCGCCGCTCCGATCTCGCGCAGAGAGACCGCTTCGAAGCCGCGCTCGGCAAACTGTTCGCGGGCCGCTTCCAGTAGAGCGCGGCGTACCGCCTCGCCCTCCCCGCCCTGGGGACGGCCGGGGCCCCGGGGCGCGGGCCCGCTGCCGGTGCGGCGTTTGCGCGGCGTGTCGGTCTTGGCGGGCATGATCGGTGCGAGGTTTAATTAATCGGCCGTTTAATTAATGGCTACTATAGGCCCGTCCGCCCGGCGGCGCAAGGCCGGCGCGGCGCTCAGTTGGACAACGGCCTGTCGAGGCGGCGGTAGCTCAGCGCCTCCATCAGGTGCGGCGCGGCAATCGCCTCCTCGCCGGCCAGATCGGCGATCGTGCGAGCCACCTTGAGCACCCGGTGGCGGGCCCGCGCCGACAGCCCCAGCCGCTCGATGGCAGCATCGAGGCGTTGGGCGTCCTCGGGTGCGAGCGCGCAGGCACGGGCGACCTCGCGGTGCTCGAGCCGGGCGTTGGGCACACCCGAGCGCGACTGCGCCCGCGCGTGGGCCGCGCCCACCCGAGCTCGAACGACGGCGCTGGTCTCGGCGGGCTGTTCGGCGTCCGCGCGGTGGGCCTCGCGCGGCAGGCTGGGAACCTCCACGTGCATGTCGATGCGGTCGAGCAGCGGACCCGACAGGCGCGCCCGATAGCGCTGGATCTGGTCGGGCGTGCAGCGGCAGCGCCCGCTGGGGTGGCCGAGGTAACCGCAGGGGCAGGGATTCATCGCGCCGATCAACTGAAAGCGTGCGGGGAATTCTGCCTGGCGTGCGGCGCGGGAGATGGTGATGCGGCCCGACTCGAGCGGCTCGCGCAGGACCTCCAGCACGCGCCGGTCGAACTCGGGCAGCTCGTCGAGGAACAGCACTCCGTGGTGGGCCAGGGAAATCTCGCCCGGGCGCGGGTGGCTGCCGCCACCGACCAGGGCGACGCCGGAGGCCGTGTGGTGCGGTGCGCGAAACGGGCGGCGGCGCCAGCGGGCCAAATCGAACCCGCCCTGGCTGATGGACTGAACGGCTGCGCTTTCGAGCGCCTCGGCCTCGGACATCGGTGGCAGTATTCCGGGCAGGCGGCTGGCGAGCATGGTCTTGCCGGTGCCGGGTGGGCCGATCATCAGGAGGCTGTGCCCGCCGGCGGCGGCGATCTCCAGGGCCCGTTTGGCGCGCGGCTGGCCCTGGACATCGGCGAGATCATCGTCGACTCCGGTGTACGCCGCCGGTCCTGGCTCGCACGGGTGCGAGGTGAGCGCCCGCTGTCCGTGCAAATGCGCGCAGACCTCGAGCAGATGTTCGGCGGGCAGGATCTCCAGTCCGCTGACCAGCGCCGCCTCGGGTGCATTCTCGCTCGGCAGGACCAGCGCCCGCCCGGCCGCGCGCGCCTGCACCGCGGCCGGCAGTGCGCCGCGCACGGGGCGCAGCTCGCCGGACAGCGCGAGCTCACCGAGAAATTCATAACGCGTCAGGGGTTCGACCGGGATCTGACCGGAGGCGGCCAGTATGCCGAGCGCAATGGGTAGATCGAAGCGTCCGCCCTCTTTAGGCAGGTCGGCCGGGGCGAGGTTGATGGTGATGCGCCGGGCGGGGAACTCGAAGCGCGCGTTGAGCAGCGCGGCGCGCACCCGGTCCTTGGCCTCCTTGACGGCGGCCTCGGGCAGACCGACCACGGACAGTGAGGGCAGCCCGTTGGCCAGGTGCGCCTCGACGCTGACGTCCGGTGCGGTTACGCCGGCCAGCGCCCGGCTGTTGACGACGGCAAGTGACATGGCATCCCTTCCATGCTCCGAAAAGTTGGCAGTTTACAGTCGGCAGTCGGCAGAAAGAAAGAGAACCCAAAGCACTGGGTGCTGAGGACTCAGGACTTTGCCGACATCCTCAGTCCTCAGTCCTCACGCCTTTTCAACTCTTCTTCAAGTTCGCGCACCTGCTTCTCCAGCGCATCGACCTTGGCCCGCGTGCGGGCGAGGACGCCGCGCTGAACCTCGAACTCCTCCCGCGTGACCAGGTCCAGCTTGGCCAGGCCGGCGCGCAGCGCCGCGTGGAGGTTCTTGTCCAGGTCGGATTTGAGCTGTTCGGCCCCGGGCGGCAGGGCCGCGGCGAGACGTTTGGCCAGATCGTCGAGCGTGCTTGTATCCATGGCAATACGGTCTATACCGGTTAATCAATACCGGCAGTCTAGCGCGTTTTGCGCAGTTGGTCACAAGGCGCCCCGTTTTGGTGCGCGGTGCCCCTAAACGCCGTCAAAGCCGCACGCGAACAGTGCAGGCCATACTCCAGCAGGCAACAAATTCTTTATCTTTCCGCCGGTTACGTGGTTGGCACGCCCCGTGCACTAAGGCTAGGCGTCAACAACCAAACATACCCACAGTACCTACGGAGATAGTAACGATGAGCAAGGTAAAGACGATTGCGATGACCTCGGTCCTGGCAGCCTCGATGGTGGCGAGCACCGCCGCCCTGGCCGATGCCAGCGGCAACATCGGCGTCGTGTCCAATTATGTCTGGCGCGGTCTGACCCAGACGGACAACGGTTCCGCCATCCAGGGCGGCCTGGACTATGCCCATTCGTCCGGCCTGTCGGTCGGCACCTGGGTCTCCAACACGGCGTTCGGTTCGCAGGAACTCGACATCTATGGCGCGTTCGACGGGTCGGTCGGCGACTTCGGTTACACGGTCAGCGCCATCCAGTACCGCTACCCGAGCTTGACCGATGCGAACTGGTCCGAGTGGGCACTGGGTGGCAGCTACAAGAACTTCAGCGTCAAGTACAACTACACCTCTGACTGGGCCAAGCTCGGCACCAAGTCGAACTACATCGAGGCTGCGGCGAGCTTCCCCGTCGCCAAGGACGTGAGCCTGGGCCTGCACGTCGGCCACACGAAGTTCGACGACGAGGCCAAAGCCGGCCTGCCCAGCTACACCGACTATTCGGTGAGCCTGAGCAAGGGCGACTTTGCTTTCACCATCAGCGACACCAACCTGTCGAAGACCGACGACCCGCTGGACAGCGACCCGAAATATTTTGTCAGCTGGGGCAAGTCGTTCGATCTGTAATAGCGGAAACAAAGAGCTAATCGATGGACGGCCCACCCGCGGGCGGGCCGTCTCTTAAGGAGGGGTTTATCCCATGAAACTCGTAATGGCAATTATCAAGCCGTTCAAGCTCGACGATGTCCGCGAGTCCCTGTCCGAGATTGGTGTGCAGGGCATCACGGTCACCGAGGTCAAGGGCTTCGGGCGGCAAAAGGGGCATACGGAACTGTATCGCGGCGCCGAGTACGTCGTGGACTTTCTGCCCAAGGTGAAGATCGAAGCGGTGGTGGACGACGGCTTGGTCGACCAGGTTATCGAGGCCATCACCAAGTCGGCCAATACCGGCAAGATTGGTGACGGCAAGATATTCGTCTTCGGTGTCGAGCAAGCAATCCGTATTCGCACAGGCGAATCGGGTGCTGACGCGCTGTAAGGAGCGGACCATGAAAAAATCTCTTTCAATTGTACTGACCCTGTTCGGGCTGCTGGGTATAAGCAGCACGAGCTTCGCGGCGGACGCGACACTGAGCGCGGGTGACACCGCCTGGATGCTCACCTCGACCGCCCTCGTTTTGTTCATGACCATTCCGGGTCTGGCCCTGTTCTATGGCGGCATGGTCCGCAAGAAGAACGTGTTGGGCACCATGATGCAGAGTTTTGCCATCACGGCACTGGTGACCATCATCTGGATGGTCATCGGCTACAGCCTGGCCTTTGCCGAGGGCGGCTCTTTCGTGGGCGGCCTGAGCAAGATGTTCCTCAAGGACATGACCGTCTCCGGGCTGAGCGGCACGATTCCCGAGTCAGTGTTCATGACCTTCCAGATGACTTTCGCGATCATCACCCCGGCCCTGATTGCCGGCGCTTTTGCCGATCGCATGAAGTTCTCGGCGATGCTGTGGTTCATGGGCATCTGGTCCATCGTCGTCTACTCGCCCATCACTCACTGGGTGTGGGGTCCGGGCGGCTGGCTCGGCGGCATGGGCATCCTGGATTTCGCCGGCGGTACGGTCGTGCACATCAACGCCGGTGTGGCCGGTCTGGTGGCCGCGCTCGTGTTGGGCAAGCGTCTCGGTTACGGCAAGGAGGCCATGCCTCCGCACAACCTGACCCTGACCATCATGGGTGCTGCGATGCTGTGGGTCGGTTGGTTCGGCTTCAACGCCGGCTCTGAGCTGGCTGCCGATGGCCGTGCCGGTATGGCCATGGTCGTCACTCAGGTCGCCACCGCCGCTGCGGCGTTGGGGTGGATGTTCGCCGAATGGATGTCCAAGGGTAAGCCCAGCGTACTGGGTATCGCCTCGGGCGCGGTGGCCGGTCTGGTCGCCATCACCCCGGCCTCCGGCTTCGTCGGCCCCATGGGGGCGTTGGCCATCGGCGTGGTCGCCGGCGTGGTCTGCTTCTGGGCCGCGACGAGCCTGAAGAACATGCTCGGCTACGACGATTCGCTCGACGCCTTCGGCGTGCACGCCATCGGCGGCATCGTCGGCGCCATCCTCACCGGCGTGTTTGCGGTGAAGGATATTGGCGGTACGGCCGGTCTGCTGGAAGGCAATCCCGGCCAGGTGTGGACTCAGATCATCGGCGTCGGTGCCACGATCCTCTACACCGCGGTGGCCAGCTTCATCATCCTCAAGGTGGTGGACGTGGTTATCGGGCTGCGCGTCTCCGACGACCAGGAGCGCGAAGGTCTCGACCTGGCTCTCCACGGCGAGCGCGTGGAGTAGGCAGCACGCGGTCGGCGCCGGCAGGGATCGCCGGAACCGACCGCACCTTTTTCATTCTCGCTCTCCTAGCGACACTTAGGGCGCCTCCCGGCGCCCTTTTTTTATGGCCGCGCCCGGTGGCGGTTAAAGCCGGTTATGCGTGCCGTCGCAGAATGGCGCATTGGAGCTGTGCTTGCACCCGCACAGCCAGACCTTCCGGTCTTCGCTCACGGTGAACTTCACCGGCGTGAACTCCGTACCCTGGTGCGAGCCGTCGCAGAAGGGCTGGTTCTTCGAGCGCCCGCAGGCGCACCACCAGTAGTCGCCCGGTGCGAGCTCTTGAGGATAGGGTCCCTTCTGCGCGATGACGGGATCGGCCATAACGTGAGCCTCCTGTTTGGTTGTCTGTTGTTCTGTATTCGCAGCGCAAGTTCTGGTCGAGCGCCCGGCGGTGCTACACTGCCGTCGACACCGCCGCGGTCACCGAGCTGCGCGGACGGCGATTGTGTCTCACCACCATAGCGCAAGGCGAAATGGCTTGCCCAGTCGCCCGCTGGTTACGCCCCGGAGGTTGTTCTGCCCCGTCTGACGTTGCAAGCCCTTCAGGTCCGCCATGTGGGTCCGGTCGACCTCGACATCGCGCCCGGCGAGTGCGTTTGCCTGTCCGGCGCCTCCGGCGCGGGCAAGAGCCTGCTGCTGCGTGCCGTGGCCGATCTCGAGCCGCATACCGGCGGCGCCGAGCTCGACGGCGAGCCCTGCACCGACATGCGGCCCTACACGTGGCGCCAGCGGGTTGGTTTGCTGCCCGCCGAGAGCGCGTGGTGGTGCGAGACCGTCGGTGAACATTTCGACCGCACTCGCGCGGAGTGGTTCGAAGCCTTGGGGTTCGAGCCTGCCGTTGGCGACTGGGACGTCGCGCGCCTGTCCACCGGCGAGCGTCAGCGTCTGGCCCTGCTCCGCCTGCTCTGCAACGGGCCGCAGGCCCTGCTCCTCGACGAGCCCACGGCCAGCCTCGATCCGACCGCGGTGCGCCGGGTCGAGGCGCTGCTCGATGAGTATCGCCGCGAGCGAGCGTGTCCGATACTCTGGGTGACGCACGACCCGGCCCAGATCGAACGTGTCGCCGACCGACGCTTCCAGATACACCAGGGCCGCGTGACGGAGGCCTGAGATGCATATTCAACAGCTGAGCACCTTCGATCTGAGCATCGCCGCACTGCTGGTGATCGCCCTGGCCGTGCTCTCGCTCGTGCTGCGCCTGGGAGTGGAACGGCGTCTGCTCATCGCCGCGGCGCGCACCGCGATTCAGCTGACCCTCATCGGCCTGGTGCTCAAGGCACTGTTCGCCAACGTCGCCCTGGTCTGGGTGGCCCTCATGGCCTTCGTCATGCTCGCCGCCGCCGGGCGCGAGGCCACCGCGCGCCAGCGCTACCGCTTTGCCGGCATCTGGGGCTACGGGCTGGGCACGTTGTCGATGTTCATCTCGTCGTTCAGCGTGACCGTATTCGCGCTGATCGCCATCATCGCCCACCACCCCTGGTACGAGCCCCAGTACGCCATTCCGCTGCTGGGCATGATGCTCGGTAACACCATGAATGGGGTCGCTCTCGGCCTGGATCGCCTCACTTTGTCGGCGCGCGAGCAGCGCGCGGCGATCGAGGCGCGGCTGATGCTGGGCCACGAGGCGCGCGTCGCGGTGCGTGGTTTCAGCCGCGAGGCCATGCGGGTGGGGTTGGTGCCGATCATGAACGCCATGGCCGCAGCCGGACTCATCAGCCTGCCCGGGATGATGACCGGCCAGATCCTCGCCGGCAGCCCGCCCGTCGAGGCGGTCAAATACCAGATACTGATCATGTTCATGATCGCGGCCGGAACGGGGTTTGCCACTCTGGCGGCGGTGAGCCTCGGCGCGCGCCGGTTGTTCGACGAGCGCCAGCGCCTGCGCCTGGACCGGCTCAAGGACACCGGCTAGGGAGGGGCGCATGCGTCGGGTCTTCGCACCGCGTGTCGCCGCACTCGTACAGACCTGCCTGATGGCCTGTATCCTGGCCGCGTGCTGCGCCGCCGCTCATGCGGGCGACATCTATAAATGGACCGACTCGCAGGGCCGTGTGCACTACGGGGACAAGCAGGCGGCCGAGCAGCCGGGGGGCGGCAGCGCAAAGCCGGTCCAGCTGCGGCCCGAGCCGCCCGCCGATCCCGAGACCGCGGGGCGGCGCGCACGCCAGGAAAAGCTGCTGCGCTCCATGCAAGAGGACGACGCGGTCAAGGCCCGCCGCGAACACCAGGCACAGGCCAAGGCCGCCGAGCGCCAGGCCCGCTGCACGCGGGCGCGCGAACGGCTGCAGCACTACCGAACCTCGCGTTACCTGTATGAGAAGGGCGACGATGGCCAGCGTCGGATACTGACCGATGCCGAGCGCGCCGCGGCGGAGAAGCGCCTTCAGACCGCCATCGAGTCGCACTGCGACTGACAGGGCCGGATCTCCGTGGGCGCGCGCCGCCGGACTAGAGCAGCGCGTCGTAGAGGAAGGTCGGCGTGCACATCGAGGCGCTGTGGATGCCGTGGTTGTAGTAGCGCGTGGTGAACTCACGCTCCATGACGTCCTCTTCACGAAACCCGGTCAGCGGCGCGTCGCGCCGGGCCATGGTCGCCGACCACCAGCCGGAGGGATAGACCGGCTGGGGGAAGTTCAGCGTCAGCACGTCCAGAAAGCCGGCATTGCGCATGTTGTCGTGCATGGCCTTGATGAGCTTGGTGTGCAGCAGCGGCGACTCGCTTTGCTGGACGACTATGCCGTCCGGGCCAAGCGCCTTGATGCAGTCACGGAAGAACGGTTCGCGGAACAGGCCTTCGGCCGGGCCGATAGGGTCGGTACTGTCGACGATGATGACATCGTAGCTGCCGGCTTCGGCGTCCTTGACCCACTGGATGCCGTCGGCGAAATGCAGCTCGGCGCGGGCGTCGCCGTTGGACTCGCACAGCTCCGGGAAGTACTGCTCGGACAGGCGCGTGACGCGCTCGTCGATGTCGACCTGATGGACCCGTTCGACTTCCGGATGTTTGAGCACCTCGCGCAGGGTGCCGCAATCGCCGCCGCCGATGATCAGCACGTTGCGCGGATGCAGGTGCGTATAAAGCGCCGGATGGGAGAGCATCTCATGGTAGATGAAGTTGTCCCGCTCGGTGAGCATGATGAACCCATCGATGGTCATGAGCTTGCCCCACTTCTCGGTCTCGTAGATGGCGATGCTCTGGTAGGGGCTTTGCTCCTCGTGCAGCTTGGCCTTGACCTTGAATGAAAACGCCGAGCCGCCTTCTGCGCACACCTCGGTAAACCAATTCTCATCCAGCGCCATGTCAGGTCTCTCCCCGGTCAAAAAGAACGCAAACGATACAGGATGCCCGTATCGGCGGGCAACCGAGCCGCAGCCGGAATCCGCCCGGTTCGGGCCTTGGCCCGCGGTTTCCTTGGGCGGCGATATCTTCCATAATTCCGCTCCCGGCCAAGCGAAGTCGCGGACGCCCAGTCCGGCGCGCCGCGCCGCCCTTTATGGAATGCAACGATGTCTGATTGGACCATACGCCACGCGCGCGAGACCTACAACGTGCACCACTGGGGCGGCGGATATTTCGATATCGGCGACGACGGCCACCTGCGCGTGCGTCCCGATCGGGATTCCACGAAACCGGGCGTCGACCTCTACGCACTGACCGACGAGCTGCGCGCCGCCGGTCTGGCTCCGCCGGTGCTGGTGCGTTTTCCGGGGATACTGCACGACCGGGTGCGCCTGCTGCGCGCGGCCTTTGCCCACGCAATGGAAACCGACGGGTACCGCGGCGAGCACACGGCCGTCTATCCTATCAAGGTCAACCAGCAGCGCCGTGTGGTCGAGGAGATCCTGCGCGGCAACGGCGACGGTGTCGGCCTGGAGGCCGGCAGTAAGCCGGAGCTGCTGGTGGTCATGGCCATGGTGGCGCAGGAGGGCGGCGTCGTGGTCTGCAACGGCTACAAGGACCGCGAATATATCCGCCTCGCGCTCATCGGGCGCCAGCTCGGCCATCGCATTTATATCGTCGTCGAAAAGCTCTCCGAGCTCGAACTGGTGATTCGGGAGGCCAAGGCTATGGGCGTGGCACCGCTGGTTGGCGTGCGCGTGCGCCTGGCCTCGCTCGGTGCCGGCAAGTGGCAGAACACCGGCGGCGAGAAGGCCAAGTTCGGCTTGTCCGCCGCGCAGATCCTGCGCGCGGTCGAACGCCTGCGCGAGGAGGGGATGCTCGATGCCCTGCAGCTGCTGCATGCCCACATGGGCTCGCAGATCGCCAACATCCAGGACATCCAGCGCGGCATGCGCGAGTGCGCCCGTTACTTCGCCGAGCTGCACCGCCTCGGTGCCGATATCCGGGTGGTCGACGTCGGCGGCGGACTGGGCATCGACTATGAGGGCACGCGCTCGCGCAGCTTCTGTTCCATGAACTACGGCGTACACGAGTACGCCAACAACGTCGTGCACGCGCTGTGGGAGGTCTGCGAGGAGCTCGGGCTCGACCACCCGCATATCATCACCGAATCGGGCCGTGCCATGACCGCCCACCACGCGATGCTCATCGTCGACGTGGTCGACACCGAACGCAGTCCCGATGCCGATCAGATAGCCGCGTCCCGGGAAGACGAACCGGCGATTATCGCCAATCTGCGCGCCGGCCTGGACAACGTGGCGCGCACCGACCTGTCGTCTCGCTCGGCGTTGGAGGCCTACCACGACGCGGTGTATTGGTTCGGCGAGGCGCAGGCCCTGTACGTGCACGGCGTGCTCGACCTGGCCTACCGCGCGCTGGCCGAGCAGCTCTACTTCGCCATCTGCTGGCGCGTTCGCGCCCTGCTGCAGCCGGGGGCACGCGCCCACCGCGAGGTCCTGGACGAGCTGCACGACAAGCTCGCCGACAAGTACTTCTGCAATTTTTCGCTGTTCCAGTCGCTGCCCGACGTCTGGGCCATCGACCAGATATTCCCGGTGATGCCGCTGCACTGGCTCGACGAGGCGCCCACGCGCCGCGCCGTGCTCGAGGACATTACCTGCGACTCGGACGGGCGCATCGATCACTACGTCGACGCCGAGGGCGTCGAGACCAGTCTGCCGCTGCATGAGACGCGCCCGGGCGAGCCCTACCTGCTCGGCATTTTTCTCACCGGGGCGTACCAGGAGATCCTCGGCGACATGCACAACCTGTTCGGCGACACAGACTCGGTTCACGTCGAGCTGCTTGCCGACGGCACCCATCGGCTGGTCGAGGCGCGCCGGGGCGATACCGTCGACACCGTCCTTCGCCATGTCCATTTCGATGCCGACGAGCTCATGGCCAGCTACCGTGACAAGCTCGCCGCGGCCAGCCTGGGCGCGGGTCAGGTGGACGCCTTCGCGGCCGAGCTGGCGGCCGGGCTCACCGGATACACCTATCTTGAGGATTGAGCGAGCACCGCGTGCGCGGCTGTCAACGACGTTCGCGATCTCGGTCATCAGGCAGGGAGGATCCCCATGAAAACAGGCCTCATCGGACTGGGTGCGATGGGCTCGGCGATGGCCCGCAATCTGCAGCGTGCCGGTCATCTGGCCCGGATTTGGGCCCGCCGCGACGAACGGGCCCAGACGCTGGTAACGGACTTGGCCGAGGAGGTCGACGGGGCGCATCCGGCGATCGCGGCCAGCGACCCGGCGGCCCTCGCCGCCGAATGCGAGGTCGTCATCACTTCCGTCTCCAGCGACCCCGCATTCCTCGAGGTGGTCGAGGCGATGCTGCCGGGGCTGACCCCGGGCACCGTCGTGATCGACACCTCCACCGTGAGTGCCGCCACGGCCCGCGCCGTGGGCGCCCGGCTGGCCGAGTTGGAAGTCGAGTTCCTCGATGCGCCGGTCTCGGGCGGCGTGGAGGGTGCCCAACAGGCCCAGCTCGTGGCCATGGTCGGCGGTGACGAAGAGACCCTGGCACTGGTCTATCCCGTCCTGCAGGTCATCGCCGCGCGTATCGTGCACATGGGGCCGGTAGGGGCCGGCCAGGCCACCAAGGCGGTGAACCAGGTCATGGTCGCGGGCATCAATCAGGCGGTGGCCGAGGGGCTGGCATTCGCCGAGGTGATGGAGCTGCCCATGGACAAAGTCATCGAGGTCCTCGGCAGCGGCGCGGCGGCCAGCTGGCAGCTCGACCACCGCGGACGGGCCATGACCGCCGGGAAATTCGACCCGGGATTCCGCGTTGCCTTGCACCACAAGGACCTGGCGATCGCCCAGGCGATGGCGGCCGAGCGCGGCGCCCGCCTGCCGCTGGTCGAGATGAGCCTGCTACATTACCGGCGACTGATGGACGAAGGGCGCGGCGACGAAGACATCTCGGCCCTGTTTCGCATCAAGCAGCAACTGTTCACGGAGCAATCATGAGCACGAACGACATCGCGATCGAACACCAGCCCGACGAGCAGCGCCTGGGCGGACTCGGCGTTCGCGACTGGCCGATCTGGACCAAGGAGGCCTCCACGTTTCCCTGGCGCTACGATGAGTCGGAGACCTGCTATTTTCTGGAAGGCGATGTCCTGGTCACGCCCGCCGACGGCGAGCCGGTATCCATGGGCCAGGGCGATCTGGTGACCTTTCCCGCCGGCATGGACTGCACCTGGGAGGTTCGCTCTCCGGTGCGCAAGCACTACCGTTTCGGCTAGCAGCCAGCTAAGAAGCGGCTGCGAGGTGGCATCTGCGCCCCGATTGAACGCACCTCCGAAGCCCTATCAAGACCTTGCCCGAGACTCCAATCCCGGCGCTGAACGCACCTCGCCGACAAATCCATCCAGCGCTTTGCGCATATCGCCCTCGTCTCCGATCCGGCCGGGGGCTCAAGCGGTCTGCGGCCGCGAGCCGACGTAGAGTTCCGTCCTCACCGCCCGGGGGCGGCTTCGGGCTTGTTATCGCGGTATGCGCTCCAAGCGAGCAGGGGCCCCTGTTCGCTGATGCTGCGCTGTGCCTGGGCCCCCGGGCATGGTAGGTTGGCGGTGGAACGCCCGCGCCGCATGAGGGCTTGAGGTCCTGCACCGATGTGCCGATAGCCTTTATTGGGCCGCAGACGCCCGGGGGAAGTAGGGAAGACGAAATATAACGATGGGGAACTACTCGAGGCCATTGGGTTACGCCTATCTCGGGCTCAGCGCCTTTTTGCTGACCATCGATGGGCTGCGCAGCTTCCCCGTGCTCGCGCACGGGGGCTTCGTCGCGTTCACCCTGGCTTACCCGTTTCTCGCCGGCGCTGCGCTCAAATGGCTGCTCGAGCGCCGGCTGGTCGACGCGGCCCCCTATGCCTCGCAGGCCCCGCGTCAGTTCGCCTTCGATTTTTCCTTGTATATATTCGCGGGCCTGCTGGCTTTTGTCGCGCTCGTCTTCTACTACCACCAGCCCGCGCTGTCGGCCCTGCGTGCCCCGCTCGCCACGCTGGTGCTCGGCTACTTCGCCGCCAGCGACAACGCGCTCAACCGCGAGCGCTATGCCTTCCGGCGCATCGCCGAGCGCAAGGTCGCGGGCAGTGATTCGATCTCCGTGACCCGCCGCTTCAGCCTGTTCGTGACCGTTACGGTGATGGTGGCTCTGTTGGTGCTGAGCGTCTCGGCCTATACCCACCTCGAGCGGCTGCGCGACACGCCGTCCATGCCCCCGGCGTTGGTCGCACAGGTGTTCCTCGTGGACGCGATTTCGATTTTCGGGCTCATCATGGTGCTGACACTGCGCCTGATCCACAGCTACTCGATCAATCTGCAGCAGCTGTTCGAGAATCAGCTGCGCGTGCTGCGGCGCATCGAGGCCGGTAAGCTCGACGAATATGTCCCGGTCTGCAGTGCCGATGAGTTCGGCACCATCGCGCGCGCGACCAACCGGATGGTCGACGAGCTGCGCGAGAAGGATCGGATCCGCCGCACCCTGGAGCGCATCGTCAGTCCCAACGTCGTCGACAAGCTGCTCGCCGGAGACCAGCGCCGCCTGATGCTGGGCCAGGAGCAGGAAGTCGCCATCCTCTTCTGCGACCTGCGCAGCTTTACCAGCTATGCCGAGAGCACGCCGCCCGAAGAGGTCATCTTCCTGCTCAACGCGTATTTTTCGAAGATGGTGGAGATCGTCAGCCGCCACAACGGCATGGTCAACAAGTTCATGGGCGACGCCATCCTGGCGGTGTATCCGGTCGAGTCCGGCACGGACGCCGTGCGCGACGCGGTGAACACGGCGTGGTCCATCGTCGACCACGCACGAAGCCTGCGTATGGGCGAGGGCGGCTGGCTCGACGTCGGCGTGGGTATTCACGCAGGACGGGCCATCGCCGGGACTATCGGCTCCGAGGAGCGCTACGATTACACGTTCATCGGCGACGCCGTGAACACCGCCAGCCGGTTAGAGGGTCTTTCCAAGCGTCTCAAGTATCGCGTGATCATCTCCAGCGAGGCCCTGGAACGCCTGCCGACCGAAACCCGCGCCCTGTTCGCGGACCTCGGTCAGCAGCGCGTTCGCGGCAAGGCCGATTCGGTACACGTCTTCGGTGCCGCGCCCGTCGAGGACGCGCCAACGGAGGATGAAGGGAACGAGACGCAGGCCGGCCGGAGGGTCGACCGGGATGCAGACGCCGGTTAGCAGGCTGTTAGAACTGCAGCTCGCGCAGGACAAAGGCGCGCAAGTCGATGTTCAGACTGGCCGGGTCCAGGACCCGGTTGATCTCGTAACGGCTGCGCTTACCTTCTTCATGGTATTGGGCGAGGTTGATCACCCGCGGCGGATCGTAGGGGTGGTTGTTCTGATCGCGCAGCAGCAGCAGGCGCGGTGTCAGGCGCTTTTCGGTGCTGACGGAGATCACCACGCCCACCTCGCCGGAGTGCAGCGCCACCACAGTACCCACCGGATAGATGCCCAGACATTGGATGAACTGGGCCACCAGGGTCTCGTCGAACAGACGCCCGCGCCAGTCGTAGAGTGATTTGAGCGCTTCGGTGGAGGTCAGCTGCGCCCGACCGTGCCGCCCACCCGTCAGGTCGTCGTAGAGATTGGCCAGGCCAACGATGCGAGCGAACAGCGGTATGGCCTCGCCTTTCAGGCCGCGCGGATAGCCGGAGCCGTCCAGCCGCTCGTGGTGGCACAGGGCGACCTCCGCTGCGACGTCGGGCAGTCCGTGGGTGTTCTTGATGATTTCCGCGCCGATGGCGGGATGACTCTCGAGCTGCTCGCGCTCCTCGGCGCTGAGCCGACCTCGTTTTTGCAGCAGCGCCTGGGGTATCCGTGTCTGGCCGATGTCGTGGAGCAGCGCGCCGACGCCGAGCTCGTAGAGCGCCGAACGCGTCAGGCGGGTGTGGTAGCCCAGCGTGAGGCTCAGGGTGCACACGGCCAGCGCATGGTCGCCCAAGGACTGGTCCGTGTGTTTGAGGCTGCTGAGCAGGATCAGCACGTCGGGGTTGCGGGTGATGCTGTCGGTGAGCTCGTTCACCGTGGCCTCGACATCGGCGACGTCCAGGTTGCGCCCCCCGCGCAGCGCCTCATAGACGCGCTTGATGCGATCGCGCGCCCGCCTGAACACATCCTTGCCGTGAGAGAACTCCTGCTCGAAGCTGCGCTGGTACACTGGCCGCGGCTCGTTGTGCGACTCGACCGCACGCTCGGATGTGGTCGTCTTGCCGGCCCGGCGGGCCTCGTCCACCACGCCGGGCTCGCTGCGCTCGGCATCGACATAGACGAAACGACAGACCTGGCCCAGCTGAGTGAGCTCGTCCTCGCTGGTGATCAGAAAGCCCTGAAACAGAAACGGCGTCTCCAACCATGGACGATCCAGCTCCGCCACGTACATACCCAGGCGCAGGTCGCCGACGTTGATCTTTTCGCGCTTTACCGTCTTTCCGGTCACCGTTCCCTCTCCGTGGTGCCTATCGCCCGGCCTCATGGCCGGCGCTGTCAGTCACTTGGAACCGTTCTTCAGTCGCGGCGGGCGCCCGTGTCGATACCGGGTGCCGGTTTCCTCATCCAATGGTAGCAGTTTCGACCCCGCCCGCCGCGGCGAGGTCGCCCGTTCGATGCGCCCGGCCCGAGCCGGTGCGCGCTCAACTCTTGATCTTCAATACGATGGCAGGGACGTCACCCTGCTGCAGCTTATCGCGTGCCCGGTTCAACGCGCTCAGGCCATGGTAGGGGCCGAGGCGCACGCGGTGCCATGTGTTCTGCCCGATGGTCACCGTCTGGACCTCGGCCTGCAACCCCTGGTTCAACGCCAGCTTCGCCTTGAGACTCTCGGCATCGGCCCGGTGGCGAAAGGCGCCGACCTGCAACACATAGGTGGCGTTGGCATCCGGTGCCGACTTGTCCGAGCCGCCGGCCGAGGGCTTCAGATCCTTGTCCGGGACCTCGACCTCCATGTCCGGCAAGATGGTGTAGAAGTCGAACCGCGGTTTGTGATCGTTGCTCGCCGCGGGGCCGGGCGGCGCCTGTGTCGTGTTCTTGTGTACGTCCCGCGTGTCGTGCAGCGGCTTGGGTTTGGGCAGCAGCTCCTTGGGCTGGAACGCGATGTGGGCGCGCGGCTGGTGGCTCAGGTAGACCAAAAAGGCCACGAACAGTCCCACGAACAGCCCGGCCGCCAGCCAGGCCCAGCCGGGAAGCGAATGGCGGCTGCGTCGCTTGCGCGAATGGCCCTTGGCTGCATAGTCTCGCGCCATAACTCTACATGGTCTCCGGTGCCGACACGCCCAACAACCCCAGGCCGTTGGCGATCACCTGGCGTACCGCCAGGATGAGGTAGACGCGCGCATAGCGCAAGTCATCCGCCTCTACCAGAAACTGGTGCGCGTTGTAATAAGTGTGAAAGTCGTTGGCCAGCTCCCGCAGATAGTGGGCCAGCTGATGCGGCTCGTGGTTGAGCGCTGCGGCCTCCACCACTTCCGGGTAGCGCGACAGGCTGACCAGCAGATCCTGCTCGTGGCTCTCGGTCAGCCGGTCCAGGTACAGCCGCGCGGTCTGCTCGTCGAAGTCCAGGCTCTTCTCAGCCAGCTGGCGCATCACGCTGCACACGCGGGCGTGGGCGTACTGGATGTAATAGACCGGGTTGTCGGCCGATTCGGACTTGGCCAGGTCCAGGTCGAAGTCCAGGTGCTGCTCGCACTTGCGCATCACATAGAAAAATCGCGCCGCGTCGTTGCCCACCTCGCCGCGCAGCTCGCGCAGGGTGACGAACTCCCCCGAGCGCGTGGACATTTGCACTTTTTCGCCGCCGCGATAGAGGATCGCGAACTGTACCAGCAGCACGTCGAGCTTGGACGGATCGTCGCCCAGTGCCTGCAGCGCGGCCTTGACCCGGGGCACGTAGCCGTGGTGATCGGCGCCCCAGACGTCGATGACGCGCTCGAAGCCGCGCTCCAGCTTGTCCATGTGATAGGCGATGTCCGAGGCGAAATAGGTCGTCTGGCCGTTGTCGCGTACCAGAACGCGGTCTTTCTCATCGCCGTAGTCCGAGGAGCGGAACCACAGCGCACCGTCCTTTTCATAGGTGTGCTTGGAGGTCTTGAGGCGCTCGATGGCGCGTTCGACCTTGCGCTTGGCGGTCAGCGAACGCTCGGAGAACCATTCCTCGTAGGCCACGCCGAACTCTTCGAGGTCCTGTCGGATGTCGGACAGGATGCTGTCCAGGCCCAGGTCGAAGACCGCGCGGTAGCCCGCCTCGCCGAGCAGCTTTTTGGCCCGGCCGATGACCGCATCGATGTAAATCTCCTTGTCGCCTTCGGGCGCGTCGGGCGGCAGATCCTCCAGGACATTGGCGATCGCGTGATGCAGCGCCTCGCCCTGCTCGGTATACAGGTTCTGGGCGATGTCGAATACGTACTGGCCGCGATAGCCGTTGGCCGGAAAGGGCACCGGCTCGCCGCACAGTTCCAGATAGCGCAGCCATACGCTGGCGGCCAGGATGTCCATCTGACGCCCGGCGTCGTTGACGTAGTATTCGCGGTGGACCTGAAAGCCGGCGGCGGCCAGCAGGTCGGCCACGGCCGCGCCGTAGGCCGCACCGCGGCCGTGGCCCACGTGCAGGGGGCCGGTCGGATTGGCCGAGACAAACTCCACCTGTACCCGTTTGCCGTCACCGACCGTGCTGTGCCCGTAGGCCTCGCCCGCCTCGAGCACCGCCGGCACCACGGCCTGGAAGGCAGCGGGGGTCATAAAGAAGTTGATAAAGCCCGGTCCGGCGATCTCCACGCGGGCGACCTGATCGGACGGCGCCAGGGCGTCGAGGAGCTGCTCGGCGAGCTCGCGCGGCTTGCGCCGCGCCGGCTTGGCCAGGAGCATGGCGATGTTGCAGGCGAAATCCCCATGTGCCTTGTCGCGGGTGCGCTCGACCTGAACGGCGGGCAGGTCCCCGCCCGGCAGTGTGCCTGCCTGTTGGAGACGCTCGAGGGCGGGGCGGATCAGATCGACGATATGTTGTTTCAACGCGCGGTTCCGGGTCAGTGGTGCAAAGGGAGGAATTCTAACGTGCCTGCCCCCTTCCCACTAGCGAAGCAGGCGCAAACCGTGGCTCGGAGCGGGTTTTTGCCGCGCCCGAATTGCCCGCCGCCCGGCACGAGCGGTCCTTCCCATCTAACTGACACGACGGGATGACCTGTTTTGGTCCATCCGCTTGCGGCGAGCCGGCTGAGACATATCGATTGGATAGGCGAAGGAGCGACAAAACGTCAGGACGACGTACAGGACGTACGAGTGTCGCGGGAGGGCAGGATGGCCTGACCTATCGAAGATAGGCAGGTCACTCATAATGCGCCCGGAACGAGTGGAGCGAGTTGCGGAAGCACTTAATGAACCTCGACGAGGTTCTACGTGAACCCCGGAAAGGGCCCTATGAGGCACGCCCGGAGCGACCAGCCCCGCAGTAGTTTCTCAGAACATCTCCTGGGGATCGACGTCGAGCGACCACCGCACCCTGCGCCCACTCTTCAGGCCCTCCAACGCGGGGGCCCAGGTATCGAGCAGGCGGTGCAGCGTGGACCGGCTGCCCGATTGGAGCAGGAGCTGGGCCCGGTAGCGCCCGGCCCGGCGCTCCATGGGCGAGGGTACCGGGCCGAGCAGCTCCACCTCGCCGCCGCAAGCGGCCTCCTCGGCTGCGGCCAACTCGCGTGCCTCCGCCAAGAAGGCCAGGGGGGCCTCGGCGTCGACGGCCTCGGCGCGCAGGAGGGCGGCGTAGCCGAACGGCGGCAGCCTCGCCTCGCGGCGCTCGGCCAGCGCGGCCCGTGCAAATCCCGGATAGCCCTCGGCGATGAGCGTGGCCAGCAGCGGATGGTCGGGGTGGTGCGTCTGGATCAGGACCTCGCCCGGGCGTTCGGCGCGCCCGGCGCGCCCGGCGACCTGAACGATGAGCTGGGCCATACGTTCGGGGCCGCGGAAGTCAGCGCTGTACAGACCCTGGTCGGTGTCCAGGATGCCGACCAGCGTGACGTTGGGGAAGTGATGGCCCTTGGCGAGCATCTGGGTGCCGATGAGGATCGAGGCCCGTCCGGCCGTGGCCTCGGCCAGCAGGTCCTCCATGGCGCCCTTGCGCCGCGTGCTGTCCCGATCGATGCGCAGGACGGTCCGCCCGGGAAAGGCCTCCTGCACCGCCTGGGTCAGGCGCTCGGTGCCGTAACCCAGCCCACGCAGATCGACGCTGCCGCAGTCCGGGCAGGCCTCCTCCAGCGGACGCTCGGCACCGCAATGATGGCAGCGCAGGCGGTTGTCGCGCTGGTGCACGGTCATGTGCGCATCGCAGCGCCGGCAGCTCGCCACCCAGCCGCAGTCGTGGCACAGCAGCGTCGGGGCGTAGCCGCGGCGGTTGAGAAACAGCAGGACCTGGCCCCCGGCCTCCAGATGGCGGGCCATGGCTTGGCGCAGCGGGGCCGAGAGGTTGTCCACCATGGGCTGGTGGCGAATGTCGAGTACCCGCATGGCCGGCGCCTTAGCGCTGCCCGCCCGGCTGGGCAGGCGCAGCTCGCGGTAGCGGCCCTGGGCGACGTTGGCCAGGGCCTCGAGCGAGGGCGTGGCCGAGCCCATCACCACCGGTACGCCGGCGCGGTGGGCACGCACCACGGCCACGTCGCGCGCCGAGTATCGGAAGCCCTCCTGCTGCTTGAACGACAGGTCGTGCTCCTCGTCGACGATGAATGCCCCCGGTGCCCTCAGCGGTGTGAACACCGCCGAGCGCGTGCCGATGACGATAGGCGCAGTGCCGTCGCGCGCGGCCAGCCAGGCGCACAGGCGCTCCTGATCGGTGAGCCCCGAGTGCAGCACCGCGATGGGCACGTCGAAGCGGGCGCGAAATCGGCCAAGCAGCTGGGGCGTGAGCCCGATCTCGGGCGCCAGTACCAGGGCCTGGCGTCCCAGTGCCAGCACGCGTTCGATCAGGCTGAGGTAGACCTCGGTCTTGCCGCTGCCCGTCACACCGTCGAGGAGAAACGCCCCGAAGCCATCCAGTGAGCCGGCCAGTGCCTCGACCGCGGCGCCCTGGTCGGCGTTGAGGGCCACGCGTTCGTGTTCGGGATTGGGTGAGCCATTCGCGGCGGGCGCTGCCAGGCAACTGCGCTCCTCGACCGCCACCCAGCCCTTGTCGACCAGGCGTGCCGCCGCCGGGCGCCACTTCTGCGCCGCGGCGTCCAGTGCCTCGGCGCCCAGCCCCTCTGGATGGGCCTGAAGCAGGGCCAGCAGGTGTGCCTGGCGCGGAGCGCGGGCGAGCGCCGCCGGCTCCGCCTCGGCGCCGGCCCGGGTCAGGCGCCAGTGGCGCAGTCCCCGCACGCGGGCCGGCTCGCCCTTTCGCAGCAGCACCGGCAGGGCCTGACTGAAGACCTCCCCGATGGGATGGTGATAGTAATCGCTCGCCCACTGCGCGAGCGCCACGATATCGGGCGGCAGAACCGGCGTCTCGTCGAGCAGGCGTCCGGCGGGCTTGAGCCGCCCGGCCGGCACGTCGCTGGCCTGCTGCACGCCCAGCACCACGCCGACCGCCTTGCCGCGGCCGAACGGGACCTCGACGCGGGTGCCGGGCTGGGGCGTGTGTGCCGTTGCCCGCAGATAATCGAACACGCGGCGCAGGGGCGAAGGCACGGCGACCTGCACAATACTGTCGGTTTTGGTGGACGGGGAGTCTGGCGCGGGCATGGGCGCACTCTAGCATGCCGCGGCCGTGGCGTTACGCGCACGAATCGCCCCGGGCGGGTACCCCGAACCGGTCGTTTACGACGGCGATCGGCACAGGGCAACCGCGCCGTTGCGGCGCCCGTTTTTGGCGCGAGTGTGAGACCGTTTCTCGCAAGAAACGGCTAAGTGTTTGTGTCACTTTGGGAATGGTCGTTATCCACAGAACCTGTGGATATCTATGTGGATGGAATGGGGCAAACTGCCATAAGGCCCCATAACTGTTACGCTCCGGTTAAATCGGTCAGTTTTTATGCGTACCAGATTAGTACGGATAATCAGCGACTTACACTATTTCAGCAGACTCTGATGGTCACATTTGTAAACACCCCAAACTTAACGCGTTGATCTCCGGCCGACTGTGTATAAATCGGCTCGCGGCGTCGAAATCTCTTGTCTCGGGATTCGCCGTTGTGCTATGCGACCGCCGCATTTTCTCGATTTTCGCGGTCGCGATCGCCGGTCTCGCGGGGCCGGCCATGGGGCTCGACCTAGCTGCCCCGCCCGGGTGCGGGCAACCCGTCGATGCTCTTGCTGTTCTTCTCCTCCCAGTACTCGCGAATTTTCGCTTCGCCCTTGTCGCGTGCCCACTGCTCCAGGCGTTCGCGCTGGTCGACCAGGTCCATCAGCGGCACGCCGTAGCCGCAGGAGGTCTGGATGCGCGTCACCAGCACGCGCACGATCTGGCGCTCGCCGGGCAGCGCCGGGCCGAAGTGGGCGCGCAGCTCGTCCCAGTCTTCGTCGCCCGGCAGCACCACCTCGCCCTCGCCGTAGAGGCGCAGGATGCGCGGCTCGCCCGAGAAGGCACAGAACATGATCGTCATGCGCCCGTTCTCGGCCAGGTGCGCCGCGCTCTCGTTGCCGCTGCCGGTGAGGTCCAGATAGGCCACCTCGTTCGGGCCGAGCACGCGAAAGGTGTCCAGGCCGCGCGGGGAGACGTTGACGTGGCCCTTCGGGTCCAGCGGCGCTGTCGCGACGAAGAACATCGGTTGCTCGGCGATCCACGCCGCGAATTCCTCGCTGATTTCCGGATGCACTTTCGCCATAATGTCTCGCCTCGAATGCCCGCAGTTTTTCGGTGAACGCAATGACCAAGCCGTATACGCCCGTCCCCCGTTTCTACCACGAACGTCTTACCATCGCCATGATGTGCAACGAGTCCCTGCCCCTGCACTGGGAGGATGCCGACAGCGGAATGTCCTATTACGTCACCGTGTATCCCAAGGACATCGTCACCGAAGACGAAATGGACTTCCTGCTTGCGACGACCAACGAAGGCGAAGACGTAAAGATCCGGCTGGACATGATTCGCAATATGCCGACGCCGACGAAATGAGAAACGAGTAGGCAGTCGTCAGTTGGCAGTTTGCAGCAAGAGCAAGATAAGAGCCGTTTTGTCTTTTCTGATGACTGCCCACTGCCTACTTACGCGCCGTAGGTCGGGTCAGCGCAGCGTAACCCGACACCTCGGCTCCACGTCGACGCTCTGGAAACGAACACAGACGACGCAGAGACGCGGAGGGCGCAGAGAAGATCATAAATTCGTGAGATGTGAGGAGTGCGGCGAAATGCCGCAGCACCAATTATCCCCCCTCCCCCAATGGGGGAGAGGGCTAGGGTGAGGGGGAGGCGGTAGGTTGGTTTGATCCCCTCATCCTGTCCTTCCCCCTGTGGGGGAAGGGACCCTTCGTTCAACAATGGTTGGTCTTGCCAGCAGCCGTAGGTCGGGTCAGCGCAGCGTAACCCGACACCTCGGCTGACCGCCCTACGGGCGGAGCGGTCAGTTGGCAGTTTGCAGTCGCCAGAGAGAGACGCATTTAAGCCTCTTGCTGCCAACTGCCAACTGCCAACTTAATGATCTTGTCTCTGCGTTCTCCGCGTCTCTGCGAACTCTGCGTTAATTCGTACATTGCTCACTCCTCACTCCTCACGACAATACGCAGCCGTTCGGCGACCGCGTTCGCCATCGTCGTCCACTGCGCCGCCAGCTCCTCGGGCAGTTCGTCGTGCACGGTCTGCTCGAAGATCATCAGCCAGCGCTCGAGCAGCGCCTCGGTGATGCCGAGCGGGGCGTGGCGTCCGATCATGTCGAACACGGGCGCGCCTTCGGGCATCCCGCCCATCGCGGTCCACCAGAACTCGGCGATGTGGGCGATGTGCGCGTCGAGGTCGGGTAAGGCGGCGAAGTAGGGGCCGAGCTCGCTGTCGGCGAGCAGGCGCTCATAAAATACTCTCACCGTGCGGTCGACGCGCTCGCGCCCGATTTTCTCGCACAGCGGCTGCAGTCGGCGGGGCGGGTCCTGGGTCATGGATCGATGTCCTCGCGGGCCTGCGCCGGCCCTGATCTATGGCCGGCGATGCTTTATCCTGATCGTTGCGGTACAAGCATGCCATGAGTGCCAGCGAACACGAAGGCTCACGGAGGCAATGATGAACGTGTGGGACAAGATTGCCGAGGACATCAGCGCCGCGACGGGCGAGGCGTTTTCCATCGACGAGCAGCGCGGCGTCGGCGGCGGCTGCATTAACGACGCCACGCGCGTGCACGGCGGTGGGCGCAGCTACTTCGTCAAATTGAACAGCGCCGACCAGCTCGACATGTTCCGCGCCGAGGCCGAGGGCCTGGCGGAGATGGCCGCGGCCAAGGCGGTGCGGGTGCCAGAGCCCGTGTGCTACGGCACCGCCGGCGCGCAGGCCTATCTGGTGATGGAGGACCTGGACCTCGGCGGCCACGAGAGCGGCGAGCTGCTCGGCCGCCAGCTCGCCGAGATGCACCGCACCACCCGAGCGCAGTTCGGCTGGCACCGCGACAACACCATCGGCTCGACCCCGCAGATCAACACGCCTTCGGATGACTGGGTCGAGTTCTGGCGCGAGCATCGCCTCGGCTTTCAGCTCGAGCTCGCCGCGCGTCACGGCCACGGCGGCGCGCTGCAGCGCAGCGGCGAGCGTCTCATGGCCGAGATGGGTGCCTTCTTCACCGACCACCACCCCGAGGCCTCGCTGCTGCACGGCGACCTCTGGTCGGGCAACTACGCTGCCACCGGCGAGGGCGAGCCGGTGATCTTCGACCCGGCCGTGTACTACGGCGACCGCGAGGCCGATATCGCCATGACCGAGTTGTTCGGCGGTTTCCCGCGGGCCTTCTACTCGGCGTACAACGAGGCCTGGCCGCTCGATGCCGGCTATAAGGTGCGTAAGGTCTTCTACAACCTCTACCACATCCTCAATCACCTGAATCTCTTCGGCGGCGGCTACGCCAGCCAGGCCGGGCGCATGATCGACCAGCTCCTGGCCGAGCTTCGCTGAGCGGGCCAGAACGGAAACCGCCATGTCGCCGCGCAGTGCTGGCGCCGACTACCGGCCGCGCTTCGAGCGTCGCTTCCTGGCCCCGCGCTGGTGGCCGAGCTGGATCGCGCTCGCGGGCCTCTGGGTGCTCACCCAACTGTCGCGCGCCGTGCGCCACGGCCTCGGCGCGCTCATCGGCCAGCTGGTCTTTCGGGCCCACGGCAAACGCCGCGATATCGTCGAGGTCAACCTCGCCTGGTGCTTTCCCGAGCTCGACGCCGCAGCGCGGCGCGACCTGGCTCGGCGCTACTTCGTGCGCCTCGCGCAGACCCTGCTCGACTACGGGCTGCTGTGGTGGGCGAGCGAATCCAAACTGGACCGGCTTATCGCCATCGACGGCGAGGAACACCTGGACGCCTGCCGCGCGGCGGGCCGGCCGGTAATTCTGCTCACCGGCCACGGCGTCGCCCTGGACTTCGGGGGCTTGGCGATCACCCGGCGCCATCCGACGGTCGGGCTGGTCAAACCCGCGCGCCATCCCATCTTCGAGTGGCTCATGAGCCGCGGGCGCACGCGTTTTCGCGGCCGGCTGTTCTCGCGCGACGTCGGTATCCGCCCCGTGGTGCGCGCCATCCGCGACGGGGCGATCTTCTACTACCTGCCCGATGAGGACCTGGGCGCGACCCACCAGAGCGTCTTCGCGCCCTTTTTCGGTGTGCCCACCGCCACCCTCACCGCGCTGGGGCGTCTGGCCCGGCTGACCGGCGCGGCCGTCCTGCCCTGCATGACCTACTACCTGCCCGAGAGCGGACGCTACGAAGTGCGCATCGGCGCCCCGCTGGAAGGCTTCCCCCATGGAGGTGACAAGGGCGGCGACGACCGCGCCGATACCGCGCGCATGAACCGCGAGCTCGAGGCGCTGATCCGCGCCTGCCCGGATCAATATATGTGGTCGCTGCGGTTGTTCCAGACGCGCCCCGCAGGCGAGACGTCACCGTACGGGTGACGGTTCCAAGTTGGTAGTTGGCAGTTCGCAGTTGGCAGAAAGAATACAAAGTGAGGAGTGAGGCCGCTGATGGCCCCTCGCTTTCGGATGCGACGATTCTTTCCCCTCTCCCTGAGGGAGAGGGGTTGGGGTGAGGGGATCAAAAGACTGTCCAACCGCAGCTTCGCGGCGTTTTGACGCCGGCTTCCGCGCCCGCACGACGGCTTCATTTCTTTGTTACGCGACAAAGAAACGAACCGTAAGACGACGGACAGGATGTCCTAGCGCCGCGGAGCGCAGGATGCGCAAGAGCGGTGAAGCGCGCCCCACGACTTGCCCGCTGACGCGGGTACCCTGCGCGTCTTGTCCAAACGGGGCGCTGCGCAACTCGCGCGACCGCCTTCGGCGTCACGCGCTCAGACAGTGCTCGCTTTCTCCCCGTTTGGCCTGCGGTGCTCGGCAGCGTCGAAGGGGTTTGAAGAGGTGGTGCCCCAATGCGAGGCCCCGGAAAGGCGAAGGTATTGGGGTGCCTCTGGTCCTACCTCGTCGGCGGGATTACCCCCTCTTGCTGTCCCCTCGGCGCCGCCGAGCATTGGAGGTCGAGGAGGAGTAGCCCGCCGGGTGGCCGCATGGACGCGGCCGCGAGCCAGTGGGCCATGGATGGCCCTTCTGGCGAGTCCGACGAGACCGAGAAGCACAGGGAACCGACGAAGTCGGCGGCGGCGCGGGGTGTCCTTTCTTTTCGTCCATTTTCTTTGGACAAGCAAAGAAAATGGACCCGCCGTGCGGGCGCGGAAGCCCGTATCGATCGCCGCGAAGCGGCGGGCGGAAGGCTTTTAAAATCCGGATGGGCAAATTCCGAGATTAATTCCCACAGATGGCCGTATTGTGCCGATATTGGCGACCCTGCGCCCCACATGACGAGAGTCACTCATAAATAGGCCAGTCGTTTCCCTGAAATAATAAGAAGTGGGATATCAGGCCCTATCCACAGCCATTAATGGCCTCATGGCTCCCAAGAGACTCTTGAAAAGCCCATGATTGTGGGATTCCTCCCCCGCCAGGAGCTGTTTCATGTGCTCCCGCTCGGTGGGCATGTCGAAGCAGGCCGGGCAGCTGTCGGGGATGACGGGCAGGCCGGCGGCGGCCGCGAAGTCGGCGGTCTGGCGCTCGCGGGCGTAGACCAGCGGCCGGATGATGCGCACATCCCCTTCCTTGTTGGTGTAGTGGGCCTTCATGGTCTGCAGCCGCCCGCCGTGGAAGGCGGACATCAAAAAGCTCTCGGCCAGGTCATCCAGGTGCTGGGCCAGGGACAGCACGTTGTAGCCCTCGGTGCGCGCGGTGGTGTACATGATG
>DATFLL010000126.1:0-38487 GCA_035267785.1 Gammaproteobacteria bacterium | reverse complement strand
ATCACCTCCATCGTCTGGGAGTGCATCAGATGCACATGCAGCGAGCTGATCACCTCGTCGACGTGGTCGTGCTGCAGGTCGGCCAGCATCTTCTGCAGGCGCGGCGTCGAATGGTCGTAGAGCAGCGTGATCGTGCCGGCCATGATCTCGTTGCCGAGCTCCTGTTTGTACGCCGTGACCTGGTGGCTGATCATCTCGGCCATGGCCTGGGAGCGGCTCTCGAAACCGCGTTGGCGCACCAGCTCGTCGAGTTGGTGTGCCAGCGTCTCGGGCATGGAAACGCTTATACGCGTCACGCCGCCATTCATGCCCACGGCCGCTGCGTCCGGCTTGCGGTTTCGGCTTTCGGTGCCATCAGAACAGGTGGCTGTAGCGCTCGATCTCCCAGGCCGAGATGGTCTGGTGATACGAGGTCCATTCCTGGCGCTTGTAGGTAATGAACTCGTCGCGCAACTCCCGGCCGAGGGCCCCGACCACGAAGGGGTCGGCTTCGAACGCATCGACGGCCTCCATCAGGTTCCGTGGCAGGAACTCGATGCCCCTCGCCTCGCGCTCGGCCTCCGAAAGCTCGTACAGATTGTCTTCCTGCGGCGCGCCGGGGTCGATGCGGTTGCGTACCCCGTCCAGCCCCGCGGCGAGTGCCAGCGCCGCGGCGAGGTAGGGATTGACCGCACCGTCGGCATTGCGTGACTCGCAGCGCCCGCCGCCCATCGGCACGCGAATCGAATTGGTCCGGTTGTTCGAACCGAAGGAATTGAATACCGGCGCCCAGGTGAAGTAGGGCATGTCGCCCTGGCGCACAAGGCGTTTGTAGCTGTTGACGGTAGGCGCAAACACCGCGCACAGCGCCTTTCCGTGTTTGATGATGCCGCCGATGAAGTGGTAGCCCAGCTCGGTCAGGCCAAGCCCCTTGGGGTCGTCCTTGGAGTCGCAGGCGAACAGGTTGCTGCCCGTATCGAGGTCATACAGGGACATGTTGAAGTGCGCGCCATTGCCGGTCTTGTCGGCGAAGGGCTTGGGCATGAAGGTGGCGACCAGCCCCTCCTGGCGCGCGTATTCCTTGGCCATTAGGCGCAGGAAGGTGTATCGGTCGGCGGTGGTCAAGGCATCGGCATATTGGAAATCGAACTCATACTGGCCGTTGGCGTCCTCGTGATCGAAGGAGTACAGGTCCCAGCCCAGGTCGTTGATGGTGGTGGCCATCTTGTCCAGCCAAGCGAATTGATCGAGAAAGCCGCGGGCGTCGTAACAGGGCTTGGTGAGCTTGTCGTCGGCGTTGGGCACCACCAGCGAGCCGTCCTCGTCCTGACGGAGCACGAACACCTCGGCTTCGATACCGAGGTTGAAACCGAAGCCCATCTCGGCGGCGGCGGCAAGCTGGCGCTTCAGTGCGACCCGGGCGTTGAGCGGATAGGGCTCGCCATGAAAGGTATTGTCGGCCGGCATCCAGGCCACTTCGGGCTGCCAGGGCAGCTGGATGATGTGGTCCAGATCGGGTACCGAGGCAATCTCATCGTCGTTCGGGCGCTGACCCAGCCCGTCGAGGGCATAACCGGTGTAGAGCTCCGATCCATGCGCCATATGCTCGAGGTGGTCGATAGGGACGACCTTGCCCTTGGGTACACCGTGGATATCGACATAGGCACCGAGGCAATACTTTACGCCCCGGTCCTTGAGCTGCTGTTGGATTTGTCGGATCTCGGCTTGGCTCTTCATTGCATCAGCTTTCGTGTTCGTGAGTGGCGCGTTCGAAATAGGAATGGGGCAGCGGCGGCTGCTCGCTCATACCGCGCGCGATCGTGTCGGCAAGGTCTTCGACCATCCAGGCGAACAGCTTCTCGCCTTCGGCCACGCTGGCCCGGCTCGGCGACCCCGTCACGCCGTTGAGGCTGGTGCGGTTGACGGGATGGGCGAATACCTTCTCACCGGTCCGGTCGGGGTCGTCGGCCCGGGCCACCTTGTCCTCGCGAACCAGATCGGGGGCGATCGCCTGCATGAGGGACGTCTCGGCGGCGTTCGCGTGCCAGTCGACGGCATCGGCGAAGTGGCACGCGCGCACGCGCGGGCTGAGGGTGGCACTGCCGAGCAATGCGACCATGAGCTCGTCGTGTTCGGCGCGCAGCATCTCCAGTGCGCAGCGCAAAGGTGCCTGGTTGGTCACGTGGCTGTTCACGATAAACAAGCGGCGAAAGCCCGAGGCATATACCCAGTCGCCGATGTCCTTGACCACGTCGATGAGGGTCTTGGGCTGCAGGGCGAGCGTGCCGGGCCAGCGCTGCGAATGGCCGAGCGAGCAGCCGTAGGGGAGCGTCGGCAGCACCGCGATGCCGCTGCGCGCCGCGCCAGCGCGGCACAACCGGTCGGCGATTTCCGTATCGACACCGCAGCCCAGGTGCGGGCCGTGTTGCTCGGTCGCACCGACGGGCAGCATCGCGCCGTCCACCCCGCGCGCCGGCAAGGCGGCGATTTCCTCCCAGGTCAGTTGGTGCCAGGCGTTCATCAATAGACGTCCGCCACTTCATCGTCCACGGGCACCATACGCACCATGTTCAGATGATCCTCGCTCAGCCCGGTCTTCTCGTCCTGCGGCGGATGGATGAGCTCTTCGAGCCGGGCCCGTGTGGCGAGAAATTCAGGGGAAAGGAGTTGGTCAGGGGTGCGCGGATGCGGGACGGGGACCTCAATGACCTCCTGCACCTCGCCGGGGTTGGCCTTGAGAACCAGAATGCGGTCGGCCAGAAACACCGCCTCGTCCAGGTCATGGGTTATGAACAGGATCGTGACGTCGATGTTCTTCCAGATCTCCATCAGGTAGGTCTGCATGCGGGCCCGGGTCTGGGCATCGAGCGCGCCGAAGGGCTCGTCCATGAGCAGAATGCGGGGCTGGTTTGCTAGCGCTCGGGCGATCGCCACGCGTTGCTTCATGCCGCCGGAGAGTTGATGGGGATAGGCGTTCACGAACTTCGAAAGGCCTACCAGCTCGATCCACTGCAGAGCTTCCTCTTCGGGCAGCCCACCTCGGCCGGAGACCTCCAGGCCGAACATCACGTTCTTCTTAACGGTCAGCCAGGGAAAGAGGGTATAGCCCTGGAACACCATGCCGCGGTCGGGACCTGGCCCGCTGACCGGTTTGCGGTCGAGCAGCACCTCGCCCTCCGTGTGGGTCTCCAGACCGGCAAGGATGCGGATTAGCGTGGACTTGCCGCAGCCAGACGGTCCGATGACGCAGACGAATTCGCGCCGGTGAACGTCGAAGTCGATCCCGCGCAAGGCGGTGACCGGACCCTGGGTGGAGTCGAACTGCTTGCCGAGCCCGCGTACATTCAGGATAACCGGGCGCTTCTTTAGGCGTTCGAAGCGCTCGCGCACGACGTCGGACTGGTCCAGGTAGCTGGGCAGCTCGATATGGGTCTGTTTCATGTTCATGGGACCCTCCGGGATTGCCTAGGCGGCAGCACCGCGCTGCCAGGGGAAGATGCGTCGACCGAGCCACGCGAGAAAGAGGTCGGTTGAAAGACCTATGATGCCGATCATGATGATCGCGGCGTAGACGTTCGGGAAATTCTTGTAGCGCGCCTGCTGGGTGATGAACCACGTAATACCCGAGCTCGCGCCGATCATCTCTGCGACGATCAGGTAGGTCCACGCCCAGCCGAGGAGAATGCGCATGTCTTTGTAGAGATCGACAATAACGCCTGGAATGACGACCTTAAACAGGAGCGACATTCGCTTGGCCCCCAACGTCACGGCGGCCTCCAACAATGCCGGGTCGAGTTTGCGGGTGGTATTGGACACGACCAGTACCTGTTGGAAGAAGGTGCCTATAAATATGATGGCGATCTTGGGAGCCTCGTTGATTCCGAGAACTGCCACGGCCAGCGCACCGAAAGCCGGCGCCGGCAGATAGCGAAAGAATTCGATAAAGGGCTCGTTCAGCCGGGACAGTGCATCGTAGGTTCCCGCAAGGATTCCCAGCGGTACTCCGATCAGTGACGATATGAAAAAGCCCAGAGCGATGACGGAGATACTGTTCCCCAGGCTCTGGTGCAGCCACTTTTCGCCGCGGCGCTGGGGCGGAGTCGTAAAGGCGGTGTACATTGCCTTGGCGACCTCATGAGGCGCCGGGAGATAGATGGGATTGGCGGGTGTACCGTGCGGTTTGGCCTCACCCTTGGCCTCCACCTTCTTGGACTCACGCTCGAAGATGTCGTGGTCGATCAGCATTCCCTTTTGAAAGTAGGACACGGCGCCGGGGTCAGTAATCCTGACGTCGGGGTGCCAGATGAAAGGCACGTAACTGACCAGCGACCAGATCGCCAACGGAATGACGAAGCTCAAGATACCCAGGACCAGACGCCGCCGGGGCGCCAGTTCCTTGCGTACCGCAAACCAAGGCTGGCTGGACATGAGCATCGACTCCGCTGGTTGGATCTGGCCGCTGGCAGGCGTTACATCGCGTCGGTCAGCGAGGGGTCGATGTATTCATCGACGTTCTGCGACTTCTTGTAGACCTTGTTGTCGACGTTGAACTTGTCGACGATCTTCGAAGAACCGTACAGGGAATCGAAACCCGGACCCTTCTTGTAGAACTTCTTCGCCTCTTTGAGGGTCAGGATCTTGGTGCCGGTGATAAAGGACTGGTATTCCTTCGGACTTACACCAACCCGCGATGCCATGATCTTCACCGCATCGTCGTGCGTCTTGGGATCATGGATATACTTGACGACGCGGTACCAGACCTTCACTACCTTGGCCCACTCAGCGCGGTGCTCGGCCAGGCTTGTCGGGGAAACGGCAAGGACGTCGTAAATCAGACCCGGTTCGTCCGCGCTGGTATAGATGGGCTTGGACCCGGGGACCTGCTTCAATGCAATGCCGGAGTTCGGTTGCCAGGCGGCGATGGCCGAAACATCGCCCGAGGCGAGCACCTGCGGTGTCTCGTTGGTCGGCACGTTGACGAGCTGGACGTCCGATTCCTTCATGCCGGCCTTCTTCAGGCCGTTGAGCAGCAACAGATGGTCGACGAAGCCGATCTCCACACCGATCTTCTTGCCCTTCAGGTCCTTCAGCGAGTCGATACCGGGCGCGCCGATGACCATATCGTTGCCGTTGGAGTAGTCGTTGATGATGATCATCTTGCTCTTGGCGCCGGTCGCCCCGGTGACGAGCGCGTCGCCGTTGGTCATCGCCACCGCGTCGAGCTTGCCGGCGGCGAACGCGTCCATCGAGGCTACGTAGTCGAACCACTGGAACTTGACGTCGACGCCGGCCTGTTTGAACCACTGCTTCTCAATGGCCACCTGCCAGGCAACCCAGCCCGGCCAATCGCTGTATCCAATCTTCAGGGGTGCGGCAACGGCCTGCGCCGTTGCGCTCAGCATCAATGCGCCGAGCACGGCACCCATTGCTTTTCTGAAACCGATCTTCATGGCTTACCCTCTCGTTAATACGAAAACCGTTTTTGGTATTACCGATAGTGCAACCCATGTGCCATTACGGGTGGGAGGGAAAAAGTTGACTCATCTCAGCGTATTAGGGGCGATATTCCGTCACGGGCGGGCCGAGCGGCATCGGGGCGGCGCACAAACTGCGTGCACGGCGCCCCCGAAAAGCGCGCAAACGGGGCACGCCAACTAGGCGGGGCTATCAGGGCGTTGGATCCGGGATCCCGACTGGACGGGCGCCGTCGGGCCCACGCCAGCGGGCGAAGTGAGCCCGTTCGGTGCCGCCCATCCAGCGATTGATGTCCCACAGATCGGCGATCGGGGCCTGGGTGAAGGGGAGCAGGTGAAGGTATCCGTCAGGACCGAACTCCGGCGTCAGCGTCGTGGCCTGCAGGCCGCGCTCGGTCTGGGCGCGCCAGACCGTCTCCCACCAGCGCTGATGCGCTGCAAGCGCGGAGGCGTATTCCGGCGCGGCCGGGTGCGGCACCTGGGGACCCTGGTCGTAGCCCACCCGGGCGTGAATGTGACGGACACGCGGCGCGATGGCCTCAATGGTTTCGAGCTCGGTGTCGAGCAGGCGCTCGCACACCACACACCAGTGGCTAAAATCCGCCGTCAGCTCCAGGCCCGGGACAGCCTCGACCAGGCGCTCGGTGGTCCACGGGTTGAACAGGGAACGGCTGCGGTGAGTCTCGAAGCTGATGGCCAGCCCGTAACGATCCGCCAGCGCCATGGCCTCGGAAAAGAATTCGACGCTGGTCGACTCCGACCAGGCGTCGCAACCGCCAATACAGGTGACGAACAGTGGCGTAGGATCGCGGCAGGCCCGCAACCCGTCCTCCAGCGTGGCCAAATGTCGGGCGACATCGGCGCGGCGGTCCGGCACATAGCCGCCCGCCGTGACGACCTCGGCGATATAGTCCAGGGCATGATCGGCGAGGGGCGCCGCCAGGGCCTCGCGGCCCTCCGCGGTCCTTGGCGGCGGGCCCTCGAGCCCGTCGAAGCCGGCCTGCGCCGCCTCGTCGGCCGCCTGATCATAGCCGCCCTCGAAGCCCCACAGGGTCTTGAACAATTTCAACTGCATAATATTGGCTCGGCGTATCGTTATCGACGGCGGAACGGTCCCCTACCAGACCGCCGGCCGGCGTGACTTACGCTCGACCGGGGCACCGGCCGAACGTCGTGAGATAGCGCGTGATCCAGAGCAAATGCTGTGCCAAGGCGGTGCACGGGTACCCGCCGCGGTATCGAGGCTCATGCCGTGGACGACGGGGCCGCCCCCATGTAAGCTATGCCGTCCCGGGTCGGCCTATATATATAGGCAGGGCCCTCGAGGCTCAGTTTTGCGCCACCGGCTCGAACGAGGACTCAGTTGGACAGGAAGTGCTGCCCTCCGGGGTCAAACAGGCCAGGAGGTTCGAGCCGAGGGACAAAGCCGCGAGGCAACAGCGGAGCAGCCGTTCGAAGAACGGCGCGACGCTGGCCCCGAAGGGGCGAGGGCCGTGCGAAGGTGCGGGCCGAGTAATCCCGAGGGCGCGCCATTAAATCGATGGCGCCCGCGACAATAAGTTTTGCGCCCGTAGCTCAGCTGGATAGAGCGCTGCCCTCCGGAGGCAGAGGTCAGAGGTTCGAATCCTCTCGGGCGCGCCAAATGGAAAAGGCCACCCCTCGCGGTGGCCTTTTGCATTTGCGGTCGGATCGGACTTCGAACCTCTGACCGTTATATATCAGCCGGTTCGACCCTCGCGCGCCGCAGTTCCGAGGGCGTGCGAGGGGACAGCGCGCAGCGCTGCCCCGCAGGGGCGAGGGCCCGGCCGCAGGCCGGCCCGAGTCAGTCCTCTCGGGCACTTAGAACCGCCTGCGGCGGTTCATCAAGTACTTCCCGAACTCGCTGCGCTCGTTCTGGTCGCGCGCCAAATGGAAAAGGCCACCCCTCGCGGTGGCCTTTTGCATTTGCGGTCGGATCGGACTTCGAACCTCTGACCGTTATATAGCAGCCGGTTCGACCCTCGCGCGCTGGTATCAACAGGGCGCGCCTGTGCCGGCTGGCAGCCGCTCCAGCGCCCCGTCATGCGCGTTCTGTACAAGGGGCGGCGCGACCATACCCGGGTAACGGTTGCGAAGTCGCTTCAACTCCTGGTCCATCGCCGAATGAGTCAGCGCACCGTCGAACACCGGAGCGAACAACCCTGCCTGCGCGCCCGCGATCCCCCGCAGCGAGTCGATAATGGCATCCGGCAGCGCGTGCAGGCGAGAGGCCTCCGGCGGCACATCGAGGCGCGCCAGCTGCCAGATTCCCGCTACACCGAAACGCTCCTGGATGGCAAAGCCGTGGTTGCCGGAGGGCCATACCGGGGGGACCAGCGCCAGCGGGATAGATGACAGCGTGTTCGGCTCGATCCAGGCGCCGTAGAGACTAAGAGACGCCGGTCCCGATAGCGTGCGGCGGAAGGCGAAGTAGTCGCTGACGTCGCGGCAGGCGCGTTCCAGGTCCGCCGACGATCGTAGGAACAGCAGGTAGCTCACTCCGACTCCTACGGCGCTAGCCCCGCGAGTGCTGGGGGACGCGACCGGGTCGGGAGGCGGACGGGGGAACGTTGCCCGAACCCCAAGAGGTCCGGCGGGCATCGAGCCCGCCGTAGGGTGCCGAACGGGGCCGTCGACTGGCGAGGGTCAGATAATCCGGGTGCTCACGATAACTGTCCACGGCCGCGGAATGACAGAAGCGGACCATCCAGCTGCAGCGATAAATTTCGTCGTCTCTGACCACGCTGGCGGCGCACACACCGAGCACGCCGGGGATCGTGCTGAGCACGCGCCGTCCCTCCTCCATGAGCGCCTCCACATCGCGGTCGGTCATGCCTTGCACATTCTGGGTAACGATATGCTCCACGGGCGTCCAGTGGCGGCATTGCTCCAACACCTCGGCGGCGCGGCCGGCCGCACCGCATACCCGCATGAAGTGCTCGGTTTCGTTTTCGACCGCCTCGCGTACCGCGCGCATTGCCGTTGCGTAGCGCCCCCCGGCACCGCCCTTCGTGCTGGAGCGAACCTGCTCGAAGGCGGCCTCGGCCAGGGCGGCGTAGAAGTCGATCTTGGCGACTCCGTTGGCGATCAGCCGCCCGTATTGACTGTCGTTCAGCCCGCTACCACCGTAAATGGCCAGCGGTATACCCAAGGCTTCGTTGATCTGCTTCAGGCGCTGCCAGTTGAGCTTCGGTTTCGCCCGCGTGCGCCCGCGCACCGTCCCGATCGACACGGCAAGGAAATCGACCCCGGTCTTCTCGACGTAACCACTCGCCTCCGCCACGGAGGTATGCGCGATCTCGCCGGCATCCGGCTGCGTACCGTCGCCCTCGGCCTCGGGCACGAATCCCAGGCTGGCCTCAACCGGTACGCCGCAGTCCCGAGCCATGGCGACCACCGCCCGGGTGAGCTCGATGTTGTCGCCCAACTCGCGGTGAGAGGCGTCGACCATGACGCCGTTGCAGCCCCGATTGATCGCGCGCACGGCGGAGTCGATATCGTTGCCGTGGTGCATGTGAATCGCCACCGGAACGCAGGCGCGCTGCGCGGCGGCTTCGACGGCCGAGACCAGGAGGTCGAAGTCAAAGGACTCCGACGGCGATTCCTGCAACCCCAGGATGACCGGCGCCCGACAGCGCTCGGCCGCCGCCATAACGCCCTGCAGAAATTCAAGGTTGACCACGGCGAAAGCCCCCACCGCGTAGTTATGCCGGTAGGCGTGGTCCACCATGTCTTTCATGTTCACCAGTGGCATCGTGCTCGCGTCTCGCAGACAGTGACGGCACCGCTCAGGGGCACTGGCCCGGGCATTTTGAAGCCGGGCACCGGCGGTCCGTCCCTGAGAAAGCCTTGGAGAAAGTCCGGTTTTTCCGACAATATTCGTCGGGATTGAGTCTAGGGAGAACGCGTGATAAATTACAGTTTAAGTTTTTAAACTTTAGATTTACTTATTCTTTAATCAATATGCCGATTCGACGCGCGACCCTGCATCAGCTGCGGATCTTCGACGCCCTGGCGCAGCATATGAGCATTACCCGGACCGCCGAGGTACTCCATCTGACCCCGCCGGCGGTGTCCATCCAGGTCAAGCAGCTGGGCGAGGCCGCTGGCCAGCCACTGGTGGAGCAGGTGGGGAAGAAGCTGTTCCTCACGGAAGCCGGCAAGGCCGTCGCCTCGGCCTGCCGCGACGTCTCGGCCCGCATGGAGCGGCTGTCCCAGGAACTGGCGGCCATCCAGGGCCTCGAGAGCGGCACGCTCAGCGTCGCCATCCTGACCACGGCGAAATACTTCGTCCCGCAGCTGTTGGGCCAATTGAGCGCTCAGCACCCCGGTATCGAGGTGTCGCTGTTCGTCGGCAACCGCAAGGCGATCCTCGACCGGCTGGCCCACAACCAGGACGACCTGTACATCCTGGGCCAGCCGCCCGAAAACCTCAATGTCGTCACCACGCCCTTCGCGCCCAATCCCCTGGTCGCGATTGCCCACCCCGAGCATCCGTTGGTCGGAAAGAAAAAGATCTCCCCCAAGCGCCTGGCCGAAGAGCCGTTCATCGCGCGCGAGCCCGGCTCCGGCACCCGCCTGGGGTGCGAGGCCTTTTTCCAACGCTATAAAACGGCACCCCGGGTTCGGATGGAACTGGGCAGCAACGAGGCAATCAAGCAGACCGTCGCCGGCAGACTCGGTATCTCCATCATTGCAAAGATCACCGTTGAAGCGGAGGTCGAACTCGGCAATCTCGCACTCCTCGACGTGCAAGGCCTACCGCTCGAACGTCAATGGCATCTGGTCTACCCTGAGCACAAGGTACTGGCCCCGGCCGCCGAGGCGTTCAAGGAATTCCTGATCTCCCGCCACATCGGCGACAAAGCTCAGGCGTAAGCCACACGCGACCTCAGCTGTCGGGTCTTTTGTACCATCCGATAGGTGGAGCGGTTGTTGTTGAATCGGGAGACCTGGCTCAGCGGCACCCAGCGGACCTCGTGGGATTCGTCGTTGCCGGGGACGGGCAACCCGTCGTCGATCTCCACCAGAAACCGCACGTCGAGATGCTCGTGTTCCGGATCGCCGTGCATGGCCGGGATGCTGTGGATATCGAGATCGAATATTTCGCCATCGACCAGGTGGATGTCCTTGGGGTCTATCCCGCTCTCCTCGGCGGTCTCGCGCAGTGCCACCCCCACGATATCGGCCTCCCCGTCGGCATGTCCGCCGGGCTGAAACCATTGATCGTGCTTGCGGTGGTGCATCAACAGGGCGAGCGAGCGGTCCGGATTGACCACCCAGGCCGATCCGGTCACGTGAGCCGGCCACAGCTCGCGCTCGAAGCAATCGGGATGCGCCTGGACGTAAGCGTAGGCCCGGTCGATAAATGCCGCCTCGTCCATGAACCGGGTATGGTAGCGGGCCAGCAGTTCGAGCAGTTCCTGGCGGTGCATGGGTTAAGGTCCCTCAGGTCCCGGTCGGGTTTTGCACGGCGGCCAGGGCCGCGGCGGCCGCCTCGTCGACATCGGCCTCGCGCCCGGACAGCGTCAGGCGACCGAAGGCGCCGACGGCACGCACATCGATGAGCGTGATGTTGGCCGCCTTCTCGGCCTGATTGGCCGCGTACACGATATAGCCCGCCGGCTCGGTCTCCAGGATGAACATGCTCTGCTCGGGCAGGATCATCGAACCGCGGCGGTTCTGCCGATTGATCAGCACGGTGTGGTCCGGCGTCATGCCGCGGATCACCTCCTGCCAGGCAATCTGACAGGGCTGGCGGTCGCTGACCTGCGCGCCCAGGCGATTGAGGATCACGCTGCCCGCCTCCTGCACGTCGCTTTGATCGCGGTGATGAATCACCATCGAACCATAGGCGCGCTCGACGACCTGCTGCGCCAGATGCACGCGCGTAGCCTTGAGGGCGACGTCGGTCAGCCGGTGGATCGCCATACCGGGCGAGACCTCGACCCACAGACAGGCGTCGCCCGGCACGGGCAAAAAGCCCTGGGAGACGGTCGCCATGTATTCGGCAAGCTGTGGCTGCAGCGAGTCGATATAGACATATGTTCGAAGTTCGATCATCGAAAAACTACTGTACTCGCTGTGCGCAGAGCGGTTGACGCCGGCGGGGCCTTAGTCCGCCTCGGCGGTGAGCGTGGAGTAACGACAATCAGTCGCTAAACTTAACCAATCGGGTCACCTGGATATCCTGAATAAAAACGACACCGGAGTGCTCGTTGTAGAAGGGAGCCAGGCCCTCCAGGATCGGATTGACGAGCTCCTCGGGCACCGCGGCAATGATCATGATCAGCACGTCGTCCTCGTTGAACAGCAGGTGTCCCTGGTGAAAACCGTGGCTGCCCTTGCCCGACAGATTGTTGACGATGGTGTAGCCTTTGACTCCGGCTCGATCCAGGATGTCGGTCGCGAATCCTTGATGCTCGCCACTGAGGATGATCTCGAGCTTCTTGATCGGACTGAAATTCAAATTCTTCATGATAGGGTAGTCTCCTCAACCAAGGCCTCTTCCAGGGCACCGGTAAACTGACGACGGTTCCATTCACCGTCCTCGTACGTACTCACCGTCCCTTCGACGGGGTCCACGATCAGTAGCCGGATCCACCCGTTGCGCACGAGCGACTTCACCGCCGCCACGTCCTCGACCGCCCGCCGGGCGTGATGGAAGGGCGCCTCGATTACCGTGATCAATCGCAACGGTTCGTGGTAGGGCAGGCCGTTGTTGAGAACCGTCTGAGAAGGAAGCCCGGTGCGCAGGTCGCTGAGGTTGCCGGTCATAACGCCGAACCGTCCGGCTACGTTGTGATAGGCCTTGCTGCCGCTGCCGAAGCGCTCGTTGTCGACGGTGGAGAAGTAGTGCTCCATGTTGATCCACTGGCCGACCACCAGGGGACCGCCGAGTATGTTCTCCAGCAGGCGGCGCTTGGGGTCCAGGCCATAGTCATACGAATGCAGGAAGGCCCGCCCTTGCAGGGAAGATGACCGGGTGAGCGCTCGGCGCCCGATCACGAAATAGGCGTTGCCCGCCAGACCCCACTCCGGGCGCACCTGAGACCAATCCATCGAATTGCGCTGGGCAAGCTTGAAGGCCTCGGACGGCGTGATCGAGCCCGAGTCGCTCTGCAGCTCCGGCATGCGCTCCTGAGTGCAAAGCCTCGAGGCGGCGGTCAAACCGCTGCGAAGCCGATCGATGTACACCACGTGCGACGGTGGAATCCGGTCGAGATCGAACAGCTGCAGCTCGTCGGTCGTCGTGTCATGCAGCGCAGGCAGGAACCAGGCATCCTCAGGGATATCGACTTCCTGTTCGCGCAGTCGGCGGCGCACCTCGGGTTTGTTGCCCATCTGCGCCAGGGCGCGGGCGTTGACCAACCCGTGGTTGCCGCCGCACGCACCGCAATCGAGCGCCGATTCGTAGGGGTTGTTCTCGGACGTGCTGCCGTGGCCCACCAGCAGGATGAAACGCGAAAAATTTCCCGTCAGACCGATAGAGCGCAGCGCCTGGCTGACAAAGCCAACCTGTTCGTCGAGGCTGAAGCCAAGGCGCGCAAGCTGTTCCATCTGGAGGCGGGCGAACGACGGCGTGATGCGATAGACGCGGCGCAGGCGCTCGACGAACTCCTGCTCTGCGCGTTCGCCCAGGCCCAGAGAGTTGGCCAGCCTCGCGGCCTCATGGCCGTTGCCCAGGGCGGCTTCGCGCAGTTCGCGCACCAGCGCGTCGTTGACCTGTTCCGCCTCGAGGCCAAGCTCGTGCTCGACGGCCTTGGCAATCACCGCCCGTTGGACGGCCCGCACAACCGAGTCGGCCTGTTCGCGAGTCAGCTTGTCGATCAGCAGGTGAGTGTGCGGCTTGTGCTCGTGCAGACGCTGGCGCCACCGATTGTAATGCTGGGGTATAACGGTCTTGCCGACCATGTCCAGTCCGAACAGCAGACCGATGGCCTCGACGGTGACGAAGGGGCTGAGCACGGACTCCTTGAGCTCGTGCAAGGCCTTCTCGAGCACCGTGACAGCGGCGGGGTCGTCTTTGCCGTGGCCGACCGCCATCTCAAGCACCAGATTCTTGGGGGTCAGCAAGACCGGGCAGAGATTGATCTCGCTGCCCTTGCCCAGTTCCATGAAGCTCACCGGCACGCCGAAAAAGCCCGCGATGCCGTACGTCTGGTAGTCACCGGCACTCTCCAGGTGCCGGCGAATCCGCTCCGAGCGGGTATCGATGCAGAACAGCGCCTGGGCGAATGGGCGCTTGTCAGGCGCTTCCGGCGACTCGAGGCTGAGGCCGTCGAGCAGGCGGGTCATGGCGTGCTGCTCCATGGCACGCAGCCAGATCATGCCTTCATCCTTTTCGAACTGGCCGAGCGTCTCGAGCAGGCGACCGAGCTGTTGGTCGGAGAGATCGTCCAGCGCACGGGGCTGGTTGGCCTGACGCGCGAGCTCGCCAAGGCGCTGCGCCTGGCGCCGGGCCTGATCGGCCCGTTTCGCGTCGACGTAGTCGGCGAATACCCGTTCGATCTGTTTGGGCCGTTCGGTCGCCAGGGTCTGCTCGACCCGGACGGCCATCGCCGGCAGCACCGACCCACTGTGAAACTCGTAGCGCAGATAGGTTTCGTGGGGGCGCTGCTCGAGCGCGCGTGCTACGTCGGTGGCGGTCAGGGGCATTCCCCTGCGCCCGCGCTCGCTGAGCAACGCGAGCGCCAACGTCAGACGCACGGCCAACAAATCGACGAGGTCTGCCGGGTATTGTTCACCCCAATAATAGTGGCTGGCGGTGGAACGCCAACGGATGAACCCGGCCCAGCCGTGCAGACGGGCAAGCTCGCGGGCAAAATAGCCCGGCCAGCGGTCCTCGGGCACGGCCAGCGTTTGCATAACGCGGGCGATCACGCCCTCGGGCGTGTCCTCGTCGCCGACGATGCCGGTGATGTGCAACCCGCGCAGATACAGCCGGCCGTTGCGGCTGGCCACTTCGCGCCAGGCCGAGAAGAAACCGCGTTCGCGCCCGGGCATCGCCCAGACGGACTGGCCTTCGTCAAAAAAATCCAGACAGCTCTTGATGACGAGCTCGTCGAGTTCGGCGCCGATCTCGGTGCCGTAAAGAACATCCACCGCCTCGTAGACGGTGCGCCAGTCCAACAGCTCTCGGCGCAGACCCTCGAAAATGACTTCCTGATCGGGCTGGGCGGGCGAAACCTCGCGACCGGCCAGGGCGGCCTGGATATCGGTAATCGCAGCCAGTGGGTCCGTGGCGGCGACGGGTTCGGTCGTGTGCGTGAGCAGCGTGAGCAGCCAGGCCCGCAAGTCGACGCCGGGCAGGCGCTCGCGCCCCGCCAGGAACGCGTCCACCTCGGCCGCCAGCCGTTCCTGGTCGACCTTCCCCTGCGTTTGATAGCGCTGATAGTCAGCCCGCTTGAGAAAGCCCCGAGCGTGAAACATGCGCTGGCCCTGCTCGACCGCCTCGGCGAAGGGCAGGTGCTCCAGACCGTGGAGCGGGTTGTGGTGGATGAAGGCGCGCATGGGCCAGAAATTGGGAATGGGCTCGCCGGCCACATAGACCATGGCCCGAATACGCAATTTTTGACCAAGGGGAAGCGTCATAGCGCACCTCCGGCGAGATAGAAGCCACTGCCAACCAAGACCAGAAGCACCGCCGCATAGGCCCAGGTCGAAGCCAGGCCGAGGTCAGGCGCCTTAACACCGTCAACCGGGCCCACGACCAGTCCCTGAAGCAGGCGCACACCGGCCCAACTCCACAGCAGCCACGTTCCCAGGAGTGCAAGCGCGGCCCATGGGGCGGTGGGCGTGATGGTGACGACCGTCGCCAGCATTGCGAAGAAGCTCGGCGACAGCGGCGTCGCGACAGCCGCGAGGACGACGCATACCAGCACGCCGGCCATGCGGGGCACCATCTGCGCCAACCCGCCGTAAAGTCCGATATAGGCCGCACCGAAATGCTCTTCCAGGCGAGCGCCAAGCAGCGCAAGCAGCACCAGGGGAACGCTGAAGGCAAGGGCGTACAGGTGAAGCAGGTCCGCCGAAGTGCGATTCGCCACGGCAATCCACAGCAGTGCCCACCCTGAGGTCGCCAGGTAGCCGACCCACTGTCCCACATCGCGCAGACCGATGGCCCGGAAGGCGTAAAGCGCGGAGGTGAACAGGGCCAACGCCAGGAGCCAGCCGGGGACGGGCCGATGGGCCGCCAATACCATAGCCAACCCCATTTGGGGCCAGGCCAGCAGGAGAGCGGAACGCAGGGTCGCATTGCGCACGCGTGCGAAAACGGCATTGAACGCCATGCTCAGCGGGAACACCGGCAAAAAGAGGCCGCCCAGCCAATAGGTCGCGTCACTCATCTCACACCCACCTCAGCCAGATGTTCAGCCGAGTGGCGCCCGCCACCAGGGCCCGCGCGAGGCGCGTATAGAGATCGGTCAGATAGAACTCGCGCGAGACCAGTGCGTAGAACGCCAACCAAAGGCGGCCGGGTTGGTCGCCGCGGCGGCGGCCGTTCTGCTCGGCGTAGTAGGTCATCAGCCAACCGGCCACGATCAGTCCGGTAATCACGCCGACCAGAATATCGAATCGCAGGACGTTGATATTGGCCGCCGCGTAGATCTGCTCGCGGAACGCCGCATCGGGGTACAGGAACACGTCAAAGGCATGGCTGATGAGCGTGTAGCCGACGATCACCACCGCGAAAGAGAAGATGCTCAGCATTACCAGGCGCCAGAGATTACCCGCGCGCATACGGTAGGTGGCGAAGATCAATTGTGCGCCGGTGACCCAGCCGAAGAACAGCAGGACGATCGCGCCTTGTTCCTGGAAGAAATCGGGAGAGACCAGCGAGTGTGCAACGACCAGGATGGTCACCGGCACGGCCAGCGTGATCGCCGCCATCAGCAGCCACGGCCTGCGAGTCCGGGCCGGGCGCTTTTCCACGACAAAGGTGTAGAGCGAGTCTTTGGGCACCCCGTCGTCCTCGCGTGCGGCATGGATGACACCGCCGGCCCCCAGGAACAGAGTACCCTTGAATAGACCATGCGAGATGAGGTGGAAGATCGCCAGGGAAAAGGCGCCCACACCGCACTCCATGATCATGAAACCCATCTGTCCCATCGTAGAGTAGCCCAAGGACTTCTTGATGTCGTTCTGGGTCAGCATGAGCGTCGAGCCAATCAGTGCCGTGATCAAACCGACGATGAATACCCAGGGCAGCACACCCTCGGTGTGGACGAAGACGGGCGCGAAACGGTTGATCAAGAACCCGCCCGCGTTGACGATTCCCGCATGCATCAGGGCCGACACGGGTGTCGGCCCTGCCATGGTGTAGGGCAGCCACGTATGCAGCAGAAACTGCGCCGAGCGCGCGAAGGCGGCGAGTGCAACGAGCCCGGCGACCAAGCCGGGCAGGGACAGCCCCAGGACGCTATGCATTGCCGGTCCGCTACCGAGGCGCGCGAAGATTTCGGTCAGCGACCAGGTACCATAGGCGTGATAGAGGAAGCCGGCGGCAAGCAGCAAAGGCAGGTCGCCGAGACGATAGGTGATGAGTGTCCAGAAGGCATAGCGGTGTGCCGTCTGGCTGCGGCTGTCGTGGCCGAGGAGAAAATAGAGCAGGAACCCGACCAGGTGCCATGCGATCAATAAGGTGATCAGGTCGCCGGCGGCCACCATGAGCAGCAGCGTGGCGGTCATGACATCGAGCAGGACGAAGAATCGGGCATAGCCGGCTTCCTCGGCCATATAGCGCACTGAGTAGATGTGCACGATCAGACTGATGCCGGCAATGACCGCAGCCATGAGCGAGCTCAGCGGGTCGAACAGCAGAATACCCCAGGAGCCGGCGAGGGTGATTTGCCCGGACCCGCCTCGCACGAGGGAGGTCACCAGCAGGACGACGGCCAATACGAATGTCAGGAGCAGCGCGGTGACGCTCAGCCGGGCGGCGCGCCGGCCAAGCGCCGTCGAAAACAATTGTATCGACGCCGCCGACACGAGCGGCAAGGCCACAACGACCACAATGAGCTGTTCCATCGTCATGTATCCACCCCTTCACAGGTCACGGTCTACCCCGATTTCCTCGGTCGGGCGGTCCTCAGTCGGGCCACACACGGCGCCCGCTTTGGTACGGATCGCTGCCGCGCTTGGCGCCGCCCTGCGCACCCCTGGGTTCCGCTTTCTTCTTGGGCTGCGGTTTGGATTGCTTTTTCTGCGGCGGCTGCGACTCTGCCTGGGAGGCGGCGTTCTTGTCGGCGGCGTCCGCCTTGGTCTTGCGCATGGAGGCGAGCAGCTTTTCGCCGGTCTTGTCGTTGGTGCTCATAGTCTGACTACCTCATTGATCAGGCTGCGAATCTCTTCGGCAGCGGCGGCGCCACTGCGGCCCATATCCAGCACGCTCTTGCCTTCCAGCACGCTGGCGCGAAACACGGCCCGGCGCCGAATCGCCGTGCGCGCCGCAGAGACGTCGAGCTCGGCGAGCGCTTCGCGCATCAGGCGCGAGAGCCGGGTGCGCGGCTCGAGCTGGTTGATGACCAGCATCGCGCCGAGCCTCGGGTTAGTACCGCGCGCGCGGTCGACGGCGTTTTCGATATGCACCGTCGCCCACAGGTCGAGCGGCGAAGGCTGGACCGGAATGAGCGCGAGATCGGCGAGCTCGAGTGCAGCGTGAGTCTGCGTCGCGTGGACCGAAGGCGGACAGTCGATCACCACGTGGTCATGGCGCCGGGCCGTTCGCGCAAAGGCGTCGGCGAGATCGTCCGCGCTGTCGACGACCGTCGGGTCGGTCTCCCGCCCGCCGATGCGCTGCCACTGAAGCGCCGAGCCCTGCGGGTCGGCGTCCAGTAAGACCGTGGCCCCTTCGCACGCCAGCACGGTCGCCAGGTTAACGGCGAGGGTGGTCTTGCCCGCGCCTCCCTTGTTTCCGACCAGTGCAATGACGGCCATGGCGGCTGACCTCAGCTGGTTCCGCCGCTGCCGTACAGTTCATCGAGGCGTTCGGCGAATCGACGTTGTGCCGCACTCAGCTCCTCGGCCCCTTCTTCGACATGGATCGTGACGTTCACGTAATCCCGACCAAAACCCATGTCCGGGTAATAGCCGACGCTCTCGGACAGGTCCGCGGCGCGGTCGAGAAAGTCGCGCAACGTCGCATAGTCCGGAAAGTCGTAGCGACGCTCCAGCCGGTTGGGTCTTTTGCGCTCTTGCCATTGGTTGCTCATCGCGTTTCTTCTCTCAGAAGTTGGCGCCTCGTGTTCCAGTGGCACCCGCACCGGGCTGCTCCAGCTGCTCCAACCAATGAGCGAGTTCTCGCCCATGGGCCTTTTCCTCCTCCAGCAGCGCCTCGAAAAACAGGCGGCTCTCGTGGTCACCCTGCCGTGCACAGTACCGGACGGCGTCGCCGTAAAGAGTGACGAGTTCCCGCTCAAGTGCCTGGTCCTGGCGCAGCAAGGACTGCAGATCGGCTCCGAGACCGACCGGGCGCAGCTGCGATGCGTTGGGCGCGACGCCCAATGCGAGCATGCGCGAAATGACGCGGTCGACGTGCCCCATCTCCTCCGTGGCTTCGGCGGACAGGCGTGCGGCCGGTTCGTTCAGTCCCCAGGCGGCAACCAGCCTCGCCTGGGTGCTGTACTGCTGAACCGCGCTGAGCTCAAGGCTCAGTGCCCGGCCAAGATAGCCAAGGACCCGTTGGTCCGAAGATCGGTGCATCATGTCGACATGTGCGTCAGTGGCGCGTTAGCCGGCGCCGCGCTCAGCTGCGCGCGGCACCGCCGGCCTTGGCGCTGTCACTCCCGACCACCGGTTCGACTTCGCGGTGGGGACGGGCGATGATGTGCGCCGCCACCAGACCGTCGCCGACGCGCTCGCACGCGTCGGCGCCGGCACGCACGGCCGCGTTGACCGCACCGGTCTCTCCGCGCACGAGCACGGTCACGTAACCGCCGCCGACGAACTCGCGTCCGGTCAGACGCACCTCGGCAGCCTTGGTCATGGCATCCGCCGCTTCGATGGCGGGCACCAGACCTCGGGTTTCGATCATGCCGAGCGCAATACCGTAGGTATCGTTGGCCATGGCTGAACTCTCCTATTGACTATTCAGTGTGAAACAATGCGATCGTTCCGCTTATGCGGCGGAACGGTCGCCACCGGCCGGCAGGACCGGTTCGACTTCGCGGTGCGGACGGGCAATGATGTGCGCCGCCACAAGACCGTCACCCACACGCTCGCAGGCATCGGCGCCGGCACGTACCGCGGCGTTGACCGCGCCCGTCTCGCCACGCACCAGGACAGTCACGTAACCGCCGCCCACGAACTCGCGCCCGATCAGACGCACCTCAGCGGCCTTGGTCATCGCATCCGCCGCTTCGATCGCAGGAACCAGCCCGCGGGTCTCGATCATGCCCAAAGCGATACCGTAGTTGTCATTTGCCATCGTCGTATCTCCATCGTCGGAAGTAAGAAAAACGTACAGTGTTTCAATTACTGCCCATCAGGGCAGGGTCGCGGCCCGCAGTCCGCGCGTCTTGGTCTTTCCCGGTTTATGTCTCCTGCTCACGTTGCTCGTTGCCCATTGATTCGCTTGCGCCGGTGTTATTCGTCGGCGCAGCGGATTCCGCGTCCCAGTAATCGATGATGCCCCCGATGGTTAGATCGGTATGGACATCGAAATCTCCCGTGGCGTACCGTGCGGCCGAACCGCTGACGGTAAAGACCCAGTTGCCTTCGCGCGCCCCGACCGGGTCCACCGCGACATGTCGCTTGCCCTCGTCGTCGCGCAATACGCGCAGACTGGTCTGTTTGAGTCCCTCGACCCGGCGTGTGCAGACCAACGGCGCTTCGACCTGGAGAATATCCATCGGCGCTGCCTCAGCCTTGGGCCTGCTCGGGAGGCCAGTGGTCGATGATGCCGACAATGGTCAGGTCACTCGGGTATTCCTTGCTGCCCGCGGCCTCGCGGGCGGCAGAGCTACCAACGCAGATCACCCAATCGCCGGGGATGCAGCCGACGGCATCCACCGCTACCAACATCGCGCTGCCGTCACGCACGACCTGCAGGTGCCTGTGCTCCAGGCCCGGGATACGGTTGGTGGCCACCAACGGCCGCTCGACCTGACAGATTTTCATCAGTGCGCTTCCCCTGTTGACTCACCGTGAACCGAACAGCCCAACACCTCGATGCGTCCGTTGGATGCGTAATCGCGCACCAACATCAATGTATGCAGCAGGCCGCCTTCGATGAGATCGTTATAACGTTCCGTGATCGCCCGGGCCACGCGCTGGCAACGCTCCACGGCGCGGTCGCGTGCGCCGGGGACGTGTCCCTGGTAGTCGAAGCGCACGACGATCGGCACCGGCAGCCCGTGAGCGACGTTCAGCCCCGTGAATATCTTCACGCCCACGTCCAGGTCGGCGACGGCCTCCTCGACGGTATCGAGGTAGGCGAAATAGGTCAGGTTGCGAAGCTGTATTTCTTCGAAGCCCTTGCCCGCTGCGATGAAACGTTCGGCGTGACCGATGTCCTGATAGCGTTCCCCGTGATAGGTTCGCACGTAGTCGATCTGCGACAGGTTCTGTTCCAGCAAGCGAGCGACGAGACGCTGCATGCCCTGCGGCATATTCGGTGCGGCCTGGCCGACCCAGGCCTCGACACGCTGTTGCGCCTGACCGCCCGACATCCGCCCGGTGTCGTCATAGAGCTCCCGGGCGTCGAGGTATCGATCGAGGTCGATGGTGCCGGCGTCATCGGCTACGTGCACCCGGATCGCGTCGGCATCGGTGTCCAGGCCGATCAGCAGCAGGTCGATGGACGCGCCGCAGCAGTGGGTGTTCTGCACCGCCTGTTGGAAGCCGTGCAGGCGGTCCAGGCCGGCGCGCGCTGCGACCTCGGCGTCGGAGCCGTGGGCCGCGCAACCGGCGGCCGGGTCTCCGGAGCTGTAGTGGTAGACCACCGCCTTGAGGTAGCGTGTCGGCGCGTCCGCCGTATTGGGCCGACCCTCGCGAAAACGCATCAACTCGGTCTCGGTCCACTTCTCCAAACTGTTGTCGATGTCGAACAGCGCACCGGCATACGACTTGCGGCGCACGGCACGATAGGGGAGGCGCAAGACGAAACGTATGACGTGGGCCAGGCGTCCGTCAGAACAGGGTGAGATGTCCAGCGTATGAAAACCGCACTCCTGGAGAAACGCCTCGAAGTCGTCTTCGTCCTGCGACCCCAACGGATCGGTCGTGAAGAAATCGTCGCACAGGCGCCGGTAGGTCTGGAAAACGCACCAGGCGAACAGGCGCCGCATGTCCAGCTGCTCGACCCAGGCATCGGCCAGGATCTCCGCCGGGAGCTCGAAGCCGAGGCGCTCGCTGGCCACACGCTGGGCGCGGACCTCGAAGTCCTCCTCGTGCTGCAAGGCGGAGATACGTTTGAGCGCAGGCACGATAGCGTCGAACGCGGACTTGACGCGCTGTTCGTAGGCGAACAGACGCGCGTTCTCGTCGGCGCGAACGAGCGGGTGAGAGCTGCGCACCCCGGCACCGCGCGCAGGCGCCGCCTGCGCGCGCGCGCTGCCGACCGCCCCCGGACGCCGCCGCGGGGCGGGCGCCGGCGACGCCGGGCTCTTGGGTGAAAGTTGCAGGTAGCTCAACATGCCTCGCTCTCGTCTGTCTCGATTCACGACCTAAGTCAGCGGCGGTCAGCCGCGGGCGCCGCCGGAGTAGGTCACCAGCGCACCGCGATCGGTGTTGCCGCTGCCGCCGGTCACCTTGCTCGTCGGCTCGGGCGTCTCTTCGTTGCGCTTCTCGGCGTGCGATACGGCCGGCATGGCGCTTATCGGCCCGCCGCGGCGCGTCGGATTACGCCCCATGGAAGAGGTCCCCTCGGTGCCGGTCACGCGGTCGCCCCGGTCCCAGTCGTCGCCGGTGATCCGCTGGCCCGCGTCCATGCCCTCGCCGGTAATGCGGGACTTGACCCGACCGCCGATCTCCTCGACCGTCGGGACGGGCGCGGGCGTCTCGGTCCGGGCGGCGCGGTCGAAGCGCGCCTGCTCGGTGCCGGTCACCTTGCCCGCGGCCATGCCGAACGGCCCGGTGATGTGTCCCTGCTCGTAGCTCGAGCCGGTCACCGCGCCTTGGCGCGCCTGGACCTGTGCCGCCTGGGACGGGGCACTCACGCTGAACTTGCCCCAAGGCACGTCGCCGCCCAGCGGTTGAGGGAAATCCGGACTGCCGGGCTCGGCCGGTGTGGCCGGGCAGGCGCTGGCGAACTGATCGGCACCCACGTAAGGCGTGCCGCTGACGTTCTCGCAGGCGCCCTTGTCTGCGCCGGTCATGTTCCCGTTGATGCCGGGCTGAATGCCGGTCATGACCGAGCCCGGGGTGCCGCGCCGGCTCGGCGCGCGCATCATGGCCTGCTGGGCATCGTCTTCCTTGCAGTAGCTGCGGTACTGTTCGGCCCCGGCGTAAGGCGTGCCGGTGATGGCCTTGCAGGTGCCCGGCTCGTCGCCGGTGACCTTACCCGAACGCCCGGTGAGCGTGCCGCTGACGGCCTTGCCGGTCAGCGTCTGGGTCAGGCCGACCTTGAAGTCAGTGGCCTTCGGCGTCGTGCCGCAGAACTGGCCGTACTGCTCGCGGCCGATATAATCGTCGCCGGTCACGTTGCGGCAGCTGCCCGGCTCGTTGCCGGTGACGCGCTCGCTGCGCCCGACCTGAGTGCCAGTCAGCGAGCCACCGCGCAGGGTTTCGCTGCGCCCAACCTTGGCCGGTGCCTTGCCGTTGCCGCTCTGCATGTATTGGGTGCCGGTCAGTGTGCGCCCGGCGCCGGTCTCATCGCCCGTGACCCGCTCCGAGCGGCCCACGTTGTTCCCCGTCACCGACTTGGCCTTACGGGTTTCGGAGCTGGTGATCTTCATCGGTCCGGCCTCGTTGGGCGTCTTGCAGTAGGTCTCGGACTGGTCGGCCCCGACGTACTGCGAACCCGTCACGCGCTTGCAGGTACCCGGCTCGTTGCCGGTCACGCGGTTGGCGCGCCCGAGCTCGTTGCCGCTGACGCGGTTGCCGTGCCCGGTGGGACTGACACTGACCTTGCGCGGTGTCTTGCCGGGATCGCGCTGGCAGAACTCGCGAAAGATGTCCGCGCCCATGTAGGCGGTGCCGGTCACGTTGCGGCACGTGCTGTACTCGTCGCCCGTGGTCCGCTGGCTGCGCCCGACCTGGGTGCCGGTCACGGTCTGACCGTAGGCGGTCTCGCCCGCGCCCACTTTCCACGGCGCGTCCTGCGCCGCGCCCGGCCCGCTGCCTTGCGACGTCGAACGTGGGCGTTTACGGCCGCAGGGCTCGGACTTCTTCTGGCCGGCCCCCCCCTTCTGACTTCGCTCGGCGCGCAGGGCCTGGGCCAACTCGCGGCTGGACATATTCGGGTTGGCCGCACGCGCCGTCTGCGCCTGGCTCATGCTCTTGGCCTTCAACCCGGCCTTGCCCTGCGAAGACATGGCCTGACGCCGGGCCAGGGACGCGGCCCGACCCGGGCTCACCGAGGCGGCCCGCGTCGTCTTGCGCTTCACCGCACGCGATAGCGCAGCGCGGGAACGTCCGGTTGTCGCGCCGGCGGTTGTCGCGTCGGCCTGCTTGGCGCTTTGCGGCGCGGCGGAACCCTGCTCCGCACGGGGCTCCCCACGGGCGCGCTCGCCTTTGCAACCACAGCTGCAATCGCTCTCGGGCCGATCCGGCGCCGACGTTCGGGACAGCGCCGCATCGGAAGTCGCACGGCTGCGATCCGTCGTGGCGATGCCGGCCTTGCCGCGCGTGGATGTCGCTTCGCGCCGCTGGCGGGAAGCATCCCGTGCGGACGTGCCCGGCGTGGAGCTCCCCTGCGCCGAGGACCCGGGCGAGGCGGGCGTCGCCGTCCGGGACTTGCGTCCCGCGGCGCCGCTTGCCTTGCCGATCGCGGCCTTGCCCGTCGTGGACATGGCGCGGCGCCGGGCGCGCGATGCCTCGCGTGCGCTGGAGGCTGGAGTGTTTGCAGGTTGTGCCATCGTTGACCCCGTCGCGTCGATGTTTGCCTTATCGTTGCCGATTACGGCCCGCCCGTGGTTCAGCCGCGTCCTTCGAACACGACGAACGCCAGACCCTGGCTCTGCGTGTAGTTGTCGTAACCGATCAGGCGCACGTGGTGATCCGGATACGTGCGGTGACAGGCCTCCAACTCGTTGAGGACATTGCCCAGGTTGGTCTCGCCGAAGAACGGCAGCTTCCACATGGTCCAGTAGTCGCTCATTGCCCTGGACGGATGTTCGTGCTCGATGGCCGGCGTCCAGCCCTGGGCCAGGACATAGGCGATCTGCTCGTGAATCTCGTCCTGGCTCATCTGCGGCAGGAAGCCGAAGGTCTCCAGGGTCTGGGCGGTCTGGTAGTCGCCCATTTCGTACATGCTGCTTGCCATGATTCTTTCCTCGTTTGGACTCGTTCTGGATTAGGAACGCTTGGATGCGGGCTCAGCCCACATCCAGCTTGTCCACGGTTTCGAACTCGAACTTGATCTCCTTCCAGGTCTCCATCGCGATTGCGAGCTCGGGGCTCTTGGCCGCCGCCTCGGTGAGGATGTCGCGGGCCTCTTTCTCGATCTCGCGACCCTGGTTGCGCGCCTTGACGCAGGCCTCGAGCGCGACGCGGTTGGCCGCGGCGCCGGCCGCGTTGCCCCACGGGTGGCCCTGGGTGCCGCCGCCGAACTGCAGGCAGGAGTCATCGCCGAAGATCGTGACCAGTGCCGGCATGTGCCAGACGTGAATACCGCCGGAGGCCACGGCGAACACGCCGGGCAGCGAGCCCCAGTCCTGGTCGAAGAAAACGCCGCGCGAGCGGTCTTCGGGCACGAACGCCTCGCGGAGCTGGTCGACAAAGCCCAGCGTCGATGCGCGGTCGCCCTCGAGCTTGCCCACCACGGTGCCGGTGTGCAGGTGGTCGCCGCCGGACAGACGCAGGCACTTGGCCAGTACGCGGAAGTGGATACCGTGCTTGGGATGGCGGTCGATCACGGCGTGCATGGCGCGGTGGATGTGCAGCAGCATGCCGTTCTTGCGGCACCACTTGGCAAGACCCGTGTTGGCGGTGAAGCCGCCGGTCAAAAAGTCGTGCATGATGATCGGGCAGCCGACTTCCTTGGCGAATTCGGCGCGCTCGTACATCTGCTCGGGGTCGGGAGCGGTCACGTTCAGGTAATGACCCTTGCGCTCGCCGGTCTCCTGCTCGGCCTTCTGGATCGCCTCGCCCACGAACTCGAAGCGATCGCGCCAGCGCATGAAGGGCTGGGAGTTGACGTTCTCGTCGTCCTTGGTCAGGTCCAGGCCGCCGCGCAGGCACTCGTACACGGCACGGCCATAGTTCTTGGCCGACAGACCCAGCTTGGGCTTGATGGTGCAGCCGAGCAGCGGGCGACCGTACTTGTTGAGCTTGTCGCGCTCGACCTGGATGCCGGCAGGAGGGCCCATGCAGGTCTTGATGTAGGCGATGGGGAAGCGGATATCCTCCAGGCGCAGGTGCTTGAGCGCCTTGAACCCGAACACGTTGCCCACCAGCGACGTCAGTACGTTGGTGATGGAGCCTTCCTCGAACAGATCGATAGGGTAGGCGATAAAGGCGTAGAAGGACTCGGAGTCGCCCGGCACGTCCTCGATGCGATAGGCGCGACCCTTGTAGTATTCGAGATCAGTCAGCAGCTCCGACCACACGGTACTCCAGGTACCGGTGGAAGATTCCGCGGCAACCGCGGCGGCGACCTCTTCGCGGGGAACACCCGGTTGGCCGGTGCACTTGAAGCACGCCAGCAGGTCCGTGTCGAGCGGCACATAGTCCGGTGTCCAGTACATCTCGCGGTACTCTTTTACGCCCGCTTGGTAGTTCGCACTCATTTAGGAGTCCTCCTGTTTGCGATCCTGGGTATTGGTTCGGCGGCTTCGCGTTCCGGGTACGCAGCCTATGCCGGCGGAAATTTGTTAGAGAGTCTAGGGGCGGAGGTGAATAAATGACAGTTTAACTTTTTAAACGAATGATTGAATGATCGTTTAAAAGTCATGAGCGCCCTGGAAGATGCTGCGCAGTCTAAAGCTCAAGGTCGGATAAAACACAGTTTAAGTTTTTAAAGGTCTTCGTTAGGTATGCTTTAAGGATGCGGGGATAAAGATGTAGAAAAGCAGCATGTTAACGTGGCAGAGGGATGCAGAGCGGCAATGTGAGGCAAGACAAAGCCTTAGTTGGAGCAGGGGTGTTGCTTTACGTGGCCGGCAAGCTGCCATACAGTCCATCAAGTCGTCACGAGCGAGGCCAAGCAGGGCCACGCCCAGGTGACTGTCAGCCAACAGCGAGGGCAATAGCAATGAGCGATGAACCGATACTTGACGAGTCGGAACAACCGCACAAACCGCAGTTCGCATCGGCACCGGGCCAGGCGCGCAAGGCGGCCACGGTGGAAGACGCCTGGGCCGCGGCAGTGGAGCTCAAGCCCATGGTGGGCACCGTCCGTCGACTGGCGCGCGAACGACGGGCCTTGATCGCCAAACACGGCAAAGACGCCCTGCCCGAGGATTGAGACGGCGCGGGCAAGGGAGCGAACCGAATCGTCGCAGTAGATCGCGCCACACGAAAAAGGCCACGCTTTGCGGTGGCCTTTTTTGATCGAGTGTACGTGTGCCGTTCGCGGCGGTGTTTCAACTGCCCGCCAGGGCGTCGCGCAGTCCATGGGCCGCTCGCACTGCGGCTTCGGCATCCACCATGACGACGTTGACGTGGCCCATCTTGCGGCCCGGACGCGCGGTCTGCTTACCGTACAGGTGCAGCTTGGCGTCCGGACATTGCAGCAGCTCGTCCCAGCGCGGCGGCCGGGGAAACCAGAGCTCCCCCAGCAGATTGACCATCACCACCGGCGACAGTAGGCGGGTCGAGCCCGGCGACAGGCCGCACAGCATCCGCACCTGCTGTTCGAACTGGTCGGTGAGACAGGCATCCAGGGTGTAGTGGCCGCTGTTGTGCGGTCGCGGCGCGAGCTCGTTGACCAGCAGCTCGCCGCGATGGGTCAGGAACAGCTCCACGGCCAGCACGCCGCAGTAATCCAGACGCTCGGCGAGCGTTCGCGCCATGGACTCGGCGCGCTCTGCCACGGCGGGCTCGATGCGCGCGGGCACGATACTGGTATCCAGGATTCCGTTGACGTGGACGTTCTCGGCTACCGGATAGACGGCGATCTCGCCCTCCGCGCTGCGCGCCAGCAATACCGACAGCTCAAGCTGTAAATCTACGCGCTCTTCGAGCACGCAGGGCACCCCGCCGAGCTCTTCGAAGGCGTCGCACGCCTGACCGGGCTCGTCTATCACGCGCTGCCCCTTGCCGTCGTAGCCCAGCGCGGCGGTCTTCATAATGGCCGGAAAACGCACCTGTCCCACTGCGGCGTCGAGCTCGGCCTCGTCGCGCACCGCATGGAAGGGAGCGGTCGCCAAGCCGCAATCGCGGATGAAGGTCTTCTCCCGAATGCGATCCTGCGCGTAACCGACCGCCGCCGCGGAAGGTCGTACCGGACAGTGCCCCTCGAGGGCGCGCAGGCTGTCGACCGGGACGTTCTCGAATTCGGTCGTGACCGCCGCGCACTGCTCGCCGAGGTAGGCCAGGGCCTGCGGGTCGTCGTAGTCCTTGCACAGGTGTTCGTTCGCGACGGCCGCGGCGGGGCTCAGGGGATCGGGGTCGAGGACAATGACGCGGTAGCCCATGGTCCGCGCGGCCATGGTGAACATGCGCCCGAGCTGGCCGCCGCCCAGTACCCCAAGCGTGGCTTCAGGCAGGATCACGACTCGGGGGGCAGCGTCATGTCCAGCACCGCCTGGTGCTGCTCGGCGCGGAAGACCTCCAGCCGTTCGGCCAGTGCGGCGTCGTTGGTGGCCAGCTGCGCCGCGGCGAACAATGCGGCATTGGCCGCCCCGGCCTCGCCGATGGCGAAGGTGGCCACGGGGATGCCCTTGGGCATCTGAACGATGGACAGCAGCGAGTCCATGCCCTTGAGATAGCGGGACGGCACGGGCACGCCGAGCACCGGCACCGAGGTCTTGGCGGCGAGCATGCCGGGCAGGTGGGCGGCGCCGCCCGCGCCCGCGATGATGCAGACCAAACCGCGCTCGCGGGCGGTCTCGGCGTATTCGAACAAGCGGTCGGGCGTGCGGTGGGCCGAGACCACCCGGGCCTCGTAGGGGATGCCGAGCCGCTCCAACATACGGGCGGCAGCCTCCATGACCGGCCAGTCACTGTCGCTGCCCATCACCAGGCCTACGCGCGGTGAATCCATGTCCCCAACCATATTGCTGCCGAAGGGCGCAATAATACCACCAAATCCCGGGGTTCGGCAGGCGCCACCCGTGCGCAGGCGCCGTTGTGCACAGGCAGCCGGACAGCGCCGGGCGTCGGTCGATCGAGGACCATTGAGCCAAGAGTAGGGAAAATCCGCTTGCCCCCGTCATGCGTTTTCGCCTATTAAAGATGCACCGGTTCCTGGGACCGCATCAGACTGTCCCGTTCAGCACTGACGGCCTGCTGGCGAGCAACGCCCTGGCGCCGCTGCCGGGCAGTCGCCGCCCGATCGAGCTGAACGTGGATTGGGCGGCGGATTCGAAGGCCGTGCCGCTGACAGGCGGGCTGACCCGCGTCAAGCGCTCGGGGGCTACCGGCGAGGAGATATCGCGGGCCGTCTTTGCCTGTCAGAACATCCGTATCGGCGACAACTGATCCGGGCCAATGCGGCATCACAACGGCGAGCACCGGTTTCGGGGTGCTCGCCTTTTTCTTTGGCCATATCGCGGCTGGCAGTTTCACCGCCTGCGCTTGCGAATCGATAGAATAGCGCCGCAAACCCTAGTATTCTGAGCGCCGTTGCAACGGAATTCTCCCGCCGCCGTCCGGCGACACCGCGTCGCCCGCGGGCTGCCGCGTACCAAGTTCGTTGAAGGAATGCCTGTCATGAAGCCATCCCCGCTACGCCTGACTCTGGTGGTCGCGGCGGCGCTGGCGCTGAGCGCGTGCGAAAAATCGGCACCGCAGGCCCAGGGTATGCCCAAGCGGCCACCGCCGGAAGTCTCGGTCGTCGCGGCAAAGGCCGAATCCGTCCCCGTCACCCGAAAGCTGGTCGGGCGCCTGGCGCCAACGCGCATCGCGCAGGTGCGCGCACGGGTGGCGGGTATCGTCCTCAAGCGCGAATACAAGGAGGGCTCCGACGTCAAGGCGGGACAGGTCCTCTTTCAAATCGATCCGGCACCGCTCAAGGCCGCACTGCACGCCCGGCAGGCGGCATTGGCCAAGGCGCGGGCCGACGCGGTCAACGCCGCACAGACGGCCAAACGCTACCGCCGCCTGCACGCCAAACACCTGCTGTCCCAGCAGGACCTGGACACGGCGCTGGCCAATGAACGCACCACCGCGGCGGCGGTCCGGCAGGCCGAGGCGGACCTGGAGACGGCCAGGCTCAACCTGGGCTACGCCACCGTCGCCGCCCCCATCGACGGGCGGGCCGGCCGCGCGCTGGTCACCGAAGGCGCCCTGGTCGGTCAGGGGGAGGCCACGGAGCTGACCATCGTCGAGCAAATCGATCCCATCTACGTAAACTACAGCGAGTCGGTCACGACGCTGGCGGCGCTGCAGCAACTGGCAGGCCCGGCGAAGACCACCGCCAGTCCGGCGAGCGTCCAGGTCCTGCTCCCCGACGGCTCGACCTACCCGCACACGGGTACCGTCGATTTCTCCGACCAATCCGTCGACCCGAGCACGGGCGCGGTCTCACTGCGCGCCGTGGTGCCCAACCCGGAGCATCGCCTGCTGCCCGGGATGTTCGTCAGCCTGCGCGTGACGGTCGGGCACATCGACCACGGCTTTCTGCTGCCCCAGGCCGCGGTGCAGCGCGATGAGGGCGGGGCCTACGTCCTAGTGGTGGACGCGCAGGGCAAGGTCGAGCAACGCCGGGTCGAGACGCATGGCATGACCCGCACCGATTGGATTGTCACCGGGGCGCTGCACGACGGCGATCAGGTGATCGTCGAGGGCCTGCAGAAGGTGCGCCCCGGCGCACCCGCCAAGGCGGTGCTCGTCGACGACACGCCGGGCGGCGCGAAGTAACGGGACACCGCCGATGCCGCGCTTTTTTATCGACCGGCCGATCTTCGCCTGGGTGGTGGCCATCTTCATCACGCTGGCCGGCAGCGTCGCGATCTTCAACCTGCCCGTCTCGGCCTATCCGCCGATCGCGCCGCCCCAGGTGAGCATCAAGGCATCCTACCCCGGCGCCAGCGCCGCGGTAGTCGAAAAGAGCGTGACCTCGGTCATCGAGCAGCAGCTGACGGGTATCGACAACCTCCTTTATTTCCAGTCCACGTCCTACTCCAACGGGTCGGTCCAGATCACGCTCACCTTCCAGAGCGGCACCGACCCCGATATCGCCGCGGTGCAGGTGCAAAATCAGGTCAACATCGCCGAGGCGCGCCTGCCGCAGGAGGTCATACAAAACGGCATCACGGTCGCCAAGTCCAACAACGACTTCCTGATGGTCGTCGCACTCAAGTCGAGCGACGGCAGCCTGGACAGCTACGCGCTGAACAATCTCATCGCCGCTCAGGTACTCGACCCGATCCAGCGCCTGCCCGGCGTGGGTGGGGCCAACCAGTTCGGCTCCGGCTATGCGATGCGCATCTGGCTCAACCCCGACAAGCTGCACGGCTACGGTCTGAGCGCCAACGATGCCCTCGAGGCGGTACGCGACCAGAACATACAGATCGCCGCGGGCAACATCGGCGCCGAACCCGCCCCCGCGGGCCAGGGCTTCACGGCGTCGGTCAACGCGGCCAGCCGCTTCACCTCGGCCAAGGAGTTCGGAGACATCATTCTGCGCGCCAATCCCGACGGCAGCACGGTGCGCCTGCGGGACGTGGCACGGATCGACGTCGGGGCCGAGTCCTACGGCCACGACGTGCACCTCAACGGCAAGCCGATCGCCGGGTTCGCCATCCTGCTCGCACCGGACGCCAACGCACTGCAGGTGTCCGACGCGGTACGGGCCAAGATGAAGCAGCTCGCGAACTATTTTCCGCAAGGCGTGAGCTGGCTGGTGCCTTATGACAGCACCCAATTCATCAGCATTTCGATTCGCGAGGTGGTCTACACGTTACTCGAAGCGGTGGTGCTGGTCTTCCTGGTCATGTTGCTGTTCCTGCAGAATCTGCGCGCCACGCTGATTCCGACGCTGGTGGTGCCGGTGGCGCTGACCAGCGCCTTTGCGGGAATGTATCTGGCTGGGTTTTCGATCAATGTGCTCAGCCTGTTCGCCCTGGTGCTCGCCATCGGCCTGGTGGTCGACGATGCCATCGTGGTGGTGGAGAACGTCGAGCGCATCATGACCGAAGAGGGTTTGGCGCCGAAGGAGGCCGCGCGCAAGGCCATGGACCAAATCACCGGCGCGGTGATCGCCATGACGCTGGTGCTGGCGGCGGTATTCATCCCGATGGCGCTGGTCGGCGGCAGCGTCGGCGCGATCTATCGACAGTTCTCGCTGACCATCGCGATCTCCATGGGGATCTCCGCGCTCATGGCGCTGAGCTTCACACCAGCGCTTTGCGCGAGTCTGCTCAAGCCGGTGCACAAGGAACCGAATTGGTTCCTGCGCGGCTTCAACCGCGCCTATACGGCGACCACGCACGCCTACCTGGCTCGGGTCGCCAAGGCGATTCACCATACACCGCGCTGGATGGTCGCCTTCGCCGTGCTGGTCGCATTGGCGGTATTCCTGTTCACGCGTCTGCCGACCAGCTTCGTGCCCTCCGAGGACCAGGGCTATGCGCTCGGGATCATACAGCTGCCGCCCGGCGCGTCGATGGAACGCACGGGCAAGGTCTTGCGCCAGATGGAGAAAATCGTCCAGTCCAATCCCGCCGTCGAACAGGTGCTCGACGTGGCTGGCTTCAGCTTCGTCGGTCAGGGCGAGAACGTGGGGCTCGCCTTCATCCGGCTCAAGGACTGGAGCGAACGCACCAAGCCGAACGAGCAGATCGGGCCCTTCATCCAGTGGGCCAATGGGGCGGTGCAGAGAATCAAGGGCGCGCGGATCTTCGTGGTCAACCTGCCGACAATCCGCGGCCTGGGCCGCTTCGGCGGTTTTGACTTTCAGCTCGAGGATCGCGCCGGGCTTGGTCACGCCAAACTCATGGAGGCGCGCAACATCCTGCTCGGCGCGGCGGCAAAAAACCCGCTTCTCTATGGCGTGCGCCCCAACCAGCTCGAGGACTCGCCGGAGCTGCACCTGCACGTCGACCGGGATAAGGCCAAGGCCATGGGCCTGTCGCTGCCCGATATCTACGACGCCATCCGCCTGATGCTGGCGCCGGTCTATGCCAACGACTTCAACTACGAGGGGCGGGTGCTCAAGGTGCTGCTGGAGGCCGATGCGCCGTACCGCAGCCGGCCGGGCGACCTGAGCCACTTCTATATCCCGAGCCACAACGGCGGCATCGACAGGATGGTACCGTTGAGCAGCGTGGTCACACCGCAGTGGACAGTGGCGCCACCGGCGGTCGACCACTACAACGGCTACGGCTCGATCCAGATCAACGGATCGGCGGCGCCGGGCCACAGCTCGGGCGAGGCGATGGCGGCCATGGCGGACATCGTCAAGAACAAGCTGCCGCCCGGCATCGGCTACGAATGGTCGGGCAGCTCGCTGCAGGAGATCATTTCCGGCGAACAGGCGCCGATCCTGTTCGGGCTGTCGTTGCTCGTGGTATTCCTCGCTCTGGCGGCGCTGTACGAGAGCTGGTCGGTGCCGGTGGCGGTCATGCTCGTCGTGCCGCTCGGTGTGCTCGGCGCGCTGACCTTGACCTGGGCGCGGGGACTGGAGAATGACGTCTATTTCAAGGTGGGCATGATCGCGGTCATCGGCCTGTCGGCCAAGAACGCCATCCTGATCATCGAGTTTGCCAACACCATGCGCCAGGCCGGCCGCGGCGTGCTGGCGGCGACGCTGGAGGCCTGCCGGCTGCGTTTCCGCCCGATCCTCATGACCTCGATAGCCTTTATCCTCGGAGTCACGCCACTGGCCCTGTCCACCGGGGCCGGCGCGAACAGCCGCCACGCCATCGGCACGGGCGTCATGGGCGGCATGCTCGGCGCCACGCTGCTGGGCGTCCTATTCGTACCGGTGTTCTACGTGCTGGTTCGGCGACTGCTCGGCGACCGCAGCGACGGGACCGAAGCGTTGGGCGGGAACAGCGGTGCTGCGGGACCCGGGTCGGGTTCCGGACACGGCTGAATCCGGGCCGGAGGCCTGGCGGCGCGGGCAGACCAAATCAGGCATAAGTGCGGAAAGCGGGACCTTGGGCCAGGCCCGATAACCCCGTAGATCCAGGGGCTTTGTCCCGCCGTGATCCCGCCCGTCTTGACACTTGCTTTACATTGTACTTGGTAATGTTCTAATGTTTGAGCGACTCAACGGTGCCGCGCATCGCAGTAAGGGCGCAAGACGACCGAGGACCTTCCCGGTTTGCCGCGCTCAGGCGATTCAGGTTCCGCGCCCGCGGCGCGCCACCCCTCATCATGCATCACAAGGAGACGCCATGAGATTCAAACTTGCTGTCGCCGTCGCCGCGCTGGCGCTCGCGCCGCTGGCTCACGCCGCGGATCACGGTAACCCGAAGGCCAAGGAATTGATGCAGAAGTCCGGCTGCTTCGCCTGTCATGCCGTGGACCACAAGGTCGTCGGCCCCGCCTACGCCTGGGTCGCGGCCCGTTACAAGAACGACAAGAAGACCGTCAAGATGCTGGCCGAAAAGGTCATCAAGGGGGGTGCCGGCAACTGGAACAAGTGGACCGGCGGGATTCCCATGAGCCCCAACCCGGGCCTGAGCATGAAGCAGGCCGAGGAGGCGGTGCACTGGATCCTTGCGCAAAAGCCGGTGAAGGCCCCCAACCCCTGAGCAGTCGCCGTCATGCGACCGCGAAAAACCCCGGCCCTGGCCGGGGTTTTTTTTGCCGATGCGATCGCCCGAACGCTCAGGCCGCCTGCTTGCGGGCGACCTCGGCGACGTGTCGCCCCTGAAAGCGCGCTATGGACAGCTCACGCTCGGTGGGCTGGCGGCTGCCGTCGCCGGCGGCGATGGTCGAGGCGCCGTAGGGCGTGCCGCCGCTGATCTCCTCCAGGGTCATCAGGTCCTGACAAGAGTAAGGCACGCCGACGACGACCATGCCGAAATGCAGGAGATTCGAGTGAATCGAGGTCAGCGTGGTTTCCTGGCCGCCGTGCTGGGTCGCTGTGCTGGTAAAGGCGCTGCCGACCTTGCCGACCAGGGCGCCGCTGGCCCAGAGGCTGCCGGTCTGGTCCAGAAAGTTTCGCATCTGGCCCGTCATGTTGCCGTAGCGTGTGGGCGTCCCGATGATGAGGGCGTCGTAGTCGCCGAGCTCCTTCGGGTCCGCAACGGGGGCGCTCTGGTCGAGCTTGGCGCCTGCCTGGCGCGCCGCCTCCTCGCTCATCAGCTCAGGGACGCGCTTGACGGTAACTTCGCAGTCGGCGACCTCGCCGGCCCCGTCGGCCACGGCCTGCGCCATCTGCTCGATGTGGCCGTACATGCTGTAGTAGAGCACGAGTACGCGTGTCATGGGATATCCTCCTCGAGCGGTATGCAAACGGGGCCGCGCGATCATCGACGCAGGGTCACCCGGGCGGGATCGCGCGGGGTGTTATCTAAATTAGTGGCGATCCGGGCGTGTAGGTTCCAACGCGGGCGAGGCAATCGGGTGCGATACGCCCCTGTCGGACGGCCTATGAGGCCAGAAGATTGACGGTGCCGGGCAACTCGATCTCCATGGCGATAGGCAGATGATCCGAGTAGGCATGATTGAGGGCCTGCACGTCGTGCACGCGCAGGTTCGGCGTGACCAGGATATGGTCGATGTGGAACTGCGGTCGCCAGCTCGGGAAGGTGAGCACCTCCTCGGGCGGCTCACGCAACCGGGTACGCTTGAACAGGATGTCCATCTCCCGACTGCCGGGCCGACAGTTCATGTCGCCCATGAGGATGGCATGGGGATATTCGTTGACGAGGTCGCCAATATAGGCGAGCTGACGAATACGGGCCCGCCGGCTGAGTGCCAGGTGCAGGATGAACACCGCGACCGACTCGTCGCTCGCCCCGAAGCGCGCGACGATGGCGCCGCGGCCCGGGATGAGACCGGGCAGGCGGAGCTCGCTGACCTCGGTGGGGCGATAACGACTGAGCAGGCCGTTGCTGTGCTGGGCCAGGTGGCCGAGGTTGCGGTTGACCTGGTGATACCAGAAGGGAAAATGTGCTCGTTCGGCCAGGTACTCGGTCTGATTGATATAGTTGCTGCGCAGGCTGCCGGCATCGACCTCCTGCAGCGCGACGACGTCGAAGTCGCTGACCAACCGGGCGATACGATCGAGGTTGCTCAGTCGCTGGGTATGCGGCAGGACGTGCTTCCAGCTGTGCGTCAGGTAATGATGCGGACGCAGGGTCGTGATACCGACCTGGATGTTGTAGCTGAGGATTCGCAGGCGCCGGCCGGCCGACGCCGCGGGGGATTGGCTCTGCGCGCTCACCTGGGTTGAATTCATTGACTCACTTTCGCTCACGGCCCGCCCACATCGAGCCAATCAGATCGGGCAGATCATCTCGCCCAGCTTGCTGGTGAGCTTCAGGTTCTCACTGTAATCGACCGGGCAGTCGATAATACTGACGGTGTTGTCGGCCAATGCGCTCTTCAGCGTCGGCAGCAGATCCTCGCCGCGCTCAATCCGATAACCCTTGGCGCCGAACGACTCGGCGTAGGTAACGAAGTCCGGGTTACTGAAGTCGACGTAGGATTTGCGTCCGAACTGGTTCATCTGTTTCCACTCGATCAGACCGTAACCGTTGTCGTTCCAGATCAGGATCACGAAGGGCGTACCGATACGCATGGCCGTCTCGATCTCCTGGGAATTCATCATAAAGCCCGCGTCGCCAGTGACGGCGACAACCGCCTGTTCGGGGAAAGCAAGCTTTGCGGCGATCGCCCCGGGTACGGCAATGCCCATACTGGCGAAGCCGTTGGAGATTAGGCAGGTATTGGGATATTCGCAGCGGAACATCCGTGCCATCCACATCTTGTGCGCACCGACATCGCATACGACGATATCTTCCAGGGCCATCGCGGTGCGCAGGTCCCAGATGATCTTCTGGGGCTTCATCGGCACGCTGTTGTCGTCCTTGGCCTGGTCCATGTCGTGAATGAGCGCCTCGCGCAGTGCGCGCATGGTGTTGCCGCTATGCGGGGTGGCGAGGTCCATGATGCGCCGCAGGCTGTGCTTGATGTCGCCGACGACGCCGACCTTGACCTGATAGCTCGCATCGACCTCGGCCGGCGAGGTGTCGATGTGGACGATGGTCCGATCGCGCGTTGGGTGCCATAGATAGGGGTGATACTCGACCAGGTCGTAGCCGATGCAGATGATGACATCCGCCCGATCGAAACCGCAGCTGACGTAGTCCTTGGCCTGCAAACCGGCGCTGCCGAGCGCCATGGGGTGCTTGAAGGGTATGACGCCCTTGGCCATGAAGGTATTGGCGACCGGAATATTGAGCTTGCCGGCGAAATCGGCCAGCTGCTGCCAGGCCTTGGAGCGGATGACGCCGTTACCGGCCAGGATAATCGGGTGTTTGGCGTCGGAGATGATCTTCACGGCGCGCTCGACCTGATCGCTGGAGGGCTCGGGCGGCACCGGCAATACGGCCTTGAGCGGTTCGTCGTGGACATCCATCTCCGCGATATTCTCGGGAAATTCGATGAAGCAGGCCCCGGTCTTGTCGGTCTGGGACAGCTTGAAGGCCTTGCGCACCACCTCGGCGATGATGTTGGGCGTGAGCAGGCGCGAGGAATACTTCGTGATCGGGTAGAACATCTGCTCCAGGTCGAGCACCTGGTGCGATTCCTTGTGCAGGCGGTGGGTGCTCGCCTGGCCGGCGATGGCGACCAAGGGCGCGTGGTCGAGGTTGGCATCGGCCACGCCGGTGAACAAATTGGTCGCGCCCGGTCCGAGCGTAGAAAGACAGACCCCCGCCTTGCCGGTCAGTCGGCCGTAGACATCGGCCATGAAGGCTGCGCCCTGTTCGTGGCGCGTGGTGATAAATCGAATGGAGGAGTCGAGCAGGGCGTCCATCAGATCGAGATTCTCTTCGCCCGGGATCCCGAAGATATACTCGACACCCTCGTTTTCCAGGCACCTGACGAACAATTCAGCCGCCTTCATGTCCTCCTCCCTCGTGGGTAAATGGGCCCTGGCGGGCGTGTGCGAGACTTCGGCCGAGTCCGATCGGGCCGGCCTCGACGACTCTATATACAGTGTACGCCAAACGCGCCGGCGCTGCCCGCCAGAGGCCGGTGTGGGTGCCGCCTCGCGGACCGATGCTCAGTGGCCGGCAGCCTGGTGAGCGGCACGCTCCTTTTTGACCAGAAAACTGACCACCTGCAGCATCTTCTCCTGACCGCCGGCCAGGTCGGCATCGACCCGATACTTGCCGTCGACGACCATCGACGGTACCCCGGTGATCTGGTAGCGACGGCTGAGGTCGGCGGCACGGCGCACCTTGGTGTAGACCGCGAAGGAGTTGAAGGTCTGGTCGAACTCCTTGGCCGAGACGCCGTGCTTGACGAAAAAGGCTCGCAGTTCCTTCTCGTTGTCCATCCGTCGGCCGTCTACGTGGATGGCGTTGAACAGGGCCTCGTGGATCTTGGACAGCACACCGAGCACCTTGGCGGTGTAGAAGGCGCGGGCATGAATCTCCCATATTTCGCGACCGGGAAAGACTGCGGGGACATGGACGAATTCCACGTCCTTGGGCTTGTTCTTCAACCAGTTGAGCAGCTTGGGCTCGAAATGAAAGCAGTGCGGACAGCCATACCAGAACATCTCGACGACTTCGATCTTACCCGCCGGGGCGGTGGTGGGCTGGGGCGGCTCGATCTTCTTGTA
>DATFLL010000125.1:0-10906 GCA_035267785.1 Gammaproteobacteria bacterium | reverse complement strand
GCTGGGGCTGGTCGTGCCGGTGCCGACCAGGTCGTTCAGGGCGTCGGGCACGGACTTGGCGTCGAAGGCCGCCTTGGGCCAGGCGGCCAGGGCCTGACGCGGATTGAGCAGGCCGGCGCCGACGGCCACGGCCATCGCGCTTGCACCCAGCGTGCCCTTCAGAAAGCTACGGCGTTGCATGTGTACTCTCCTAAGATGGTTGTAGGGATTTTTTGACCGGTAGTGCAATGCGAGTTTCGGGCCAGGTCGCGAAATACACGAAATCAGCGACTTACATAGTGCACCGCCGTCCTCGGCGCCATCGGATCGTGCAAATTGCACGACGTGGATTGCAAATCAGTCGCCTGCCCCCTCGGTTTTGTAACTCTGGAGCTTGCGCCACAGCGTGGACTTGTTGATACCGAGGGTGGCGGCCGTCTTCTCGCGATTGCCGCCGAAACGTTCCAGCAACTTGAGGATGTAACGCCGCTCCAGCTCCTGCAGCGACGGCAGATCGGCATCGAGGGCGTCACCGACGGTCAGCGAGGGCAGGGCGTCGAGGTGCATGATTGGGGCGTCGGCCAGGGCGACGTGGCGTTCGACGAGGTTCGCCAGCTCGCGCACGTTGCCCGGCCAGTCGTATTCGACCAGCCGCTGCAGGGTCGCGGCGTCGAAGCCGTTGACGTCGCGATGGTACTGCGTGGCAAACCGTTCCACGAAGTGGTTGACCAACAGCGGGATGTCGTCGCGGCGCTCTCGCAGCGGCGGCATGCGCAGCTTGACCACGTTGAGCCGGTGATACAGGTCGTGGCGAAAGCGGCCCTCGCGAATCAGTTCCTCAAGGTCGCGGTTGGTCGCGACGATGAAGCGCACGTCGATGGTGCGCGCCTTCAGGCCGCCTACCGGCGTGACCTGCTGTTCCTGGACGACGCGCATGAGCTTGGTCTGCATGTTGTCCGAGATGTTGCCGATCTCGTCGAGGAACACGGTCCCGCCCGAGGCCGCCTCCAGCAGACCCTGCTTGGCCTGTACGGCACCGGTGAAGGCACCCTTCTCGTGACCGAACAATTCGCTCTCGAGCAGCGTATCGGTCAGTGCGCCGCAGTCGATGACGATGAACGGCCTTTCGGCGAACTGGCTGTGGTGATGGATGGCCCGGGCGGCCAGCTCTTTGCCCGTGCCCGACTCGCCCTCGATGATGACGTTGCAGCGGATATCGGCAATCTTTTCGATGACGGCGTAGACTTCCTGCATGGCGGTCGAGTGGCCGACCATGTCGAAGCGGCTGCGCTCGTCGGAGAGCTGGCGGCGCAGCAGGCGGTTCTCGCGCACCAGGGCGCGGCGCTCGAGCGTCTTCTCGATGAGCACGCGCAGCTCATCCATGTCGAAGGGCTTCTTGATGAAGTCCGTTGCCCCCAGGCGCATCGCCTCGATGGCGTCGTCGACATTGGCGTAGCCGGTGACGATCACGAACGGCGTGTCCGCATCGAGCTGACGGACCTCGCCGAGCAGGGCGGTGCCGTCCATGGCCGGCATGCGCAGATCGCTGACCACCAGGTCGGCCCCAGAGGCGCGAAAGTGCGCCAGCGCCTGGGTCGGGTCCTGGAAGACGATGCAGTCATAAGCGGCGCCTTCGCTGAAGCGCAGCATCAACTCCCCCGCGCGGGGGTCGTCGTCGACGAACAGGATGGTGGGGCGTTCGGCCATGTTATGCGTCGTCCTGCTGGTCGGCATCGTCGGCCGGAACCGCAGTCGCGGGCGCCGGTCGATGGCGCGGCAGGGTCATGACGGCGCGCACGCCGCCCTCGCTGCCCGTGTGCAGCCTCAGCTCGCCGCCGTGATGTTCGATGATTCCAAGGCTGATGGACAGGCCAAGGCCGCTGCCTTCACCGACCGGCTTGGTCGTATAGAACGGATCGAAGACCTTGTCCACCTGATCCGGCGGGATACCGGCGCCGCGGTCGGTGATCTCGACCCGCAGCTCCTCGCCGGCGGCGCTCGCGGTAACGTCCACGCGCTCGCCGCGCGGACTGGCATGGATGGCATTGAGCAGGAGGTTGATGAGCGCCTGCTGCAGCTGGCTGCGATCGCCCTCGATGGACAAACCCGGCTCGCACGCCTCGACCAAGGCGACCCCCTGGTCCTTGGCCTCGCGCCGGACCAGGGCCAGGGTGTCTTTCAGCCAGGCGTCGACCTCGAAAGGTGCGTAATGAGGAGGGACTTGGCGGGCGAAGTTGAGGATGCCCTTGACGATGGTCGAGGCCCGCAGCGTTTCTTCGCGCAGCGAACTCAGGTCGCCCTTCAGGGCCGCGGATTCTGGCGGCAGTCCGCGTTCGATCAGCTTGGATAGGGAGAGAATGTTGCTCAAGGGGTTGTTGATCTCGTGGCCGATGCCCGCGGCCATCTGACCGATGCTCGCCAGCTTGGCGCTCTGCAGCATCATGTGTTGGGCGCGGTCGCGCTCGTCGCGGGCGTGCTCCAGGGTGTCGGTCATGTAGTTGAACGAGCTGCTCAGCGCATCGAGCTCGTCGATGCCCGGTTCGGGAGGAATGCGCACCTGTCGGTCGCCGTCGGCGTAGGCTTTCAGATTCTGCGCCAGACGGCGTACGGGGCGCGCGATCTTGCGCGCGCCAATGTTCGCCAGCAACAGGCTGATGACCAGGACCACGGCTGCGAAGATCCAGATCCCGCGGCGGATGTCCTGGAACGGTGCGGAGATCACGCTGTCGTCGATGCGCGTTGCGATGATCCAGCTCACCAGTAGATTGGGATAGGGCAGGACCTCGACGTAATACACGGAGGCGCCCTTGTCGGGCAGGTGCACGACACCGTAGGGCTCGCTGCCCATCGCATCCCACAGCGCGGTGCCGTAGTGGTCCTGCAGGCGCTCCGGGCGGGGGCGCACCTGTGCCAGGTGGAGCGACAGGGCATCGTCGTAGAGGAGATAGCCGTTGCGCTTGGCGTTGTCCGGGTTGGCCTCGGCGATGAACAGCTTGCCCTTGTAGAGCCGCGGCGCGTGGTCGATGATGCGGTCGATCCGCTCGCCCAGCACGGTCACGGCGAGCATCCCCACGCGCTCGCCCTCGACGCTCAAGGGTGTGATGTAGTCGTACATCGGGCGCTGACTGAACGGACCGCTGCGCAGACGGTGGTGGGGGAGCGAGACGAACGCGACTTCGCCGGGCACGAGGCGCTTGATGGCGCGCGAGAAGGCCGGATCGTTGATCTCCTGCTCGGCGTAGGGGATGCCGCTGAGGCTGTCGTAGACGGCGGCGCTGCGACGGCCGTTGCTGACCTTGAGCAGCGTATTGCCCGAGTCGTCCAGTACCCGGATCGTGTAGATACCGGGCAGGATGGATTCCATCTCCTCGAGGAAGTGATCCAGTCGGGCCGAGCGCTGGCGATACTCGTCGTCCAGGTCCCCTTTGGCTGCGGCGCTGAGCACGGGCAGATAGGCCTGGATCGCCGGCGCCCCGGCCAGGCTGGCGACCACTTCGCGTTGGGTCTGCAGCCGCCGATCGAGCTCGGCGCCTAGATTGCTCAGGCTGGTGCCGACCTCCCGCTGGACCTCGTGCTGGTAGCTGCGCTGACTGTAATAAGTCGCCCCGAGCGCCAGGGCGGTGAGCGGGACCACCGTGGCCAGAAAGACCCACAGAAAGATATTGCTCTTGAGTGTCAAAGAGGCTGGCCTGTGACATGTAGCCGCGGCTCGGCAGCCGCCGATGCCTTTCGATTCTACCCCAACCCGACCATCGACCGCCGCTCCGCCAGCCGGTTGCCCCCAGATGCCTTTATTTCCAATGTGCCATGGCCTGGCGGGCCTGCTCGTTCAGGGGCCGCGCGACCAGCCCGCTCGTGCTGACCGTCGTCGCGAAGCGCGCCCCGTCGGCCATCGGCATGTAGGCCGCACTGCCGTATACCGCGTCGACCCAGGGCAGCCAGCCATCGTGTCGGCGCGCCAGGGACCAGAGGTCCAGGCCCCGGTCGCGGCTCAGCCGATAGGCCGTGTGCGGCCCGCTGCGCTCCTCGGACACCTGCCGGTACCGCCCGCTGAGGCGTTCCAGCCGATACTCGGTGTCCAGCCCGAGCAGGTTGGCCGCCCCCTTCCACTTCAGTATCCGGGCGTCGAGCTGCCACTCGTCACCGCGCAGGTCATAGACCTGGGCGTCGCGCCCCGGCGGGATGACATAGACCCGGTACTGCTGCGGGCCCAGCGCGCGGATGCGCACCTCGGCCACCGGCGCCTCGTGCGTCAGGCGCCGATACGTGTGCAGATTCAGGGCGACCGCGACGGCCAGCGCGGCCAGGGCCAGCAGGACCAGCCCGCTGAGACCCTGCAGGCTGCCCGTGATAAGCCGCCGGCCCCACAGCCGGCGCAGCCCCAGGACGAAGAGCGCCAGCCCGCACAGGGTGAGCACCGCGATAAGCGCTTGGGTGAGCATGCAGTCGACCTCGCTGGCATCCCGTGGGCCCCCGGGCCCCTCCCTCCCATGCATAACGTAACCAACCGGGTTAGGCAAGGGCGCCGCGCCCGGCCTATAATGGTCGCCTGTGGGAGGGCGCCGGCAGCGGCGCCCCTTAATTTATGTCGGTGTACATCGGCGCCTGTCATCCGGGCGCCCGCAACCAAGCCGCGGACCAACGCCATGCGTCTTTGCTGGGCTCAGATACTGTTTATCGTGGTCATCGCCGTGCTGGGGCTGGGCAGCATGCTCAGCGCCTGCGGGCAGAAGGGTCCCTTGTACCTGCCCGGCCACGCCTCCCACTCGGCCCAGCAGGACAGCCGCTGAATCGAAATTCCTCGCAAACCTCTACGCACTTATGGACCATTTCAACTACCGCGACGGGCGCCTGTTCGCCGAGGACGTGGCGCTCGAGGAGATTGCCGCGCGCCACGGTACGCCCTGTTACGTGTATTCGCGCGCCACGCTGGAGCGCCATTGGCGCGCCTTCGACGAGGCCCTGGCGCCGTTGGCGCACCTCGTCTGTTATGCGGTCAAGGCCAATTCCAACCTCGCGGTCTTGAACGTCATGGCCCGCCTGGGCTCGGGCTTCGACATCGTCTCGGTCGGGGAACTCGAGCGCGTGCTCGCCGCCGGCGGCGACCCGGCGCGCATCGTCTTCTCGGGTGTGGGCAAGCGTACCGATGAGATGCGCCGCGCGCTGGAGGTGGGCATCCGCTGCTTCAATGTCGAATCGAGCGCCGAGCTGGAGCGGCTCAATATGGTCGCCGGCGAGCTTGGTGTGCGGGCGCCGGTCTCGCTGCGGGTCAATCCCGATGTCGATGCGCGCACGCATCCCTACATCTCCACCGGTCTCAAAGAGAACAAATTCGGCATTGCCATCGAGGAGGCGCCCGCGGTCTACGCGCGTGCCGCCGACATGGCGAACATTGAGATCCAAGGTGTGGACTGCCATATCGGTTCGCAGCTCACCGATACCGCGCCGTTCGCCGACGCGCTGGAGCGTGTCCTGGCGCTGATCCAGCGCCTGGCCGAGGCCGGTATCACGCTGCGCCACCTGGACCTGGGCGGCGGGCTGGGTATCCCCTATCGCGACGAGCATCCGCCCGAACCGGCGGACTATGCGCAAGTCCTGGCGCGGCGCCTGGCCGACCACGAGCTGGGACGCGAGCTGGAGCTCCTGATCGAGCCGGGGCGCGCTATCGCCGGTAACGCCGGTATCCTCCTCACACGGATCGAGTACCTCAAGCCCGGCCCCCACAAGAACTTCGCCATTGTCGATGCCGCGATGAACGATCTGATGCGCCCGGCCCTCTATGACGCCTGGCAGGACATTGTTGTCGTGAGCTCGCGTGCGGACCTCGCGGCGCAGCGCTACGATGTGGTGGGTCCGGTCTGTGAGACGGGTGACTTTCTGGGCAAGGGCCGCGACCTCGCCGTGGTCGAAGGAGATTTGCTGGCGGTGCGCTCGGCCGGTGCCTACGGCTTTTCCATGAGCTCGAATTACAATTCGCGCCCGCGCGCCGCGGAGGTGATGGTCGATGGCGAGCGCGCCGTGGTGGTACGCGAGCGCGAGACCCTGTCATCGTTGTTCGCCGGCGAACGCTCCCTGCCGGGCTGAACCAACGGGTTGCGAACGAAGCAGGAGGGCATGCCGCGTGCTGGATCGTATTCCCGAACCGGAACTGATGGACGACGAAGCGCAGGCGAGGGCCTACGCCGAGGCCGACTTCGAGGACCCGCACAGCATGTTCGTGCAGCTGTTCGGTGAGCGCTTTGCCGACCTGCGCGTCGAAGGCAGCGTCCTGGACCTGGGCTGCGGGCCGGCGGACGTGACCATCCGCTTCGCCCGGGCCTACCCGGATTGCCGCGTCCACGGCGTGGACGGGTCCCAGGCCATGCTCAAGCACGGCTGCGCGGCCCTGGAGCGCGAGGGTCTCAAGCCTCGCGTGCGTCTCATTCACGCCTACCTGCCCAGCGCCGCGCTGGCCGGACGCGGCGACGATATCGTGATCAGCAACAGCCTGCTCCACCACCTTGCCGATCCCAGCGTCTTGTGGCGTGCCGTGAAGTCGGCGGCACGGCCGGGTGCCGCGGTGTTCGTCATGGACCTCATGCGCCCCGACAGCGAGGCGCAGGTCCGGGCGCTGGTGCAGACCTACGCCGAGGGCGAGCCGGAGGTCCTGCGCCGCGACTTCCATAATTCGCTGCTGGCGGCCTACACGCCCGAGGAGGTTCGCGCCCAGCTCGCCGCGGCCGAGCTCAATACGCTGAGCGTGGAGGCCGTCACCGACCGCCACCTCATCGTTTTCGGCTACCTGCCCGCCTGAGATGCTACGGCCTTGAGCTTCACCAACCCGGACCTGGACACCATCCGCGCCCTGCTCGAGCGGGTCGAAACGATCGCGGTGGTCGGGCTTTCCCCCAAACCCAATCGCCCCAGTCACCAGGTGGCGAGCGCGCTGCAGAGCTTCGGTTACCGAATCGTTCCGGTTCGCCCCGCCGTGGACCGCGTGCTCGGAGAACGGGCCTTCGCCGATCTGCGCGAGGTGCCCGGGCGCATCGACCTGGTCGACGTCTTTCGTGCGCCGAAGTATGTCGATGCCATCGTCGACACGTGCCTGGATCTCGAACTGCCGGCCATCTGGCTGCAGGACGGGGTTGTGAACGTGCCGGCCGCCGAACGCGCGTTGGCCGGGGGTATGACGGTCGTGATGGACCGCTGTATCTACCGCGACTATATGCAGCTTTTTCCGGGCCGTTAGCGGAAGTGATGCTTGGCGGGGTGCCACCCGCGGGGTAACCTTGCGCCATGGTAATCGCATTCACGAAGATGCATGGCCTGGGCAACGACTTCGTCGTCATCGATGCGGTCCGCCAGGACGTCGAGCTCAACGCCGAGCGGGTCCGCTTTCTGGCCAACCGGCGCTTTGGCGTGGGCTGCGATCAGGTCCTGCTCGTCGAGCCTGCGCCGAGCGACGAGCCCGATGTCGATTTCGGCTACCGCATCTTCAATGCCGACGGCAGTGAGGTTGAACAGTGCGGCAACGGCGCCCGTTGTTTCGCCCGCTTCGTGCGCGATCAGGGGCTGACCGACAAGGATCGCATCCGTGTCCACACCCGCGGCGGCGTCATCGAGCTTCAGGTCCAGGCCGACGGCCAGGTGACTGTCGACATGGGTGTGCCGCGGTTTGAGCCGGACGATATCCCGTTCCGTGCCGAGGGGCGCGCACCGCAATACTCCATCGATGTCGACGGACACGCTATTACACTCGGCGCGGTGTCGATGGGCAATCCGCACGCCGTGCTCGGCGTCGACGACATCGACGGTGCACCGGTGGCGAGCCTGGGGCCGGCCATCGAGGGCCATCCGCGTTTCCCCCGCCGCGTCAATGTCGGCTTTATGCAGCTCCTCGACCGCGGCCACATCCGTCTGCGTGTCTTTGAACGCGGGGCGGGAGAGACCCTGGCCTGTGGAACCGGCGCCTGCGCGGCGGTCGCCGTCGGTCGCTCCCAAGGTGTCCTCGATGATAAGGTGGAGGTTGACTTGCCGGGCGGACGGCTGCACATTGCCTGGAGGGGGGAAGGCGAGCCGGTTTGGATGACGGGCCCTGCCACCACTGTGTTTCAGGGGACCATCGAGCTATGAGCACCCAACACAAGCCGGAAGGTCAGAGCGATTCCGACCTCGAGAAGTCGGTCGTCAAGTACCTGCGGGACCATCCGGATTTCTTCGAACACCACCACGACCTGTTGGCCGACATGGTTCTGACCCATGCCAGCGGCAACGCGGTCTCGCTGATAGAGCGCCAGGTCAGTGTGCTGCGCGAGCAGAAGACCGAACTCAAGCGCAAGCTGCAGCACTTGATGCAGCATGCGCGTACCAACGAACAGCTCAGCTCCCGTTTTCAGTCCCTGGTGCTCGATCTTCTGGACGCAGTCACGCTCGATGACCTGCTGGAGACCATTCAGAGCCGGATGATCAGCGATTTCGACGCCGATGCCGTGGTCGTGCGCCTTTTCCGCAGCGCTGGCAGCACGGCGCCGAGCTCCGCGCTGGCCCAGCGCCCGGAGTTCGTCGACTGGAGCGAGCCGGTGCTGGGCGCGTTCGAGAAAATCGTCAATGCGCGTAAGCCGATCTGCGGTCATCTCAAACACGGCCAGCTCGATTCTCTGTTCGCGGACCAGTTGGAGCAGATTGCCTCGGTGGCGCTGATACCGCTCGTTGAAGGCGGCCAGTCCAAGACCTGCTACGGCATGCTTGCGATCGGCAGCCGCGACCCACAGCGCTTCCACCCCGAGATGGGCACCATGTTCCTCGAGTACCTCGCCAATATCCTGAGCCGCGTGCTCAAGCCCCACCTGTCGGGTTGATCCCGTGGATGCGCCCGAGCGCGACCTACCGGAACGTTTCATCGCCAAGTTGCGTAACGAGCGCCGGCTATCCCCGCACACCCAACAGGCCTATCGGCGCGACCTGGACCGGTTTTGCGAATTCTGTCGGCGTGAGGATATCGCCGCCTGGCGCGACGTTGACGAACATCGCGTGCGTGCCTTCGTCGCGTGGCGCCACCGGAGCGGGCTCGGGGGGCGCAGTCTGCAGCGTGAGCTCTCGGCGCTGCGCTCGTTTTTCGACTATCTGATCGAGGCCGGCCTCATCGGCCACAATCCCGCCCGATCGGTGAGCGCACCCAAGTCCCCGCGTCGCCTGCCCAAGACGCTGGATGTCGACCAGACCGCCCGCCTCGTCGCCATCGAGGGCGAGGGCGATCTGGCGCTGCGCGACCGCGCAATCCTCGAGCTGCTGTACTCCTCCGGCTTGCGTCTGTCCGAGCTGGTGGAGCTGAACGTGGACGACGTCGACCTGCGCGAGGCGAACGTGCGTGTTACCGGCAAGGGGCGCAAGGTCAGGGAGGTGCCGGTGGGTCGATTCGCCGTTCAGGCGCTGGGTGCCTGGCTTGCGCGGCGCGAGGGGATCGTCTCCGGTGAGCAGCCGGCACTGTTCGTCAGCCGCTCCGGACGGCGTCTGAGCGGGCGCAGCGTACAGGATCGTCTTCGCCGCTGGGCGCAGCGCCAGGGCATCGACGTCCGGGTCCATCCGCACATGCTGCGCCATTCCTTCGCCAGCCATCTCCTGGAGTCCAGCGGCGACCTGCGCGCCGTCCAGGAGCTGCTCGGTCACGCGGATATCGCGACCACCCAGGTCTATACCCACCTCGACTTCCAGCACCTGGCCACCGTCTATGATCGGGCGCATCCCCGTGCCCGCAAGAAAAAGGAGCGGGACCGCGGCGATGACTGATCGAGCGAATGGAGCGCCCGGCGAGACCGAGGCCGAATTCACACTCGAGCTCGAGTTGCTGCGCGATTACCGATTCGAGGTGCGCTTCGACTGGGCCGACGTTCCCCCCCTGGAGCTGGACGAGCCCGAGCCGCTGGGCAACCAGGCCGGCCCCAACGCCTCGCGACTTCTGGCCGCCGCGGTCGGAAACTGTCTGAGCGCCAGCCTGCTGTTCTGCCTGCACAAGGCACGTGTCCCACCCGAGGGCGTGAACACCCGGGTACGCGGACGCCTGGTTCGCAACGATCACGGGCGCCTGCGGATCGGAGGCCTCGAAGTCGATTTGAACCTGACCGGCGCCGGGGCGGATGCCAAGCGCCTGCAGCGCTGCCTGGGGGTGTTCGAGGACTACTGTGTGGTTACGGCCAGCGTGCGCGAGGGCATTCCCGTGGACGTTCACGTGAGCGTGGACGGGCATCCGCTCGAGGATTAACCGCCCCCGGCCAGAGCGGTTGACCCCGACGACGGTGCGGGAATCACCGCGCTTTTACCCCCCTGCAATCCGACGCGGCTTCATTCATACTGTCGTGAACACGACACGAATCGGCGACAAGGAGATACGCGCATGCACCGATGGGGCGCTACGCTGCTCGGCATCTGGTTGATGGGAACGGGGCTGATGTCCCTGCTCGGTTTGCACTTCAACGGCGACCGCGTCGTTATGGCCGTGTTGGCCTTGCTGGCGGGGGTTTTGTTGCTCGTGCGCCGTTGATTCGCATCGGTCGGACACGCGCGGGCCGGTGGCCGGAACACGTTCGAGCGAAACGGGTCGAACTGATTGAAGATTGCGCGGCTTCATGCCGGATGGAGGGACAGCGTGAAAGTCATTGATGTATTGGAGCAGTGGCGCCGGCAGGCGGGCGAGAGTCGGACGGTGGCGGAATACGCAGTGCATCTGCCGCTGCACCAGGCCGCCCAAGTCCACGCCCTGGCGGAAATGTTTCCCGGGCGATCCGAAACGCAAATCATCACCGACCTGCTCAGTGCCGCCCTGGACGAGCTCGAGGGCGCGCTGCCCTACCAGGCCGGCGAACGGGTCATCGCCGAAGACGAATTCGGCGACCCGATGTATGAGGACGTCGGCCCGACGCCGCGCTTCCAGGAGCTCACGCGCAAGCACCTG
>DATFLL010000124.1:0-47108 GCA_035267785.1 Gammaproteobacteria bacterium | reverse complement strand
CTAGAGATATATTCAAGGTTGGCGTAATCAATGATGGCACAAGCAGAAACGGCTATGCCCAATATGTATGCTCTGTCCTGGACGATTACGGGTTTAAAGGTAAAGGCGTATGGGTTCAAATTATTGATATCGTCAAACTTACCAACAACGGTAAATGGGTTAAGTTGGGCGAGGCCCGTTGTAAATAATGCATAACAATCGCATCGTGTGGGACTGCCAACCGCGTCGCTCCGCTTTGCGGTTGCCAGCCCCACATGCGAAACGTTGGGCGGCATGAAAGCGACAAGAGTTATCGCTGGCATAGGTCTATTGCTTGTGGTGGGCGCGAGTGCGGCATTGGTGTTCGGCGGCGCGAGGTTTCGGTCGCTGTTGCCCGATTCGTGCAGTAACTCAGTGATATCAATGTCGACCTCACCGGATGGGAAGAGTCGGCTTGTTGTGTTTCAGCGAGACTGCGGTGCCACAACGAGCTTCAGTACACAGGTATCGTTGCTGCCGGTGGGTATAAGGAAGCCGGAAGGTGCAGGCAATACATTTATTGCGGATACGAATCATGGTGCCGCGCCGAGTGGCCCTGGCGGCGGTCCAAGGGTTCAGGTCGCTTGGCAAGGCAATAGGGCGTTTGTTATCCGGTACCAGTCGAGGGCTCGTGTGTTTAAGGCGGAAACTATGCTCGCTGGCTATAAGGTGGCATATGTCGTTTCACCATGAGCCGCCCAACAAGGCGCTCCAGCCGACGGCCCAGTCGCCGCTTCGCGTCGCCAGGTCCGCGGCTGAGCTTGGACGTTAGGCCAATTAAGGAAACGGGGGAGTAATGATCACATTCTGCAAAATTTCGGTTACGGCCATGGCTAGTGCTATGTCGCTCGCCATGCTTTCGAGCGCGGCGAACGCAGCAGGGCAGTCCAAGATAATTGACTACGGCATGCTTTTCGCTGGAAAACACGCGCCGCCACACGCCAAGGCGAAATTGAAACACGCCGCACAACTGGCAGTACGGGACAGCAAGTGCGCCAGCGTGGGAAGCGGTTTTTATATTCCGCCGAAAGAACAGAAGTCCTCGCATCGTGGCGAGCCATATATGGTTACGTGTAAAGCTAGCGACGCGGGAGCGTATTACAACGTCTATTTCAGCGACGCTGATCTCAAGGCATCACGCACAAAGACACGAGCGAGGCCAGTCAGCAAAGATAGAGCATTGAAAATTTGTGCTTCCGCGTTGCGGAGTAAATATCCAACCGCAAAACTTGATGCGTTCCGTACGGCCTACGATGCTAGCAAATCCACGAGTAACGTACGGCAAGAGATTGGACTTAGTGTCGAAAATCAGTTCGGTGTGAAAGTTGATCGCGTAGGCAACTGTATCATCACGCCAAACGGGCGCTTGTCTGAAAAAGACGTATGGCTTACCAACAAATAACGGCACGGAGCTGGCCTAACAGATCGCTGCAGTTGACCGCCCAAAGCGCTGCCGCGCTTTGGGTTCCCTCCGCAGCCTTCGGCTGCTCCGGCGGCAACTGAGCTTCGGCGTTAGGCGTCAACAGAATAGGAGTTATAAATGAGCGAATTCGAATCCGATGGTGAGCGCATATACACGCTTTGGGATAAGTACGCTAGCGAGGTTGATACGGAGGGTCTGTTATCGCTTTATGCGCCAGATGCCACACTAGAAACGCCAGTCATCCCAGCAATCTTGGGCACTGATAGCGGTATACTCAAGGGGCACGCCGAACTACGGCACTTCTTCGATGAAGGTGCTCGGCGACGTCCAAACGAACTAGTGCGTTGGCATCGTGAACCGAATCGGTTCTTTTTCGACGGCAATAGGTTGGTGTGGGAGTATCCGCGTGAAGCTCCCGATGGGGACCAAATCGAGCTTGTTGAAGTCATGGATCTCAAAGATGGATTGATTCAACATCACCGCATTTATTGGGGGTGGTTTGGGATTCAGGGGTTAATTCAATCGGCTTTGAAAAAGCAAAAAAATGCCTAACAATGCACTCCACCTGACCGGATAGTTCCTTCGGTTTAGAGGACACCCTGAACTAACGATTCAGAGGTGCTAAAGATGCCGAAACCTGGCCCCAGAACGACGTACAAATACAGCGACGAATTCAAAGCCACGGCAGTGCGGTTGAGTCAATTAGGTGGAGTGGCCGTGCAGGATGTAGCCGAGGCGCTTTACATCCACCCGTTTATGTTGTCTCGTTGGCGTAAACAAGCGCGTGAGGGGCTCATCATGACCAAGGGTGTGGAAGTGGACAAGGAGGTGGCGGCGGAGCTCAAGGCCCTGCGCCGGATGAAGAAGGACTACGAGCGCTTGCAGCTCGAACATGAGATTTTAAAAAAAGCCATCGAGTTCACTTCCAGCAGAAAGGCGACATCTTCGCCTTCATCGAAGCGCACCAAGGGCAGTTCCCGGTGAGGACGATGTGCCGGCTCTACCGGGTGAGTCCGAGTGGTTTCTACGCGTGGCGTGAGCGCGAGCCGAGCCAGCGCTCGCTGGACGATGAGCGGCTGGTGAAGAAGATTCGGCGGGCACACACGGCGAGCCGAGAGACTTACGGCAGCCCGCGCGTTCACGCGGCGCTGAACCGCAAGGGCGAGACGGTGGGCAAGCGCCGGGTAGAGCGGTTGATGCGGGAAAATGGCATACGCGCCTGCTCCGCGACGTTGTACCGCCGCATGCCGGGTCTGGGGCGATTCTTTTCCAGTGTCGGCAATCACGTGCACACGCAAGAGGTGAACCGGCCAGACCAGGTATGGGTGGCGGACATCACCTATTTGAAGGTCAGCGGGCAGTGGCGCTATCTGGCTACGGTCATGGACCGCTACTCGCGCCGGCTGCTGGGTTGGGCGCTGGGGCGTGAGAAGACGGCCGCCCTGACTCGCCGGGCATTGCAGCACGCCTTGCGGACCCGGCGACCGCCGGCGGGCACGCTGTTTCACAGCGATCGGGGTGTTGAATACCTGGCCGGCGAGATGAAGAGCAGTCTGCGGCGTGCAGGCCTCACTCAGAGCATGAATCGTCCGCGCCGGATGACCGATAACGCGCATATGGAGTCGTGGAACAAATCGATGAAATCGGATATGTACCATCGACAAACGTTTGACAGCGACAAGTCGTTGCGCGAGGCGATACGCTCGTATATCGATTTTTACAACAGGGTGCGTTTACACTCAGCGCTGGGCTACCGATCGCCCATGGAGTTTGAACGGACATGCAGCTAACCAACGGGTGTCCACTTTTTCGAAGGAACTCTCCCGCTATTCCGCTACGCTCCATAGCGGCAGGTGAGCTTCAGCGTTAGAACTCGAATATGCTGAAGGTAGACAAACAAAGAATTGAAGGTCTCATTTCCACGAGTGACGCCGATAGAATCGTGGCAGCTAAGCAGTTGGACGCACTGCCACACGGACATTTCGAGAATCACCGGATCAGCTCCGCGTTTGTAAAGCAAAGAGAGAAAAAGCTCTTAAGTGCTTATCGGGAAACGCAAAGCTCTCTTGTCAGAGAGTGGGTGCTACAGATCCTGGCAGTAGCACTAATCGACACCGACGACGTTATCAAAATAGCGTCCGAAGCACTAACCACTGACTGTCGATACTTGCCAACGCTACTCTACTACGTTTGGCGAAGCGCTCCGAAATTTGCACACTGCAAAGAAAAAATAAAGTCCCTTTATCAGCATCCAGACGTCGAAGTGCGTTGGCGGTCCGCGCTAGTTCTCGAAAAGCTACCGCTGGAATATAAGAGCGATATCGCGGTTATCCGAACTCTTATGACCGATGACTATCATACAACAAGAACGTATGCTGTGTTGGCACTGAAGAAGCTCGGAAGAATTGAAGCTTTGGATCGCATTGCGTTGGAACGCGTCGTAAGACTGGACGATGGGGCTGCACGAACATACGCGACGGAATTGCTTGGGCGGAGAGAGTTCTAACACCGCAATCAAAACGGACGCTTGACCCCGTCGCACCTTCGCTATCGCTCCGGCACGCCGCCGTCAAGCGCCGGTTATCGCAACGTTATGTTGACGATTAAAAATGAATGCTGACGACCTCATAAAAAGGCCCAAAAAGAGCATCTTGAGAACGGCAACGTTGCTGAAGCAGAAAAGCTTTATTTGAAGGCGGCAGAAATGGGCAGTGGCCACGCAGCGCATGAGCTTGGTGTGTTGTATATAACCGGCGGCCCTGGCGTAGAACCAAATCGTGAAAAAGGCCAATATTGGTTAGAAAAGTCTTTGGAGTCTGGTTTTGAGTCAACAATTGCAACCGACCCGGAATGGTTTAGGAAAAGCTCAACATAACAATACAGTCAACCACGCAGGGCCTCTGGCCCTGCTCGGACCCTCAAAAGCTCCGCTTTTTCGGCCCGGTTACTTTAATCGTTAGGTGAAAAATATGAGAGTTTTAACAGTTATTGCTTTGCTCCTCGTTTTTACTTCTAGTTCAGCAAAAAGTATTGACAAGAAAATTATATTAGGAGATTGGTGCGCAGGATCAAAGAATGCTTACCATGAAGAGTTTGAGTTGGTCATTGAAGATGGTGAGCACAAGTTTTATTCATGGCTTCATTCTAGACCTGCTATTTTCGGGGTTTGGAAACTAAAAAATAAAACGCTATCGATCTTAGGGAGTTCTGGAGACAAATATATTTATACTGTAGACAAAGTAACTTCGGACAAACTAGTACTTCAGGAAGAAGGCGAGCCTAAGGAGATTTATGTTCGACATAACTGTATTAGGTTTGAAGAGCCGCCAACGGAATGAATGCCTTGTATAAGTTAGTTAAACATACCTAACTAGGCGTTCAAAAAGGGACGCCACAAAAAGCACGGCGCCCTTTAACTTAAACGTTATCCGAGAAACGAATGAAACTCCTGTTCCAGTCGGGCGAGAAATCCGAGATTGACGATGCGAGGTTGTTGCTCGAATCGAAAGGGATCCCCGTGTTCGTCGGTAACGAAGCATCCGCCGGGAATCTGGGAATCGTGCTGGCCGCGCGAAGGTATGCGTTCTGGGTGGTGTTCGATGAGCAGTTAGACGACGCGCTCGCATTGCTGAAGGACCGGGAGCATGAGGTCTCGAATCCTGTGGACGTCGATGCATACTATCGGGAGATGGAACGCGTACGGGAAAAGAGCACGGAAAATCTTTTCAATAAGATGATGCTCTTTATAGTCCTTCTCGCGATAGCGATTATCGGGGTTATGATGTTCGGTGCGGTATAGCTCAAGCTGTAAACGGGCCGATCCCCTAGCTACCGGAGCCGCGGCGTTGGGGCACCCGTCGTAGAAACCGAGAATACCCTGGTTGCCGGGGTGACGCGAACGTTAGCCGCCGGGAGGAGGGGCGTCGAACGGATGACCAAAATGCCTGCACCACACGAAGCGGGACTCATTGGCGGCCGCGAAGAGCGTAACGTGGAGATTTACGAATACGATGCGTGTTGGCCGACCATGTTCGAAGAACGCGCGCTTAAACTCCGTGCGGCTCTTGGGGACGCGGCGCTCCGAGTCGAACATATCGGCTCGACATCCGTGCCGGGATTGGCGGCGAAACCAATTATCGACATATTGGTGGTCGTGGCCGACCCGGGCGATGAGGCGGGTTACCTGCCGGCCTTGCAACAGGCAGGCTATGAGCTGAGAGTTCGTGAACCGGAATTTGACGAACATCGCATGGTACGGACCCCTGAGCGAGATGTTCACGTCCACATTTTTCCGCCTCAATCGAAGGAGATTGGCCGATACCTGGCGTTTCGCAACCAGCTTCGCTCTAATGCAGAAGATAGGTCTGCGTATGAGCATGCAAAGCGGACGCTTGCCAAACGAAAGTGGACCGACATGAACGACTATGCGGCCGCGAAGACGGAAGTTGTCGAGGCCATCCTTGCCAAAGGTATCGCTGTCTTCGGTAAGGATGGAGAAGCAGGTGCTTGAATCGTGGCGTGGACTACAAGGCGTATCGGTGGGCCGTCAGGTCCGTTGCGTCGCCTTCTCGGGTCCCTTAGCTTAAATGTTCCGCCGGCCTGACATATAACGGGAACGAGTCGCTCGAATGCACGATGTCCGCCATTTAAGTATATATATCGCCCGCCGTCCGAGCGAGGTCTACGAGTTCGCCTCCGACGGGAGGAATCTGCCGCTGTGGGCTGCCGGATTGGCCAGCTCTGAGGTCACGCGGGAGGATGATGCGTGGGTGGCTGTGGCACCGTTCGGCAAAGTGAAGGTACGGTTTTCGGAGAAGAATGAATTCGGCGTCATGGACCATGACGTCGAGCTCGAGTCGGGTGTGATCGTGCACAATCCGATGCGCGTCGTGTCAAACGGAGACGGAAGCGAGTTCATTTTTACCTTATTCCGGCAGCCGGGGATGTCCGACGAGCAATTCGCCGCGGACGGTCTCGCAGTCGAGAAAGACCTCGCAAGCCTAAAAGAGCTGCTGGAATCGTAGTCGAGCATCTATATTGGATATCCTGTCAGCGCGTCCGAGACCCAAGCGCCTCGTCGGTGCGCGACTCAACGCGAACGGCGAACCACAAAAAGGAATTATGAACGTGTCTGACGAATACGGGAGATCGGCGCTTCATTATGTTTGTATCGACCGCCCAAATGGAAAAAGGGCGAGTGCGGCTACTGAATTGATTGAGGGCGGCGAAGATGTTAATGGGCGGGATGAGAATGGCTGGTCTCCGCTGCATTTCGCCGCTCAACAAGGCGACGTTGGTGTCGCAGAAATACTGATTGAGGCTGGAGCGGATATTGATTCAAAAGACGCCAACGGAAATACGCCGCTTTGGTTTGCGGCGATGAATTCACATCACAGCGCCCAAGTGGTCAATCGGTTATTGACGCACGGAGCAGACCCCAGCCAGAAAAATAGGCGCGGTGTGTCGCTACTGGAAATCTCACCGGAACTGTTTAGCGGTACAATTGGACAACCAAACCGCGTCAGGCTCTTCGCTCATTGGCGCGTTGCTGACATCGCGCCCCTTATGTGGTCGTTAGTCCGACCCAGGGGCACTCGTGAAAGAGAAGAATATGACGGATTCGGATTCGCCCGATAATCGCCCGGCATCGGAGCTCATCGACCAGAAACTCGCTGAGTACGCGGACTGGCGCGGGGAGACCCTAAGCGCGATACGTAAGCTTATCCACGACGAGGTCCCGGATGTCGTTGAAGAGGTGAAATGGAGAAAACCATCGAACCCGGCCGGGGTTCCTGTATGGTCCTACGATGGGATTATCTGCACCGGAGAGGCCTACAAGGGCAAGGTGAAGCTGACTTTCGCCCGAGGGGCTTCGTTAAACGACCCGGATAAGCTCTTCAATTCGAGTCTGGATGGGAACACCAGGCGGGCGATAGATCTGCACGAGGGCGAAGCGTTGGACGCCCGCGCGTTCAAGGCGCTTGTGCGGGCCGCGGTCGACTTCAATATGGCTCAGCAAAAGCGAAAGGCCAACCGGGCGAAGTAGGTGGCGCGTGCGGCGCCGGCGCTGTTGTCCGCCCACCGTGCGACTTGCCGTCGATGCCGGGCATTGGGCGACTGTGGCCTGAGCCGGTTTCCGGACAACGGAGTCTATTCCAAAAAGACGAAAGTCAGGTCGATGCCTATGGCCAGAATAGAAAAGGCGAAAATGATCAGGTAGTTCAGGTTTTCGGGTGATTTCTTGATGGAGCTGAGCAGATACAGCAGCACCTCCCGATCGCTTGGGGTGAGCGGCTGTCCGGTGGTAATTTTGTGAATCAGCTCATGTTCCTGGACGGCGCGCTTCCGTTTATTCGTAATCAGATACCTATAATAAAAGAACACGAAATTGCCCAGGACGGCGAAGTACCACACGGGGCGGACCCAGGTCGGGTGCAGGTGGTCGAGCACGATGATCGCCCGGACGGCAATGGCCGTGGCGAGCCCGAGCCCGAAGGCGCCGTACATCAGGTATTTGCTGGATAGTTTGGGGGCGTTGGCGTCCATCACGCAATTATATCATTTGCCCGGTTGTTCCATGCCGGGCCACTAGGGGGGCCGGTGCTCTATACGATATTGGCGATATTCGTGGGCTGCTTTCTGTTGGAGCGCGGATTTCCGGGCTGGCCGCTGCCGCGGGTAAGGACCTGGCCGCTGCGGGTCGTGCTCGTCAACGGTGTACAACTTGGGGTCATTATCCTCGCCGGGCTGACCTGGGAGCGGTGGCTGTCGGAGTGGTCGGTCTTTTCCCTGTCCGGCTACCTCGGTTCGGTCGGCGGCGGACTGCTCGCGTATTTTATTGCGACCTTTGTCTTTTATTGGTGGCACCGCTGGCGGCACGAGTACGATTTCCTGTGGCTGGCCTTTCACCAGATCCACCACAGCCCCCAACGCCTGGAGGTCATCACCTCGTTCTACAAGCATCCCGGTGAGATGGTGGCCAATTCGCTGATCGGCAGTGTCCTGGTCTACACGCTGCTGGGACTGTCGATCAAGGCCGGCGCGGTCTATACGCTGTGCACGGCCGTTGGTGAGTTCTTCTACCACACGAACGTCAGGACGCCGCGCTGGGTCGGCTTCTTCTTCCAGCGCCCGGAGATGCATCGGATCCATCATCAATACAATCGTCACCGCAACAATTACGGTGACATTACGTGGTGGGACATGCTGTTCGGCACCTACGAGAACCCAAAGGAATGGAAACATTCGTGTGGGTTCGACGATGCAAAAGAACAGCGGCTGCTGCGGATGCTGGCCTACGAGGACGTGCACAAAAGCGCGCCTGAGTAGGACAGGGCGGCGACGAGCGGGTATGACCCAGCCACGCCGCCGCCCTACACGGCAAACAACTACTTGTACGCCACCGCGGCGCTGGTCGGACCGGCCAGGCCGATGATCTCGAAATCCTTGAATCCGGCTTCCTTGCACCAGGTGCGGAAATCCTCCCCGGTGTAGTCGAAGGCGTCGCCGAATTCGATCAGCATATTCAGCGACATCAGCAGGCCGAAGAGGTTTTCGCGCCGGGCGTCGTCGATCAGGTTCTCGATGGCGATCAAGGCGCCGCCTTCGGGCAGGGCATCGTAGGCCTTCTTGATCAGTACCTTTTTCTTCTCCAGATTCCAGTCGTGCAGGATGTTGCCCATGGTGATGACGTCGGCCTTGGGCAGCGGATCGGCGAAGAAGTCCCCCGAGACGATCTTGATGCGATCGGCCATGTCTGCTTCCTCGACATGCTTCTGCGCGAGCGGGGCCACGGGCGGGAGATCGAAACTGGTAAAGCGCAGGTGTGGGTGGCGGCCGCCGACGATGCGCGACAGCAGCGCCAGGGCACCGCCGATATCGCTCACTGTCTTGTAACGCGAAAAGTCGAACTCCTCCGCCAGCTGCATGAAATTGGCGGCCTGAAAACCGGTCATGGAGTCCAGGAACTGGCCCAGGCGGGCCTGATCGGCATAGAGTTCCTCGAAGATCGGCTTGCCGGTATGTTTGATCTCGTTCTGAGGCTGACCGGTACGCAGGGCCTCGCCCAGGTGGTTCCAGAAGCCGAACAGGCGTGCATTGAGCATCTCCGGCAATCCCCCGATATAGGCCGGGCTGTTCCGGTTCAGGAAGGCGGCGGTGTTCGGGGTGTTGCGGTACCGTCCTTCGGCCCCGTCGCCCTCGCGCTGCAGGAAGCCCGCCGCCACCAGGGTATCGAAGAAGTCGTATCGGCCCCGCGGGTGGATGCTCAGCTCTTCGCCGAGCTGATCGGCGCTCCTGGCGTTATCGCCGAGCGCGGTGAACAGGTCGAACTCCACCGCCGTCAGCAGGACCTTGGAGGCCCAGAACGCCGTCGCCGTCTGCATGATGTGACTGGGGTCGAGGGCGACCTCACCGGCGGCCCCGCCCATCGCTGCCGGTGACGGGCTCGTTTCGGTGGTTTGTGTCTGTAGGCTCATCTTTCTCCCCCCTTGTGTTTTTGTGGTGTAAGAATGAGTCTATTAGTAACCTGAAAATAATAAACGGCGGTTTGGTTGATAGATTGTCAACCCAGTGTCTACAATCGTTGGATGGATCGGCTGACTGCCATGCGCGTGTTCGTGCACGTGGTCGAGATGGGGAGCTTCTCGGCCGCCAGTGCCCGCCTCGGCATGTCGCGCGCCGCGGCCAGCAAATATGTCTCCCAGCTGGAAAGCCAGCTCGGAGGGCGGTTGCTACACCGCACCACCCGACACGTCAGCACGACCGAGTCCGGCCGGCTGTATTACGAGCGATGCCGCGAGATCCTGCACAATCTGGAAGAGGCGGACGGCGTGGTATCGGGCTTGAGCCAGGAGCCGAGTGGCACGCTGCGGGTCAGCGCACCTACCAATTTCGCGTCGCTGCATCTGGCGCCGCTGGTGGCGCGGTTCATGCGGGACTACCCGGCGGTCAAAGTGGAGATGGTCTGCACCGATCGTTATGTCGATCTGGTCGACGAAGGCTTCGACATGGCCGTTCGCGTCAGCAATGCGCCCGATTCGAATCTCATTGCTCGCTATCTGACGCGGTGTCGACACGTGATCGTCGCCTCGCCGGATTATCTGGCCAACCATCCCGCACCGAAGACACCGGACGATTTACGGGACCACGCCTGTCTCCTGTTCGCTCATACCGCCGGTGCGATCTGGCCGTTCGCGAAGGACGGCAAGGATTATTCGGTCAAGATCAAAGAGGTGTTCAAGAGCAACAATCCGGACTTGCTGACCGAAGCGGCGATCGCCGGTATGGGTGTCACGATGCTCCCGACCTTCAATTCCAGCGATGCCATTCGCCGGGGCGAGCTCAAGATGCTGCTGGAAGATTATGACCTGCTGGACCTGCCGATTTACGCGATCTATGCGTCCAGGCGCTTCCTGCCGGCGAAGACCCGCTTGTTCATCGACTATTTAAAGGAACACCTCAGCGACCCGCCCTACTGGGACCACGTGTTGACCGTGCGTACCTGAGCCGGCGGCAGGCCCGTGGGGATCGCACGAGGGACGGTCGCCAGCCGTTGAAGGCGTTCGAGCGCGGCGTCGATGACAGCGCAAGAATCGGGTGGCCTTGGTCAGTTCGATGCGCTATTGATGGAGGCCTGGAGCCAGCCTGGAGCCGACCGTGACAAACGACTATGCGCGCATGGAGCGGGCCATCCGCTATCTGCAATCGAACCTCGCCGAGCGGCCGGGGCTGGACGCCGCGGCGCATCACGCCGGGCTGAGCCCCCACCACTTTCAGCGCCTTTTTCGCCGCTGGGTGGGCATCAGCCCGAAACGCTACCTGGGCGTGCTGACCGTCGAGCGCGCCAAGGCCATGCTGCGCGAATCCGCGAGCGTTCTGGATGTCTCCCACGCTCTGGGGCTGAGCGGCCCGTCACGTCTGCACGAGCAGTTCGTCGCCATCGAGGCGTCCAGTCCGGGCGAGTTCAAGGCCGAGTGGCAGGGCCTGATCATCGACTATGGCTTCGTATCCGGGCCGTTCGGCGAGATGCTGATCGCCGAGACGACGCGCGGCGTGTGTCTGCTGTCGTTCGTTAATGCGCAGACCAGGCAGCGCGAGCTGACGCGTCTGCGCCGCCTGTTTTGCCTGGCGACGCTGCGCGAGAATGGTGCGCGGGCCGCGGCAACGGCCGACGCCATCTTTCGCCGACCCTATCCGGCGGATGCCAAGATCCATCTTGCGGTGCAGGGCACGAACTTCCAGGTCAACGTGTGGCGGGCCCTGCTGCGCATCCCCGAGGGCTCGCTTACCTCCTATCGGACGCTCGCCGAGAGCCTCGACATGCCGAGGGCCGCCCGGGCCGTTGCCAATGCCATTGCGGCCAACCCGATCAATTACCTGATCCCCTGCCACAGGGTCATCCGGTCCGACGGCACGGTCGGCGGCTACCGCGGCGGTGCGGAACTCAAGGGCGCGATGCTGGCCTGGGAATCGTCGGTCCATGACCCGGAGGGGGCAGAGGGCCGGTAGGAGTATCACGACGGCACAAACCGGCGGCATCACGTCATTTGAAAGCCGGCGCCCGTGTGCGATAGGGTTGGCGATGCGCTGAGCACGGACCGCCGCGACAAGACTTCCTTCCCCATGCGGGACGATCCCGGGTGCGTCCGCCCGGCTCCACATCGACCATGCGAAGGGCCATCGTATGTCGGATATCTTCCACGCCATCGGCGAGGCCCTGTATCTCGCCGCTGCCATGGGATGGGAAGTCCTCTGGGGTCTCATCCTCGGGTTCACCATTTCGGCTGTCGTCGACGTTCTGGTCTCCAAGTCGGAGCTGCAAAAGCTCCTGCCCGACGATTCGGCGGGGTCGATTACCAAGGCATCGCTGCTCGGCGCCGCCTCGTCGTCCTGTTCCTACGCGGCGGTCGCCATCGCGCGCTCCATCTTCCGCAAGGGCGGCGACTTCACCGCCGCGATGGCCTTTCAGTTCGCTTCGACGAATCTGGTCATCGAGCTCGGTGTGCTCTTGATCGTACTCATGGGCTGGAGCTTTGGCGCGGCAGAGTTCATCGGCGGCGCGATTATGATTACGCTGCTCGTTCTGTCGTTTCGTCTCGCGCTGCGGCGCAAATGGGTGGACGCGGCGCGTGCGCAGGCCAAGAAAGGGCTCGCCGGTAAGATGGAGGGACACGCCGGAATGGCCACGATGGCCAAGCAGGGCAGCTGGCGTGATCGCCTGACCTCCGGCGAGGGCTGGACCTCCATCAGCCACTTCTTCGTCATGAACTGGGTCATGCTCTGGAAGGACATCGTGGCGGGGCTGCTCATTTCCGGCACGCTCGGTGCTCTGGTCCCCGCGAGCTTCTGGCACGCGGCGTTCTTCGCGGACAATCCACTGCTCGCCAAGCTGTGGGGACCGATCATAGGGCCCTTGATCGCCGTCGCCTCGTTTACCTGCTCGATCGGCAACGTTCCTCTGGCGGCGGTGCTGTGGAACGGTGGCATCAGCTTCGGCGGCGTGGTCGCCTTCATATTCGGCGACCTGATCATCCTGCCGATCCTGAACATCTACCGGAAGTATTACGGCTGGCGCATGAGTCTTTTCCTCTTTATCACGTTCTATATCGTGATGGTCCTGGCCGCTCTCGCTGTCGAGTTCCTGTTCGGCGCCTTCGACTGGGTTCCGGTCGAGCGCAGCGCCGACGTCGGTCGCGCCGCCTTTTCGCTGAACTATACGACGGTGCTCAACGTGCTGACCCTGCTTCTCGCCGGATGGCTGTACCTGCGCTACCGGCGCACGGGCGGCCCCGGGATGATGCGCGAGATGGAAGGCGACGGCGGGTAGCGGCGGGGCAGCTGGTGCGCGGGCCGCGCTTTAAATATCCTTGAGCCTTTATACTGCCGCCCAGTGCGGCCGACGCCGGGAACACGCCCATGAAACTCATCACTGCGGACTTGATCGACGACCTCGTCGCCAAGGCAGGCCAAAGCCCGCGCCGGCGTACGAATTACAACGTGCACACCTCAGGCGATGCGCCGGTGCAGCGCTACTTCATCGCCGCCAAGCAGGACTCCTACTTCCGCCCGCACCGCCATCCGACCAAGTGGGAGTTTGCGCTGGTCATTCGCGGCGGTTTCGACGTGCTGGTATTCGACGACGAGGGTCGAGTGACCGAGCGCCAGGCGGTCGGACCGCAGGCGGGCGTGGTCGCCTTCGAGATACCGGCCAACACCTGGCATACCTGGCTGCCGACGGCCGAGGATTCGGCATTCGTGGAGATCAAGGAAGGTCCATACGACCCGGCGAGTGCCGCGGAGTTCGCCGCCTGGGCGCCGGAGGAAGGCGCGGCGGAGGTCGCCGACTTCGTCCAACGCCTGCGCACCGCCTCAGTCGGATCCATGCTGGTCTGAGCGCCGTCGGCGCGCCGCGCCGAAAAGCGCGCCGAATAACCCGGCCCGGCCCGACGCCGTGTCAACGCAATCGGCTCCGATACGTTGTATCCCTTGATGCAACCATTCGGAGACGATCGATGAAGCAATCAGTCAGCTACCTGAGGCGTGCGCTGTTTACGGGTCTTCTCGCCCTGACGGCGGTCGGAACGCTCAACGCGGAGCCTCGGTCCATGTCGGGCGATGTCGCCGCGCAGTCGCAGTTGCAACACGAGTACCGTTACGGCCGGGCCATCGGCGCGGGCAACGGCAACCAGACAGGGAACACCTATCGGTATCGCCATCGCGAGCGTTCGCAGTGGTCGGGAGGCTCGACGAACCGGAGTACCGGCAGCTCGGGCTGGTCGCGCCAGGGTGGCGGCGGCGTATCAGGCGCCGCGCGCGGGCGGCGTTAACACCCGATGGCGCGGTGGCCGGGGCAGCGCCCCGGCCGGGACCCCGCTCATTCCCACAGCCACGCCGCACCCCTGACCCCGCTGGCATCGCCGTGCACGGGGGCCAGCAGGCGCGTCGTGACCGTGTCCGAGAATACATACGCCTCCCAGAGCGCGGGTACGCGTTCATAAAGCCTTTCGAGCTTGGAAAGGCCGCCGCCGAGCACGATCACCTCGGGGTCCAACAGGTTGATGACCGAGGCCAGGCCTCGAGCCAGCCGCCGTTCATAGCGCTGCAGCGTCGCCTCGGCATTGCTGTCGCCGGCGGCGGCGCGCGCGGCGATCACCTCGGCGGTGAGGCCCTCGCCCGTGCGGCGCTGGTGATCGGCGGCCATGCCCGGGCCGGACAGCCAGGTCTCCAGGCAGCCGGCGCGGCCGCACCAGCAGGCGGGCCCCGGATATTCGTCGGCATCGGGCCAGGGCAGGGGATTGTGGCCCCATTCGCCGGCGATGGCGTTGGCTCCGGTGAGCGCTCGGCCCTTGTGTACAATCGCACCGCCCGTGCCGGTACCGAGGATCACCCCAAAGACGAGCGCGGCGGCGCGCGCGGCGCCGTCCGTCGCCTCAGAGATCGCGAAGCAGTTGGCGTCGTTGGCCAGCCGGACCTCCCGCTCGAGCGCGCGTTCGAGATCTTCGCGCAGCGGCTGCCCGTTCAGCCAAGTGGAGTTGGCATTTTTAATTCGGCCGGTGGCGGGCGAGACGGCACCGGGAATAGCGATGCCGACACTGCCGCGGCCTCCGGTCTCGGTCTCCACCTCATCGACGAGGGCGGTGATCGCGCTCAGCGTCGCATCGTAATCGTCACGCGGCGAGTCGATACGGCGCCGATACAGCTCAATGCCCTCCCGGTCGAGCGCGAGTGCCTCGATCTTGGTCCCACCGAGGTCCACCCCGATGCGCATCGCCGCGCCGCTTTGCCTCACTCGGCTTCCAGCAGCTCGGTGTCGCCGTGCGAGTAGGCCGGCGAACAGGCGCACAGGATGCGCAGCGGCTCGTCGCCCGTGTTCTCGATGCAGTGCGGCGTGCCGGGTGCGATGCACACCGTGTCGCCGGGGCCCACGTCGAAGCGGCGCTCACCCAGGGTCATCAGGCCGGTGCCGGCGGTGATGTGGTAGAGCTCCTCGGTGCGCGCATGGCGATGCAGCACGGTGCGCGTGGCGGGCGGCACGGTCGCCTCGGCCAGGCTCTGGGCCTGGTTGCCCTGCACGTCGGGGTGCATGAGCTCGCGGATCTCGGAGCCGTCCTTGGTGATGTAGGCGGGTATATCGCGGTAGTGGGTCAGTGAAGTCATTCTGCTGTCGGGGCCCGTTGGTGGCACTGCCCCTATGTTATCGCCTCGGCGCTTTGAATCCAGTCCAGTCTGAGCCGCAGGGACTCGCCGTGCGCATCTTCGGCGATCAGAAACTCCTCTCCGCTTTTGGTCTGCAGGTCCATCGGGCGCAGGCGCGCAATATGTTCGCCACCGTCGGGGCCGCGCCAGCGCACGCGCAGCGTCTGGCGGTGCAGGATGGCGACTTCGTAGTCGCTGTAGCTGGCACAACTGATCGGGATGTAGTCGCCTCGGTCGTTCATGATTCCCGCCCCTCGTCGCAGTCTCGGGGCGAGCGCGCCCCTTATTCGTTGTCCTGGCGCGTCTCCAGGCCGAGCAGGTTGCCCGCCGCGTCCGTGGTCAGCGAGAAAACGATCGGGCTGCAGCACACCTCGCAGTCCTCGATATATTGCTGGTTGCCCGCCGAGCAGTCGACGACCGCGGTGAATTCTTCGCCGCAATACGGGCAGATGACCTCTGTTTCGTGCATCATCGTTCCCCCTCCGGCAGGAACAGTCCCAGCAGGTCGTTGAGCAGGCGCTGCCCCTCGTCCGTGGGGCGGATGTGCGTCAGGTTCCACTCGATCCAGCCGCGCCGTTCGGCTTCCTGCAGCGGCGTCTCGACGGTGCGGATGGGCAGGCCGGTGTGCGCCGCGAACAATTCACTCTCGAAGCCCTCGCGCAGGCGCAGCGCGTTGAGCATGAACTCGAATGCGGCATCGCCGCGGCCGAGCCGGCGTTCGGTATCGACGCGTTCGCTGCCCGAGGCGCGCTGCAGATAGTCGCGCGGGTGTCGGACCTTGCTGGTGCGCGTGATGGTCTGGTGCTGGGCGTCGCTGATCTTGGCGTGCGCACCGGCACCGATTCCCAGGTAGTCCCCGAAGCGCCAGTAGTTCAGGTTGTGCCGGCAGCGCCGGCCGGCACGCGCGTAGGCGGAGACTTCGTATTGAGTATAGCCGTGGGCCGCGAGTATGTCCTGGCAGGCCGTTTGCATCTCCCAGGCCGTGTCTTCGTCGGGCAGCGAAGGCGGCCGATGCGCGAACAGGGTGTTGGGTTCCAGCGTGAGCTGGTAATGCGAGATATGCGTCGGCTCCAGGTCGATGGCCGTGCGCACGTTCTGCTCGGACTGCGCCAGAGACTGTCCAGGCAGTGCGAACATGAGATCGAGATTGAAGTTGTCGAAGCCGGCCGCGTGCGCCGACTCGGCCGCGCGTATCGCTTCGCGCCGGCCGTGGATGCGCCCGATGCGCTCGAGCGACTCGTCGGAAAAGCTCTGCACGCCGATGGACAGGCGATTGACGCCGGCCGCCCGATACTCGGTAAAGCGTGCCTGTTCGACCGTGCCCGGATTGGCCTCCAGCGTGACCTCAGCATCGGGCGGGAGCATGAGCCGTGCCCGCAGACCGGAGAGCAGTCGATCGAGCGCCTCGGCCGACAACAGGCTCGGCGTGCCTCCGCCGATGAAGACGCTGACCACGGGCCGGCCCCATACGCTTGGCAGGTCCTGCTCGAGATCGGCCAGCAGCGCATCGATGTAATCGGCTTCGGGTAACTCCTCCCGCATCTCGTGCGAGTTGAAGTCGCAGTAGGGACACTTGCGCACGCACCAGGGAACATGCACGTAGAGCGACAAGGGCGGCAGCGCGGTGAACTGGAACATGGGCCTCGGTCGGGGACGGACGCGCCGGGCGGCGCGTGACCGGGGCTATTGTAGCAAAGGAGACAGGGTGAAACGGCGGCGCCGTGCAGGGTTGCCCCTGCACGGCGCGGTGTCGTTGTAGACGGTCTATTAGAAGTGGGTGCCCACGGCCAGCGTGTAGACCATCGGGTCGACGTCCACGTCGAGGTTACCAGTCACAGCGCCGGTCAACTTTGCCGTTGTGCTGATCTTGATGTAGCGCACGTTGGCGTTGAGGAACCACTTGTTGTTGATGTCGTAGTCCAGACCGGCCTGCACAGCCGGCCCCCACGAGCTATCGAGGCTGATGTCTGTGGCACCGAGGCCCTGGGTCTTTTCATCGTAAAAATAGGTGTAGTTGATGCCGGCGCCGACATAGGGGCGAAGCCGGGCCTGCGGCTGGAAGTGCCAGTTCACGCTGAAGGTCGGCGGCAGGTGCTTGATCTCGGCGATCTTGCCGGCGCCGGCCAGCGTCCCGGCGCCCGAGATATCGTGCGAAAACGGCGTGGCGCCCAATATCTCGAACGAGATGTTGTTGGTGAACATGTAGGCCACGGTGAACGAGAGCTGGGTGTTGGAGTTGATGCTGACCTCGCTCCCGGCGGGCAGCGCGCCTGTTGGGTTGCTCGAGCTTTCGTTGGGCTCGACGGTGCTGGCGCCGACGCGCACCAGCCAGTCGCCCTGCTGCAGGGCCTGTGCGGTGCCCGTGGTGGCCGCGAGGCCGAGTCCGACGGCCAGGGCGCCGGCGATCGCCGATGGGATCAGTCGCTTCTGGAATCGCTTGCTCATGACATCTCTCTCCTGCGTATGCGTGCGACGTATCGCCGGGTTTCCGGCCGACCGTCACTTATTTAGAAGGTACGGGTTTAACGGAAAACTAATATCTGCGAGCAGGGAGCGGTCGACAATGACCTGGATCAATGTGTGGTTATTATGAGGAAAACGCGGGGGTACCGGACGCGAGCATTGACCGGGTATATGAATCCGGCAGGTGGAGGCCGCCCCGCATCTCGGCCGGGGTCGCCGGCAAGAGACCTGCGGGATGCGGAGATCAGTGCCCCAGGGCGGCGACCAGGCAGCGCAGGGCCTGGCCGCGGTGTGACAGGCTGTTCTTGACCTCGGGGGAGAGCTCGGCGGCGCTGCAGCCCCGGTCGGGCACGAAAAAGACCGGGTCGTAGCCGAAACCGCCGCTGCCCTGCGCGGCAGTCAGAATCCGGCCCTCCCAGGTGCCCTGGCAAATGATCGGGGTCGGGTCGCCGGCGTGGCGCATGTACACCATCAGGCACTGGAAGCGCGCGCTGCGTTCGGCCTCGGCGACTCCGTCCAGCTCGCCCAGCAGGCGCTGCAGGTTGTCGGTATCGCTGGCGCCGGGGCCGGCATAGCGCGCCGAATAGATCCCGGGCGCGCCGTTCAGGGCGTCGACCTCCAGGCCCGAATCGTCGGCGATGGCGGGCAGGCCGGTGCGGGCTGCCGCGTTGCGCGCCTTGAGGATGGCGTTCTCCACGAAGGTCAGCCCCGTCTCCTCGACCTCGGGCACCTGGAACTCGGACTGGGGGAGCACCTCGATGGCCAGCTCGGTCAGGAGCTGATTGATCTCGCGCACCTTGCCCAAATTGCCGCTGGCGAGCACGACGCGGTGCTTGTCGCTCATGGTCTCGGTATCCCTGCCGTCATGTCGACGCGCGGCGGCTCAGCCCGCCTCGAGCGCCTCGTGTTGGGCGCGGACCAGCCGGGCAATGCCGCTCTCGGCCAGGGCCAGCATGGCGTCGAGCTCGTCTCGCCGGAAGGCGTGCCCCTCGGCCGTGCCCTGGACCTCGATGAAGGCGCCGGCATCGTTCATGACCACGTTCATGTCGGTCTCGGCGTTGCAGTCCTCGGCGTAGTCGAGGTCGAGCACCGGCGTGCCGTCGTAGATGCCGACAGACACGGAGGCGACCTGGCCGTGGATGGGATTCTTTTTGATTATCTTCTTGTCGAGCAGGTGGTTCACGGCATCGACCAGGGCAACGTAGCCGCCCGTGATGGACGCGGTGCGCGTGCCGCCGTCGGCCTGGATGACGTCGCAGTCGATGGTGATCGTGCGTTCACCCAGGGCCTCCATGTTGACCGCCGCCCGCAGCGAACGCCCGATGAGGCGCTGGATCTCCATCGTGCGCCCGCCCTGGCGGCCGCGCGCGGCCTCGCGGCCCATACGCGAGCCGGTCGAGCGCGGCAGCATGCCGTACTCGGCGGTGACCCAGCCGTTGCCCGAGCCGCGCATCCAGCCGGGCGCGCGCTCGTCGACGCTTGCCGTGCAGATGACCTTGGTGTCGCCGAATTCGACGAGTACGGAACCTTCGGCGTGCTTGGTGTATCCGCGCGTCAATTTCACTTCGCGCATCTGATCGGGGGCTCGGCCGCTGGGGCGCATCGGGGGTCCTTTCGTCGGCAACACAATGATGGGAGAAGAAGCGTGGCGCGATTATAACGCGGCCGGGGAGGTGTCGCGAGGTGCCCACGGCGATATGGGCGACGATAGGCCTGGCGGCGCGGGCGTCAGTCGTTCATCTCGTCGCGGTATTTGCTCAGCGCCCGCTCGATCTCTTCGATCGCGGCACTCAGCCGATCGTCTTCGTCATCGGTCGATTTGGCCGCCGGCGGCGCCGCTCGTTTGGCCTCCAGCGAGACCACCCGCAGCGCCAGGGCGCTGATATTGTCGCTGTTGGGATAGGCGAGCTCCTCGGCCTGCTGGGCCATGTTGTTGAGCGCCTCGTCGAGAGCCTCTTCCATGAGAACCGCACCCATCTGCGCATCGCCCAGCGGCTCCCACAAACCGTCCGAGCACAACAGCAGCACGTCGCCGACCTGCAGCGGCGTCTGATTGCTGAGGGTCACCTCGGGGGGCTCGGGGCGCAGACCGAGGCACTGCGTGACGTAGTTTCGCATCGGATGGCCCTGGCGCTTGTCCAGGCTGATCTGGCCCTCCTGATACAGGTGCTCGACATAGGAGTGGTCGCGCGTGCGATACAGCGGTACGCCGTTTCGGAACAGATACAGACGGCTGTCGCCGACATGCGCCCACCATACGCTGCGCTGCTGGACCAGACACAGCACTGCCGTTGTGCCGGGCTCGATGGGCGGGACGTGGCGTTGGCCGGCGCTCAATACCGCCGCATGCGCCTCGTCGACGATCTTGGAAAGGAAGTTCTGCGGATAGGCGATGGGGAAGCTTTGTTGTGCCACCGCCGCGGCGGCCACGTCGATCAGGGTCTGTGCGGCGAGCTCGCCGCCAAGCTTGCCGCCCATGCCGTCGGCGAGCGCGAGCAGCACACCGCCTTCGGCCTCAAAGGCGGCAAAGCGGTCCTGATTGTTTTCGCGGTTGCCGATACGGCTCGCGCGGCCGATTTCGTACTGCATTTCCCCGACTCACTCCCGCGACCAGGGCAGCGGTATGTTCAGGTTATTGCCGCTGTCGTTCGGCGCCGGCGTGCCGGGCTCCCGGTTGATGGCGGCAACCAGCTGTTCGACATTCTGCGGCCGGTGCAGGGGGTCGACCTCCATGGCCCAGTCGATCGCCTCGAGCAGCGCGGCCGAATAGCGTCGGCGAAACGCATTGGCCGCCGGGCGCATGTTGTCCTGTTCGCGCCGCTCCACGGACGGCGGCGGCGATTTGCCCTCGATGCAGGCGCGCATGGTCGCGCCCATGGCGTAGATGTCGGTCCACGGGCCCACGTAGCCGCCGGGATCGAGCTGCTCGATGGGTGAGAAACCCGGTGTGATCACCTGCGTGGGTTGGAACTGGCGCGAATGCATCATCTCGTGGACCGCGCCGAAGTCCAGCAGCAGCGGATTGGCGCCGCGACGCAGATGGATATTGCTCGGCTTGATGTCCAGATGCAGCAGGCCGCGCGAGTGGATGAGGTTCAGGCCGTCGAGCAGCGGCAGGAACACGGTACGCAGGAAGGTCTCGCTGAGATTGCCCCGATGGCGTTTGATGTATCCCAGCAGGTTCACGCCCTCCTGGAATTCCATGACCATATAGACCGTGCCGTTGGCACGGAAGAAATTGATGACGTTGACGATGTTCGGGTGCTTGAGGGTAGCGAGGGTGCTCGCCTCCTGGAAGAACAGGCGCCGCCCGTGGGCGAAGCGTTCGATATGCCGGTCGTCGGAGGCGATGACGTTGGCGCCGTCGATGCGCAGCGCGATCTGGCGGGGCATGTATTCCTTGATGACGACCTGTTGGTTGGTGCTGCGCTCGCGGGCCAGATACACGATACTGAATCCGCCTCCGCCCAACGGGCGTTCGACGACATAGTCGTCGACCACCGTGCCGTGGGGCAATATCGTATTGTCGTCGCTCATCGTTTGGTTCAATAGGCGCCCGTACCGGCAGCAGATCCCATTTGCGCGTTTGTTGTAATTCTAAGTCGGTCCAGGTTAGCACAAGGCCGCGGCGATCTCGTAGCGTGCCTGGCCTTTCGGCGGTGCGCGGCCCCCTGGATTCTATCGGCCCGGCCCGCTTCGGGGTTTAGTGCAGCGGTGCGGACGGGGTAGTATGGGCGTCTATATCGAAGCGACCACCGGACCATTTCGGCCGAATCAACGACAGGGGCACCGCCGATGATACGCAGCATGACCGCCTTCACACGCAAGGAGGACGACGGCAGTTGGGGCCACCTGACCCTGGAGCTGCGCTCCGTCAATCACCGTTATCTCGAGACCACGCTGCGCCTGCCCGAGGAGCTGCGCGCCCTCGAGCCGCGGCTGCGCGAGCGCATTGGCGAGCGCCTGGGCCGGGGCAAGGTCGACTGCAACATGCGCTACGAGGCGCCACAGCTCCAGGCCGGGGAGGTGGTGGTCAATAAGGAATTCGCCCAGGGGCTGGCCCACGCCAGCCGCGAGGTGGACAGCATGCTGTACAATCCGGCGCCGGTGAGCTCCATGGACGTGCTCAGATGGCCGGGCGTGCTGCAAACGCCCGCGCCCGATCTGGAAAAACTGGCCGGGGCGGTCATCGCACTGCTCGATTCGGCGCTCGAAGACCTGGTCGCCACGCGCGAGCGCGAAGGCGACAAGCTCAAGTCCCTCATCGAACAGCGCTGCGATGCCGTGGCCGAGGTGGCGGCGCGGGTACGCCAGGCGCTGCCGACCATCCAGCAGCGTCTTCGCGAGCGCCTGCTGGCGCGCCTGTCCGAGATCGGCTCCGAGATCGGGACCGAGCCCGACAGCGGCCGCCTGGAACAGGAGATGGTCTATCTGGCCCAGCGCATGGACGTCGACGAGGAGCTCGACCGCCTCGAGACCCACCTCGAGGAGGTACGCCGCGTGCTCGGCGAGGAGCAGCCGGTGGGCCGGCGCCTCGATTTTCTCATGCAGGAGCTCAACCGAGAGGCGAACACCCTGGGCTCCAAGTCCGCCGATGCGGAGACCACGCGCGCCTCGGTCGACCTCAAGGTGTTGATCGAGCAGATGCGCGAACAGGTCCAGAACATCGAATAGTCTTCAACCAATACCCGATATTTAAGGAATCGCCCCGTGGCCCCATCCACCTCCTCCCCGGACGCGCCGTCTGGCTTCGCCACGGCGCAGGGCTCCCTGTACATCGTCTCCGCGCCTTCGGGCGCCGGCAAGACCAGCCTGGTCAAGGCCCTGGTCGAATCGACCGAGGACGTTCGCGTTTCGGTCTCGCACACCACGCGGGCGCCGCGTCCGGGCGAGCAGGACGGGGTGCACTATCACTTCGTGGACCGGGAGACCTTCCAGGCCATGGCGGCCGAGGGCGGCTTTCTGGAACACGCCGAGGTCTTCGGCAATTGCTACGGGACCTCGCGCGCCGGTGTCGAGGCGTTGATGGCGCAGGGGGTGGACGTCATTCTCGAAATCGACTGGCAGGGCGCGGCCCAGATCCGCCGGGTCATGCCCGAGGCCGTGAGCGTGTTCATCCTCCCGCCGTCGCGGGCCGAGCTCCAGTCCCGGTTGCGGGGACGGGGCCAGGACAGCGAGGAGGTCATCGCCCGGCGCCTGGGCGAGGCCCAGGCCGAGATGGCCCACCACGGCGAATTCGACTATCTGGTCGTCAACGACGACTTCGACCAGGCCCTGGCCGAGCTGCGGGCCGTGTTCATCGCCCGGCGGCTGCGCCGCGAGGCCCAGATCCCGCGCCTGGCGGGGCTGTTGGCGGATCTGCTGGCTTAGGCGCCGGGCCGCGGTGGCGCCCCGGGGGAGCATCGAGTAGAATTTACTGTCCCCCCCTTTGCAGGATGGTTGCCGGGGCCGGCTCGTTGCCGCGCCGGGACACAGTCCGAGTCATGGGCGGGCGACAAGAGAGACCATCTGCGGGGCTGCCCGCACAACTTTGGAGCATTTAGCATGGCGCGCGTTACCGTCGAAGACTGTCTTGAGAATGTGGACAACCGATTCCACCTGGTGCTGGTGGCGACCAAGCGTGCCCGCCAAATCGAGGGCGGCAAGGAGCCCTTGCTGGATTGGGAGAACGATAAGCCTACCGTGGTGGCGCTGCGCGAGATCGCCGAGGAGCTCGTCACCCCGGCCATCCTCGATGAGATCTCCGCCCAGGAGCACGCCGAGGCGTCCCTGACCAGTGACGAAGAAGTGAGGGAGGAGATCTAAGATCTCCCGTCCATTGATGGAGGCCCCTGCGGGGGGTACCGCACCCTTTCTCATCAGCGACCTGTGCGCACTGCTCGAGACCTACCTCGAGCCGGCTCAGGTCGCTGAAGTCTATCGGGCGTACCTTTTCGGTGCCGAGGCTCACGAGGGCCAGCACCGGATGACGGGCGAGCCCTACATCTATCATCCCCTGGAAGTCGCCAGGATCCTGGCCGAGATGCACATGGACCACCAGAGCATCGTGGCGGCCATCCTGCACGACGTCATCGAGGACACCCCGACCGCCAAGGAGCATATCTCCACGGAGTTCGGCGAGGACATCGCCGAGCTGGTCGACGGGGTGAGCAAGCTCACGCACATCGAGTTCGAATCCCGCGCCGAGGCCCAGGCGGAGAATTTCCGCAAGATGCTGCTGGCCATGGTGCGTGACATCCGCGTCATTCTGGTCAAGCTCGCCGACCGGCTGCACAACATGCGTACCCTGGGCATCATGCCCGCCGACAAGCGCCGGCGCATCGCGCGCGAGACCCTGGAGATCTACGCGCCGATCGCCAATCGCCTGGGTATGAACAGCATGCGCCTGGAGCTCGAGGACCTGGGCTTTGCCGCGATGTACCCGACGCGCTACCGCGTGATCGCCGAGGCCATTCGCAAGGCGCGCGGCAATCGCAAGGAGATCGTCCACCGCATCCAGGATGCCCTCGAGGAGCGCCTGCGCCAGGAGGGGCTGATCGGGCACGTGGTCGGGCGCGAGAAGCACCTGTACAGCATCTACAAGAAGATGCACGTCAAGGGCGTGTCCTTCTCGGATGTCATGGACATCTACGCCTTTCGCATCATCGTCGACTCGGTCGATACCTGCTATCGCGTGCTCGGCGCGGTCCACAATCTGTACAAGCCGGTGCCGGGCCGCTTCAAGGACTACATCGCCATCCCCAAGGCCAACGGCTATCAGTCACTGCATACGGTGCTGTTCGCCCCTTACGGCGTGCCCATCGAGGTCCAGATCCGCACCGAAGACATGGATAAGGTGGCCGAGGCCGGTATCGCGGCGCACTGGCTGTATAAGAGCGGCGCCGCCGGCGGCAACAGCGCGCAGGTGCGGGCCCGTGAATGGCTGCGCGGGCTGTTGGAGATGCAGCAGAACGCCGGCAACTCGCTGGAGTTTCTGGAAAACGTCAAGATCGACCTCTTCCCCGACGAGGTGTACGTCTTCACCCCCAAGGGCGACATCATGGCCCTGCCCCGCGGCGCCACCGCGGTGGACTTCGCGTACGCCGTGCACACCGACGTCGGCCGCTCCTGCGTGGCGGTGAAGATCGACCGGCGCCTGATGCCGCTTCGCACCGAGCTGCGCAACGGTCAGACCGTGGAGATCATCACGGCCCCGGGCGCACGGCCCAACCCCGCCTGGTTGAACTTCGTGCTCACCGCCAAGGCGCGCTCCAACATCCGCGCCTTTCTCAAGAACCTCAAGCACGACGAGGCCGTCGCCCTGGGCCGGCGCATGCTCGATAAGGTCCTGGCCTCCTGGGGGAGCTCGTTCGACGCCCTGCCGCCCGCCTCGGTGGAACGGGTCATGGCCGAATATGGCTTCAAGGAGCTCGACGGGCTGCTCGAAGAGGTTGGCCTGGGGAATCGCATACCGCTGGTGGTGGCCCGAGCGCTGACCCTGACCGGCGAGGAGACGGCCGGCGGGCCCGCCGGGGCGGCGGGCGAGCCGGTGGCCACGGCCGAGCCGTCCGGCGATCAACGCCCGCTCGCCATCAAGGGGACCGAGGGTACCGTCGTCACCTTCGCCAAGTGCTGCCGGCCGATTCCCGGCGATCCCATCCTCGGTTTCGTCACCGCCGGGCGCGGCATCGTCATCCATACCCAGAACTGCAAGAACGTCGCCGATTACCGTGCCAAGCCGGAAAAATGGATCGACGTGCAGTGGGAGAGCCAGATGGAGGGCGAGTTCCCGGTCGAGGTTCGCATGGTGGTGGTCAATCAGCGCGGGGTGCTCGCCACCGTCGCCGCCGCCATCGCCGAGATGGACGCCAATATCGAGAACGTCACCATGGAAGAGCGCGACGGCATGTATACGACTCTCACCTTCACCGTGACGGTTCACAATCGCCAGCACCTGGCGCGCATCATGCGCCATTTGCGTTCGCTGGAAATGGTGGTGAGAATCAACCGCACCAAGGGTTGAGCCCACGGGGGTTGAGCCCACGGGCAACGCGGTGCTGGATCTTGGCCGGCGCGGCCCCACACTCGACGAATTACACGCAAAAGGAGGAACAATGGCGCGCGAGATCATCCAGACCGACCAGGCCCCCCAGGCCATCGGCACCTATTCGCAAGCGGTCAAGGTGGGCGACACGGTATACCTGTCCGGTCAGATCCCGCTGGTCCCGCAGACCATGGAGCTGGTCGAGGGCGACATTGGCGTGCATATCCGACGCGTGTTCGACAACCTGCGGGCCGTGGCGCAGGCGGCGGGCGGCGACCTCAAGGACGTGATAAAGCTCAATATCTATCTCACCGATTTGAGCAATTTCCCCCAGGTCAACGAGGCGATGGCCGAGTATTTCAGCGAGCCCTATCCGGCGCGGGCCGCGCTCGGCGTCGCTGCCCTGCCCAAGGGCGCGGCCGTCGAGATGGACGCGGTACTGGTGCTCGGCGCCTAATCCTCGCCGGGCACCCCGACAGGTGCAGGCCCGGCAACGCATCGGGCATGGCCGCGCGCGGCCCCCGACTCCCACGCCGGGAGCGGTCCCGCCCCAAGCCACACCGGCCGCGCCTCCGAGGCCTCGAGCACCGCGCGATGAGTACTCCACTGGAAACCCGTCCCGTCACCACGCTCAAGGGTGTGGGCTCGCGCCTGGCCGCGCGCCTGGAGCGGCTGGACATACACAGCGTGGCCGATGTGTTGTTCCACCTGCCGCTGCGCTACCAGGACCGCACGCGCGTCGTTCCGATCGGCAGCCTGCGCCCGGGCATGGAGGCCGTTGTCCAGGGACGCGTGGAGCTGACCGAGGTCAAGTACGCCAAACGCCGAATGCTCCTGTCGCGCCTGAGCGACGGCACCGGCAGCCTGACCCTGCGCTTTTTCCATTTCAGCGCGGCGCAGCAGGCGGGACTGGCGCGCGGGGTGACTCTGCGCTGCTACGGTGAGGTCCGCCGCGGCGCGGCGACCCTGGAGATGATCCACCCCGAATACCGCGCCATCGATCCCGAGCTTGTCGGTACGGTGGAGGAGCACCTGACCCCCGTCTACCCGGTGACCGAAGGTGTGCACCAACTAACCCTGCGGTCCTTGACCGAGCAGGCGCTCGAGCGCCTGGCGGCCGACCCGGCGGCGCTGAACGAGTGGATTGGCGCCGCCGAGCTCGAGCGCCTGGGGCTGCCCACCCTGGCCGATTCGCTGCGCTACGTCCACCGCCCGCCGCCCGATGCCGACACCGAGCTGCTGGCGAGCGGACAGCACCCCGCGCAGCGGCGCCTCGTCTTCGAGGAGCTGCTCGCCCATCACCTCAGCCTGCGCCGTCTGCGGGCCCAGGTCGAAAGTCAGGCCGCCCCGCCGGTGCAGGCGCCCGGCCGGCTCGCCGAACGGTTTCTCGAAGGGCTGGCCTTTTCCCTCACCGGGGCGCAGCGGCGCGTGAGCGAGGAGGTCCTGGCCGATCTGGCGCAGACCCATCCGATGCAGCGGCTGGTCCAGGGCGACGTCGGTTCGGGCAAGACGGTCGTCGCGGCGCTGGCGGCCCTCGCCGCTGTCGAGGCCGGTTACCAATGCGCGGTCATGGCGCCGACCGAGCTGCTCGCCGAGCAGCACTTCCAGAATTTTGCGGCCTGGCTGGAGCCACTCGGCGTGTCGGTGGCCTGGCTGTCGGGCAAGCTGCGCGTGCGGGCCCGTACCTCTGTGCGCGAGGCGCTCGCCTCCGGAGAGATACGGGTCGTGGTGGGCACCCATGCGCTGTTCCAGGAGGACATTGCCTTCGACGATCTGGCCCTGGTCATTGTCGACGAGCAGCACCGCTTCGGTGTGCACCAGCGCCTGGCCCTGCGCGAGAAGGGCGCGCGGGACGGGCGCAAGCCCCACCAGCTCATCATGACCGCCACACCCATTCCCCGGACCCTGGCGATGACCGCCTATGCGGACCTGGACTGCTCGGTCATCGACGAGCTGCCGCCGGGGCGCACGCCGGTGGAGACGGTGGTGCTGCCCGACACGCGCCGTGCCGACGTGGTCGAGCGGGTGCGCCTGGCCTGCCGCGAGGGCCGCCAGGCCTACTGGGTCTGCACCCTCATCGAAGAGTCCGAGGCCTTGCAGTGCCAGGCCGCCGAGGACACGGCGCAGCTGCTGGCCGAGGCCCTGCCCGAGCTGCGGGTGGGGCTCGTGCACGGTCGGCTGAAGGCCGAGCCCAAGGCGCAGGTCATGGCCGCCTTCAAGGCCGGGGAGTTGGATCTGCTCGTTGCCACGACCGTCATCGAAGTCGGTGTGGACGTGCCGAACGCGTCCCTGATGATCATCGAAAACGCCGAACGCCTCGGCCTGGCCCAGCTCCACCAGCTGCGCGGGCGGGTCGGGCGCGGCAGCCGGGCGAGCGCCTGCGTCCTCATGTATCATGGGCCCCTGTCGGAGGCGGGGCGCTCGCGCCTGGCTGCGCTGCGAGAGACGAACGACGGTTTCGAGATCGCGCGGCGCGACCTGGAGCTGCGCGGCCCCGGCGAGGTGCTCGGCACGCGCCAGACCGGCGTGCTTGCGCTGCGCATCGCCGACCTGCAGCGTGACCAGGACCTCCTGCCCAAGGTGTTTCCCCTGTCCGATACGCTCCTGCGCCGTGACCCCGCTGCCGTCGATGCGCTCATCCGCCGCTGGGTGGGTGAGGCGACCCGCTTCGGCGACGTCTGAATCCCGGCACCGCCCGTCGAGTTGTTCACGAGGTAATCGCATGAAGGGCCGTTTGTGCAAATATTGTTTCGAACCCGTTTGGCGGGTTCGCCGCCAACTGCCGCGCGGCGCGGTGCCCGAGGCGCTGGCCGACTGGCTGTTCGACCCAGGCTCCCTGACCCGGCGGGTGCAAGGCCGCTGCGGCGGTGACTTTCGCGTCGAGGTCATTCGCCAGGACTGGCGCCGACCCATGCTCAACGAGGTGCGCCGCCTGCGCCTTCGCCAGGCCGAGCGGGCGCTCATTCGCGAGGTCTATCTGCTGTGCGACGAGCGCCCCTGGGTGTATGCGCGCACCGTGATCCCGCGGCGCACGCTGCGCGGCCCGCGCCGCCACCTCGCGCGGTTGGGCAGTCGCCCGTTGGGAGCGGTGTTGTTCGCCGATCCGGGGCTCGAGCGCGACGAGGTCGAGGTCTCGCGCATCGAGCCCGGTCAGCTCATGTTCGAGCCGGCGACGCGGCACGGCGCCAAACCGCCGGGCGACGAGCGCGGCCCCGTTTGGGGACGGCGCTCGGTGTTCTACCTGCAGCGCAAGCCCATACTCGTCTGCGAGGTGTTCTTGCCGGAGATGGGATTGGACCGTGAGGGGTGAGGTGTTAGGCGTGAGGCGTAAGACAACTGAGTTGGCAGTCATCAGTTGGCAGTTGGCAGTGAAGAGCGATCGCCTTTGCTTTTCGCTTGCTGCCAACTGCCAACTGATGACTGCAAACTGACGGCTGCCAACTTCGCCGTCAGGCGAGCCGGCCTGTTACAATGCGCCCGGTAGCGCGGACGGGCGAGGCACGTGAAGATCGACTGGAACAGGCTGTGGGCGTGGGTGAAGGAGCGGGGCGGACATTATTACCGCCTGACGCGGCTCGACCGGCCCATCGGCGCATTCCTGTTGCTTTGGCCCATGCTGTGGGGCCTGTGGATCGCCGGTGACGGTCATCCGCGGGTCTCGGTGGTCGTGGTCTTCGTGCTCGGGGTGTTCGTGATGCGCTCGGCGGGCTGCGTCATCAACGACTTTGCCGACCGGCGCTTCGATCCGCACGTGCGGCGCACGCGCGCCCGGCCGCTTGCCGCGGGGCATGTTGGAGCGGGCGAGGCACTGGCGCTGTTCGTCGTGCTGTGTTTGATCGCCTTCGGGCTGGTTCTGACCATGAACCGCCTGACCGTCTGGCTCTCCCTCGGCGGCGTGCTCCTCGCCGCGATTTATCCCTTCCTCAAACGCTATACCTACCTGCCCCAGGTCGGCCTTGGCCTGGCTTTCGGCTGGGCCGTACCCATGGCCTACGCCGCCCAGACCGCTACCCTGCCCAAAACCGCCTGGCTGGTCTATGCCCTGGCGGTTATCTGGGCGGTCATCTACGACACGATGTATGCGATGGTCGACCGCGAGGACGACATTCGCATTGGCGTCAAATCTACGGCGATCCTGTTCGGCGATGCCGACCGCTTCATTATCGGCTTGCTGCAACTCATTATGTTATTTGGACTTTTTCTCCTCGGATCACAGGTCGGCATGGGGATTGCTTACTACGTCGGCGTCGGCGGCGCTGTCCTGCTCGGGCTGTATCAGCAGTACCTCATCCGCAACCGTGAACCGGGAGACTGCTTCCGCGCCTTTTTGAACAACAACTGGCTCGGCGGGCTGATTTTCGCGGGCATCGTGATCGACTATCTGTTGCGGCGTTAACGCCCAACCGGGAAATGGAAGATAAAATTCCATTGACTACAATATGTTACTGTGGATGTTTTTAATAGATTGTTAAATTTGTCCACTAAACGTATGTGATCCTGGCCAAAGCAGGCTGTATCCCTGCGCGACGGCCGCGTGAATCGATCAATTACGGCGAGGGCACGGCACCCTGTTTTCCTTTCTGAAACGCAAACCGGCAATACCCGGGCAGGTCGGCGTCGGCATCGGTTCCGACTCCGTGGCGCTGGCCCGGGTGCGGCGCGACGACGGTCGCCTGCCCCACCTTGACCTGTGCGACTGGCGCCCCCTCGATGCGCCGACAGCCGCGCCCGAGGTCGTGGGGGAGCTGGTCGAGGAGCACAAGCTGGAGCACGCGCCGGTGGTGACGGTCCTGGAGCCGGGGACGTTCAATCTCCTGTTGGTCGAGGCCCCGGAAGTCGATACCACCGAGCTCAAGGCGGCCGTTCGCTGGCGTATCAAGGACATGCTGGATTTCCACATCGACGATGCCGTGATCGACGTGTTCGACATCCCCGGTCAGCGCGAACGCGGACGTCCGCGCATGATGTACGTGGTCGCCGCGCGGGTCTCGACGGTCCAGGAGCGGATCGACGTGCTCGAGGGCGGCGGCCTGGGACCTGAGGTCATCGACATCCCGGAGCTGGCGCAGCGCAACATCGCCGCCCTGTTGCCCGAAGACCAGGAGGGCGTCGCTCTGCTGCAGCTGTCGGCGGCCGGCGGGCTGATTACCCTGACCCATCAAGGCACCCTTTATCTGGCGCGGGCCATCGATACCGGTCTGGACGAGTTGGTGCCCGAGGGCGACCTTGCCGCGACGGCGGCGCTGGCCGGCGACGACGGCGGCGCAACCCTGGGGTTCGAGGGCGCGGCGCCCGGGCAGCAGCGCGAAATGGACAGCGTCGTCCTGGAGGTGCAGCGCTCGCTCGATTATTACGAGAGCCACTTTTCGCAGCCGCCCATCAAGAGCCTGGTGATCGCCCCTGTGGAAAGGGAGGTCGAGGGACTGGTGAGCTACCTGGCGGCCAATCTGGGCGTGCAGGTGCGCATGCTGGACCTCAATGATGTCCTCGAAAGCCCCGAGCCCCTGGACTTTGCCCTGCAGGCGCGCTGCATCTCGGCCATCGGCGCCGCGCTGCGCGTGGAGGAGACCGTGCTGTGAGTCAGCAGATCAACCTCTACCAGCCGATCTTTCGCAAGCAGAAGAAGATCTTTTCGGCCACGACGCTGATGCAGGGCAGCGCGCTGATGGCAGTTGCCCTGGTGCTCATTTATGCGTACGGCCGCTGGCAGGTATTCGCGCTGGACCGCGAGCTCGCCCACGCCAAGGCTCAGCTCGCCGCGAGCCAGAGGCGCGTCAACGAGATGCGCCGAATCACTCCGCCCAAGGCCAATGACCCGCGGCTAAAGAAGACCAGCGCAACGCTGGAGCACGAGCTCGATACCAAGCGGCGTGTGCTCGGCCTTCTCAGCGGTAAGACGTTTGGCAATACCACCGGCTTTGCCGACTACTTCGAAGGGTTGGCCCGCCAGCGCGTCAACGGGATGTGGCTGACGGGCTTCAAGATCGCGAAGGGCGGCACGTCGCTCGAGCTGCGCGGGGCGACCCTGCGCCCCGAGCTGGTGCCCAAGTTCCTGCAGCGCCTGGGCCGGGAGTCGGCATTTGCCGGAATGTCCTTCGATACCTTCAAGATGTCGCGTGACAAGCGCCACCGGCACTGGGTCGATTTCGTGCTGCGCAGCGCGGGCGAGGACTCCAAATGACCGCCGGCGAGCACGTTCAAAAGTGGATGGCACGATTCGATGCTCTGACCTTGCGTGAGCGGGGCCTGGTCGCACTGGCGGTGGCGGCCGTGTTGATTGTCGTGTGGCAGACATTTCTCATTGCGCCGTTGGACGCGGCGCGCCAGCGCGCCAGCGCCGAGATTCAGCGCCAGCGCCAGCAGATACAGGCCTTCGACATGGAGTCCCAGGCGCTGCTCGAGCGCCAGCGGCAGGACCCCGATCGGGCCACGCGCGAGCACATCGCCGCGCTGCGCCGGCAGATGGATGCGGTCGACGCCGAACTCAAGGGCAAGATGCGCGGCTTGATCGCGCCCGCGCAGATGGCGAAGGTGCTCGAACAGGTGCTCACGCGCAAGACGGATCTGAAGCTGTATCGGGTGGAGAGTCAGGGGGCCAGCCCGCTGATGACGGGGGTTTATCGCCACGGCCTGGTGATGGAGTTTCGCGGCAGTTACCTCGACACGCTGACGTACCTGCGTGAGCTCGACCGCCTGCCCTGGCAGTTCTACTGGGACAGCATCGAGCTCGATGTCAAGCACTACCCCGAGGCGCAGGTGACGATCACCGTGCACACCCTCAGCCTGGACAAGGACTGGATCGGTGTCTGAGGCGACGACCGGACTGCTCGGACCGCGCCCGCTGCTGCGCCGGGCGGTGCTCATCGTCGCGGCCGTTTCCGTGTTGGGCGCATCGGGCATTGCCGCGGCCGCGCCGACGACGGCGCTCGACGACCCGACGCGCCCGCCGGGCTACACGAGCACAGGGCGCGGCGCAGCGGTGCAGCGCCCGCGATGGGTACTGACTCAGACGCTCATTTCGCCGGGCCGGCGCGGGGCGATCGTCAACGGGCGCAGCGTAAGCGAGGGCGATTGGATCCACGGTGCCGTCGTGGTGGAGATATTGCCGAGCGAAGTGAAACTGCGTCGTAGGGACAGGACGTTCAGCATCAAACTGCTGCCGGGGCGCGTGAAGCGTCCCGCGCGATAACAAGAACGCGACCATGAACATGATTGCCAGATTGAACAGAACGATTCTCGTTGCCGTATTGGCAGGGGGGCTTGCGGCCTGCGCGGCGCCGCCCGGCGACCACGGCTCCGACCATGCCATCGACGCCGCATTGAGCGAGGGCATCACGACGCCCCCTTCCGCGCGCACGGCCAAGGCTGCGCCCAAGCCGCCCGCGGCCGTCAACGCGGCGCTGTTGCCGCAGATCAACCTCAATGTCCCGGGCAGCAGCGGCGTGGACGTCGAGCCGCGCTTCGACGTCAAGGTCAATCGCTCACCGGCGCGCAGCTTCTTTATGGGCCTGGTCGAGGGCACGCCCTACAACATGATCGTCCATCCCCAGGTCCAGGGGCACATCACGCTCGATCTGAAGAACGTCACCATTCCTCAGGTGATGAATGTCGTGCGCAACGTCTATGGCTACGACTACGAGCGTCACGGTCGCGTGTTCGAGGTCTATCCCAACGCAATGCGCACGCGAATCTTCAAGATCAACTACCTGGACATGGCGAGGAAAGGCGAGTCGCAGGTGCGGGTGAGCTCGGGTCAGGTGACGGAAAACCCGGCCGCCTACAACCGATCGGGCTCGAACACCAATTCGAACAATGCCATCGGCTCCAAGACCCAGGCGCTGGCCGGCAGCAACATCGAGACCACGACCGATTCGAATTTCTGGCGGGAACTGCGTACCTCGCTGCAGGCCATCGTCGGCAACAAGGACGGGCGCCGCGTCGTGGTCAGTCCGCAGTCGGGCATCGTGGTCGTGCGCGCCATGCCCGACGAGCTGCGTGATGTCGAGCAGTACCTCAGGAGCACCCAGGCGATCATTCAACGCCAGGTCATCCTGGAGGCCAAGATTATCGAGGTCGAGCTCAACAAGGGCTTCCAATCGGGTGTGAATTGGGCCGCACTCGGCCGCCCGGCGAGCAACAAGTCGGTAACCATCGGCCAGGTCGGCGGCGGCAGCATCTTCGGCGCGGGCAACAGCATCTACGACAGCATTGGAACCAGCAGCCTTCGCGGCAACACGGGCGACCTCAATCCGTCGGGTTACAATCCCGTCAACGGCACCACGACGAGCGCGTTTGGCGGCGTGTTCACGGCCGCGTTGAACCTCAACGACTTCACGGCGTTCATCGAGCTGCTGCAGACCCAGGGCAAGGTGCACGTGTTGTCCAGTCCGCGCGTATCGACCGTCAATAATCAGAAGGCGGTGATCAAGGTCGGTACCGACGAGTTTTTCGTCACCGACGTCAACAGCAACACCAATACGACCACCGGCGCCCTGTCCACACAGAACAACGTGACTCTCACGCCGTTCTTCTCCGGCGTGGCGCTCGACGTACTGCCCCAGATCGATGCCAAGGGCGATGTCATCCTGCACATCCATCCGACCGTCAGCGAGGTCAAGGAGCAGATCAAGAACATCAGCGTCTCCACCACGCAGGATCTGAGCGTGCCGTTGGCCAACAGCACGATTCGCGAGTCCGACAGCATCGTTCGTGCCGAGAGCGGCCAGGTCGTGGTCATCGGCGGCCTGATGCAGAACACCACGCGCGACGACGTGGCCTCGGTGCCGCTGCTCGGCGACCTGCCGCTGGTCGGCGGGCTGTTCCGTCACACCAAGCAGGTGACGCGAAAGAGCGAACTGGTGATCCTGCTGCGCCCCATCGTCGTCAACGGGGGCGAGGCCTGGTCGGACATGCTGCGCGGCTCGCGCCAGCGTATCCGCGATATGGGTGTCGGCGCGGACGGCGACGAGCGCGGCACCGAGAATGGCGGCGGAAGCGATGGCGGCGATGGCAACTGAGCGCCGTCGGGGCGCGGCTATTGCATCGAGCGGGACTCGAGGCTGAAATATGGTAATGCACTGGGCATACATCGAGCCTACGATCGCGGCGCGCTCGAGGCCTTACCGGGCGCGGCTCCCGTTTTCCCTTACGGGGCGCCTGGCGCGCTGACGCTCATGTATCTCGAACACTTCGGGCTGCGCGAGTTTCCCTTCACCATTACGCCCGACACCAGCTATTTCTTCTCATACGGCCACTACGCCGATGCGCTGAACACGCTGCTGGTCGCGCTGCGGATCGGCGAGGGCTTCATCAAGGTGACCGGGGAAGTCGGCACCGGCAAGACGCTGCTGTGCCGCAAGCTGCTCAACAGCCTCGACGAACAGACCGTCACCGCCTACCTGCCCAACCCGCAGCTCACGCCCAGCGCGTTGGGGTTTGCCCTGGCCGAGGAGCTCGGTCTGGAGCTGCCGCGCAATCTGGGCCAGCACCGTGTGCTCAAGCACGTCTCCCAGCACCTCATCGACCTCAACGCCGCCGGCAAGAACGTCGTACTCTGCCTGGACGAGGCACAGGCCATGCCCCTGGAAACGCTGGAGGCGCTGCGTCTGCTGACCAATCTGGAAACGGAAAAACGCAAGCTCGTGCAGGTCGTGATGTTCGGCCAGCCCGAGCTCGATGCGCGCCTGAGCCGACCCTCGACGCGCCAGCTGCGCCAGCGGATCACGTTCTCCTATACGCTGCCGCCGATCGATCGCCGGGGTCTGCAGGCCTATGTCGCGCACCGGTTGCACGTGGCCGGTTACAGCGGCGGCGGGCTGTTCCAGCCCGGTGCGCTCGCCCTGCTTTACCGCGCCAGCGGCGGTGTTCCGCGCCTCATCAATATCCTGTGCCACAAGGCGCTGATGGTCGCCTACGGACGGGGCGATCGCGCCGTGACCCGGGCGCACATGCGCACCGCGGCGCGTGACACGCAGGACGCGCAGCGCGGAACGGACGCGGGGCGGTTCTGGAAGTGGAGCGGTGCCGCTGTCGTGGTCCTGGCGGTGGCGGTGTACCTGGTCGTGAGGAAGGAAGGGCTATGAGCCTCATCAATGACATGCTGAGGGACCTGGACAAGCGTCGCGCCCGCAGTCTGGAACGGCCCGACGGCGTTCTGCACAACCTCGACCTCGGCGCCGGCATGGGCCCGACCGCCGCGCGCCGGCGGGCCCTCTACGGCCTGATCGCGCTCCTGGCGGCGGTCGTGCTCGGTGGGGCCGCCTACCTTGCCTGGGAACGTCTGGCACCGCGCGCCTCAGCCGGTAGCCCGGTTGCCAGCGCCTCGCATCCGGCGCCGGCCGCTGCGCCCAAGCCAAAACCGGCCGCCGCGCCGGTCCCCGCATCGGCGCCGGCTCCGGCTCCCCGGGAGGCAGTTGTGTCGCCCGCGCGCGTCGCCGCGGCGGTCCCGCCGGCGCCGTCCGCTGCAGCGCCATCGCACGGCGATGCCGCTTCGCCGGTCAAACATTCCACCGTTCGGCAGCGGGCGCGTGCGCCGACCGCCGAGCATCACCGTGCCGAGACGCGGGCCGGTACCGGGGTCGATCTGCACAAACGGCGCCGGCCGATGACCGCCGACCAGCGCTCCGAGCTCGCCTATCAGCGGGGCTATCGATTGTTGGGCCGCGGTGATACGTCGCGGGGGGAGGAGCAACTGCGCCAGGCTCTGAAGGCCGACCCGCGCAATTTACGCGCCCGCGAGCTCCTCGCCGGTGTTTATATGCGCGCCGGGCGCCTGGTCGAGGCCGCCGGGCTGCTCAAACAGGGCGTGCACCTGGCGCCCGACCATACCGTGTTCGCCAAGCTCTACGCTCGGGTGCTCCTTGGTCAGGGCCGCGCCCCGGCCGCAGTCGAGGTGCTCGAACGCCACCTCGGGGCGACTCACAACGATATCGACTACCTGGCGATGCTCGCGGCGCTGTACCAGCGCGTGGGTCGCCAGCGCGAGGCCGCGCAGGCCTATCGTCAGTTGGTGAAGGTTCGTCCGAACCGGGGCGACTGGTGGGTCGGTTTGGGAATTTCCCTGGAGGCCCTTGGCAAGCCGGCCGCCGCGCGCCAGGCGTACCAACGTGCGCGGGCCACCCGGGCGCTGAGCCCGGAACTGGAAAAATACGCGCAAGCGCGCCTGATTACACTCAAGGCGAGCCACTCCCCGGCCGATTAGGACCCTGGGACCCTGCGGATATCCAATATTCGCAGAATCAGGGTATACTAATATAGGCTCTTACAGTGATCGGGATCACGGAGGGATCGTCTCCCGCCGGTTATCCTCTGACAGTGCCCGCGGCGGGGGTTGCGGCGGGCGTGGCTGTACCAGCCCGTTGCAGATCCGGGGGAATGACACCATGAAACGCTTCATCGCGCTGATTGTCTGCCTTGCCTTTACCGCGCCGGCCCTGGCCGACACGGTGGGGGCCTATATCGGAACCGGCTGGTGGCAACACAAACCCACCGGTTTGCTGCGCTATCAGGGCGGTGACATGGACCTGCAGGACAATCTGGGTCTGTCCACCGAGACGGAGAATTTCAGCTGGATCACGATCGAGCATCCCATTCCGCTCCTGCCCAACTTCCGTTTTCAGCACAATAAGCTGTCGCTGAGCGGCGTCAACACCACCACCGTGACCTTCGGCGGCAATACCTTCAGCGGCAATGTCGCCTCGGACGGCTCTCTCGACCAGACCGATGCGACCTTCTACTACCAGGTCCTCGACAACTGGGTGAATCTGGACCTGGGCGTCAACATCAAGCACATCGACGGCAGTTTCGCGCTGGCCGATAGCGGCAGCCGCCAGTCGAAGTCGTTTGCCACGACCGTGCCGATGTTTTACGGCTCGGCCGTATTCGATCTTCCTTTCACGGGGCTTTCCGCGGGGGTCGAGGGCAGTCACGTCCAGTACAACAACAGCCAGATCTCCGATTACCGGGCCAAGCTCAGCTATGAGTGGAGCGGCGGCCTGGGACTCGAAGGCGGCTGGCGCCACCAGCAGTTCAAGCTCGATGATGTCGACAATGTCTATTCCGACATCAAGGTGAAGGGACCCTTCCTGGATCTGTATTATCATTTCTGATGCATCGCTTCCCGAAGCGGCTCTCACTCGTTGCAGCGCCGCTCGGGACGCTCATTTGTTCCGCCTCTACATTCCGTTTCCCCCGTACGCGCTGACAGGCTCCTAACCCGGCGCCGCCGCGCGGGCGCAGCCCCATACCTCGACGCGGCGAACGCCCGCGCGCTTGAGTACGCGGGCGAGCTCGGCGACCGTGTGTCCGGTGGTCAGTACGTCGTCGACCAGGGCCACCCGGTCGACTCCCGAGCAGTCGTTGGCGCGAAAGGCGCCGCGCACATTGGCGCGTCGGCGTCCGGCGGGCAGGTCGGTCTGTGCCGACGTGGCGCGCACCCGCTCGCACAGGCTGGGCGCCAGGGGGATGTCCAGACGCGCCGCGACCGGGCGGGCCAACTCGAGTGCCTGGTTGTAACCGCGCTCGCGCAGGCGGGCCCGATGCAGAGGAACGGGGACAATAACCTGCGGGGCCTCGTCCGCCCGCAAGGCCAGCGCCGCCGCGACCGCTTCGGCCAGTTCCTCGCCGAGCAGGCGGGCGAGGTGCAGGCGTTGGTGAAACTTGAGCTCGGTGATCAGCCGGCTGAGCGGTGGTTCATAGCGAAACGCCGCCACTGCCGCCTCGTGGGGCGGTGGCCGGCGCAGGCAGTGCCCGCAGACGGCGCCGGGTGAGGAGGACGGCAGGGGCGCCGCGCAGCGCCGGCACGCCTGCCCGAGGGCCGGGTCCAGGCGCGGCAGGTCCGCAGCGCAGCCGGCACACAGGTCTCGGCCGTCGGAGCCGGGCGCCCCGCAGAGTACACACCGCGCGGGCAGATACCGCGATCGAGCAAAATATAACCACTTGTCAACCATGAGAGTCCCTTCCCGTTGACATAGAATTCGTGGGCGATATCATTCCCCATTCCGAGACAGTGTAACCCCCGAACAACTCTTTGCGCCGCTTTTCGGACCCGAGATTGGGCGCCCCCACCGAGATCTGCCCGATGACCCTGATTCAGGAGCCCCCCGTCATGACCGAGCCCCCGGTTCCGCCGGACGCGGCACGCGTGGTATCCGCTCGCAGCGCGCGTTTCGCCGCCCGCGTATTCAACTACGGCAACATCGTGGCGATGATCGTCCCTGTGCCGCTGGGCATCCTGTGGCTCGGCGCCTCGATGCTCGTCTACGCCTTGAATCGCCACAATCCGAACCCGCGCGTCGGGCATTACACCCAGCAGGCGGCCTACCGGCTGTACGGAGTCATGGGATTCATCATAGTGGTCGCCACGTTTTTCGGCACGAACGTCACCTATTGGCTGATTACCTGGGCCATTTCGGCGCTCGTGCTCATCCCCTGGTCGATCATCGACCTGCGCAGAATCAACAACGAAGACTGGCAGGACACCCTGCTCGAAGAGGAGAAGTCATGAACGCACGCCCGCAGGCCGAAACGGCCCACACTGCCGCCACCCCGCCGCTTGCGGCCGCCGCTTCCGCGCCGACTCGCCACGACTGGCGCGCCGAGGAAATCGAGGCGTTGTTCGAACTGCCGTTCAACGACCTGCTGTTTCGTGCCCAGTGCGTGCACCGCGAGCACTTCGATCCCAATGCGGTGCAAATCAGCACCCTGCTCAGTATCAAGACGGGGCGCTGCCCGGAGGACTGCGGCTATTGTCCGCAGAGCGTGCGCTTTGAGACCGGTCTGCAGGATGAGCCGCTGATGCCGCTCGAGGACGTGTTGGCCGCGGCGCGCCGTGCCAAGGACAACGGCGCGAGCCGTTTTTGCATGGGTGCGGCGTGGCGCAGCCCGAAGGACCGCGACCTCGAGCAGGTCATCGAAATGGTCGAGGGCGTCAAGGCCCTCGGCCTGGAGACCTGCGTGACCCTGGGGATGCTGCGCGCCGAACAGGCCCAGCGCCTGCGCGAGGCCGGACTCGACTACTACAACCACAATCTCGATACCTCGCCCGAGTTCTACGGCGAGATCATCTCCACGCGCACCTACCAGGATCGCCTCGACACCCTGGGCCACGTGCGCGAGGCCGGCATCAACGTCTGCTGCGGGGGCATCGTCGGCATGGGGGAGGACCGGGGCGATCGGGCGCGCCTGCTGCGCGAACTCGCCAATCAGGACGAGCATCCCGAGAGCGTGCCGATCAATCTGTTGGTGCGCGTGGCCGGCACGCCGCTGGCCGGGACCGACGAGCTGGATCCGCTGGAGTTCGTGCGCACCATCGCCTGCGCGCGTATCCTGATGCCCGGCTCTTACGTGCGCCTTTCGGCCGGGCGCGAGGACATGAGCGACGAGCTGCAGGCGCTGTGCTTCCTCGCCGGGGCCAACTCGATCTTCTACGGCGAGAAGCTGCTGACCACCGACAACCCCACCGCCGACCACGACAAGGAACTGTTCGAACGCCTCGGCCTGCAAGCGCGGTGAGGCGTGAGGAGTGAGGTGTGAGGCGAAAGCACAATCGGAAACGTTCACTCCTTGTCCCGGCGCCGTCATTAACACAGAGGGCACGGAGGCACAGAGTCTTTGAAGATTTCCATCTCCGTGTCTCTGTGTCCTCGGTGGTTCATCGCCTCGGGTGCTTATTGCTTCAGCGTTTGACGGCCTAGGTGACGCGACCATGATGGACGAGTTATCCGCCGAGCTGGAGCGTCGCAGGGCGGCGCATCTGTATCGCAGCCGCCGAGTCGTGGAAGGCCCGCAGGGCCCCGAGATCGATATCGACGGCCGGCGTTACCTGAGTTTCTGCAGCAATGATTATCTGGGGTTGGCTAACCATCCCAAGGTGATTACGGCACTGCAGTCGGGGGCGGCACGTTACGGCGCGGGCAGCGGGGCGGCCCATCTGGTCACGGGGCATTCGATGCCCCACCACGCGCTGGAAGAGGAGCTGGCCGACTTTACGGGGCGCCCGCGCGCGCTGTTGTTCTCCACCGGATACATGGCCAACCTCGGCGTGGTCAGCGCCCTGCTCGGTACGGGCGACGCGGTGTTCGAAGACCGGCTCAATCACGCCTCGCTGCTCGATGCGGGGTTGCTGTCGCGGGCGCGGCTGGCGCGCTACGAGCACGCCTCGCCGTCCGCGCTCGAGCGGCGCATGGGGAGCAGTCGTGCCAGACGCCGGTTGGTGGTCACCGACGGGGTGTTCAGCATGGACGGCGACTTGGCGCCGCTGCCGGCCCTGGCGGAGGTGGCGGCGCGCGAGCGCGGCTGGCTGATGGTCGACGATGCCCACGGCCTGGGCGTCATGGGCGCCAGCGGGCGGGGCTCGCTGGAGCATTTCGGGATGGCGCTGGACGCCGTGCCCGTGCTGGTGGGAACACTGGGTAAGGCCTTCGGCACCTTCGGCGCGTTCGTTGCCGGCGAGGAGGCGCTGATCGAGACGGTGATTCAGTCCGCGCGCAGCTACGTCTATACGACGGCGCTGCCGCCGTCGGTGGCCGAGGCCACGCGCACGAGCCTGCGCCTGGTCATCGACGAGCCCTGGAGGCGGGACCGTCTGCGCACGCTCATCGCGCGTTTGCGCGCAGGTCTGGCCGCATTGGATCTGCCGCGCCGCGGTGCGCGGTTGATGGACTCGCCCAGTCCCATCCAGCCGCTGGTCGTGGGCTCGGCCGAGCGGGCCTTGGCGGTGAGTGCGGCCCTGGCCGCCCGCGGCGTCATGGTCAGCGCCATTCGCCCGCCGACCGTGCCCGAGGGTACCGCGCGCCTGCGCATTACGCTCTCGGCCGCGCACGACGAGGCGCAGGTCGACCGGCTGCTCGAGGCCCTGGGCGAGTCGCTGGCGGAGGCCGCATCCGACACATGAGCGCGCTGCACGTCGAGGTCGATGAGGCAGAAGGCCGTGCCGTGGCCGACATCGTCCTGATCCACGGCTGGGGTCTTCACGGCGGTGTCTGGGACGAGGTGGCGGCCGACCTGACAGCGGCGGGCTTTCGGGTCTGGCGCGTCGATCTGCCAGGCCACGGCGCAAGCCCGTTCGAGGCCGTTGGACAATCGGCGGCCGGGCCGCAGGACTATTCGCTGGGGGCGCTTGCCGCGGCAGTGGTCGGCGCATTGGCTGGACGTTTGCCCGGGCCGGCCTGGTGGCTTGGCTGGTCGCTCGGGGGGCTGGTCGCCCTGCAGGTGGCGCTGGACCACAGTGACCGGGTGGCCGGACTGGTCACGGTTGCGACCACGCCTCGCTTCGCGGCGACTTCCGATTGGGAGTGCGCGGTCGACCCCGAGGTGCTCGCCGGTTTTGCGAGCGACCTCGCACGGGATTACCGAGCGACCCTGCTGCGGTTTCTGGCCTTGCAGGCACGCGGCGGCGAGCATGCGCGCGAGGACGTGCGCCGCCTACGCGAGCGGGTCTTCGCCCGCGGCGAGCCGGATCGGCGCGCACTGCGCGGCGGACTGGATATCCTGGCGCAGACCGATCTGCGTCCACGGCTCGCCGAGGTGGCGGTGCCGGTGCTCGCACTTGGCGGCGATCGCGACACGCTCGTTCCGCCCGCAGCGATTTCGGCTTTGGCCCAGGCGCTGCCGCACGGGCAGGCGGTCATTATCCGCGGTGCCGGCCACGCGCCGTTTATCTCCGATCGCAAGGCATTCGTTACAACGGTGAAGCGGTTCATCCATGCAAGACACTGACGACTATCGACTCGACAAACACCAGGTCCGGGCCGCCTTCGACCGCTCCGCCGCGCTCTACGACGGCGCTGCCGTGCTGCAGCGCGAGGTCGGACAGCGGCTGCTCGAGCGGCTCGATCTAATAAAGATCCAGCCGGGCACCGTGCTCGACGTCGGCTCGGGCACCGGTTTTTGCAGCGAGGCGCTGCTGCGCCGCTATCCCAAAGCCAATGTGGTTGCCCTGGACCTTGCCCACAGCATGCTGCGCCAGCACCGCGGGCGGCAGCCCTGGTGGCGTCGACGGTCTCTGTGGCCCTGGCGCGCGCGCCAGTCGTTCGTCTGCGCCGATGCCGAAACGCTGCCCCTGGCCGATGCCAGTGTCGACCTCATCGTCTCCAATCTCACCTTGCAGTGGTGCGTGGATCTCGACCGCACGTTCGGCGAGTTTCGCCGCGTCCTCGCCCCGGGCGGGCTGCTGCTGTTTACGACCTTCGGACCCGATACCCTCAAGGAGCTGCGCGAGAGCTGGAGCCGTGCCGACGGTTACACGCACGTGCACGCCTTTATCGACATGCACGACATCGGCGACGCGCTGGTCCGAAGTCAGTTCGACACCCCCGTGATGGACATGGAATACCTCACCGTGACCTATCCGGACGTCACCACGCTGATGCGCGACCTGAAGCACATCGGCGCCCACAACGCCTCGGGCGGCCGGCCGCGCGGCCTGACCGGCCGTGGCCGCCTGCGTGCGGTGAGCGAGGCCTACGAAGCCCATCGGCGCGACGGTGTGCTGCCCGCCACTCACGAGGTCGTCTACGGTCACGCCTGGGCGCCTACTCAGCCCCTGGCACAACCGCGCACGGACGGGGTGGCGACCGTTTCGCTCGAGCAGGTTCGTGCGGGCATGGGACAGCGGAGATGAGTGCGCCCCGCGGCCTGTTCGTCACCGGAACGGACACCGAGGTCGGCAAGACTTGGGTGAGCGTGGCGCTGATCGCCGCTCTGCGTGCGCGCGGTCTGCACGTAGCGGCCATGAAACCGGTGGCCAGTGGCGGCGAGCGTGACGCCGCCGGGCGAATGGTCAACGCCGACGCCCTCGCCTTGCAGTCGGCCGTTGGCGGCGGACTCGACTACGAACAGATCAATCCCTATGTGTTCGAGCCGCCGATTGCACCGCACCTGGCTGCGGCCGAGGCGGGTGTCGGTATTTCACTCGAACGCCTGCAAGACCATGCCCGGGCGCTGGCAACGGACGCGGACATCGTCGTCGTCGAAGGGGTGGGCGGTTGGGCCGTGCCTCTGGATGCGGATCACTCGGTCGCCGATCTGGCACGCGCCATCGGCTGGCCGGTCGTCCTGGTGGTGGGGCTGCGCCTGGGCTGCCTCAATCACGCGCTGCTCACCGCCCAGGCCGTCGAGGCCAGCGGGTTGAGGCTCGCCGGCTGGGTGGCCAATGCCATCGACCCCGACTTCGAACGCGTCGACGGTAACCTGCGTACCCTGAAAGCGCGTTTGTCCGCACCCCTGCTGGGCCATCTGCCTTATCGTCCCGACGCCGCCCCCGCGCGATTCGCCCCGCTGCTGCACGTTGAGTCGCTTCGGCTCTGACCACCGTTAACCGACGTTCCTGGATGCGCGCTTGACAGTCCTCTTTAAGATGTATATATCATACATGTTATGGCGGTTCTCCACGTAAAACGTTTCTGTAGCGGATGGACGATGGGCTGTTTCGCATTACTATTTCAGCACTTTTTAATATTACGATGTGAGGCTATAGGCGTTCGTTATAAGGTAATTCTTGTTTTTTTATTGCAGGCATTCAGCCCATCCATTAGCATGCGTCGAAACCCGTAGGCCCTTGGTCGACCGGTTTGTATGGTGTGGTAGTTGTGAGCGGGATCAGAACAAACGGAACGGCCAGTTTTCGATAAGGCCCAATCGGTCCATATCGTGGCACGGAACGTTGGCGTTTATCGCTGGTACTTCACTCTGTTACATCAGCCATTGGACTCGGTTTCACGCTGGCGGGTATTTGGTTGATCCTTCCTGTTGCGGTCCGATGAAAACCGACCGCAGAGGCGACGCCCAGATCGCTAGACGGTGGAACCCGTCATTTCGGGACACTGACGTTCGGTTCGCTATGTCTGTCTCTGGACATTCGTTGAGCGAATCCGCGTTCAAGACCGCGCGCCCGCGCGCGGTGACGGACGGCCGATGCACCGCGCAGCCCTTGCGCGAGCCGGCCCGCCGAAGCGGCCGACGCGGCGAAAGAACCGCCGAGCCGCCAGAACAAGTTTGACAATAAAAAAGCAATCCACCGAAGGAGAGGAAATTGGCATGTCCGTAATAAGTCCCAAAAAGGCGCTCTTAGCGCTACTCTGGGCGACACTGCTCGCCTCCGGATCGGCATTGGCCGACCTGCAGTACAACATGCCCGTGGGCGTCACGCCTATGAGCCAGCAGATCCACTCACTGCACATGATCGTGTTCTGGATCGTGACGGTGGCCGGTATCGGTGTGTTTGGCGTGATGATCTACTCGATCATCAATCACCGTAAATCCAAGGGCGCTGTCGCCGCGCAGTTCCACGAAAGCACGACGGTGGAAATCATCTGGACGCTGATTCCCTTCGCCATCCTGGTGGCGATTGCGGTGCCGGCGACCAAGACGCTCTTGCAGATCGAGGACACCAGCAACCCCGACCTGACCGTCAAGATTACCGGTTGGCAGTGGAAGTGGGAGTATGATTATCCCAAGCAGGGCATCCGCTTCTTCTCCAACCTGTCCACGCCCCAGGACGAGATCGACAACAAGGCCAAGAAGGACAAGCACTACCTTCGCGAGGTCGACAATCCCCTCGTCCTGCCGGTGGGCAAGAAGGTCCGCTTCCTGACCACCAGCCACGATGTGATTCACTCCTGGTGGGTGCCTGACCTCGGCATCAAGAAGGATGCGATTCCGGGTTACATCAACAAGGCCTGGGCCAAGATCGAAAAGCCCGGTACCTATCGCGGTCAATGCGCCGAGCTGTGCGGCAAGGGCCACGCCTTCATGCCCATCGTCGTGGTTGCCAAGACCGAGAAGAACTTCGAAAAATGGGTCGCCGCGCAGAAGCAGAAGGAGGCCGCCGCGGCCGCCGCCTCGGGTAAGAGCTACAGCAAGGACGAGCTGATGGCCATGGGCAAGAAGAACTTCGTGGCCCATTGCGCCGCTTGCCACCAGGCCAACGGCGAGGGCATCCCGGGCACCTTCCCGCCGCTGCGTCAAGGCCACAGCTTCTCGGCGAGCCCGACCATGATGAAGGACCTGAAGGACCTCGGCTTCATGACCGACGACAACAAGATTCACATGGGTCCGATCAAGAACCACTTGCACATCGTCCTCCACGGTATCGAAGGCACGGCCATGCAGGCCTTCGCCCAGCAGCTCAACGATCTGGAGATCGCTTCCATCGTCACTTACGAGCGCAACGCCTGGGGCAACAACACCGGCGATGTGATTCAACCGTCTGACGTCAAGGCTGCCCGCTAAGGCGCGGCACGGAGGGCTTAAAAATGACAACTGCAGCAACGACACACGCAGGCCATCACGAAGAGCATCCGACCGGCATCAAGCGCTGGTTGTTTACCACCAATCACAAGGACATCGGCACGCTGTACCTGTGGTTCAGCTTCACCATGTTCCTGATCGGCGGTGCCTTCGCCATGATTATCCGCGCCGAGCTTTTCGAGCCCGGCCTCCAGTTCGTGCAACCGATCACTTTCAACGAGCTGACCACCATGCACGGCCTGGTGATGATCTTCGGCGCGGTCATGCCGGCGTTCGTGGGGCTGGCCAACTGGCAGGTGCCCTTGATGATCGGCGCGCCCGACATGGCACTTCCCCGCATGAACAACTGGAGCTTCTGGATCCTGCCGTTCGCCGGCGCGATGCTGCTCAGCACCATCTTCATGCAGGGCGGCGGCCCCGACTTCGGCTGGACGGCCTATGCGCCGCTTTCGACCAAGTACGGTCCGCCGAGCACGGACTTCTTCATCTTCTCGGTGCATATGCTGGGTATCTCGTCCATCATGGGCGCGATCAACATCATCGCCACCATCCTGAACATGCGCGCTCCGGGCATGACCCTGATGAAGATGCCGCTGTTCGTCTGGACGTGGCTCATCACCGCCTTCCTGCTGATCGCCGTTATGCCGGTGCTCGCCGGTGCGGTGACCATGATGCTGACCGACCGTCACTTCGGCACCAGCTTCTTCGATGCCGCCGGCGGCGGTGACCCGGTGCTCT
>DATFLL010000123.1:0-12332 GCA_035267785.1 Gammaproteobacteria bacterium | reverse complement strand
CGGCACTACCACATTGGCGGCCGGAAGAATTGCACAGCGCGGTAATGGCCGTCGCGCAAGCGGCCGGTCTCAAGCTCGGTGCGGTAGCTCAACCGTTACGGATAGCTGTCAGCGGCGGCCCCGTCTCGCCACCGATCGACGTTACGTTGGCGCTGCTGGGTCGTGAGAACACCCTGCGCCGCATCGAAACGGCAGAAGGCTGGATCCAAGGCAATCTGGGCAGCGCCGGCGCAGTGCTTGACACACATTCGACGCAACCCTAAACTTTTGCCTTATTATTTGGGGCCATAGCTCAGCTGGGAGAGCGCTTGCATGGCATGCAAGAGGTCGGCGGTTCGATCCCGCCTAGCTCCACCAGATTCCCGGTAAAACGGCCGGTGCCGGAAGCGGCCGGATTCGGCCGACGGAGCCGGTCGTGAACCGCGTCGGTCGCTATGCCGTCTACCTCGGCATCTTGATGATCGCCGCCGGCATGATCGTCGGTTTCACCGCGATGTTCGAGGATGCCGATGGCAGCGCGGTGCGGTGGCTCGGCGTGATACCTATCGGCTTCCTGGTCCTCCTGGTTGGGACGGTGATATCGCAGCTCAATCCGCGCAAGGACGACGACAAGTAGCAACAAACAACGTCCCCATCGTCTAGAGGCCTAGGACACCGCCCTTTCACGGCGGCGACAGGGGTTCGACTCCCCTTGGGGACGCCACACAAACAAAAAAGGGATGCCTTTGGCATCCCTTTTTTGTTTGTGTAGTCTTCAGTTGGCAGTCTTCAGTTTGCAGAAAGAAGATGCAGTTATACTTTTAATGCCAACTGCCAACTGCCAACTGCCAACTGCCAACTGCCAACTGCCAACATGCTCGCGGAGCGAGCGTTTCAAAACTCATATTCCAACCGCGCCACGTAGGTTTCGTTCGGCGAGGTCGATGTCAGACCGAACAGCACGCCGACGCTGTAGCCGAACTCGTGGCCGCTCATATCGTAGATTTCGCCGTTGATCACGGGTCCGAGGTGCGAGGCGTCGTCGTCGGGCCGGTAGTAGGCCTCCAGGCCGGGCCGGAACGCGGTGCGCACCCGGTAGTCGACCGCGTAGGCGGCGCGAAATTCGTACTTGCTGCTGGCGCCGCCGCCGATCTGCTTTTCCCAGATGAAGTTCAGGCGGTGATCGAATCGGCCGCTGCGCTTTTCCAACAGCGGCCCGAACTCGACTACGTTGGGTTCGCCGGCGGCCTTGACGTGCTCGTAGGAGAACAAAAAGCCCGGGTCGGCCCAGTACTTGCCTTGCGGGGCGAGCTGGAAGGTATTCTCGAACTCGTACCCGGAGAGCCTGGTCGAGCCGCCGGGTTCGCGGTCGTATTCGGCGAAGTACACTTCCGGCTTCCACCAGTTCGTCACGCCGTGGGCGAACGAAAAGGCATAGCTGCCGCTGCCGCTGACGGTCGGGTCGCTGTCCTGAAAACGCGAGCCGCGGAACTCGAGCTCGCTTCGGCCCTGGGTGACATAGGGCGAATAGACGATGAAATCGCCCGCTCGGGCGGTGACGGCGGCGACGGCCGCACCCAATGCGAGCAGCCCGACGGCCAGTCGTCGCGCAGTGGAGTGGCGATTGGCGAGTTGTCGCTTAAACATCGTGTCTCCTTATTGATGGCGGCCGAACGCATCCCGGACGCGCCGCTCGACAGCGGCGTGGGTCTCATGGGGATGTCGAAGTGGAACGAAACAGTCAGTGCCGGCGCCGGCCGTGGTCGGCCGGCGCCCTGCAGATGGCGAAACTTACGGCGATGCCGCCTCGGTCTGCGGCCGCCTTGGGCGGCCCACCAGACGCATCAGGACCAGCACGGTCAGCAGCGTGACCACGTAGAACAACAGCTGAATCCCTGAGGGCCGCGCGATGTACCCGACCAGGATGTGCAGCAGCTGACCGACGATGCTCGCCTGGCTGAGCAGCTGCGAGGTGTCCCACAGGCTCGTGCCCAGGGCGGGCAGCAGACCCGCCTGATTGAGATAGCCGGCGGCCTGAGCGGCGAGGCCGGCAGTGAGCAGAAGGATGATCCAGCTCGTCACCGAGAAGAAGTGGCGCAGGGGGATGCGCAGCAGCCCGCGGTAGAGCAGCAGGCCGACCAGAATGCCGGCGGCGACACCGCCGAGCCCGCCGATGGTCATGCCCAGGCTGTTGCCGCCGCCGGCGGCAATCGCCCACAGGAACAGCACGGCCTCCGAGCCCTCGCGGGTCACTGCGGCGAAGGTGACGACCATGAGCGCAGTCAGAGGCTTCTTGCCGGTCTGCACGTCGGCGCCGACGCTGGAAATCTCGGCGGCGAGCTTGCGCCCGTGCGAGCTCATCCAGACGTTGTGCCAGGTGAGCATGACGACGGCACCGAGCAGGATGACGGCATTGAGGATGGCCTGGCCGCTGCCGCCCAGCGAGGCGGACAGGTCGGCGGCGAGCAGGGCGATGAGCGAGGCGCCCACCAGCCCCAGACCGATGCCGCCGGCGACCCAGCGCCCGCGCCCGGCGATGCCGCGGCTGGCACCGAGCACGATGGCCACGATCAGGGCGGCCTCCAGGACCTCACGGAACAGGATGACGGCGGTGGCGAGCATGGTTACTGGCCTCCCGGGGCGTTGGCATCGGTCGGTTTGACGACGACCGCGCCCCTCATGGACTGGTTGAAGTCATTGAAGAACTCGTAGCGCCCTGCTTCCAGCGGACCGACGTAGACGGTCACTTCACCGCCGACGGGGACGACGACCTCGCGCGACAGGTCGTAGCTCTCGAACTCCGCTGGCAGGCTGCCCTTGTTGCGAATCGTCAGTTTCACCTTTTGCCCGGGTGGCAGCGTCAGCTCCTTCGGGTGGAACTGCTGGCCGTCAATGGTGAGCACCGGGGCGGTCTCGGCCTCGGCCCGGCCTGTCGCAGGAGCCGCAAGTGCCAAGGCGATCAGGGCGGCCCAGAGCAGCGCAGCGCCTGCCATGGACGGGCTGCGGACGTATCGGCGAAGGGCGAGGGTGTTGGTCGGCAGGGACATGGTCGTTCCTCGGTTCGTGGGGCTGTTGGACGGTTGATATCTCATTAAATACAAATATACATGAGAACCATTCGCATTAGCAATAGTTCGATCAAGGCGATCATGCCACCCAGTGACGCCCGGCTTGCTTTCCGCTATTATTTCGATTATTCTGGAATCATGGAAATGAATACCGCCGTCAATGCACTCAGTGGAATCGCCCAGGAGAGCCGTCTGCAGGCCTTCCGGTTGCTCGTGCAGGCCGGACCCGACGGCCTGCCGGCAGGACAGATCGGCGACCGACTGGGCCTGGCACCGGCCACACTGTCGTTTCACCTGGCCACACTGAGACAGGCGGGATTAATCCAGGTTCGCCGCGCGGGGCGCTCGCTCATCTATTCGGCCGATTTCGATGCCATGGGCCGGCTGATCGAGTTCCTGCTGCAGGACTGCTGCGGCGGACAGGCGTGCCTGCCGACCGGTACCGCGGCCTGTAGCTCGACGCCCGCGAACGAGACGACCCAACACTCACAGGAGACCGAATCATGAAACGCCTGCACGTACACATTGCCGTCGACGATCTGGCGGCCAACGTCGATTTCTATTCCGCCTTGTTCGGAACCGAGCCCAGCGTGCTCAAGGGCGATTACGCCAAGTGGCGTATCGAGGACCCGCGCGTCAACTTCGCGATCTCCACGCGCGGTCGAACACCCGGCCTCGATCACCTGGGTATCCAGGTCGACGAGGAGGCCGAGCTCAACGAGGTGCGCGGACGGCTGGAGTCGGCCGGGGTACGGGGCCTGGCGCAGGAGGCGACCACCTGCTGCTACGCCGAATCGGACAAATACTGGACCGTGGATCCACAGGGCATTGCCTGGGAGAGCTTCCACACCCTGGCCGAGGCACCGGTGTTCGGCGAGTCGCCTGAGCGCGCGGCGAACGAAGGCGCCTGCTGCACGCCGGATCTGAGCGGCGCCCAATCCGAGGGTGCTTCCGGTCAGTGCTGTGGCTGAGGTGCGACAGTGAATATCCTGTTTCTGTGCACGGGCAATTCCTGCCGCTCGCAAATGGCCGAAGGCTGGGGACGCGCGTTGGGCGGGGAGGAGTTCAAATTCCGTTCGGCGGGTATCGAGGCCCACGGCAAGAATCCCCGTGCCATCCTGGCGATGGCCGAGGCGGGCGTGGACATCTCCGGGCAGGACTCGACCCGGTTGACTGAGCAGATGCTCGATTGGGCCGAGCTCGTCGTCACCGTCTGCGGTCACGCGGACGAGCACTGCCCGGTGCTGCCGGCCGGTACGCGCAAGGAGCACTGGCCGCTGTCCGATCCGGCCAAGGCCACCGGCAGCGAGGACGAGGTAATGGCGGTTTTTCGCGCCACACGCGATGAGGTGCGCGAGCGTGTGGCCAAGTTGCTCGCGCGTCTGCGCAGCGAGGCGGTACCGGCATGAGCGTGCAGTGCGAAGCGACGGCCCGGCGTTCGACCAGGACCGCCATGGGGCTTTTCGAGCGTTATCTTACCGTGTGGGTGGCGCTTTGCATTGTCGCCGGTATCGCCTTGGGCCATTGGTTTGCGCCCGCGTTTCAGGCCATCGGTGCGGTGGACGTGGCACAGGTCAATCTGCCGGTGGCCGTGCTCATTTGGCTGATGATCATCCCGATGCTGCTCAAGGTCGACTTCGGTGCCCTGAACAACGTGCGCGAACACTGGAAAGGCCTGGGCGTGACGCTGTTCGTCAACTGGGCGGTGAAACCGTTTTCCATGGCGCTGCTGGCGTGGCTGTTCATTCGCGGTTTTTTCGCGCCGTATTTGCCCGCCGACCAATTGGACAGCTACGTGGCCGGTTTGATCCTGCTGGCGGCCGCGCCCTGCACGGCGATGGTGTTCGTGTGGAGCAATCTCAGCGACGGCGAGCCGAATTTCACGCTCACGCAGGTCGCGCTGAACGACACCATCATGGTGTTCGCGTTCGCGCCCATCGTCGGGCTGCTGCTCGGCCTGTCGGCCATTACCGTGCCTTGGGAGACGCTGTTTCTGTCGGTGGTGCTGTATATCGTCATTCCCGTGGCCGCGGGGCAGTGGTGGCGCCGCGCGCTGCTCGCCCGCGGCGGCGAGGCCGCCCTCAATCGCGTGCTCGCGCGCCTGCATCCAATCTCCCTGGGTGCGCTGCTCGCCACGCTGGTGTTGCTGTTCGGCTTTCAGGGCGAACAGATTCTGGCCCAACCGCTGGTGATCGCGCTGCTGGCCGTGCCCATCCTGATTCAGGTGTATTTCAATGCGGGTCTGGCCTACTGGCTGAACCGGCGCCTGGGCGTGGCGCACCGCGTCGCCGGCCCCTCGGCGCTCATCGGCGCCAGCAACTTCTTCGAGCTCGCCGTGGCCGCGGCCATCAGCCTGTTCGGGTTTTCCTCCGGCGCCGCCCTGGCCACTGTCGTCGGCGTGCTGGTCGAAGTGCCCGTCATGCTGTCGGTGGTCAAGATCGTCAATGCGACGCGGGGGTGGTATGAATCAGGGCAGGCGGCAGCTGTAAAGCGTAGCTGAGCTAGGACGTCATAGTTTGCAGTAGGCAGTTTGCAGTCGGCAGCAAAAGCAAAAGCCAAGAGTGGTTGCTTTCTTCTTTCTGCCAACTGCCAACTGCCAACTGCCGACTGCAAACTGACCACTGCCAACTCCACCCCGAAGGGGTGGGCGATCACTGCCAACTTCTTTGATACAGATCATTCCCCCGCGATTCCCTCCCGTTTAGTCTGGTCTTGGTCAATGCGGTCCCATGTGCCCATTCGACGGGCACCAACACCAACCGCCGCCCCGCGGTTCGGGGCGAGGAGGGGACGTGGGCAATCCGACGTCGTTCCCGGGGTCCGAGCACGGTTTTCCGCCACCCGGCATTGGCCCGATGCCATTCACGGTCTATACGGCGAGCCAGCTCGACGAGATCCGGCCGCTGCGCCGCCTCGGCGCGGACACGCGTTTTGCGATGCGCGTGGTTGCACACGTGCTGCCCTTTCGGGTCAACCAGTATGTCATCGATCAGTTGATCGATTGGGACTGCGTTCCGGACGATCCGATCTTCCAGTTGACCTTCCCCCAGCGCGGCATGCTCTCCCCGGCGCACTTCGAGCGCGTCGCGGCTCTGGTGCGCACCCATGTGGACAAGGAAACGCTTCGTGCTGCCGTGCGGGCCGTTCGCGCCGAGCTCAATCCGCATCCGGCCGATCAGCGCACCCTCAACGTGCCGTTTCTCAAGAATCACGCGCTCGCGGGACTGCAGCACAAGTATCGGGAGACGGTTCTGTTCTTCCCCAGCGAGGGCCAGACCTGTCACTCCTATTGCACCTTCTGTTTCCGCTGGCCGCAGTTCGTGCGCGACAAGGACCTGCGTATCGCCTCGCGGGAAGGTGAACGTCTGCGCGCCTATCTGCGTTCCCATCCCGAGGTGACCGATCTATTGGTCACCGGAGGCGATCCGATGGTCATGAAGACCGACCACCTGGCCGCCTACCTCGAACCGCTGCTGGCGCCCGAATTCGAGCATGTGCAGACCATCCGCATTGGGACCAAGGCGCTGACCTATTGGCCGCACCGGTTCCTCACGGACGGCGATGCCGATGACCTGCTGCGCCTGTTCGAGCGCCTGGTCTCGTCGGGAAAAAATCTGGCCTTCATGGCGCACTTCAATCATTGGCGCGAGATGGATACGCCTGCGGCGCACGCCGCCATTCGCCGCGTGCAGTCCACGGGTGCGGTCATTCGCACGCAGGCCCCGCTGCTCGAGCACATCAACGCCGATGCCGAGGTCTGGAGCCGCATGTGGCGCGAGCAGGTACGCCTGGGTATGGTGCCGTATTATATGTTCGTCGTGCGCGACACCGGCGCCAGATGCTATTTCGAAGTGCCGCTGGCAAGGGCGTGGGAGATATATCAGGGTGCGGTACAGAACGTCTCGGGCCTGGGACGCACCGCGCGCGGTCCTTCTATGAGCTGCGGTCCGGGCAAGGTGGAGGTGCAGGGGATCGCCGAGATTCAAGGCGAGCGCGTGTTCGTGCTGCGTTTCATCCAGGGCCGCAATCCCGATTGGGTCGAGCGGCCCTTCTTCGCCCGCTTCGACCCGAACGCGACCTGGATCGATCAGCTGCGCCCGGCGTTCGGCGCCGAGCGGTTCTTCTTCGAAGAGGAGTATGACGCCATGCGGCGCATGAGACGTGAGGGGTGACGCGCGAAGCGCGCTCCGCGCGCAAGTTGGCAGTTTGCAGTTGTCAGACGGTAGAAAGAAGGAAGACATAAGGACTGAGGAGTGAGGTGACCACCCCTGGGGCAGTTCTTGCTACCAACGTGCACCTTGCAACTTGGAACTTGCCCCGGGCGCCTCGCGTTTCGCGAGGCGTATTGACCTGGATCACCCCCCCGGCCGGCCCTTCCGGTTAGGCTGAAATTGGCGGTAGACTGAGCCGTCGATACTGGACACCGGGAGGAGAGCGCCATGGCCGATTCCACCAAGCCGATCTCCGTAGGGGCACCGGACCCCGAGCTGAAGAATTCTCCGATCATGGAAGAGACCGACGAGGACTTCGAGGTGCTCGCCCAGGAGGTGGGTGAGACGCCGGTGTGCTATTTCAACAACGTCAGCTATCCCGACGGCAGGTTCGTGTGCAGCGGCAGCGGCGAGCTGCTGAAGTGCACACGCGGTGTGTGGCTGCTGGAGGGTACCTGCGACCCGGAGAACCTCTAGGGTCGCACGGACGGCTTATTCGCTGGGGCTCGGCGCCGGGGCCGTGATGTCGGGCGCCGGCGCGTCGTAATGCACGGACTCGGGCGCGACCGCGCCGCCCGAGATGATGAAGCTCATCGCCTCGTCCATGGTCCAGTTCGTCGACACCAGCCTTTCCACCGGCACGATTTCCAGATAGCCCGATGTCGGGTTCGGTGTGGTCGGCACGTAGACCGCGGCGAGCTCGCGCCCCGTGCGGCTGTCTTTCATAACCCGAGTCACGAATCCGATCGTCTTCATCTGCGGGCTGGGGAATTCTATCAACACAACCCGCTGCACGTTCTCCGGCTTTTGCTGCAGGGCCGCGATGAGCTTCTTGGTCGAGCCGTAGATGGTGTGCACCAGCGGAATGCGGTTCATCAGGGAGTCCACCGCGCCGATGACGCGTTTACCGATGACCCGGGTGGCGATCCAGCCCAGCAGCGACAGGCCGAGCAGGGTCAGTACGACGGCCAGGCCCGACTGGAACCACGGCGCCAGCAGCCAGTGCGCGATCGACGGGTAGGAATCCTGCAGCGGGCCCGACACGGCCCGTACCCACGGCATGCCGACGTTGGACAGCTGGCGCAGCGTGAAATCGAAAACGACCCAGGTAATCCACAGCGGGATCACCGTGAGAACGCCGGCGAGAAAATAGCGCTGGAAGCGCGCCAAGGGACGTGCCGCGGGCGGTTTGGGCATTCGGGCCACTCCCGTCGGGGGCTTGATAGGAGTCCATTGTGGGCCGAGACCGCAGTGGGTTGCAAGACGCCGGTGGCCGGAGTCGGCAGTTGTCAGTAGGCAGTCATCAGAAAAGGCAAAAAGCGAAGAGGTCTCTTTCTTCGTGCTGCCGACTGCCTACTGCCAACTGACGACTTATTCAGTCGTCCCGATCCCGCTGCAGCACCACGCCCAGCACGAGCCCGAGGAACATGGCGCCGAGTGTGTAGACGATGCCGAAGCCCCAGGGCGTTTCGTGGGCGGTGTTGGACATCCAGCGCTCGATGCGCACCTGCTGCACATTCAGCTTGCGGGTCTGTTGGGCGACGACCTTGCCGTCGCGCACGAGGTAGAACTCGAGGTGATAGGCGCCGAGCGGGATCTTGGCGGGCAGGTTGATGCTGGTGAAGAACAGGCGCTTGCTGTCCATGCGGACGGCGTGTTGGCCCTCCACATAATGGCCTTCGTCGGCTTTGAGGCGCATGAAAGCCGCCTGCCAGTCGCCCATGCCCTTGGGCTTTGTGTCCGTCTTCGCGTCCTGGAGCGCGTCCTTGAGGGCGAGGCCGTAGCGGTCGCGCTCGGCGGCGGGCAGCAGCTTGTCCAGCGGCTCCGTGGACAGCAGGTACAGCAGGCCCGGTGCATTGCTGACCTTGATCTTGCCGTTGGCCAGCCAGAACGGGCCGATCTGCACCTTGCGCGTCAGCGCGACGGTCTCGGTGGGCGATTTGACCTTGATCACGATGTCGCCGGGCCGTGAGATGGCGCCGAAGACCAGGATCTTCTCGCCGGTGAAGTGCGTCGTGATGTCGACGTGATCCGTGGCGAGCTCGGTCACCAGGGTGTCGTCGGACGCGGCCGGGTCCGGCGCGGCGCGCCCGGTCAGCGGCGCGAGTGCCGCGAGCGTCAGCGCGAGCCAGAGCAGGGGACGGGTGGCGCGGCGTGCGTGCATCGTTCGGTCCCTCATTGCACCACCACCGCCATCGAGTAGGTCTCGTCGGGAGTGATCAGGATGCCGGTGAGCATCTTGATTGCCACGGCGACGACCACCAGCGCCAGCACGAGGCGCAGCTTCTCGGCCGGCAGGCGCGCGCCCAGCCGCGTGCCCCATTGGGTGCCGACCGCCGAGCCCAGGATCAGGACCGTGGCCAGGAAGGGGTCGACCGCGCGGTTGATGCCTGCCTGCATGGTCGCGACCACGGCCGTGGTGAACAGCAGCTGAAACAGCGACGTGCCGACCACGACCTTGGTGGGCATGCGCAGCATGTAGATCATGATGGGCACCATGATGAAGCCGCCGCCCACGCCCATCAGCGAGGTCAGCACGCCGACCATGACGCCCAGCGCCAGCGGCACGATGAACGAGAGCTGCAGATTCGAGATGGGGAAGTCCATCTGTCCCGGCAGGCTCGCGGTGAGACGTCCCAGGACGGCGCCGATGCCTTTCGGTTCCTTCGCCGGGCGCGGCGGTGCGCCCGCATTGCGAATGGCTTTGACCGATTCGAGCAGCATAGACACGCCGATGAAGCCGAGCAGTACGACGTACAGGAAGGTCACCATGTTGCCGAACTGCCCGCTTTGCTGCAGGGCGCGTGCGATGAAGACGCCCGCCGCGCCGCCGGTCCAACTGCCGATCAGCAGGATGATGCCCATCTTCAGGTCGACGTTGCCCAGGCGCCAGTGGGCGTAACTGCCCGAGGCGGAGGTGCCGACGATCTGCGCGGCGCCCGTCGCGACGGCGACCAGCGGCGGCACGCCGATGAAGATGAGCAGCGGGGTGATCAGAAAACCGCCACCGACGCCCACCAGACCCGAGAGCAGGCCGACGACGGCGCCGAATGCGACGATCAACAGGATGTTGACGTCCATGTGAGCGATCGGCAGGAAGATTTCCATCGTGATGTGCTTTCTTGAATTCAGCGCGTTGCGTTAGGGATTACGGTGCGACTACTCGCCGGCGTGCGGCTCGGTCGTCTCGTCCGGTCGACGGTATTCGGCCATGGCCGGGCAGATGTGCGACAGCGGCACGTCGGGTGGCACCACCACCAGCGGAACGGGCAGGTGCTCGCCGAGCTTCATGGTCAGGCGGCCGGTGGCCCGGCGCCACCGCGGGTGCGATTTTTTCTCGGTGGCCACGCCGTGGCGCCCCGCGACGACCATCAGCGCGTTGTCGCTCTCTTTGACGACACGCATGATCTCCTGCTCGGGCAGCCCCTCGACGATGTAGAACTCAGGGACGATGTCGCAGAACTCGCGGATGCGGTCGGTGATCTCGTTCAGGCGCGCCTCGGCCTGGTCACGGATGTCGTCCTTCATGCGCGCCTCGACGCCGACCCAGAAGCTCAGGGTCGGGACGTCCAGTACGTGGATGAAGCCCAGATGGGCGTTGAGCAGGCGCGCCAGACGTGCGCCGACGCCCGCCGCGAGCAGGGAATTGTCCGATCCGTCGATGGCGACGAGGATCGTACCGTTACCGGCATCGGTCATCGTGACTCATGCTCCCGTTATTGCGTGATGTGGAGTCGCGCCGGGTGTGGCCGGCGGCGAGGCGGGTGTCCCCCAAGAAGGAGGTTAGCCCACGAATTGAATCCCCGACGGGCCGAAAAGCCCGCGCAGCCCCTGGTTTTGCACCCTGGATCTGTCCCCCGGGCCGCTGCAGGCGCGACTCTACTGCAAGGCGTGGGGGAATGCAAACGGGTCGCTACGAATGTCAAGAGAACGTTAAGTTACGCTCCGGCATGGGTCGGGCGGGGTAGTGACCGAGACGCGACGTGAGGCGGCCGCCCTTTGGGAGGAGCATCCAGTGCGCGGTCGCCAGTGAGGGCAAGTAAGGGCAGTTGTTGTTAGCCCGGTCATCCTTCTGCCAACTTCGCCCCGCAGAGGCCGAACCTCCCGAACCACACGTTCAAGAGCGTGAGTGTACGGTGCCTCCTTGCGTGCCGTACCAAAAATGGTACAATTATTCGATGCATAAGGATATGCGTTTGGCTGTGGTCTTCTACCGCACGGAGGCCGGTCGGGAACCGGTCCGCGAGTGGCTAAGGGGCTTCTCGCGGTCGGATAAGGTCGCCATCGGCGGCGACATCAAGACGGTCCAGTATGGCTGGCCGCTCGGAATGCCCGTGGTGCGCAAGCTGGACGACGGGCTTTGGGAGTGCCGTTCGCGGCTTGCGGACGGTATCGCGCGGATCATTTTTACGGTCGTTGGCGACTCCATGATTTTGTTGCATGGATTCGTGAAGAAGTCGCAGAAGACGCCGCGCACGGATCTGGCGACGGCCAAGCGTCGAAAGACAAAGCTGGAGCAATGACATGAGCAGGCATGTTGGGAGCGGATTGGACGAGTTTTTGGCCGAGGAAGGTGTGCTGGCCGAAGCTGAGGCGATTGCTGTCAAGCGCGTTATTGCCTTTCAACTGGCACAGCTCATGGAGACTCAGAACCTGACCAAGACCCAGCTCGCCAAGCGCATGGGCACCAGTCGTTCGGCCCTAGAACGACTGCTCGACCCCGATAATGCCTCGGTGACGCTGTTGACCTTGGAGCGCGCCGCGCGAGCACTCGGGAAACGCATCAAGATCGAATTAGCGGCCTGACCGCCCGAAGGGCAAAGTCGGCAGCGGGCAGTCGTCAGTTGGCAGTGAGCAGAAAGAAGACGTAATGGGTGAGGCGTCTAGCCCGCCTCGTGGGCGGAGCTGTCATCCGCCCTGTCGGGCGGAGCTGTCAGTTGGCAGTTTGCAGTTGTCAGAAAGAGAAAAGCATTTAAGCTTCTTCTGCCAACTGCCAACTGCCAACTGCCAACTGCCAACTGCCAACTGCCAACTGCCAACTGCCAACTGCCAACTGCCAACTGCCAACTCCGCC
>DATFLL010000122.1:0-7557 GCA_035267785.1 Gammaproteobacteria bacterium | reverse complement strand
ATCCGGACCCCGGCGGGGTCGGCGGCTGACCGGCGGCCTCCAGCCGCGCCAGAAGGTCGCGGGCGAGGGGGTCGCCATGCGCGGCGGCCCGGCGGTACCAGAGCGCGGCGGCGGCGGGATCGGCCGGGCCGGCCACTCCCTGCTCCAGATACTCGCCCCAGGCACGCATGGCCGGTGGAAAGCGCTGCTCGGCGGCCCGGCGCATCCATTGAGCCGCTAACGCGGGGTCGCGCGCCACGCCGCGGCCGCGCAGATAACGGTTGGCAAGGTGGCGCTGGGCACGCGCCACGCCGCGCTCGGCGTCCTCACGCAGCAGAGCGAAACGCTGATCGGCGTCCATGGACATGGGGCTTATTGGTAGCGGCGGCCGCGGATGGCCTCGTCGACGCGGGCCAGGGTATCCTCCCAGGTCGCGCCGCAATTGGCCTCCTGCGCCATGAGCTCCATCAGCCCGTAGGCCAGCCGGCGATTCTCCGGGCTGAGCTCGCGCAGTTTGCGCAGCATGTACATGTGCCCGCCCTGCTCGGTATCCAGGGTCTTGAGCAGGGCATAGAACAACAGCGACTGGCCGGAGCGTGGGTCTGCCTCGACGAGGCTCGCCACGGCCTCCAGGACGCCGCCGAACTCTTCCGATTGTTCACTCATGGCTGCGGGGCACGGATAGGCAGGAATAAAAAAGGCGGGGGCCTTGACCCCCGCCTCGTCGGTGCACCGGGTGAGGCGAGCCTCAGCCGGCCTTCTTCTTGGCGCCGCCTTCGACCTTGGGCGCGAGCTCGCCGGAGACGTAGCGCTTGACCATGTCCTCCAGGCTCAGGGCCGTGATCTTGGAGGCCATGCCCGCCGAACCGAAGGCCTCGTAGCGGGCCTTGCAGATTTCCTTCATGGCCGCGGTGGAGGCCTTGAGGAATTTGCGCGGGTCGAAGTTCGAGGGGTTGTCGTGCAGGTGCTTGCGGATGGCACCGGTGGAGGCCATACGCAGGTCGGTATCGATGTTCACCTTGCGCACGCCGTGCTTGATGCCTTCCTGGATCTCCTCGACCGGCACGCCGTAGGTCGAGCCCATGTCGCCGCCGTGAGTGTTGATGATCTCCAGCCACTCCTGCGGTACGGACGAAGAGCCGTGCATCACCAGATGCGTGTCCGGGATGCGGGCGTGAATCTCCTTGATACGCTCGATGGCCAGGATGTCGCCGGTGGGCGGGCGGGTGAACTTGTAGGCGCCGTGCGAGGTGCCAATGGCGATGGCCAGGGCGTCGACGCCGGTCTGGGCGACGAAATCGGCGGCCTGCTCCGGGTCGGTCAGCAACTGGTCGTGGGAGAGCTTGCCCTCGGCGCCGGAGCCGTCTTCCTCGCCGGCCATGCCGGTCTCCAGCGAGCCCAGGCAGCCCAGCTCACCCTCGACGGAGACGCCGCCGGCGTGGGCCATCTCGACGACCTTGCGGGTGACATCGACGTTGTACTCGTAGCTCGAGGGGGTCTTCATGTCCTCCAGCAGGGAGCCGTCCATCATCACCGAGCTGAAACCGGACTGGATGGAACGCAGGCACACCCCGGGGGCGGCGCCGTGGTCCTGATGCATGCAGACCGGGATGTGCGGATACATCTCGATCGCCGCGGAAATCAGGTGGCGCAGGAACGGCTCACCCGCATAGGAACGGGCGCCCGCCGAGCCCTGCATGATGACGGGGCTGTTGGCCTCGTCGGCGGCCTGCATGATGGCATGCACCTGTTCCATATTGTTGACGTTGAAGGCCGGCATGCCGTAGCCGTTCTCGGCGGCATGGTCCAGCAGCTGGCGAAGGGTAATCAGGGCCATTTTGGACCTCCTTGATGTGTGAAATGCGAAATTTTTCCAGTCAGTTTAGTTCAGCATCGGGGCACCGCGCTACGGGCCGCACCCGCCTGCCCCTGACTCGCCGCCGCGCGTCGGCCGCCGACGGCTCCACGGGCCGGGCCACGGCCAGGCCTACGCAGACGCCCCTGGGCGCCGGCGTCAGCTGCTGGGCAGCAGCTCGCCCACCTTGACGATCTTCATCGCGTTCGTGCCGCCCAGCATGCCCATAAGGTCGCCCTTGGTAATAATCACCAGATCGCCGTCGCGCACCGCCCCGCGGCGCAGCAGCTCGTCGATCGCCTCCTTGTTGACCTCGGCGTGATCCTGCGTCGCCACGTCAAAGCTGACGGGGTACACACCCCGGTAGAGAGTCACTTTTCTACGCGTCTCGACATGGCTCGTCAAGGCGTAGATGGGGATGCCCGAGCTGATGCGCGACATCCACAGCGGCGTCGAACCGGACTCGGTCAGCGCGGCGATCGCTTTGACGTGCAGGTGGTTGGCCGTGTACATGGCGGCCATGGCGATGGCCTCGTCGATGCGCGAGAAGCGCTCGTCGATGCGATGCGTCGAGACCGTGGCCATACGCTGTTTTTCGGCTTCCCGGCAGACGCGGTCCATGGCCTCGATGGCCTTGTCGGGGTATTTGCCCGAGGCGGTCTCCGCCGAGAGCATGACCGCGTCGGTGCCGTCGAGCACGGCGTTGGCCACGTCAAAAACCTCGGCCCGCGTAGGGATTTGATTCTCGATCATGGACTCCATCATCTGGGTGGCCGTGATCACCACGCGGTTCATGCTGCGGGCAAGCTGGATGAGACGCTTTTGCACCGGGGGCAGCGCGGCATCGCCGATCTCCACACCGAGATCGCCGCGGGCGATCATGATGACATCGGAGGCACCGACGATCTCCTCGATGACGTCGAGGGCCTCGGCCCGCTCGATCTTCGCGATGATGGAGCACTTCTGTCCGCCCGCCTCCTCGAGCAGGCGACGCGCCTCGTGGATGTCCGCGGCGCTGCGCGGGAAGGAGACGGCCAGGTAGTCGGCCTGCATCTGGGCGGCGACGCGGATATCGTCGCGGTCCTTGTCCGTGAGGGCCGGTGCCGAAAGCCCGCCGCCCTGGCGGTTGATGCCCTTGCGATCGGAGAGCTGCCCGCCGACGACCACACGCGTGATGACCTCGGTGTCGCTGACGTCGTCGACCCACAGCACGATGCGCCCGTCATCGAGCAACAGCGTATCGCCGCGCTTGACGTCGTCGGGCAGTTGCTTGTAGGCCAGGCCAACGCGTTCGGTCGTCCCCGCGTCCTCGGCAAGCTGATTGTCGAGTACGAAAACCTCGCCCTCGACGAGCTCGACGGGGCCGTCCTTGAAGCGGTCGATGCGTATCTTCGGGCCTTGCAGGTCGGCCAACAGGCCCACTTGGCGACCGTGGGCGCGGGCGCGGTTGCGCACGCGCTCGGCGCGGTCGATGTGCTCCTCGGCGCTGCCGTGGGAGAAGTTGACGCGCACGACGTCGACGCCGGCCTCGATGATCTTGTCCATCACCTTGGCATCGTCGGTGGCGGGCCCGAGGGTCGCAACGATCTTGGTTCTTCTTTGCATCTATGGCGTCCTCAAGCGGCAAGAACCGAATAGCGATTTCGTACTCGCACCTCGAATCGCGTCACGCTTTGGCCCGCTCCTCGAGCATCGCCACGGCGGGCAGGGTCTTGCCCTCCAGGAACTCGAGGAAGGCGCCGCCGCCGGTGGAAATGTAGGACACCTTGTCGGCGATGCCGTACTTGTCGACTGCCGCCAGCGTATCGCCGCCGCCGGCGATCGAAAACGCCGGGCTCTCGGCAATGGCCATGGACAGGGCCTTGGTGCCCTCGCCGAACTGATCGAACTCGAACACGCCCACCGGACCGTTCCAGACGATGGTGCCCGCGCTCTTGAGTATCTCGGCGAACTGCTTGGACGTCTCCGGGCCGATGTCGAAGATCATGTCGTCGTCGGCGACCTGCTCGACCGGCTTGAGCTCGGCCTTGGCGGACTCGGAGAATTCCTTGCCGCAGACCACGTCGACCGGCACCGGAATGTCGCCGCCGTTGGCGCGCGCGGCCTCGGTCAGGCGCTTTGCCTCGTCAATGAGGTCGACTTCGTACAGCGACTTGCCGACGTTGTGGCCGGCCGCCGCGATGAAGGTGTTGGCGATACCGCCGCCGACGATGAGCTGGTCGACGACCTTGGACAGCGACTCCAGCACGGTCAGCTTGGTCGAGACCTTGGAGCCGCCGACGATGGCGACCATCGGGCGCTTGGGGTTGCCCAGCGCCTTGCCCAGCGCCTCCAGCTCGGCGGCGAGCAGCGGGCCGGCGCAGGCGACGGGGGCGAACTTGCCGGCGCCATGGGTAGAGGCCTGGGCGCGGTGCGCCGTGCCGAAGGCATCCATCACGTAGACGTCGCATAGAGCGGCGTACTTCTTCGACAGGGCCTCGTCGTCCTTTTTCTCGCCCTTGTTGAAGCGCACGTTCTCCAGGATCACGACTTCACCGTCGGTCAGCTCCGGAGCCTTGTCCAGATAATCCTTGACAACGCGTACGTCCTTGCCGAGCAGCTTGCCGAGATGATCGGCTACGGGCTGCATGGAGAACTCCTCGGCGTAGACACCCTCCTCGGGGCGGCCGAGATGGGACATGAGCATGACCTTGGCCCCGGCCTTGGCGGCGTGCTCGATGGTCGCCAGCGAGGCGCGGATGCGCGCATCGGAAGTCACCTTTCCGCCTTTGACGGGCACGTTCAAGTCCTCGCGGATCAACACCCGCTTGCCGGCCAGATCCAGGTCGGTCATCTTGATTACGGACATGGATAGTCTCCCAAATCTAAGTCATGAAATATCGGAAAGTCATCGGCCAAGGGAGGCCTTGGCGAATGGCTCTCTAGCACGAGTTACAAGTCACAAGATAAAAGTTTCAAGGAAAGGTGAGTTGGCGGGCTCCGCCCGCCAACTCACTTGCCCTTACTTGTCACTTGCAACTTGGAACTTGTCGCTTACTTCGCGACGTGGCGCACCATGCGCAGCATGTTGCAGGTGTAGCCGTACTCGTTGTCGTACCAGGAAACGACCTTGACGAAGGTGTCGTCCAGGGCGATGCCGGCACCGGCGTCGAAGATCGACGGGGCGCTCTGACCGCGGAAGTCGGTCGAAACGACCTTGTCCTCGGTGTAGCCCAGCACGCTCTTGAGCTCGCCCTCGGAGGCCGACTTCATCGCCTTGCAGATGTCGTCATAGCTCGCGCCCTTGTCGAGCTCGACCGTCAGGTCGACCACGGAGACGTCGGAGGTCGGCACGCGGAAGGCCATGCCGGTGAGCTTGCCGTTGAGCTCGGGCAGCACCTTGCCCACCGCCTTGGCCGCACCCGTCGAGGAGGGAATGATGTTCTCCAGGATGCCGCGGCCGCCGCGCCAGTCCTTCATGGAGGGGCCGTCGACGGTCTTCTGCGTGGCGGTGGCGGCGTGCACGGTGGACATCAGGCCACGCTTGATGCCCCACTTGTCGTTGAGCACCTTGGCCACGGGCGCCAGGCAGTTGGTGGTGCAGGAGGCGGCGGAGACGATCTTCTCGCCCTTATAAACATCGTGGTTCACACCGTATACGAACATGGGCGTGGCGTCCTTGGACGGCGCGCTCTGCACGACCTTGCCCGCACCGGCGTCGATGTGCTTCTGGCAGGTCTCTTCGGTCAGGAACAGGCCGGTGGACTCGATGACGATGTCGGCACCGACTTCGTTCCACTTCAGGGCGGAGGGGTCGCGCTCGGCGGTCAGGCGAATCTTCTTGCCGTTGACGGTCAGCGTGGTGCCGTCGACAGAGATGTCGCCGTCGAAGCGGCCGTGCACGGAGTCGTAGCGCAGCATGTAGGCCAGGTACTCGGGGTCGAGCAGATCGTTGATGCCGACGACCTCGATGTCGTTGCTGAAGTCCTGGGCGATCGCACGAAACGCCATACGACCGATGCGGCCGAAGCCATTGATACCAACTTTAATTGCCATCTGTTATCTCCACAGTTCTATTTCGACAAAGGGGGCACGCTGCCCGGCCGAAGGCCGGGCCACGTTGTATCTTGTTATCCGTCGGGGCTTGCTTAGAGCACGCCCTCGACCGCCTCGACCACATGGTCCGGGGTGAAGCCGAATTCCTTGAACAGCTCGCCGGCCGGGGCCGACTCGCCGAAGTGATCCAGGCCGACCACGGTGCCATCCAGGCCGACGTATTTGCGCCAATAATCGGTCACACCGGCCTCGACGGCGACCCGGACCACGCCCTTGGGCAGGACCGATTCGCGATAGGCGGCGTCCTGAACGTCGAACACGTCCGTCGACGGCATGGAGACCACGCGCGCCTTTTTGCCCTTGCCGGCCAGGGCCTCGGCGGCCTTGACCGCCAGGTCGACCTCGGAGCCGGTGGCGATGAGCACCACATCGGGCTTGCCGTCGACATCGCGCAGTACGTAACCGCCGCGCTCGATGGCGGCAATCTGATCGGCGCTGCGCTCCTGATGGGGTAGGCCCTGGCGCGAGAAGATGAGGCTGGTCGGCCCGGTACGGCGCTCGACCGCACACTTCCAGGCCACCGCGCTCTCCACGGCATCGCAGGGGCGCCACACGGACATGTTGGGAATCATGCGCAGGGTCGCGGTCTGCTCGACGGGCTGATGGGTCGGGCCGTCCTCGCCCAGGCCAATGGAGTCGTGGGTGTACACGAACAGGGTGGGCACCTTCATCAGCGCTGCCATGCGCAGGGCGTTACGTGCGTACTCGGAGAACATCAGGAAGGTGCCGCCGAACGGGATGAAACCGCCGTGCAGGGTGATGCCGTTCATGATGGCCGACATGGCGAACTCGCGCACGCCGTAGTAGATGTAATTGCCGTCGGAGACAGTGTTCGACAGCGGCTTGGAGTCCTTCCACATGGTCAGGTTGGAGCCGGCCAGGTCGGCCGAACCGCCGAGCATCTCGGGCAGGGCCGGGGCGAAACCGTTGATCGTGTTCTGCGAGGCCTTGCGGCTGGCGATGGTCTCGGCCTTGCCGTCGACTTCCTTGATGAAGGCCGCGGCGTGCTTGGCCCAGTCGGCGGGCAGCTCGCCGGCGGTGCGACGCTCGAACTCGGCGGCCAACTCGGGGTGGGCCTTCTTGTAGGCGGCGAACTTCTCGCCCCAGGCCTGCTCGGCCTTGGCACCCTTGTCGCGCGCATCCCAACCCGAGTAGATGTCGTCAGGCACCTCGAACGGGGGATACTTCCAACCGATGTTCTCGCGAGTCGCGGCCACCTCGTCGTCGCCCAGGGCGGCGCCGTGGCAGTCGTGACTGCCACACAGGTTGGGGGCGCCCCAGCCAATCACGGTCTTGCAGCAGATCATCGACGGCTTGTCGTTGACCGAGCGTGCCTCCTGGATCGCCTTCTTGACCGCCTCGGGGTCGTGGCCGTCGACGTCGCGAACGACATGCCAGCCGTAGGCCTCGAAGCGCTTGGGCGTATCGTCGGTGAACCAGCCCTCGACGTGGCCGTCGATGGAGATGCCGTTGTCGTCATAGAAGGCGATGAGCTTGCCCAGCCCCAGAGTCCCGGCCAGCGAGCAGGCCTCATGGGAGATACCCTCCATCAGGCAGCCGTCGCCGAGGAAGACGTAGGTGTAGTGGTCGACGATGTGGTGGCCGTCGCGGTTGAACTGGCCGGCCAG
>DATFLL010000121.1:0-14643 GCA_035267785.1 Gammaproteobacteria bacterium | reverse complement strand
AGATCATGCACGAGAAGTATCCCGAGATGCTCAAGGACGTGCGCGGCCTGTCCGAGGAGACGACCACCGGCGTGCACCGCCTCTACGACATGATGCGCGAGGGTTCGCTCAAGGTACCGGCCATCAACGTCAACGACTCGGTCACCAAGAGCAAGTTCGACAACCTCTACGGTTGCCGTGAGTCGCTCATCGACGGCATCAAGCGTGCCACCGACGTCATGATCGCCGGCAAGACCTGCGTGGTGCTGGGCTACGGTGACGTCGGCAAGGGCTGCGCCCAGGCCTTCCGCGGCATGGGTGCCACCGTGTGGGTCACCGAGATCGATCCCATTTGCGCGTTGCAGGCCGCGATGGAGGGCTTCCGCGTCGTGACCATGGACGAGGCCGCCTCCATGGCCGACATCTTCGTCACGGCTACCGGTAACGTCAATGTCATCACGCACGACCACATGAAGGCCATGAAGGACGAAGCCATCGTCTGCAACATCGGTCACTTCGACAACGAGATCGACGTTGCCGGTCTGCGCCAGTACGAGTGGGAGAACATCAAGCCGCAGGTCGATCACATCATCTTCCCGGACGGCAAGAAGATCATCCTGCTTGCCGAGGGTCGCCTGGTGAACCTGGGCTGCGCCACCGGTCACCCCAGCTTCGTGATGTCCGCCTCGTTCACCAACCAAGTGACGGCGCAGATCGAGCTGTGGAACAACCCCGACAAGTACGAGGTGAAGGTCTACGTCCTGCCCAAGCATCTGGACGAGAAGGTCGCCCGTCTGCATCTGAAGAAGATCGACGCCAACCTGACCCAGATGAGCAAGGAGCAGGCGGACTACCTCGGCATCCCCGTCGAGGGTCCGTACAAGCCCGAGGCGTATCGCTACTGATAAGTCGGCAGTTGGCAGTCGGCGGTCGTCAGATAACCGCAGCTCGCTCCTTCGGAGTCCTCTGCGCCCTGATGACTGCCGGCTGACGACCTTATCGCCACTTGTCTAACTAACGACCCCGGTACGTATTATGTCTACGCATTCCAAGAGCAAACCTACGGGTAGCTTCAGCTTCGAATTCTTTCCGCCGAAGACGGACAAGGGCGCCGCGCGCCTGGAGACCGAGCGGCGGACGCTGGCAGCGCTCGGTCCGGCCTTTTTCTCCGTGACGTTCGGCGCGGGCGGTACGACTCGCTCCGGGACCATCACCACGGTGAAGGAGACCATGGAGCAGACGGGTATTCCCGCCGCGCCCCATTTGTCCTGTATCGAGGCGACCAGCGACAGCCTGCACAAGATGCTCGACAACTATCGCGACAACGGTGTGAACCGCATCGTCGTGTTGCGCGGCGATCTGCCCGAGGGCATGACCAGCCCCGGCGAGTTCCATCATGCGAACGAACTGGTTGCCTTCATCCGCGAGCATTACGGCGACACCTTCCATCTGGAGGTGGCGTGCTATCCGGAGACCCATCCGGAAGCCCCTGATCCGGACACCGATCTGGACAACTTTGCCAACAAGGTCAAGGCCGGCGCCGACAGCGCCATGACCCAGTATTTCTATAACATCGACGCCTATACCGACTTCGTCGAGCGGGCCATCGCGCGCGGCGTCGATATCCCCATTGTCCCCGGCATCATGCCCATCGTCGGCTACCAGCAGCTGGTGCGCTTCTCCGATGCCTGCGGTGCGGACATTCCGCGCTGGATCCGCAAGCGCCTGGAGTACTACCAAAACGACGAGGCCTCGCTGCGGGCCTTCGGTATCGATGTGGTCACGCACCTGTGCGAGCGCCTGCTCGCCAACGGCGCGCCGGGACTGCACTTCTATACTTTGAATCGGGCCGAGCCGACCGCCACGGTCTGGCGCAACCTCGGCTTGCCGGCCCATCAGCGCGACGGTGCCGCCCCGCTGCGCGACGTCGCATCGTCGCGCTAAGCGCCGGCACACCGCGGACGCACGTCGCCTCCGCCGGTCGTTTTCGCTATCATTGGCGGCGAACGAACCAGCGGAGGCGTCTGTGTCCCGACCCCAAACTCCCCGAGGCCCCTTTCCGACCACGCGCATGCGCCGCATGCGGCGCGATGACTTCTCGCGCCGCTTGATGCGCGAATCCGTGCTCACGCCCGACGACCTCATCTACCCCATGTTCGTCCTGGAAGGCCACGGCCAGCGCGAGCCGGTCGCTTCCATGCCCGGCATAGAGCGCGTGAGCATCGATCTGTTGCTGAAGGAGGCCGCGGAGCTCGTCGAACTAGGCGTGCCTATGGTCGCCTTGTTTCCGGTCACCCCCGCCGATCGCAAGACCGAAGATGCACGCGAGGCCTACAACCCGGACGGCCTGGCTCAGCGCGCGGTGCGCGCCCTGAAAGAGGACTTCCCCGATCTCGGCGTGATGACGGATGTCGCGCTCGATCCGTTCACCACCCACGGCCAGGACGGGCTCATTGACGAATCCGGCTACGTACTCAACGACGAGACCGTGGACGTCCTGGTCAAGCAGGCCGTTTCGCATGCCGACGCCGGCGCCGACGTGGTCGCGCCCTCCGATATGATGGACGGGCGAATCGGCGCGGTCCGCGAGGCACTGGAGAAGATGGGCCACCGCAACACCCGTATCATGGCCTACTCGGCGAAGTACGCTTCCAGCTTCTACGGTCCGTTCCGCGACGCCGTCGGCTCGGCGGGCAACCTCGGCGGCGGCAACAAGTACTCCTATCAGATGGACCCGGCCAATTCCGACGAGGCCCTGCACGAGGTGGGTCTGGATCTGGCCGAAGGTGCCGACATGGTGATGGTCAAGCCCGGCATGCCGTACCTGGACGTCGTGCGCCGTGTGAAGGAGCAGTTCGGGGCGCCGACCTTTGTGTACCAGGTCAGCGGCGAGTACGCCATGCTCATGGCCGCCGCCCAGAACGGGTGGCTCGACGAGCGATCGGTGATCCTCGAGTCGCTGCTCGGCTTCAAGCGCGCGGGTGCCGACGGAATTCTGACCTACTTCGCCAAGCGCGCCGCCGCCTGGCTGCGCGGCTGAGCTCGCCGTGAGCTCGCTGTTCGACTTCGACGCGCGGCCCGACGCCTATGCGGTGATGGGCAACCCCATCGCCCACAGCAAATCCCCGCGCATCCACACGCTGTTCGCCGAGCAGACCGCCCAGCGCATCGAGTACACGGCAATCCTCGTCGACCCCGGCGGTTTCGACCAGGCCGTCGGCAACTTCGCGGCCGCCGGCGGCAAGGGTCTGAACGTCACCGTCCCTTTCAAGCGCGAGGCGTGGGAGTTCGTGGACGAGCGCAGCGACCGGGCCGAACACGCCGGCGCGGTCAATACTGTCAAGATCGAGAAAAATGGCCGCCTGTTCGGAGACAATACGGACGGCATCGGCTTGGTCACCGACCTGACCGACAACCAGGGCTGGACCCTGGGCGGACGACGTCTGCTGCTGTTGGGGGCCGGCGGCGCGGCGCGGGGGGTCCTGGGCCCGCTGCTGGAGCAGGCGCCGGCTCATCTGTATATCGCCAACCGAACCCCCGACCGTGCCGTCGACCTCATCGAGGAATTCTCGGGCCGGGCGGCCGGCACCGACAGTCTCGACGGGGGTGGTTTCGAGCATTTGTCCGGCCAGACCTTCGATGTGGTCATCAACGCCACGGCGGCCAGCCTGGCCGGTGAGGCGCTGCCGCTGCCCGACGGGATTCTCGCGCCGGAGGCGAAGTGCTACGACATGATGTACGGCGCCGAGCCCACGGCCTTCATGCGCTGGGCGATGGAGGCAGGGGCGGGCCAGGTCGCCGATGGACTGGGCATGCTCGTGGAGCAGGCCGCCGAATCCTTCTATCTGTGGCGCGGCGTGCGCCCGCAGACACAGCCGGTCATCGCCCAGCTGCGCGCCGAACTCTGACAAGCTGCTGCGGAGCGCGCGGCGCTCCGGAATTCCTGTCCTCTCGCGACACTAGTCCATCCATGGACGTCGTCGTGTTGCGTTGTGCGCTGCTCGCTTCTTCGCCTAATCTACCCGATATGTCTCAGTCGCTGCGCGGCTACGCCTTGCATCTGCGCTTCCTCGCGACGCTTGTCAGGAACCGGAACATTTGCACCCCTTTGGGCGTCCCCCAAAGGCGATGAGCGCAGTCCGTTAGCTCTTCAGGTGGCGGTCCTTGAGCTGCACGTAGTGCGCCGCCGAGTACTCGATTCCCGCGATCTCCTCGTCGCTGAGCGCGCGCACCTGGCGTGCCGGGCTGCCCAGCCATAGATACCCCGGCTCGAGCGTTTTGTCCGGCGGTATGAGGGCGCCGGCGCCGAGCAGCGTGTGGCGCCCGAGCACGGCCCCGTCCATGACGATACTGCCCATGCCGATGAGGCAGTCGTTCTCTATATGGCAGCCGTGCAGGGTGACGCGGTGGCCGACCGTGACCCCATCGCCGATGAGCAGGTCGTTGCCCCCGGGCCGGTGTGGACCATCATGGCTCACGTGCAGGACGCAATGGTCCTGAATATTGGTGCGTGCGCCGATGCGGATGCGATTGACGTCGCCTCGGGCCACTGTAAAGGGCCACACCGAGCTGTCCGCGCCGATGGCCACATCACCGATGACCAGTGCCGTCTCGTCGACGAAGACGCCGGCGGCGAGCCTCGGAGTGATGCCTTCAAAGCCGCGAGCGGGCATCGTCGGTTCACCCCTCAGCGCATGGTGACCAGCTCTTCGGCGCTGGTCGGATGGATCGCGACGGTGTCGTCGAAATCCTTTTTGGTCGCACCCATGCGTACCGCGACCGCAAAGCCCTGCAGCATTTCGTCCACGCCGTGGCCGATGAGGTGGCAGCCGACGATCTTCTCCTCCGGGCCGACGGTCACCAGCTTCATCGCCGTGCGCCGCGGGTTGCCGGCGATGGTGTTGTACATGGCGTTGAAGCGCGTCTGATAGACCTTGACCGCCTCGTCGCCGTAGTGCCGGCGGGCCTCGCCCTCGGTCAGTCCGACCGTGCCGATTGGCGGATGGCTGAAGATGACGCTGGGGATGTTCTCGTAGCTCAAGTGGCGCTCGGGGCGGTTGTTGAACAGGCGGTCCGACAGGCGCCGACCCGCCGCGATCGCCACGGGGGTGAGCTGGGCGCGTCCGGTGGCGTCGCCGACGGCATACACGCCCTCTATATCGGTGTTCTGGAACTCGTCGGTGACGATATAACCCTGTTCGTCCGTTTGGACCCCGGCGGCCTGGAGATTCAAGGGATCGGTGTTGGGCGCGCGCCCGATGGCCCAGATGAGGGCATCATGGTCTTCCAGCGTCACGCCGCCCTGACAGTGGATGCCGAGCTTGCCGGAGGCATCGCGTTCGACCCGCTCGACACTGACGCGCGGAATGATGGTGACCCCGTCGTACACCATGTCTTCCATCAACGTCTCGCGCAGCATCGCATCGAAGCTGTTGAGGAAGTGATCGCGGCGCAGCAGCAGGCACACCTCGCTGCCCAGGGCATTGAGCATCCCTGCCAGCTCCACGGCAATATAGCCGGCGCCCACCACCGCCACGCGGCGGGGCTGCTCCTGGAGCGCGAAAAAACCGTCCGACGTCAGACCGTGCTCTGCGCCCGGCACGTCCGGCACCACCGGGTAGCCCCCGGGGGCGATTACGATGTGATCGGCCGTGTAGCGCGTGCCATCGACCTCCAGCGTGTGCGCGTCGACGAAGTGTGCCGTGCCCTGCAAATGCGCGATATTGGATTCGGCCAGGTAGCCGGCATACCATTCATTGATTCCGGCGATGTATTTCTCGCGTGCGTCCACCAGGCGCTGCCAGCTGAATTCCTTTAGGGTCACATCGAAGCCATAGCCCGCGGCATCGTGCAGGGCATGCGCGACTCCTGCGGCGTTCCACATGACCTTTTTCGGCACACAGCCGACGTTGACGCAGGTGCCGCCCAGCTTGTTGTTCTCCACGACGGCACAGCGCGCGCCGTATTCGGCGGCGCGCTCGGCGGCCGACAGTCCGCCGCTGCCTGCGCCGATGGCTATCAGGTCGTAATGCGTGCTCATGAATATCCTTTCCTGGCGTGTGGTGGTTTTGGGGCCGCCGGGCGTTTACCATACCACGAGCCCCAATCCTTATGCCCGACGGCGGTGACGGCGTACGATGCCGGTGCAGCCGCGGCGCCACACCAAGACGAGACGACAGCGATGAAGAGCATCCAACTATCCGACGCCCTGATCGACGAGCTGCAGAACGTGATCGCCCGCTATGAACCCGAGGCCGGTGAGGATGCCGGGATCAGCGTCCAGTATCTGGCAGCCGTCATCGGCTACATGATCGCCCAGTTCCCCGCCGCGCCGGCCGAGCGGCGCGAGTTTCTCGAGCACCTCAATGGCCTGACGCAGCATGTGCTCGACGACTGCGAGCAGTCCGCGGCCAAGGCACAGGCCCAGCCTGGCGGCGGTGCCGAGGGCCACATCGAGCCCTCGTCCGACGACCCCGCCATGGGCATTTGGCGCGCCAAGAAGGACTAGCCGCCCGCCGATGGCGCCTCCTGCGGCGTCGGTGTCACCGACGCGCTAAACCGGCGCAATAAAAAAGGGGGATGAAACCATCCCCCCATAAGCTTGCAACTCCAGCTGTTTTTGTTATTCGATGCCCATCAACTCACCGTGATCCGGGTGGTCGCCACACCCAGCGTCTGCATGGTCACCCAGTCCTGAATGTGGAACTTGATGTCATACGTGCCCGCCTGGGTCGGCTGGAACAGCAGGTCGTAACGCTCGGCCGAAACGGCGTCCAGCGACGTGATGGTGTGGGGGTTGGGCAGCGGACGCCCGTCCGCGGCGATCAGCGTCGGGCTCAGACCGCCGAAGGTGACGTGCTGCGGGTAGAAGCCGGCGCAGACATAGCGGGCCAGGAGGGTCTGGCCGACGCTCATGTTCGCCGCCACCCCCGGCGCCGTCAGCGCCGACTGGGCGCCATCGTACCCCGTGATGATGAAGTAGTCCGGGTTCAGTGAGTTCAGCCCGACGTCCGCTCCGCAGGTACCGGCCCACCAGGGCAGACCGCGCCAGGAGGAGTCGATCTCGTCGGCGACCCAGACGGCCTCCACGTCATAGATCGGACCGCCGGCAAACGCCCGTTTGGTGCCCGGCGGGTCGTTGGGGTCGGGCTGGGGGTCGACGATGAGCGCCCCGTACATGCCCATCTCGGCGTGCAGCGGCGTGTTCACGTGACAATGGTAGAAGTACGTCCCTGCGCTGGAGGGACGCCACTGATACGTATACGTACCGTTCACGTCCCAGGAGATGTGCCCGACGCCGTCGTTTTCCCAGCTCGGCTCGATGCCGTGGTGATGGATGGTGTGGACCATCATCTGACCGACCGTGAGCTCCGTATGGACGATCTGGCCCTCGAAGACGCGCATGGCCGGCGAGGGGAACACGTTCCCGTTGCCCATGTTGCCGCCGCCCATGCCCCCGCCGCCCATACCGCCCCCGCCGCTGCTGCCGGTATCGGTGAAGCCCCAGATGGTGACCTGGTTGCCGTCGTCCATGGTCATAATGCCGTTCATGTAGATGCCGCGGCCGAACGTGACGTCCGGCGTGACGGCACCCGGTGTGGCTGGCGCGTTCGGGTAGACGTAGCACGCCTGGCCGAAGCCGATGTTGGTCGGCGCGCCGCAGGTCAGCGTGGTGCTGCTTTGTTTGGTCATTCCCATGGTGTCCCCCTCAGTCGAAATAGATGTCGGTCAGTGCGCCGAACATGTAGTACCCGCCGCCGGCGGTCTGCGTCATCTCGTCATGCAGGTGCATGGGATAGCAGCCGGTCGTGACCGCCGGGTAGGCATCGGGGGGAGGCTCGAAGGGATAGATCATATCCGTACGGCCCATGTTGCCGTCGACACGCAGAACGTCCTTGTGCCAGACGTAGTCGCGGATCGCGCCATTGTAAGTCAGCCACTCCATGTGGTTGCCGTGCGCGTGTACGGCGTGAACCGCACGGCCGGCGTTCATCATCCGCACCAGCGTGCGATCGCCGATCTGCCCATGCAGCGCCGTGTCCAGATTCGACATGGCGTCGATGTCGGTGTCGTGATTGGGATCGCCCGGCGGGCGCGAGGTGAGTCCGTTGATGGTGAAGTAGCGCGGCGTGAAGGTCGTGCTCGGTGTGTTGCCAACGCGTATGGCATCGTTCCAGTTCGGATCGATTTCGTTGAAAATCCAAAAGTACTGCTGCACGAAGGTCGGGCTGCCGGCGTAGAGTTGATTGCCGGCGTTGTAGGGCATGACGGCGACGCCCCCGTGCAGGCCTACCAGGCGGTTGTACGGCGCGTTCTGCCCGTCGTAGAACATATAGGAACCGGCCTTGCCCTGACCCGTGGGAATCGTAAAGCTGAATGACTTCGTCTGGCCGCCGCCGATCGGCCCGCTGTCGACCAGGCCGTCGATGACGAAGCTGTGGGTGCTGCTCAGGGTGTTGACGATGGTCAGGCTGACGGTGTCGCCTTCCTGGACAATGATCGGCTTGCCCGGCACGTTCAGCGAGCTGGCCGAATCGCTGAAGCCCTGGAAGTAGACGAGCTGTCCGTCCGGTTCGGTGATGAAGTCCTCGGTGATGTAATACGTGCGCGTCAGCGTCGTCGCTTCGGCCCGGGGAGCCCAGGCCAGGAGTCCCCCGCCCGTTGCCACGGCGGCCCCTGCGATGCCGGCGGTGCCGGCCTTCAGGAATTCCCTTCTTTTCATTATTGGCTCCGGATCTCGTTGGTGGTTGATTAGACCCGGGCGACTATGCATCAAAATAATTGATAGATAAAAGAAACTTATTAAGACATCCGAATATATAAAATTGCTTAAGTATTAGCTAACTATTTGACCGCACGGAGTCCTTCAAATTAATTCACGATCATGTTGAAAATTTATTACAGACTTTTCACGGTAATTTCACAGGCTGGATCGAGCAATCGCTCGGCCAGCTCGCGCAGGGTGTTGAGCTGCTCTTCCCAGTATCGCGGGGTATTGAACCAGGGAAAATGGCGCGGAAAGGCCGGGTCATGCCAGCGGCGCGCCAGCCAGGCGGCGTAGTGCAGGATGCGCAGCGCACGCAGCGGCTCGATCAGGCGCAGCTCCAGCGGGTCAAACTCGAAGAACTCACGATACCCGTCCAAGATGGCGCGCATCTGCAGGCCCATTGCCTCCGGGCTGCCCGAGATCAGCATCCACAGGTCCTGTACGGCGGGCCCCATGCGCGCATCGTCCAGGTCCACGAAGTGCGGCCCTTGCTCGGTCCACAGGATATTGCCGGGGTGGCAGTCGCCGAGCAGTCGCAGCCGGCGCAGCGGTCCCACGGCCGCGAAGGCGTCCTCGACCAACGCCAACACCTGCTCCGCCGCCTGGCCGAAATTGTGAGACACCTCGGCGGGCACGAAGCCGTGTTCGGTCAGATAGCGGTAGGAGGCGTGCCCGAAGCTCGCCACGTCCAGCGTCGGTCGGTGTTCGAATGCCTTGATCGCACCGACCGCGTGAATGCGCCCGAGAAAGCGTCCGAGCCAGCGCAGGTGCTCGGGATCGTCGAGCTCCGGCGCGCGGCCGCCCCGGCGCGGGAACACGGCGTAACGGTAGCCGGCGTGGACGAACAGGGTTCGCCCGTCGTCGCTCGCCAGGGGCGCCACCACAGGGATCTCGCGCTCGGCCAGCTCCCGGGTGAACGCGTGTTCCTCGTGAATCTGTTCGTCGGTCCAGCGCCCGGGACGATAGAACTTGGCGACCACGAAACCCCCGTCCTCGAGCCCGACCTGATACACGCGGTTCTCGTAGCTGTTCAGGGCGAGCAGTGTGCCCGAGGTGCGCCTACCGAGCGAGTCGACCGCCTCGAGGACGACGTCGGGGGTCAGGTCTGCGTAGGGCGGTTTGTGGATTGGCTCGTCGGGGTCTTCCAAGGGGGCGGCTGCTTTTGTTGACGGTGGCTCGACATGCTAGATTAGCGCATTCTCTGTCCCCCGCCATCGGGTTTGGACGCTGGGACCCGGAGCTGCCTGCATGACCAATCCGCTGCTGACCATGACCGATCTGCCCCCGTTCGGGGAGATCCGCCCCGAGCACGTCGAGCCCGCCATCGACGCTGTGTTGGCCGAGAACCGCCGCGGCATCGAGTCGCTGCTGGCCGGCGGCGGCGAGTCTACGTGGGCCAATCTGATGCAGCCCCTGGAGGACATGGACGACCGGCTCGACCGCATCTGGTCGCCCGTCAGTCATATGAACGCCGTGGTCAATTCCGAGGAGCTGCGCGCTGCCTACAATGCCTGCCTGCCGAAGCTCAGCGATTACGCCACCGAGGTCGGTCAGAACGAGCGCCTGTTCCAGGCCATCACGAGCATCGCCGAGGGCCCCGAGTATGCACGCCTGGACGGCGCACAGCAGCGCATCATCGACAATGCACTGCGTGACTTTCGCCTCAGCGGCGTCGACCTGCCGGCCGGGCAGAAGGTGCGCTTCAAGACGATCCAGCAGGAACTGTCGCGCCTGACCAGCAAGTTCGAGGAAAACCTCCTTGATGCCACCAACGCCTGGACGCAGCACGTCACCGACGAGGCGCGTCTGTCCGGGCTGCCCGAGTCCGCGCGCGCCATGGCGCGCCAGGCCGCCGAGGCCAAAGGCCTGGCGGGGTGGCTGTTCACGCTCGAGTTCCCGTCCTACTACGCCGTCATGCTCCACGCCGAGGACCGCGAGCTGCGCCGCACCATGTACGAGGCCTACACCACGCGCGCCTCGGAACAGGGTCCGCACGCCGGGCGTTGGGACAACAGCGAGGTGATGGAGCAGATCCTGGCTCTGCGCCATGAAGCCGCCCAGCTCCTGGGCTTCGCCAACTATGCCGAACGCTCGCTCGCCACCAAGATGGCCCACTCGGCCGACCAGGTGCTGGGCTTTCTCTCGGACTTGGCGCAGCGCTCGCTCGCCATGGCCCGCCGCGAACTCGAGGAGCTCGAGGCCTTTGCGCGCGAGCACCACGGTGTCGCGGCTCTCGAGGCCTGGGACATCGGCTTCTACTCGGAAAAGCTGCGCCGCCATCGCTACGACATCAGCCAGGAGGCCCTCAAACCGTATTTCCCGATCGACCGTGTCGTGGCGGGTATGTTCGAGGTGGTCAAGCGCCTCTACGGGCTGGACATCAGCGAGGTCGACGGTGTGGCGACCTGGCACCGGGACGTTACGTTTTACGAGATCCGCGACGGCGCCGGCGAGCTGCGCGGGCGTTTCTATCTCGATCCCTACGCCCGCGCGCACAAACGGGGCGGGGCGTGGATGGACGAGTGCATCGGGCGTCATATACGCGCCGATGACAGCCTGCAGATCCCGGCGGCCTATCTGGTATGCAATTTCACTCCGCCCATCGGCGATGACCCGGCGTTACTGACGCACGACGAGGTCACGACGCTGTTTCACGAGTTCGGTCACGGTCTTCATCACATGTTGACCAAGGTGAACTACTTGTCGGTCTCCGGCATCAGCGGCGTGCCTTGGGACGCCGTCGAGCTGCCGAGTCAGTTCATGGAGAACTGGTGCTGGGAGCGTGAGGCGCTGGACCTCATCGCCGGACATTACCAGACCGGCGAACCGCTGCCCGACGATCTGTTCGACAAGATGGTGGCGGCGAAGAATTTTCAGGCGGGCATGCAGATGGTGCGCCAGCTCGAGTTCTCGATGTTCGATTTCCGCCTGCATCTGGAGTACGACCCCGCGCAGGGCGGGCGCATCCAGCAGGTCCTCGACGAGGTGCGCGCCGAGGTCGCCGTCGTGCGTCCACCCGCCTACAACCGTTTTCAGCACAGCTTTTCGCACATCTTCGCCGGCGGCTACGCCGCCGGTTATTACAGCTACAAGTGGGCGGAGGTCCTGTCCTCCGATGCCTTTTCCAAGTTCGAGGAAACGGGTATCTTCGACCGCAGCACGGGCCTGGCCTTTTTGGAGAACATCCTGGAGCAGGGCGGCTCGCGCGACCCGCTCGAGCTGTTCATCGCCTTCCGCGGACGCGAACCGGAAATCGACGCCCTGCTGCGCCACAGCGGCATTGCCGCGTGAGTGCGCGTTGGCGCACAGAGTCCTGCGGCGAAGGCCGCTATGATGGCGCCGGAATTCCGGTGCCCACGCCTCGGCACGTGATCCGAACGACGCCGGCGCCAAGCCCGTGCCGGCGGTAGCGCCTTGAGCGTTCGCCGGTCGACCACGACATTTGGGAGCATCAATGAGCAATACGTGGAGAACTCTGCTTGCGGCCGCCGCCCTGGCCGCCGGCACGCTGGCCGGCCTCGCGCCCGTTCACGCCGCCAGCCTATTCGTGACGGATAAGATCCTCCTCGGCATCCACCAGGCACCGAGCGAGGACAGCGCCATCGTCAAGAGCGTGTCCTCCGGGACCGAGCTCCAGGTCCTCCAGACACAGGGGAACTTCACCCAGGTCAAGGCGCCCGACGGCACCGAGGGCTGGGTCGCCAGCAGCTACCTGATGAGCCAGAAACCGGCCCAAGTGGTCCTGCAGCAGATGCGCAGCCAGGCCGACAAGGACAGAAAGGACCTGGCCGCCCTGCGCGACCAGCTCCAGGTCAAGCACAACGAGCTCAAGGAGCAGCAGGCCAAGGTCGAGGCCCTCAAAAAGCAGCTCGCCGCGGCCAAGACGGGCAGCGCCGATGCCAAGGCGCTCGCCGACGCCCAGGCGCAGGTCAAGGCGCTCCAGGACAAACTCGCCGACGTGAAGCAACAGGAGAAGGTTCAGGCCAAGGAGCTTGCCACACCCTCCCAGGAAGAGATCAAGAAGGTCCACGACCAGAACATGGAACTGCAGGCGCGGATCGAGCTGGCCCTGGCCAGCCTCAACGGCAAGAAGCTGCCGCCGGCCGACGAGCTGGCGGCCGTGCGCCCGAAGTTTCCGCCCTGGTACCTGGGCCTGCTCGCGGCGGTGGCACTCATCGGGTTCATCGGCGGCGTGCTCTTTCTCGATCGCCGTTACCGCAAGCGCCACGGCGGCTTCCGCGTCTGATTGCACGACCGTGCCTGACATGCTGAAAGTCGCCTCCTGGAACGTGAACTCCCTGCGCGTACGCCTGCCGCAGGTGCTCGACTGGCTCGAGTCGGCACAACCCGATCTGCTGGGCATCCAGGAGACGAAGTGCGTCGATGAGCAATTTCCGGTGGCTGAGATCGAGGCGGTCGGCTACCGTGCTGTCTATTCCGGTCAAAAGACCTACAACGGTGTCGCAATCCTCAGCCGACTCGATCACGAGGCCGGCGATGTCGTTACCGACATTCCCGGCCTTGATGACCACCAGCGTCGCGTGCTGGGCGCGAGCTACGGCGAGGTCCGCCTGCTCAACCTCTACGTGCCCAACGGCTCCGAGGTGGGCTCCGAGAAATACGACTACAAGCTCGACTGGCTTGCCAAGCTCGCTGCCTACGTCGAGCGCCAGCTCCAGGACCATCCGAAGCTCATCGTCATGGGCGATTTCAACATCGCCCCCGAGGACCGCGACGTGCACGACCCGGACCTGTGGCGCGGCAAGGTTTTGTTCTCCGAGCCCGAACGCGAAGCCTTACAGAAGCTGCTCGACCTGGGCCTGGTCGACACGTTCCGTCAGTTCGAGCAGCCGCCCGAGACCTACAGCTGGTGGGATTACCGCGCCGCGGGATTCAGGCGCAACCGCGGCCTGCGCATCGACCACATCCTCGCCAGTACCGCGCTCGCCGAGCACTGCACCGCCAGCGTCATCGACAAGGAGCCGCGTACCTGGGAGCGCCCCTCCGACCACGCTCCGGCCGTAGCCGAGTTCGACCTCGAGCGTTAGACCGGTGCGTATCCCGCTGTTCCAGGTCGATGCCTTCAGCCAGCGGGTCTTTCACGGCAATCCCGCGGCGGTCTGCCCGCTCGAGCACTGGCTGGCCGAGGACGTCATGCAGGCCATCGCCACCGAGAACAACCTCGCCGAGACCGCCTTCGTGGTGTCCGAGGCGGACGGTTGGCGCATCCGCTGGTTCACACCGGTTTGCGAGGTCGACTTGTGCGGCCACGCCACGCTCGCCGCCGCCTGGGTGTTGTTCGCCGAGCACCTCGGCGATGCCGACAGCGTTACCTTCCAGTCGCGCAGCGGACCGCTGACCGTACGACGGGAGGCCAGCGGGCGGCTGGCCATGGATTTTCCCGCCCTGCGAGGCGAGCCGTGCGAGGCACCCCCCGCGCTCATCGAAGGGTTGGGCCTGGTCCCCGGCGAAGTTCAAGCCGCCATGGACTATCTCGTCGTGGTGGATTCCGAGGTACAGGTGCGCGACCTCGCCCCCGACTTTGCTGCGCTCGCTAAGCTGGACCGGCGCGGCGTTATCGTCACCGCGCTGGGCAAGGACTTCGACTTCGTGTCACGCTTTTTCGCGCCGAATGCAGGCATAGCCGAGGACCCGGTCACCGGATCGGCTCACTCCATGCTCATACCGTATTGGGCCAAGCGCCTGGGCAAATCCTTCCTCGTCGCCGAGCAGCTCTCGGCGCGCGGGGGGACGCTCTACTGCGAGGACCGCGGCCCGCGCGTCATCATCGCCGGCGATGCCTGTTTGTACATGAGTGGATACATCGACATCTGAGCTATTCTCTTTTCGCCTCACGCCTCACGCCTCACGCCTCACGCCTCACGCCTCACGCCTCA
>DATFLL010000120.1:0-17463 GCA_035267785.1 Gammaproteobacteria bacterium | reverse complement strand
CGCCGCGAAGCGGTGGCGAACGGTGGAGGCCCGCAGGGCCGACGCCGGCCCCGCAGGGGCGAGGGCCGCAGGCCCGAGTAATCCTGGCGCCGCCCGATCCGAACGGGCCAAGCGAAAATTCGGTACGGCGTGGACAGCGCCAGGATGAGAACCTGGAAGGCTCGACGACGCCGCGCAGCGGCGGCGAACGGGGGAGGCCCGCAGGGCCGACACCGGCCCCGCAAGGGGTGAGGGCCGAAGGCCCGAGTAATCCTGGCGCGGCCCGGTCTGAACGGGCCAAGCGAGACGAACGCGCGCGGCGAAACGCGATTGGCCGCGCGCGATATGACCGAAGCGCGATTGCGCACGGAGTGAGAATGGGAACCCGCAAGGTTCAACAGGATCACGAGACGCCCCCGGACGGCGGTCCGAGCGAGCAGCCGGACGACGCGGTACGCGTCGGCGAACCCGCCCTGCGCGATGGACTTTCGCCCCGGGTGGTTCTGGCGGCCGAACCCAATGCCGGCGTGCTGGTTCGACCGGCCGACGGACCGCTGCGGCCGGATGCGCCGCACCACCGACCCAGCCATGAGGGGAGCACGATGAACGGCAGCATGGTTGTCTTTTCGGGCAACGCCAATTTGCAGCTGGCCAACGACATCTGCGCCAAGCTCAGCCTGCCCCTCGGCAAGGCGCACGTCGGGCGCTTCAGCGACGGCGAGGTGTTGGTGGAAATCATGGAAAACGTCCGCGGTAAGGACGTTTTCATCGTGCAGCCGACCAGCGCGCCGACCAACGACAATCTGATGGAGTTGTTGGTTATGGTCGATGCCATGCGCCGGGCCTCGGCCAACCGGGTCACCGCAGTGATTCCGTACCTGGGCTACGCGCGCCAGGACCGGCGCCCGCGTTCGGCGCGCGTGCCCATCAGCGCCAAGGTGGTGGCCGATATGATCTGCAACGTCGGCACCGACCGGGTACTGACCGTGGATTTGCACGCCGATCAGATCCAGGGGTTCTTTTCGGTGCCGGTGGACAACGTCTATGCCTCGCCGATCCTGCTCGGCGAGGTCTGGCGCCAGAAGTACCCCGACCTGATGGTCGTCTCGCCGGACGTCGGCGGCGTCGTCCGCGCCCGGGCGCTGGCCAAGCGCCTGGACGATGCGGACCTGGCGATTATCGACAAGCGCCGTCCGCGCGCCAACGAGGCGCAGGTGATGAACATCATCGGCGATGTCGAGGGTCGCAGTTGCGTCATTATCGACGATCTGGTCGACACCGCCGGCACGCTGTGCCAGGCGGCCAATGCACTCAAGGGGCACGGTGCGGCGCGGGTCGTGGCCTATTGCACGCACGCCGTTCTGTCGGGGGCGGCGATCGACAACATCAACGGCTCGCAGCTCGACGAGCTGGTGGTGACCGACACGATTCCGCTGGGCGCCAAGGCGAAGGCCTGCGAGAAGATTCGCCAGCTCAGCATCGCGAGCATGCTGGGCGAGACCATGCGCCGGGTCAGCAACGAGGAGTCGGTCAGCTCGCTGTTCATGGATTGATGCGCAATGGAATTTCGGGCGTCGGCTCAAAGCCGGCGCCGGTATCGGGCCACCCTTGGTCGCGGGGGTGGCGTTACAGGCCACCCGCGGGGTGGCCGTTTTTGTCAACACAGGAGTATCAACGATGAGCGTTGATTTCGTATTGAATGCAGAAGCCCGATCCGACGAGGGGAAAGGTGCGAGCCGCCGCCTGCGTCGTACCGGCCGCGTCCCGGGTGTCATTTACGGCGCCGGTAAGGACGCCGTTTCCATCAGCCTGAACCACAAGGACCTGCTGAAGAACCTCGAGAGCGAGGCCTTCTACTCGCATATCCTCACCGTCAAGCTCGGCAGCGGCGAGGAGCAGGCCATCCTCAAGGACCTGCAGCGCCATCCCTCCAAACCGTACGTGCTGCACGTGGACCTGCAGCGCGTCAGCGCCAACGAGAAGATCCGCGTGCACGTGCCGCTGCACTTCATGGGCGAGGAAGTCGCACCCGGCGTCAAGCAGGGCGGCGGCGTGGTCTCGCACAGCCTGACTGAGGTCGAAGTCAGCTGTCTGCCCAAGGACCTGCCCGAGTTCATCGAGGTCGATCTCAGCAAACTCGACCTCAATGAGCCGGTGCACTTGTCCGAGCTGAAGCTGCCCGCCGGCGTGGAGATCGTCGAGCTGGCCCACGGCCACGACCTGCCCGTGGTGAGCATCCACGTGCCACGTGCCGCCAAGGAGACCGAAGCCGCGCCCGAGGAAGCGGCCGAAGAACCGGCGGCGGGCGAAGAGGGCGGCGAGTAAACGCCGCCGGTCGCAGGACTGCGGAAGCCGGCGTTGGGGGCGAACATCGAGCTCATCGTCGGCCTGGGCAACCCCGGGCCGAAGTACGAGCGCACGCGCCACAACGCCGGTTTCTGGTTCGTCGACGCCATTGCCGACGGTGCCTCCTTCAGGGCCGAGTCGAAATTCCACGGTCAGCTCGCCAAGGCCCGGCTGGACGGTCATGAGGTGTGGCTGCTCAAGCCCGACACCTACATGAACCGCAGCGGTCAGGCCGTGGCCGCGTTGGCTCGTTTCTACAAGATCCCCGCCGAGAACATCCTGGTCGCCCACGATGAGTTGGATCTCGACCCCGGCGTCGTGCGCCTCAAGCAGGGCGGCGGCCACGGCGGGCATAACGGGCTGCGCGATATGGTCGATCACCTGGGCGGCAACGGCTTTTTGCGCCTTCGCATCGGCATCGGCCATCCCGGCGCTGCGCGGGAGGTGGTCGATTACGTCCTGACCCGCCCCTCCGTCGCCGATCGCGAGGCGATCGAGGGGGCCATCGATGCGGCCCGTGCCGCACTGCCCTTGGTGCTCGCCGGCGATCTGCCGCGAGCCATGAATCAATTGCACAGCCGCTGAGCCGCAAGCGCGGCGCCACGATCGGATAAGACTATGGGGATTACCTGCGGAATTGTCGGCCTGCCTAATGTGGGCAAGTCGACCCTGTTCAACGCCCTGACCAAGGCGGGCATCCAGGCGGAAAATTATCCGTTTTGCACCATCGAGCCCAACGTGGGCGTGGTGCCCGTGCCGGACCCGCGCCTCGACGCGCTGGCCGAGATCGTCAAACCCCAGCGCGTGGTGCCGACGACCATGGAATTCGTCGACATCGCCGGCCTGGTCGCCGGCGCCTCCAAGGGGGAGGGGCTGGGTAATCAGTTTCTCGCCAACATCCGCGAGACCGACGCGATCGCCCATGTCGTGCGCTGTTTCGTGAATGACGACGTGGTCCACGTGGCCGGCAAAATCGACCCGGTCAGCGACATCGAGGTCATCAACACCGAGCTCGCCCTGGCCGATCTGGAAACCGTGGAAAAGGCGCTGGCGCGCGTCAGCCGTCAGGCCAAGTCCGGTGACAAGGAGGCCATTGCCCGCAACAAGCTCTACGAGCGCCTGCGCGAGGCGCTGGACGCCGGCAAGCCGCTGCGTGCCCTGGAGCTGGACAAAGAAGAGCGCGCCCTGCTGCACGAGCTGCACCTGCTAACGCTCAAGCCCACCATGTACATCGCCAACGTGGCCGAAGACGGCTTCGAGGATAACCCTCACCTCGATGCGGTGGGTGCGCTGGCCGAGGCCGAGGGCTCGGAAGTGGTACCCGTCTGCGCGGCCATCGAGGCGGAGCTGGTCGAACTCGACGAGGCGGGCAAGGAAGAATTCCTCAAGGAAATGGGCCTGGACGAGCCGGGTCTGAACCGGGTCATCCGCGCCGGCTACACGCTGCTCGGTTTGCAGACCTATTTCACGGCGGGTGAAAAAGAGGTGCGTGCCTGGACCGTACGTATCGGCGCCACGGCCCCGCAGGCGGCCGCGGTTATCCATACGGATTTCGAAAAGGGCTTTATCCGCGCCGAGGTCGTCGGTTACGACGATTTCATCCAGTACGGCGGCGAGCATGGCGCCAAGGAGGCGGGCAAGTGGCGCCTGGAAGGCAAGGAATACATCGTCCAGGAGGGCGATGTGATGCATTTTCGTTTCAACGTGTAATCCCCCAACACGCGGACAGCCGTGGTCACAGCCAACGCTCGCGTGTCTGCGCCAGGCGGGTCACGGCGTCCAACGTGTCTGGCGCCAGTATTCGATAACCCTGCACGGCGTCACAATCCCACTCGCTGAGCAGTGCCTGCTGCGCGGCTGTCTCCACGCCCTCGGCGATTACCTCGATGCCCAGATTGTGCGCCATGGCGATGATGGCCGTGACCAGGGCCCGATCGTTGGGGTTGTGCGTGACCTGCTGGACGAAGCCGCGGTCTATCTTCAGGGCATCGAAATGAAAGCGGCGCAGATAGTTCAGTGACGAATAGCCGGTACCGAAGTCGTCGATGGCCAGGCGCACGCCCAGGCGCTTGAGCGCCAACAGGGCGTCGGCGGCGCGCTCGGTGTCTTCGATCAGCGCACTTTCCGTAATCTCGAGGGCCAGCCGCGTAGGCGGCAGCCCGGTCTGTTCCAGCACGTCGGCCACGGTCTCAGCCAGTCCGTCCTGGAGCAGGCAGTGCGGAGAGAGGTTCACTGCCACGGTGAGTTCGGGCATGTTCGCCCCGGCCGCCAGGCGCAGGCAGTCGCGGCAGGCCTGGGCCACGACCCAGGCGCTGACGGGCAGGATCAAGCGGCTGTCCTCGAGGGCCTGGATAAACTCCGAGGGGACTGACAGCCCGCGCATTGGGTGCTGCCATCGCAGCAGCGCCTCTACGCCGAGCAGCCGCCCGCTGTCCAGTTCGACGATGGGCTGGTAGTGGAGGAGAAATTCCTCGCGCGCCAGCGCGTGGCGCAGGTCCGTGTCCAACGCAAGCTGCTCGGCGACCCGCTCGGTCATCTCGTGCGAATAGAAGGCATAGTGGTTGCGTCCGCGCTGTTTGGCGCGATACATGGCCGTATCGGCGTACTTGACCAGCTGCTGGGCGTCGACGTCGTGCAAGGGGTACATGGCGATACCGATCGAGACCGTGACGAAGATGTCGTATCCGTCCAAGTCAAACGGGCTGCGCAGCGCCTCGATGATCATCTCCGAAATGGCGCCCACATCCTGGCTGTCGCGGATACCTTCGAGGATGATCGCGAACTCGTCGCCGCCGATATGGGCGACCGTATCCGTTTCGCGGCATGAGCCTTTCAGGCGCTGCCCGACGAGTGAAAGCAGACGGTCACCGGCATCGTGACCGAGGCTGTCGTTGACGTTCTTGAAGCGGTCCAGGTCGAGGAACAGCAGCGCCATCTGTTGACGCTGGCGCCGCGCGCGCTGCATGCCATCGTGCAGGTGTTCCTGAAAGAATGCGCGATTGGGCAATCCCGTCAGCGGATTGTGGAACGCGAGGTGATAGAGCTCCTGCTGGACCGCCATTTGGTCGGTGACGTCCTTGCCCGTCGACACGAAGTTGGTGATCCGACCCTGCGCGTCTTTCAGCGGCGAGATGGTTTTCTGTTCGTAGTAGAGACTCTCATCCTTCTTGCGATTGACGATGACGGACTGGAAAGTCTCGCCCTTGAGGATTGTGTCCCACAAGCCTCGATAAAACGGGCCGTCGTGTTGGCCGGATTTGAGCAAGTTGGCGGAGCGGCCGAGCGCTTCGTCGCGCGAATAGCCCGTGATCCGCTCGAATCCGGCGTTTACGTACTCGATGGTACCCCTGCGGTCGGTGATATAGACGATATCCGTGCTCTGTTCGATGGCGCTGGAAAGCTTTCGAACGAATCCACGAGCTTGTTGTTCGGCCAGACGGGCACGGGTAAAGCGCATGCTCACTACGGCCCATAGGAGGATCAGGACAGCATAACCGGCCGCACCGATCTTGAGCCGATCGCGGCTTTGGGCGTAGAGCACATCGCGGTCGACCCAGGTTGCGAGCTTCCAAGAACGCGTCCCATCGGTCGGTATCGCGGGGCGCGAGCGGGCCGGTGCCGGGGTATTGTCGAGAGACCGTTCCAGTTCCAACAACGGATAGATAGTCGTGAACGTGAGCAGCCCCGCCCCGTCGAGTTGCTGGGCTGCGTCGGTTTTCTGAATCTGACGCCACAGAGCGGGCCGGGAGTTGGCGAGGGTGCGCCCGTTTCCGAACATGAAGCCCCAGCGGTCGTCGATCTGGCGGCTGTAGAGCCAGTAGCCCTCATCGTTGAGCAGCATGCCCTCGCCCGAGGAGTGCGCAAGGGCATTTTCGATATGCCTCAACAGTCGCGTTCCCAGGTAGTTCAATATGAGAATACCCCGGCGCCGGCCAAGGTCGTCGGTCAGCGGCGTCGCAAAGCGAATCACCGGCTTGTGGGGTACCTGGACTCGGCCGTTTTCGACATTGAGGTCGAAGGGCGACATGTAGATTTGGCCGGGCCGTAGCGCTTTCGCACGCTTGAAGTAATACCGATGCGATTTGTCCTGAAGCAGCGCACCCGTGACTGCGTGAGCGCGGCCCGCCACGTAGTTGACCCGCACGATTTCGCGGCCCCGCTCGTCTATATAGCGCAGCTGGTCGTAGAGATGGCGGTGCCGGGCAAACGCGGTGAACTCTTCGGCGAGGGTCTTGCGGACCTCGGCAGGACCGCCGGCGATGACCCTGCGAAGCTGCGGGCTGCGGGCGAGTATGAACAGATCGCCCGCCACGACCGCCAGGTCCCGACTCAGTTCCCAGCCCGCCTGGTGCACCGCCTCCATTTCACGGGCGCTCTGTATCCGCTTCTCGCCGGCCAGATCGACGAGAAAAAAGCCGATCAGCCCGCCGCCGAGCAGCACGGCGAATGGGACAAATACCAGGGCGAACTCGCGTAGGGCGCGTCCGACCGAAGGCGGGGTCGCGGAGTGAAATACCGCCTCCTCACTCACAGACATTACCTCGAGCTACAAGCGCTATCCGGCGCAGGGATGAAGCGCCGTGCGAATGCCCGTTAGGGCAGGAGCCGGCTTCGGTCCTGATGTAATCCCTTATACCATCGGCCGCCGTGACAGGATAGTCGAGTGCGACAACAGTTGGACCTTAAGAGTGGGCATGCTTGGCCGATAGCTAAGGGGAGGCCCCAGAGACGGGGTCCGGCGGACGCCGATGGACTGGCCGGCTGGCATCGCTGAGGGTTGTGCGATATCTTGCCGTTGGTGCGTGCGTTTTCCCCCGCCCCCGGGAATGCCCGCGAATGTGGCGACAGGCCACAAGGTACAATAAAAAGGAATCGGCGTCGGTGCTCGGGCGCCGCGAACCCATGGTCGATTCGACACGCGAAGATGGGACACGGATGCCCGCCCGACACGGCGACAATGCATCTGAGCCGCGGGCGGCCGCCAGTTTTTGTGTCCTGGACTTGGAGGGGGTCGTGCGTGAGGTCAGTCCGGCCTGCGCACATCTGTTGGGCCTCGAATCCGGTCACGTGCTGGGTTGTGGTCTGGGGGATGTTCTGTCCGCTACGCCGGCGGATATACTCGCGCAGCACCTTTCCCGAACCCTGACCACCGGTCACGACCGCATTGCTGTCCGACACCACCGCCCGGACGGCTCCACCGTCACATTGGCTACCACCAGCGCAGTCGTGGACCTGGCAGGGGGACGTCGTGTTCTCTGCCTCATCCTGCCCGTGGGTGACGGTTCCGAGACCATCACAACGATCGGCGGCGATGCTCCTTCCTCAGACCGTGATCATCACCGGTCGCTGGAGGTCACGTTCCAGACCGACGGCGAGGGGCATTGGACATCGTTGACCTCGGCCTGGACCGAACTGACCGGATTTGCCATCACCGAGTCCATTGGCCGGCCCTTCATCGATTTTGTGCACCCGGCGGACCGGGAAAAGGCGCTCACGCAGTATCGGCTGCTCTTGAATCGTCGCAACGACTCCTGTCTTTGCGAGATTCGATATCCGACGCGTGACGGCCGTGTGCGTTGGTTCGAAGTGCATGCGCGCGCAGTGTGTGAAGGCGAGGAGATGCTCGGCTTGACGGGTACGCTGCGCGATATCGGCGCACGCAAACGTATGGAAGAGGACCTGCGCGCCAGCGAAGAGCGTTATCGCCAGATGTTCAATGGCAATCGTGCCGTGCAGCTTATCATCGATCCCGCACACGGCGACATTATCGACGCCAATCCCGCGGCAGCCGCCTTCTATGGATACCCGTTGGAACGCCTGCGAACGATGCGGGTCAGCGAGATAAACACCATGCCCGCGGAGCAGATAGAGCGGGAGATGGAAGAGGCGCGTGCGCAGCGGCGCAACCATTTCCATTTCGTGCACCGCCTTGCGGACGGTCAACTTCGCAACGTCGAGGTCCACAGCAGCCCTGTCAGCGTGGAGGGTCGACGGCTGTTGTACTCTATCGTGCACGATGTCAGCGACCGGATTCGCGCCGAGGAAGCGCTGAGGCGCAGCGAAGAGCAGCTTCGCCTGATTACGGACTCCCTGCCCGGCTTGGTGACGTATATCGACGCCGAGGGACGTTATCGCTTCAATAACCGAGCCTACTCCGAGTGGTTCGGCAAGTCGCCCGATGAGCTCTACGGCAAGCGCATACAGGACGCCTTGGGCGAGGAGGCCTATGCCAGTATCGCGGACGGCGTGGAGGCGGCACTGCGCGGCGAGCGCGTCAATGTCGAGACACGAATGTACTTTGACGACGGTGTTGTCCGCGACCTTTCCGTCCAATATGTGCCCGATGTCGGGGCCGACGGTACCGTCAACGGCTTCGTGGCATTGGTGGGGGATATTAGCGAGCGCAAGAAGGCCGAAGAGGGTCTGGCCGAAAGCAGTGCCCGGTTGCAGATGCTGACGGCCCAGGTGCCGGCCGTGCTGTGGACGACCGACACCGAGCTCAGATTCACCTCGTCGGTGGGTGCGGCGCTGCCGCGCCTCGGCTTGAAGCCTGACCAGGTGGTCGGGATGAGCACGTACGAATACCTGGGCACCGACGACCCGGAGTTCGAACCGAATGCGGCACATCTCAAGGCGCTTCGCGGGGAGCCGGCCTTTTATACTCTGGAGTGGAACGATGCGGTATTCGAATGCGCGGTCGAACCTCTGCATGACAGTGACAGCCATATCACCGGGACCGTCGGCCTGGCGCTGGACCGCACCGAGCAGCATCAGGCGGCTGCCGCCCTGCGCGAAAGCGAAGAGCGTTTTCGCACGGTATTCTTGACCAGTCCCGACTCCATCACCATCAGTCGCATGCGCGACGCGGTGGTGGTCGACGTCAACGATGGCTTCCTTGCGCTGAGTGGTTACACACGCGAGGAAGTCATTGGCAAACAGGTCGACGACCTTGATATCTGGTGTGATTCAGATGAGCGCGAACGGCTGGTCGGGGAACTGCTCGGCACGGGGTATGCTCAGAACGTCGAAGCACGATTCAATACCAAGTCGGGCGACGTGCGCACGGGCCTTGTGTCGGCGAAGGTGATACATCTCAACGGCGAGGCTCACATCCTGGCGGTCACGCGCGATATTGAGGACCTCAAACGCGCCCAGCACGCATTGGAACAGTCCGCGGCAGAGTGGACCTATGCGATGGAGTTCCTGGAGGACGGGATCTGCCTGCTTGACCTCGATGGCAATGTCGTGCGAGACAACCGCGCCTTTCGGGACCTGCTCGGCTCGAAGGTCCGGGCCCAACGCGGGCAGAACCTCCTGAAATCGATTCGCACGGAGACCACGCCCGACTGTCCGCTATGTGAGGCAGCCGAGGCCCATCGCGATGCCACTGAAGTACTCGAGCCGGACGACCCACGTAATCCGACCGATCGTCCCATTGAAGCTATCATCCGGGTTATTCGGGGCGACCGAGGCGAGCCGACGGGGCTGCTGTTCGGCGTGCGCGATCTGACCCGCACGCGTCAGACCGAAATCGAACTGCGCCGTTTAAACAGCCAGATCGGTTTGCTGCTGGAATCGGCCGGCGAGGGTATCTACGGGGTCGACGGGGCGGGGCGGTGCACGTTCATCAATCAGGCAGCATTGGACATGCTCGGATACGCCCGCGAGCAGGCCGTCGGCCGTTTCATGCACGAACTGGTCCACCACAGCCACGCCGACGGCCAACGCTACGCCTTCGAAGACTCGGCGGTCTTCAAGACCCTGTCCGCCTCGGAGAACTGCCGGGTGGACAACGAAGTCATGTGGCGCAGCGACCACGCCTCGTTCCCGGTCGAGTATTCCTCCTATCCAATTCAAGATGCCAACCGTACCATCGGCGCGGTCGTCGTGTTCCGCAACGTGACGGAGGCCCGAGCCATGGTTCGGCAAATGGACTATCTGGCCAGCCATGACATGCTCACCGGTCTCATCAACCGCCACGAGTTCGAGCGCCGGCTTGACCATGCACTGGAGCTCAGTCGCCAGGAAAACATCGAGCACGTTTTGTGTTATCTGGACCTCGATCAGTTCAAGGTGGTTAACGATACCTGTGGCCACGTCGCCGGCGACGAACTGCTTCGCCAGCTCGGTTCGGTCCTGCACGCGCAGCTGCGACAGAGCGACACCCTGGCTCGATTGGGCGGCGATGAGTTCGGGATCTTGCTCGAACACTGCCCGATGGACAAGGCATTGGGCGTCATTGACGATCTTCGCCAGACAATCGATGAATTTCGTTTCGTGTGGGATGACAAGACCTTTGCCATCGGCGCCAGCGTCGGCGCGATTCCGGTTACAGCCGAAACCGACGGTATCGCGGCCGCACTGAGCGCCGCGGACACTGCATGTTACGTGGCCAAAGAGCGCGGTCGTAACCGCGTGCACGTCTACGAAGTGGACGACGCGGAGCTGGCGCTGCGCCACGGCGAAATGCATTGGGTATCGCGCATCCAGGACGCTATCGAGCGTGACCGTTTCGAATTGACCTATCAGGTATTCGTGCCGTTGAACGCCACGGCGCGCGGCGATTGCTTTGAGGTCTTGCTGCGCATGATCGGACAGGACGGTCAGCGCATTCCCCCGGGAGCATTCCTGCCGGCGGCGGAACGCTACAATCTCATGCCGGCGATCGACCGATGGGTGGTGGGCCATACGCTGGGGTGGTTTGCCGCCAATCGCCACCGGCTCGATGCCCTGGGCCTGTGCACGATCAATCTCTCAGGAAGTACGTTGGGTGACGAGAATTTCGTGGAATTCGTAGTCGGGCAGATGGACCAGCATGATATACCGCCCGGTAAAATCTGCTTTGAGATTACCGAGACGGCGGCGATAGCCAATCTGAGCCGGGCCGTGGATTTTATCGGAGAATTGCGGGAGCTGGGCTGTCGCTTCGCGCTCGACGACTTTGGCAGCGGCATGTCTTCATTCGCTTATCTGAAGAACCTGCCCGTGGACATGCTCAAGATCGACGGCCACTTCGTGCGGGATATCCGCTCCGACCCGGTCGATCGGGCCATGGTGGAGGCCATCAACCAAGTGGGCCACGTCATGAACATCCAGACCGTGGCCGAGCACGTCGAAGATCAGTTCACGTTGGACGTGTTGCTCGAGATCGGGGTCGATTACGCACAGGGCTACCATATCGGGGAACCTCGCCCGCTGGAATCGGGTGGGGCTGACGCGAGCACCTAAGGCGTTGATGTAAAAGGAGGTATAGGGCGGTGGCCGCAACGGGCCGCCGGGTAGGTGGCTTGACAAGGTGGGCCGGAGCAGGGAAAATGCGCGGCTTCGCGGGCCACCCCCGCGATGCGGAAACGCGCCTGGCTACGTAGCTCAGTCGGTTAGAGCACAGCACTCATAATGCTGGAGTCGGTGGTTCGAGTCCACCCGTAGCCACCAATCCTCCAACGGTCCTGCGGACCGTTCAGTGACGAGCGGCGAGTAACGAGTGTCGAGGGCGACACGTTGACGTATCCGCTCCCATTCGCGTTCCTCGAAACTCGTTACTCGGAACTGGCGCCGGCAGGCGCTGGTCCTGCGGACCGTTCAGTTACGAGCGGCGAGTAACGAGTGTCGAGGGCGACACGTCGACGTATCCGCTCCCATTCGCGTTACTCGAAACTCGTTACTCGGAACTGGCGCCGGCAGGCGCTGGTCCTTCGGACCGTTCAGTGACGAGCGGCGAGTATCGAGTGTCGAGGACGGCACGGCGACGCACTCGCTCCCAATCCTCGCGAGTCGAACCTCGTTACTCGAAACTGGCGCCGGCAGGCGTCGGTCCTTCGGATCGAGTTGGCAGCTGTCAGTCGGCAGTTGCCAGAAAGATCACGTGAGGGGTGAGGTGTGAGGCGAGGCTTCTCTTATCGCCTCACTCCTGACTCCTCACACCTCACGTCCACGCCCTGGTCTCGACCGACTCGAATATGGCCAGCGCGGACGTTATAGTCACCTTATGGTCACCTACAGCAAATGCCCCGAGTGCGGCTACGAGCGCCAGGCCGGCGAGGGCGGCGACCCGGACGTGTGTCCGCGCTGCGGTCTGGTGTTTTCCAAATGGATGAAGCGCCGCTTCGCCGCCGCGCGCCCCGCGGTCGAGGAACGCCTGGACAGTGACGAGTCCGGGACTTCCCGACTCAAGGACCTGTGGGTCGGGCTGCGCGAGCGGGCCGTGTTCGTCGACCCGGAGATGTCCTCGTCCCGCTTATATGCCTATGTGGCAATCTACGTCGTGTTCTTTCTGTGGGGGTGGTCATTCATCCTCATGGACTATCAGAGCAACGAGATCGGCAGCTCCTTCATGCATCGGATCGACTTGGTGTTTCACGAAGCCGGTCACGTGGTGTTTCGCCTGTTCGGCCATTTTGTGATGGTCCTCGGCGGCAGCCTCGGACAGCTGCTGATGCCGTTGATTGTCATGCTGGCGCTGCTGGTGAAGAATCGCGACCCCTTCGGGGCCTCAATCGGTCTTTGGTGGCTGGCGCAGAGCCTGATGGACCTGGCGCCTTACATCAACGATGCCCGCGCCATGCGGCTGATACTCCTGGGCGGCGGGACGGGCCGCGATCGGCCCGGTATGCACGACTGGCACAACATACTCTCTTCGCTCGGCCTGCTGCAGGCCGACCACACCCTCGCGGCACTGACCGACGGTCTCGGCGTGGTGCTCATGCTGGGCGCCTTTGTCTGGGGCGGCTACATCCTGCTGCGACAATATCGCCTGTCCAGAATGGCCTGAACCTGGCCGCCGCCGAGTCGTGGGTACTGCGCACAGGATGCGCGCCTTGTGCGGGCTTGTTATCCTGCGTCGCGTTGCAACCGGGAGCCGCCATGCTGATCGATATTGGAGTCAATCTCACCGCCCGTGCCTTTGACGCCGACCGCGATGCGGTCGTCTCGCGTGCCCGGGAGGCAGGCGTGGACGTGCTGGTCATTACCGGCACCGACGTGGACCACAGCCGAGAGGCGGCCGCGCTGGCAGCAGCGCAGCCCGGGGTGCTGTTCGCGACCGCGGGCATCCACCCGCACCATGCCTCGGATTACTCCGAACCCGCGTTGAATACCCTCGCCGAACTGGCGAGCGAGCCGAGTGTGGTAGCGCTGGGTGAGTGCGGGCTGGACTTCAATCGCGATTTTTCGCCGCGGTCCGATCAGGAAAGGTGCTTCGAGGCCCAGTTGGAGCTGGCGGTCGCCTTGAAGCTGCCGGTCTTCCTGCATCAACGCGATGCGCATGAGCGGTTCCTGGCCATCCTGTCGCGTTACCGCGCCGGTCTGGTCGATGCCGTTGCCCACTGTTTTACCGGCGGAACCGAGGAAGTCGCCGCGTACCTGGACCTCGATCTTCACATCGGCGTTACGGGATGGGTCTGCGACGAGCGTCGCGGTCAGGCGCTGCGTGAGGCGGTCGAGCACATTCCCGATGAGCGCCTCATGCTGGAGACCGACGCGCCCTATCTGCTGCCGAGAGACCTCCCCACGCCGCCCAAGTCGCGGCGCAACGAACCGATGTTTCTGCCGCATATCTGTCGTGCCGTCGCCCGGCGGCGCGGTCAGTCCGAGCACACCCTGGCGGCGGCCACGACGGGCACCGCGTCTCGTTTCTTCGCACTACCCGGTAGTGAAACGCCGCCGCGTTAGAGCGCTGCGGTTGGTGAAACGATCAGCGAACCCCTTTGGCAGGGCAATCCATTAGCAAGTGGTATTGTTTGAGCTCGACGCTGTAGGTTTCGTCGGTCCGACAGGGGAGGCGGCGCCGCGCCATCGTCAGGATACGGGCGAGATCCTCGCTCTTGACGATCATCAGGGCATCGGGATGGGCGTTCCACCAAGCCGGCGCCTGGGCGATCTCGAGCTCGGTCATCTTGCGGCCGGCGTAATAATTGAGGATCCCTCGGGTGGTGTTGACCACGCCGACCGGCCGGGTCGCCGGCGCCAATCGGGCGATGGCCTCGCCGATGGCACGCCCCGAATAGAGCGGGTTGAGCAGATAGATCAATACGCCGAATACGCAGACGGAGATACCGACCGAGATCGCGCTCCAGCCGAGCAGCCAGCGGCGCCCGTTGACGAAGGCGAGCCCCAGCCCGACCACGGTCAGCAGCGCCAGCGCGCCCGCCAGTAATTGCCCGGCCTGCGCACCGTCGAGGAGCGAGCGGTTGGCCCAGAGCACGGCGGCGACCGCGGCGCCCAGGAAGACAACGGGCGGGAGGCTGATCCAGAACGAGGGGCGCGGTTCCCGCCATAAGCGGGCCGCGGCGACGCCCGCGGCGATGCAAAGGGCGGGGAAGAGCGGCTCGATGTAGATGAACAGCTTGCCGGATACCAGGGAGACGGCCGCCAGCGGCAGCAGCGCGAACCAGGCAACGGCCTTCCAGAGGTCCGGGCGTTCGCGCCAAAGGCGATATCCGCCCCGTACGACCAGGCCCGTCCAGGGCATCAGGAGCAGGGGGGCGAGCACAACGTAGAAATAGATCGGCTCACGGTGGCTCCATGAGTTGACGGCCCGGCCGACGAGCTGATCGTGCCAAATCTCCCATAAATAGTGGCCTTCGCCGCGCATGATGATGATTCCGATCCAGGCGGCGATGACGGCGATGAAGGCTCCCAGGCCCAGTAGCGGGCGCAGGCGGCGCAGACCGTGCCAGCCGCCTTCGTGCGCGCTCCATGCCAGTGCGGGCAGGACGGAGAACAACAGGGCGATGGGGCCCTTGATGGCAACGCCGAGGATGGCCAGGCCCCAGAATCCGACCAATGCCCGAGGCCGACCGCCTTGCCAATAGGCCAGCAGCGCATACCACGCAAATGCGACGCTCGCCGTGAGCAGCATGTCCATGCGCGCCATTTGACCTACGAACAAAGTCAGAAACGTGCTCGCGAAGATAGCCGCCGACCACCAGGCGCCGACGCGGTCCGTCAGGCGACGCCCGACCAGCCACACGCCATAGACCGCTGCCAGAGTCGACAACAGGGTGACCAGGCGAAACGCCAGTATGCCCTGTCCGACGACGCCGCCCACGGCGGCTACGAGCCAAAAGTAAAGTGCCGGCTTGTCCGGATAGAAATGTCCATTGAGATGCGGGATCAACCATTGGCCGGTGGTCAGCATCTCGCGCACGACCTCGCCGTAACGTGCCTCATCCTGTATCCACAAGTCGCGGGGGATGAGCAGGTTGATGCAGTAGAGCGCGGCGAACAATCCCAGCAGGGTGAGCAGCGGGCGCCAGGTGCCCGCACGGTATGGGTCGGCAGAGGCGTCTGAGTGAGAGACGGGGGTGGACATCGAAACGAATCCCAGTAGTGGTGCGGATAAGCGGGCCGGTCGTCCGTGAGGCGTAAGACGGGCGGCGTTCGAAAGGCCGATTATACCCTCGGCGCCCCGCTCGATGTCAGGGGTGGTTTGGCCTGTGCACGGGGACCGACTCGAGGAGACTACGGCGGGGCGCTAAAACCGCTTAGGACCGAGGGGGCGACGATGGGAAACCGGGCGGGGTGCGTGGGCCGATTCACAGAACGGGCGTTGACCCCCTGGCGGTCGCCGTTCTGTCGCGCTATGGTAGGGCATCACCGAGATTCGAACTAATGCTGCCGTGCAACGCGGCGCCCGGCTTGGGAGGGCAAGAATGAATATCGACGCAGTCAAGAGCGCCTATCGGCGATACGCGCACATCTACGATTTTGTGTTCGGACCGGTCTTTCATCCCGGGCGCAAGCAGGTCGTCGAGGCGCTGGACTGCAAGCCGGGCATGCGCGTGCTGGAGGTCGGCGTGGGCACCGGGCTGTCCCTTCCGTTGTATCCCGATTTCGTTCAGGTCAGCGGCATCGATATTTCCCGCGAAATGCTTGCCAAGGCCGCCCGTCGGGTCGAGCGCCACGGCCTGAAAAACGTCGAGGCGGTACTCGAAATGGACGCCGAGCAGATGCAGTTTCCCGACAACAGCTTCGATAAGGTGGTCGCGATGTACGTCGTCTCTGTCGTGCCGGACCCGGCGCGCCTGATCGACGAGATGCGCCGCGTCTGCAAGCCCGACGGCGATATCTATATCGTCAACCACTTCCGCTCCGAACATCCCTTGCTCGAACGCTCGGAGCGTTTGCTCTCGCCCTTGTCGGCGTTTGCCGGGTTTCGAACCGACATGGACCTCGAGGCGCTGGTCGCCCAGACCGAGCTCGATGTCGTGGATTCGCGCAGCGTGAACCTGTTCGGGTATTGGAAGGTGCTGCGTTGTCGCAACACGCCCCGCCAGTCCATGGTCGCTTAACAGGCGGTTGAAAAAAAACGCTGCGCGGGCTCGTCGCTCCGGACTGTCGCCCCTTTGTGTATCTATTTTTGATATGTCTCCATTGACTGGAGAGGGTCGCGGCATGACCGGATCCCGAAGGGGCCCTGCAGTCGCCCCCTGATTCAATCGGGGAGCTATTCAGGTTCGCAGCGTTTTTCACCACTCGGCCAGGGCGCCGCGGCAATCGGTGCCGAGCCGAGTCGGCACTCAGCCGCGCATGCGCTGCAGGCGCCGATACAGCGTCCGCTCGCTCATGCCGAGGCGCTGCGCCGCCGCCAGGCGGTGCCCGTCGCATTGCGTCAATACCCGTAGCACTTCTTCGTCGCTGTGGCGCTGTCGCCGGTGCGTCGGCCCGACCGGGTGGGGGGGCTCCTCGTCACGGGTTGTCTGCTTGGCCGCGCTGCGCGGCGTATCCTTCAGCCGGACGTGTTCCGGTTCGATGACGCCGTCGCCGGCGAGAATGGCCGCCCGCTCGATAATGTTGCCAAGCTCGCGCACGTTGCCCGGATACTCATAGTCCAACAGTCTTTCCGTCACGCTGGGTGAGAGCGGGATCTGGCGCTCGCCGTCGGGCAGGTGGGAGAGAAAATACTCGGCCAGGGCCGGGATGTCGTCCTTACGTTCGCGAAGGGTAGGCACCTCAATCGGGAAGGCCGAGAGGCGATAGTACAGGTCGTGTCGGAACTGCCCTGCCTCGACCATCGATGGCAGGTCGCGGTGGGTCGCGGCGATGATGCGCACGTCCACGGGAATGTAATCCGTACCGCCCAGGCGCCGGATCGCGCCGGTCTCCAGCACCCGCAGGAGCTTGCTTTGCAGCTGCAGA
>DATFLL010000119.1:0-6482 GCA_035267785.1 Gammaproteobacteria bacterium | reverse complement strand
GGCGCTGTTCCTGGGTCGATGTTTCCGTCAGTTGCAGGCGGGCGCCGCCGATGGTGTAGCCCTGCTCATACAACAGGCTGCGGATCTGGCGGATCATGATGACGTCCTGGCGCTGGTAATAGCGGCGGTTGCCGCGGCGCTTGACGGGCTTGAGCTGCGGGAACTCCTGCTCCCAGTAGCGCAGTACGTGCGGCTTGACCGCACAGAGCTCACTGACCTCGCCGATGGTGAAGTAGCGCTTGCCCGGGATCGCCGGGAGCTCGTTATTGTGGGTTGGCTCCAGCATAGGCCTCGACTCGCGCCTTGAGCTTCTGTCCGGGTCGGAAAGTCACTACTCGGCGTGCGGTTATTGGTATTTCTTCGCCGGTCTTGGGATTGCGACCAGGCCGTTGTTTTTTATCGCGAAGGTCGAAGTTACCGAAGCCCGACAGCTTGACCTGCTTGCCGTTCTCCAGGGCCCCCCGGATTTCCTCAAAGAACATCTCGACCAGCTCCTTGGCCTCGCGCTTGTTCAGGCCGAGCTCCTCGAATAGCCGCTCCGCCATATCCGCTTTCGTCAGCGCCATAACTACTCTCTCAGTGCCGCCCCCAAGCTGGTGCGGAGCGCGTTGATAATTGTATCTATGACGTTATCGACGTCATTATCCGTAAGAGTGCGCGAAAGATCCTGCAAGGTCAAGCCTAAAGAGAGACTTTTTCTACCAGAATCAATACCTTTGCCTACATACATGTCAAACAACTGCACCTGCCGCAGGGCCTCGGGCGCCTCGGCCATAATACAGTCCTGAACCTGTTGGGCGCTGACGTCATCGTCGACGACGATCGAGATGTCGCGCCGTATCGCGGGGTACTTCGAAAGTGCCTGGAAGGTCGGTATCCGCCCCTCCTCCAGGGCCGCCAGCTCCAGCTCGAACAGCAGCGCCTTCTGTGGCAACCCCAGCTCACGCTCGATGGCCGGGTGCAGGGCACCTATCCAGCCCACCGGTTCCCCCCTCCGGCGGACCACGGCACTCTGCCCGGGGTGGAGAGCAGGGTGCTTTTCCTTACTAAAGATATAGTTAGCTTCCTGCCCCGTCAATGCCAACAGTGCCTCGACGTCGCCTTTTACATCGAAGAAGTCCACCGGCTCGGCGGACAGGCCCCACTGCTCCGGGTACCGGCGCCCGCTGACGACGCCGGCCAGCATCATTTCCTGTTTTATTTCATTGCCTTGGAAGCGGAAGCGCAGGCCGGTCTCGAACAGGCGCACCCGCTCCTGCTGGCGGTTCAGGTTGTGCTGCAGGGCCGGCAGCAGACCCGCCCACAGGGTGGTGCGCATCACCGACAGGTCGGCGGACAGCGGATTGGCCAGCGCCAGGGCCGGCGCGCCGGGGTCCAGCCGCTCCTGCAGGCCGGGCTCGACGAAGCTGTAGGTGATGGCCTCCTGGTAGCCCCGGTCGACCAGCACCTGGCGCATCCGGGACAGGGCGACCCGGGCCTCGGGCCGGGCGCCGATCTCCAGGCGTCCCGTCGGACGGCGGCTTTCCAGGCGGCCGTAGCCGTGGACGCGGGCCAGCTCCTCGATGAGATCGACCTCGCGCTCCAGGTCAAAACGGAACGGCGGCGGCGTGGCCTGCCAGCCGTCGGCGGCCGGGGTGACCTCCAGACCCAGGCGCTCCAGGATATCGGTTACCTGCTCGGCCGGAATCGCCTCGCCCAGCACCCGCTCGATGCGCGCGGCGCGCAGGTGTATCGGGGCCTGCCGGGGCATGCTGTCGTCGGCATTGGCGCGCACCAGGGGGCCGGCCTCGCCGCCGCAGATTGCCAGGATCAGCGCCGTGGCCCGCTCCATGGCGACACCCTGCAAGCCCGGACGGACGCCACGCTCGAAGCGGTGCGACGAATCGGTGTGCAGGCCGTAACCGCGGGCCCGGCCGGCGATGGCCTCCGGCCGGAAATAGGCGCTCTCGAGGAAGATGTCGCGGGTGGAGTCGCCCACCGCCGAGGCCTCGCCGCCCATGATGCCGGCCAAGGCCTGAGGGCCCGCGCCGTCGGCGATGACCAGCGTGCCGGCCTCGAGCTCGATGGCCTGGCCGTCGAGCAGGGTCAGGCCCTCCCCCGCCCGCGCGTGGCGCACCACGATGCCGTCGGTGAGTCGGGCCAGATCAAAGGCGTGCATAGGCTGGCCCAGCTCGAGCAGGACGTAGTTGGTGACGTCGACCAGCGGGCCCAGGCTGCGCAGGCCGCTGCGGCGCAGGCGCTCCTGCATCCACAGCGGGGTGACCGCCGCCGGGTCGACGCCGCGGATGACGCGCCCGACGTAATGCGGGCAGTCCTCGGGGGCCTCGAGGGTGACCGGCCGGGTGTCGTCGATGGCTTCGGGCACCGGCTCGATGGCCGGAACGTGGACTTGGGCGCGGTTCAGAACACCCACCTCGCGGGCCACGCCCCACAGGCTCAGGCAGTCGCCGCGGTTGGGGGTCAGGCCCAGCTCGATACTCGCGTCGTCGAGCTCGAGGTACTTGCGCAGATCCTCGCCGACCGGCGCATCGGTCGGCAGCTCCAGCAGACCCTCGCTCGACTCGGCCAGGCCCAACTCCTTGGCCGAGCACAGCATGCCGGCCGAAGGCACGCCGCGCAGCTTGGCCGCCTTGATCTTCAACCCGCCCGGCAGCGCCGCGCCGACCACCGCCGTGGGCACACGCAGGCCGGCGCGCACATTGGCCGCGCCGCAGACGATACCGAGCGGCTCGCCCCGGCCGATACTCACCTGGCAGACGCGCAGCTTGTCGGCGTCGGGGTGGGGCTCGACCGAGAGCACCTCGCCGACCACCACGCCGGTGAACTCCGCAGCGACCGGCTCCACGGCCTCGACCTCCAGCCCGGCCATCGTCAACTGCTCGGCCAGCTCGGACGTCGACACCGCGGGGTTCACCCACTCACGCAACCATTGTTCGCTGAATTTCATGACGTTGCTTTCAATACAGAGTCAGTTCTCATCCGGCCTCGACAGTTAACACAGAGAACACGGAGACACAGAGATAAGAAGGAGATTTTTTAACGGAAAATGCCGACGCAACACCTATTAATTTAGTGATCCGCCTACAGCAATGGCCTTTGCATCAATCCCTCTGTCTTTTCCTCTGTGCCTCCGTGTCCTCTGTGGTTAATTCCCACGCCCGGCCAATTAGCGAAATTGACGCAGGAAGCGCAGGTCGTTGTCGAAGAACAGGCGCAGGTCGTTGACGCCGTAGCGCAGCATGGCGAGGCGCTCGACGCCCATGCCGAAGGCAAAGCCGGTGTAGCGTTCGCTGTCGATGCCGACGTGGGCGAAGACGTTGGGGTGCACCATGCCGCAGCCGAGGATCTCCAGCCAGCCGGTGCGGCTGCACACGCGGCAGCCTTCGCCGCCGCACATCACGCACTGGATGTCGGCCTCGGCCGAGGGCTCGGTGAACGGGAAATAGGACGGGCGAAAGCGCACCGCCAGGTCCCGCTCGAAAAAGTGGCGCAGGAAATCGTCCAGGATGCCCTTGAGATCGGCGAACGTGACGCGGTCGTCGACCAGGAAGCCTTCGACCTGGTGGAACATGGGGCTGTGCGTCAGGTCGGAGTCGCAGCGGTAGACGCGACCCGGCGCGATGACGCGCATCGGCGGCTCGCGGTCCTGCATGTAGCGGATCTGCACCGGCGAGGTGTGCGTTCTTAAAAGACGATGCGCGTCGAAATAAAACGTATCGTGCATCGCCCGCGCCGGGTGCGACTCGGGGATGTTCAGCGCCTCGAAGTTGTGGAAGTCGTCCTCGATCTCCGGGCCCTCGGCGACCTCGAAGCCGATCTGCGCGAACAGCTCCTCGATGCGCTCCAGGGTGCGTGTGATCGGGTGCAGGCCGCCGCCCGGCTGGCCGCGGCCGGGCAGCGTGACGTCCACCGACTCGGCCTCGAGCCGGGCCTCGAGCGCGGCGCTTTCCAGGGTCTCGCGCCGGGCCTCGATAGCCGCCTGCACGGTCTGCTTGGCGCGGTTGATGGCCTGGCCGGCCGCCGGGCGCTCCTCGGCGCTGAGCTGGCCAAGGCTCTTCATATACTCGGTGAGCGAACCCTTCTTGCCGAGGTAGTCGACGCGCACCTGATCCAGGGCCCGCAGGTCGGCCGCCGCGGCGATGGCCTGCTCGGCGGTCTTGACGAGTTTGTCGAGTTGCTCCTGCACGCTGTGGTTTCCGGCTCTTTCGTTATTGCTGTTGTCGCGAACGGCTCGTGCCGCAGCGGGGCCGTCGCAGAATCAAAAAAGGGAAGGCAGTACTGCCTTCCCTTTTCTCCGTCGACACGTGCACACCGGCGAGCGCCGATGGACGTCGCCGGGTTACTTCAGTCGGACAGGTTGGCCTTGGCCTGCTCGGCCAGCGCCGCGAAGGCCGCCTTGTCGGTCACGGCCAGATCGGCCAGGACCTTGCGGTCGACTTCGATCGAGGCTTTGCTCAGACCGTTGATCATCCGGCTGTAGGACAGACCGCACTCGCGGGCCGCGGTATTGATGCGCGCGATCCACAGGGCGCGGAACTGGCGCTTGCGCTGGCGGCGGTCGCGATAGGCATACTGGCCGGCCTTGGTGACGGCCTGCTTGGCCACGCGCAGGACGTTCTTGCGACGCCCCTGATAGCCCTTGGCCTCGGCAACGATCTTCTTGTGCTTGGCGCGTGCGTTAACGCCGCGTTTGACTCTTGGCATGTCGGCTTACCTCTTCGAAGCGTTAGCTGTAGGGCAACATCCGGCGCACGGCGGCCACGTCGGCCTCATGCACCTGTTCGGTGGAACCAAGATGACGCTTCCGCTTGGAGCTCTTCTTGGTCAGGATGTGTCGCAGATGCGACTGGCTACGCTTGTAGCCGCCCTTCGCCGTGCGCTTGAAGCGTTTCGCCGCGCCGCGATTGGATTTCAACTTAGGCATTGTCATGTACTCCACGCATTGTTTCGTCGGTATTGCGCACGTTTGTGACTGGCAACCTGGCGCTGACACACGCCGGCGGACAGTAGCGCGCTACGTCTTTTTGGGGGCGATGACCATGATCATCTGACGCCCTTCGAGCTTGGGAAACTGCTCGACGGACCCCAACTCCGCCAGGTCCTGCTCGACTCGCTTGAGCAGCTTGAGTCCGAGCTCCTGGTGGGCCATCTCTCGGCCGCGGAACCGCAGGGTTACCTTGGCCTTGTCCCCTTCCTCGAGGAAACGCACCAGGTTGCGTAGTTTGACCTGGTAGTCTCCCTCTTCCGTCCCGGGACGGAATTTCACTTCCTTGATATGAATCTGCTTCTGTTTCTTGCGGGCCGCCTGACGCTTCTTGTTCTCCTCGAAGATGTACTTGCCGTAGTCCATGATGCGGCACACGGGCGGTGTCGCCTCACCGGCCACCTCGACGAGGTCCAGTTCGTTTTCGTAAGCAAGCGCCAATGCCTCGTCGATGGGCAGAATACCCACCTGCTCGCCATCAGCCCCGATTACACGCACCTCACGCGCAGTGATGTCGTCGTTGATGCGCGTCTCTTTCCTGGTCGCGATACTTCAGCCCTCCAAAACACTACGGCCGCGGCCCGCGATCTCCGCCGCGAGTTTCTCGCCAAAGGCCTCAATACTCAGGGCCCCGAGATCCTCGCCGCCACGCGTGCGCACGGCCACAGTTCGATTTTCCACTTCCCGGTCTCCCACTACGAGGAGATACGGGACTCTCTGTAGCGTATGTTCCCGAATTTTAAAGCCAATCTTCTCATTTCTCAAGTCGGAAATGACCCGCAGGCCCCGCCCGGAGAGGGTTTGTGCAACCTCCTGCACGAAATCCGCCTGGCGGTCCGTGATGTTCATAACCACCGCCTGCACCGGCGCCAACCAGGCCGGGAAGGCCCCGGCGTAGTGCTCAATCAGGATGCCGATGAACCGCTCCATCGAGCCCAGGATGGCCCGGTGCAGCATGACCGGGGTCTGGCGGCTGCCGTCCTCGGCCACGTACTCGGCCCCCAGCCGGCCCGGCATGGAAAAATCGAGCTGGATGGTGCCGCACTGCCAGACGCGGTTCAGGCAGTCGCGCAGGGAGAACTCGATCTTGGGCCCGTAGAAGGCCCCCTCGCCCGGCTGCAGGTCCCAGTCCAGACCCTTGGCGTTGAGGGCCTGCTCCAAGGCGTGCTCGGCCTTGTCCCAGACCTCGTCCGAGCCGACCCGCTGCTCGGGCCGGGTGGAGAGCTTGATGACGATGTCCTCGAAGCCGAAGTCGGCGTAGACCTCGCGCAGCAGATCGATGAAGGCCGAGACCTCGTCCTGGACCTGGTCTTCCGTACAGAAGATGTGGGCATCGTCCTGGGTGAAGCCGCGCACCCGCATCAGCCCGTGCAGCGTGCCGGAGGGCTCGTTGCGGTGGCAGGCGCCGAACTCGGCCATGCGCAGCGGCAGGTCGCGGTAGCTCTTGAGCCCCTGGTTGAAGATCTGGATGTGACAGGGGCAGTTCATGGGCTTGATG
>DATFLL010000118.1:0-27443 GCA_035267785.1 Gammaproteobacteria bacterium | reverse complement strand
CCCGCTCGGTGGCGTTTTCGTCTCGACACCCTGATTTCAAGCGGATCTACCGCTCTTCATGCGCTAACTCGGACGATGCGTCCAGCACCGCAGCGCTCTCACGAGTCGTATCGCGATTCTCTTAGCGTGGGTGTCTCAGTTATTCCTTGGTTGCCGTCGACCTGGTAGACGCGCTGCTCGAATTTGTCGTATTCGAGGTCCTTCAGGTAGACGAACTGCGCCCCGTCCTTGACGCTGCGCGCCCCGTCGACCAGCCCGCCGGCGTTGTAGTGGTAGCGCAGCGCCTCGCCGTCGGGGTAGACCAGCGCCTGGAGCCGGCCCCAGGTGTCGTAGACGTACTCGCTGGTGTAGACCTCGGGGCTGTTGGCGCTCTTGCCCTGGGTAGCCGAGGCCACGGTGCGCACGCTCTTGACCACCTCGCCCAGGCGGCCGTAGTAGCGCTGCTCGCTGCCCGAGGCGTCGCTGACCTGGGTGATGCGACCGGCGCGGTTGAAGTCCGCCCCGGGGGCGCCGTAGGTGTAGGCGACGTTGTTCTCCGGGTGCTCGGGATAGGCGATGCCCTTCTGGCGATTGAAATCGTAGTCGTAGCTGATCGCCTCGCCCTTGGCGCGCAGGTTGGAGGTCACCTTGCGGATGACGTTGCCGGCGAGATCGTAGACCGGCGTGACCCGCCCGCTGTCGGGGTTGTCGATGAGGGTGCGACGGCCGAAGTTGTCGTAGTCGACAACGGTGGTGTTGCCCTTGTCGTCCACCACCCGCGTGATCTCCTTGAGCGGGTCGTAGCTGTAGCTGGTCCAGATGGACTTGCCGGCGTTGCTCTCCTGCACCGAGGTGATGAGCTGGCGCACGTCGCGGTAGCTCTGCTTGCGGATGCCGTTGGCGTCGGTCACCGTGGTCATGAAGCGCTCGAGGCCGTCGCGGTCGGTCCCGAAGCCGTAGCTCATGGTCGTGCTGGTGCCGTCCGGAATCGTGGTCCGCGTCGTGCGGTCCAGGACGTCATAGGCCGTGCGGGTCGGCTTGACGGTGTCGTAGGTGTCGTTGAAGACGCCCTCGGTCCCCAGCCCTTCGGTCACCGGGTAGTACTGCTCGACGGTGCGCCCGACGAAGTCGAACTTCACCCGGCCCGAGACGATCATCCGATCCGACGGCCCGCTGCCGGTATAGATGGTGCCGTCCTTCTTGGTCTGCAGCACCCGCTTGAGGCCGTCGATGAACAGCACCGTCTCGATGGGGTCCGACGGGTCGCGATAGCGGTCCAGGTGCCGGGTCAGCGCCCAGGGCACCTTGGCATCCGGATGATAGTCGAAGGCGAGCGTCGGCTGCTGGTCGTCGATCGGGTGGCCGCCGTCCATCTGGTACGGGCCGTAGATCTGCGTGGTCCGACCGAACTCGTCGTACCGGTACAGCGTCTGGTTGCCGTTGGTGTCGGTCGTCAGTACCGGCGTGCCGAACAGGTAGTTGTAGGTCATCCGCGAGGCGTAGCCGAAGCTGTCGCGCACGCGCGTCGGGTGACTATGGACGTACGAGTCGTAGTCGATATCCACGGTATAGCGCTGGCCGTGGAGATTCTTCGGGCCGATCACGCGGGCGAGGTTGCCGTACTCGTCGTAGCCGAGATCGGTGACCGCGGCGCTGCCGTCGGCGAGGTACTGCCGCACCTGCGTGAGGTTACCCGTGGCCGGGTCGAACTCCGCCTCGCGCCGGCGCATCTCGCGCCCCTGGCCGTTGACCACGATGCGCTTGGCCTTGCCGACGATGTAGTGGTCGACATCCTCGTAGTACTCGATACGGGCCGTCACATCGTCGTCCGGGCCGATGTCGCCCGCGTCGGTGTACTCGGTGACGTTGCCGTACCGGTCGTAGGCGTAGGTCTTGTAGGTCGTCTTGCCCGCGCTCTGCTGCCCTTCGTAGAACTTCTGATCGGTGCGCACCAGCTGCGGGAAGATGGGATCGGCCGTCCCGGTCAGTTCGGCCGGCGGCCCGCCGGCCGTCACGTCGTAGAAGCTGTAGGTGTTGTCGGTCTCGAGGTACGGGTTACCGTGCGCATCGAGCGTGACCTGGCTCGTCATCAGTCCCTTGGCGTAGTAGCTGTCCGTGCGATAGGTGCTCTTCACCTCCCGATACAGTGTATCGTCGTGCGAGGCGTCGCGCTGCTGGCTGGTGACCTCGGCGTAACCGTAGAAGTCGCGCTCGTAGCGGTCGTAGTGCGGCTTGGCATATTTGAAGGTCGTGACCTGCGTGTCGACGCCATCGCCCGGATGGCCGTCGTTGACGCTCACGCGCACCAGGTTCCAGCGGCTGTTGGGCAACTGGTAGGTGTTGCCGTCGCGCGCGTAATTCAGGGTGAACGAGGCGCCCAGCGGGCGGTCGACCGACTTGAGCAGGTTGGTGCGACCGCGGCGGTTGAGGGCCACCTTGATCTGGCTGTCCGAGTCGGAATAGAGCTGGTCCGGATAGCCGTCGCCGTTGATGTCGCGGATGGAGTATTTCTGGTAGCCAACCGAGTTGCTCTTGTTCACGCCCGGGTTGATTACGATCCGGACCGGAATGATTTCCAGCTCGATGACATACGTATAGTACAACCCGCCGCCGAGAGAGACGTTCTTGCTTTGGGTGACTATCCCCGTGCTGCCCCGCCAGTCCACGGCCTTGCTTGCAAAGCCCGAGCCCGTATTGAACTGCACCTTTAATCTGCCACCGGCTTCGAATACTCGGTCGGGCAAGCCGTCCCCGTTCAGGTCGATCAGCTGCTGCTTGATCTTCGAATCGCTCGTACTGACCGAGACGCCCGCGGCAAAGCTATAGGCATCGATGTTGAAGCTGGCGTTGATGCCCGCAGTGTCCGTTTTTGTCTTGCTGAGCGGCGTTGCACCCCAGTATTCCGCTGTCGGCGCGAAGTGGTAGCCGAGGTTCAGTCGTACCTTGCCGTTCTGATACACTTGATCCGGCAGGCCGTCGCCGTTGACATCCATGAGATCGTAATGAGCATCGGCATGCCCACCCCCGATACTGCCACCGAAGCCCATCGACGGCATATCGGAGCCCTGCGACGAAGTGGTACCGCCGACCAGCCCGCTTACCGTCGAGATCGTGGACGCTATGCTGCCCTCACTGACAGTGTTGGCGACGTTGTCACTGGAACGGGCGTTCGTGTAGGCCTCGGCGGCCAGCGTTCCGGGTGGATTGGGGTTGGTGGTCTTGTCTGCAAGCCCGCCGTTCATTTCGGTGAACTGGATATGCCCGCGGCCGACCACATCGGGGAAGCGGTCCCCGTTCATGTCGAGGAAATCGAGCTCGCTCGTGCTCTTCCCGGTCGTCCTGCTGCCGATCAGGATCGAGATACCGTCCTGGCTGTTCTTGCTGATACGGCTTACCGCGCGTTTGCCCGCATAATCACTGCCGCGTGGCACCTGGATATAGGCGGGTCCGAGCCGCGAGGCACTCATGCGGGTCGGGTCGACCCACAACTTCTCGTCCGGACCGCTCCAATGCGGCTCGGAAGGCAGCTGGTCGCGCACGGGCGCCGGCACCGGGATGAACGGATAGGCGCGCGCCTTCTCCAGGCTGTAATCCTTGTTCGCCTTGGGCAGCGGATCGAGGATCGGCTGCGCCGCATACTGGAGATTACCGTTATAGGCGATCACCGACCAACCGCGGTAGGCGGCCGGTGCCAGCTCCGTGACGGGCCTGGCCCAGTGGATGGCGCTCGGCACCTTCGCGAAGCTGTCGTCCAGCCCCGGCGTGAAACTGACCTCGGCCTTGTGCCCCGACAGGTGCCCGGGGAGGCTCCGATCCCGCGTGCTGAAATCGAAATAGAGCTTGTCGCCCTGTTTGACATCGATGGTGATAACGCCGCCCGATGCGGATTTGCCATCCGAGATCTCGATCGTCTGCTTGGCAAGCAAGGCCCCGGGCTTCTTGACGGTAAATACCACCTCGCCGTCGGTGATTTGATCGTCGACCGGCAGGAGGACCGACGACTTGACGCTCAGTTTTCCGGTTTGTGGCGCCGTCCAGGCCGGCTGGGGCGCGTCGAGGTCATTGCCCGGATAGAAATCCGCCTCATAGCTGACGGGCACGCTGAGCGGCTGCACATTGCCGTCCTTGTCCTTTAACGTGCCGGCCTTCGGCGCCGAGGTGTAGACCGCCCGGGGACTCCAGGTGATCCCTGCAAGGTCGATTGGAGAGTCGACTTTCGCCCGGAACCGCAACGTGTCGCCCTGCGCGACAGTGAGATCGTCGTCCAGGCGGATCGCACCCGTATCGCCCGCCTTCAGCGTCCGACTGACCGCGACCGTGTCGTTTTTGTAGACGATGAGCGTGACGTCGTCCGTCACAGGCCCGTTCACTTTTAGGTCCCCGGACAGGTGAACGGTCCCGGCGTATGACATCTTCACGTGCGAGGCCCGCCCCGCATAGACGAAATCGCGCGAGGCCTGGTAGTCGTACGGATCGAGGCCGTTCACGTCGGTAGTCGCCGACACATTGAGATAGGAAATCCTGGGATCCCAGGCTACCTGGTCGTATTTGCCGTCGAAAATGGACTGGACCCGGAAATAGAGGCGATCGCCCGCGTGCACCGGCACGGCCGTAACGTTGCCGGGCGTGTATGACTGGTAGTCATCCGCCTGTATCCGCTGGTGCCAAAGCTCGCTGCCGTTTGCCTGGATGGCCACGCGCACGCCGTCGGCGGTTTTGTATTGCGCGCGCGCATCGCTGGCGTCCTTGATCAGGTGGACGTCGCCCGTGATCTGCACGACGCCATCATAAGGCGCCACCCAGCGCCGCACGGCATCGGCCAACGGGAACTGTTTAAGCTGCTGCTCATAGATAGCGTTGAAGTCCGCGAGGAGCTGGTCGCCTTTAACCGCCCCATTTCCTACCGGCAGCGGCGTGTCCGCACTGTTGGAGGTGTATGTCAGCTTGTTGTCATCGCCGAGGCGGCCGAAGAGTACGCGCCCACCAATGACGAGGTCCGAAACGCCATCGCCGTTGACGTCGCTGAAATAGGTATCGGAAACCGTGAACGTATTGTTGTGATCCTTCAAGGCCTCGGACGCGCTATAAAAGCCCTCCACGCCCGTGGTGGTCGAGGTGGACGTCTGGTGCGAGATCGCCGGCAGGGTCCTGAGATAAACCGGCGCGTCGAAGCCGGTGGTCCCGTCGGGACGGGAACGGTTGTGCCGGTAATAGACCCGGTCGCCGCGCTTGAAGACCTGGTCGGGCAGCCCGTCGCCGTCCAGGTCGACCAGGGCAACGAGGCCGTCGTTCGAGCCGTGCGAATAACCTATCTTGTAGCCGATCGACGGGGACTTGGTCTTCGAGCCCGACGGTCCCACACCGAGGTACAAATGCCCGCCACTGTTGCTCCCCGTGGTTCCGCTCAATGCCGTGATCTTGCCTGCGCCGAGCATACCCGGCACGTGGATACCGTCACCGCCCGTGCTCCAGGCCTGGGCACTGCCAAAGGCCTGGTAGTTGCCCTCGGCGTCCTGAATGTCGTCGTAGTACTTGAAGGTGTGCTTGTTGCCCGGGAAGGGGTTGCCGTCGGCCCCGAACTGCTCGATGGAGGTCAGCAGGGTCTTGTCGAAGGCGCCCGTCTTGTAGCTAAGCTCGTAGGAGCGCACCACCTCGCCCTTGTAATACACCACGACGCGGCGCAGCAGATCGGCCGTGACCATCTTGAACCCGCCGCGGGCGTCGATGCTGACATCGGGGCGGCGCGGCGCGCCCATGTTCCGGTCGCGCACGAACTTGACGTCGTAGGCACCGGGCTCGCTGCCGTGGCCGGTGTAATAGATGTCCCGCAGGTAGATCTGGCTGCCCGGCACGCCGCCCGTGCCATCGCCGGTGCCGGAGTCGCTGACCAGCTCATAGTGGTACTGGATCGTGTTGCCGTTGGTGTCGACGACCTCGCGCAGCGCCCACTTGAAGACGTTGCCGTTGCCGTCCTTCAGCGTGGCCCCGGCGACCGGACCGTTGCTGTCGGGGTCGCCGCCGTAGTAGTAGCGGGTGCCGTCCTTGTCGGTGACCTCCCACCAGTAATTCGTCGGGTTGTCGCCGTGGCGCACGATCTTCTGGAAGGAGCCCTCCACGCGCATGTGGAAGATGCGTTCGGCCTTGCGCGGGCGCAGCTCGCCGCGGTACGACACCGGCGTGAGCTGGTCGCCGTTCAGCGTATAGGTCTCGGTCTCCTTCGTGCCGTCATAGCGCGGCACGCCCCAGCGGGTGTCGACGGTGATCGACTGCATGGGCAGGGTCCAGCCCACACCGAGCCAGCCGTCGCCGCCCCCGGAGCTGTACTGCACCGCGAGCTGGGGCTGCATACCGCCGCGCCCCGGCGGCACCTCGATGGGATAGGACAGGCGCGCGTCGCCCGTGTTGTTGGCCTGCGGCGGCTCGATGAGGTTGACGCCGGTGCCGGGATCGGCGGCCTTGATGTCCTTGATGCTGTTCGGGTTGAACGAAATCGGCGTGGGGTGATCGGGCACCGTGACGGTGGCGTTGATCATGTCGGTGAAGTGGTCGGTATAGCTCACCACCTCCTTGCGTGCGGTGTCGACGGACACGCGCTCCAGCGCCACCCACCGGCCCGAGGACTCGTCGAAGTAGTAGGTGTGGATGTCCTTGGCCGCCTCGCCCGCCGGGATCTTGGCCGGGTCGTAGGGCAGACGGATCTTGATCTTCTTGCGGAAGTGCTGGCCGTGCGGCAGGAAGCGGTAACCGAGGCGCGGTCCGCGGGTGACGTTGGTCATGCCCGGACCCATCGCCGGCAGCTCCTGCTTGTGCAGCGGCCGGATGTGCAGCGTCGTCTTCTTGCCGACCGCGCCGGCGTCGAGATCCAGCTCGGCGGCGTCGTAACGGATCTTCGAGGGCTTGCTCGGCGAGACGTCCTCGCTGTACGGCGGCGCGATGCCGTCCGAACCGGTGTCGGGCGCAGGCAGCTGATCGGTGAAGTGCACCATGGCGCTGGTGCGCTCACCGTCGGGATAGATCGCATCGACCTCGACGGACCAGGGCTGATCGGACGCCTGCTTGCTCAGGCCGAGCTCGTCCATGCTGACGATCGCGTCGAACGAGCCGTCGCTGCTGGCCACGGGCTGGCCGCCGACGAGGATCTGCGCCGCGCCCGAGGCGTTCGCCGCGGGCGTCAGGTAGCCGCGCACGTAACCGCTGCGATCGCGGTACTGGCCGCTGTCCGGGTATTTGATGTGCAGCTTGGGCGGCGCGAAGTGCGGGCCGACCTCCGAGCCCAGCGGCACCAGCTCGCGGATCTCGCCGGGGCTGCCCGGGCCGCCGGAAAAGCGCAGGCGCACCCCCTCGACCGGATCGCCGCCAGGCAGTGCGATCGCGTTCCAGCCGGTGGTGAACGCCGCGGCGTCGGCCGTCTTGACGCCGGAGGCGACCCAGCTCCCACCGCGGAGCACGTCGACGTCGACGTTGCCGGCCAGCGTGTCGGCCAGACGGAACTCCACCGCATCCAGGCTGATCGGTTTGTCGAAGTCCATCTCGGCCGTGGCGTTCTGGGCGTTGTCGCCGTACGGCGACCAGCCGGTGTCCGGATCGCCGTCGTGCGTCCAGCCGATCCGGCTGGTGGCGGTATCGGGGCGATCGGCGCTCACGGTTTCGACGAAGTCGGTGCCGTCGGCGAGCTCGGCGATGACGCGCAGATTGCGCACCGAGTAGGACTGCGTGGTACCCATCGGCGCGGAGAAGGTGATCGTGTTCGTGCCCTGCGCCAGCCAGCGCGGGTTGACGCGCTCGAGCTGCTGCGTCCAGCCGTCGCCCGAGTCGGTAGGCCAGCCGCCGCGCGCGCCGTGGCCGTTGATGGAGCGGACGGTGCCGGCCCAGTGGGCGATGCCGTAAGTCTCGTAGGCGAGCCAGACCCGCTTGAAGTCGTCGGGGTTGCGGGTGACGTCGACGCTGAAGGTGTTGTCGGAGGGATCGTCCGACTTGCCGCCGGCGACGTTCAGCGGCCCGATGAAGCCCTGCGACGGGCTCGCGGTATAGCTTCGCGCGGCCGGCGGCGCGGTGTTCTTGAGGACGGCGCTCAGCAGGCTCGTGCCGTCGGCGATATTGGCGCGCGGGCCCTTGCCCCACAGCTCGATCTCGCGCAGGCCCGTGGCGCTGCCGCCGGTGGCCGGGGTGAGCGTCAGGCGCACCCGCGTCGTGGAAACGGAGCCGGTCGCATCGAATGCGTGCCAGCGCTCGGACAGGTTCGTGAGGTCGATGTCCTGCAGACCGTCCACGGGCGACCAGCTGCCGCCCTGGTCGGACTCGACGCTGAGCCGGTAAGGCGCGGCGCCGTAGACCTTGAGCCGGGTGAACTCACGCTCGCCGTCGAAGCGCGCGACGACGTGCGAGGTGTCGAAGACCGTGTGCTCGGTGGTGGTATCGCGGTCGAACAGCCGCGGGGCGGTCTGCGCCTCCTGCGCCTGTACCGGCGCGGGCAGCGACGATGACGACTGCACCGTCAGGCCGACCGGCGACAAGCGCATGGACCGCGCGTCCGGCACCAGGGCCTGGACTGCCACGACTGCACCGATGATGGAAAGGATCGCGGCAACCGCCGCCCGCTTGAACCATGCGTGCGTCGTGCGCCCCACCGCACGGCCCGCCGAATCCGTCTTTTTCACGTCCCAATGTATCCCTGTTATGCGTTTTTCTTCCGGGCTCTTATTTTTGTTAGCCCGAGCTCCTGCTGTCGGGAGACCGTCCAGTCGTCCCTCGGCGAAGACGCCGCCTTACCCCAACCTAGCGACGGACGGGAACGGAAACTAAAACAAAACTTGTGATGAAGTTGGCGGTTTGGGCATTTTTTGTGATGGACATCACATTTTGTTTGTGAGCCTTATCAAAATCTTGACGTGACGCAGTGCCGATAGTTCGATCATCTTTGCATTCTGTGATCGATTCGTCTGAATCGCCTGACACCGCAGGCACAATGACACGCGTGCCGGCCTATGGAAGGAACCGTAATGAGCGAAGACGCGATCTCTTATGCCCTGTTCACCCGGGGCGCGAGCGCCAGCGGCGCCCAGGAGTGCTTCGAGCTGCACGTGGAAAAAACCCGCCAGGGCTACGCACTGGTCCGAAAGCTCGGCGAACAGTCCCCTGATTGCGGCTCACCAGTGCGCACGGAGACACCTTACTGCGAGCTGGGCGACGCCCTGGCCGACTTCGAGGCGACCGTAGCCTGTCTGAGCATGGAAGGAAGCTATCGCCTGCGCGCGCTCTCACACGCCGACACCGTGTTCAACGGGCCGGATGCGAGCCTCGCCGCCGCTTATTGAATTCCGGAATTCGTCCCCGAACCGGGGATTCCTGAGTTGGCACTGCCCGAACCGGATCCCGACCGGGGACCCGGCGCCCCCGCCCCAACCGGCGTGTATTCGAACAGCCATCCCCCGTAGCTCGCCGCATTGGCAAAGCCGCGCTCGCTCGGCGGAAAGCGCCCCTGTTTGAGGGGTTTGCCCGGCGCACCGCTGAACACGCCGCTGATGCCCCCGTCCGGGGCGCGCACCAACTCCCAGTCGCCGCCCGTCATGGGATCCTTGTACAGGCGGCGCAGGTAATGGCGGTTAGGGTAGCGGGGATCGTTGACCAGGTCCTCGAGATTGTGTGGATAGGACTTTACGGTCTTCCCAGCCTCGTAATAGTCGGCGATCGCGCGCTGGTACTCGCGCCCGCGAAACAGCAGCTCGGCCTCCTTGTCGGCCCGCACGATGCGCGAGGTCATGAGGTGGGCCGCGCCGGCGACGACACCCAATACGACAATCGCGATCAGCAGTAGCAGATAGGTGAATCCGCCCTCGCTACTTTTTCTTGGATTCCCAGCTGTTGATGTCGGCATTCTCACCGTCGCCCCCTTCGCGTCCGTCGGCGCCGTAGGAGATGATCTCGTAGCCGCCGTTGCGGCCCGGTGCGCGATAGATATAGGGGTGCTCCCAGGGATCGCTCGGCACCTCCTTCTTCAGATAAGGCCCCTGCCATCCCGTCACGCCCTCAGGCTTGGTACGCAGCGCCTGCAGCCCCTGCTGGGTTGTCGGGTACGACCCGACATCGACGAAATAGTTGTCCAGGGCGGTCATGAAATTCTGGATCTGCGCCCTGGCCGCCGCCTGTTTGGCCGGTTTGATGCGGTGATACAACGTCGGGCCCACGAGCGCCGCGAGCAGGCCGATGATAACCAACACCACCAGCAGCTCCATCAGCGTGAACCCTGTCATCCTGTTGCATTCAGTGCGTCTCACCATGGTCTCTCCTTCCTGCCGTCACCCGCACGGGCGCGGCCCGATCCCTTGCGGGATCACCAGTCCGAATAACGCGTGCCATCCCGGGCCGTGCCGTCGGCCCCGCTGTGTACGTCGATGATCCCGTTGTCGTCGGTTCGCTTGAGTACCCAGCTTCCGGCGTCGTCGGTGACCGGGTCCTTCGGAACGTCGCGTATGTAGTGTTCCTCGACCAGCGTCTGCAGCTCCTCGGGGTACTTGCCGTGGTCCGAGTAGTAGTCGTCCAGCCCCTTGCGCAAGATGAACAGGTCTTCCTTGAGCGTCGATTCCTTGGCCCGCCCGACCGACTTGGTGGCCACCGGCGCCACGATGCTGGCCAGCAGGGCCAACAGCAGCAACACCACCATCAGTTCGATCAATGTAAAGCCGCGTGCACGCATGCTACCAGTCCTTGAGCTTGCTGCCATCGAGCGCCTTGCGCCGGGTGGCGCTGTGCACATCGTAAACGTCCTGACCGCCCCAACTGGCGGTATCGGGCGGGTCCTGATAGCTGCGCAGAACCCACTGCTCGGCCGGCGGCTCGCTCTGATCGGCGAACGGGTCGCGCGGGATCCGGCGAAGGTAATAGCGCCGTTTCCCGCTCGCACCCGAGAGGTCCACCCCGTCGACCAAAACCTGCAGCGTCTTCGGGTAGCCGTCCTCGCTCGCCGCATCGCTGAACTTGGAAATGTCGCCGTTCTTCCAGTCCGCGTGGAACGCATCGATCGCCGTGCGTATCTTGCGCAGCGAGCGCCGCAGCGTCAGCTCCTTGTCGCGGCGGACGGTCACCTCGGCATACGGCAGCGCGGCGGAAGCCAGGATCGACAGGATCACCAGCGCCACCAACAGCTCGATGAGCGTCAGTCCGCGGCATCGGCCTGGCCTACTTGATGATGACCCTCGAGGCCCGTACCTGTGCACGAATGGTCCCGCCCTTGCTGGTCGTGTAACTCGAGGTCCTGTAAACCAGGTACGATATACCCGGTTTGAGACCCTTCATCTTGATGTGCGCCAACACACCGCGGCGCTCGCCCTGGGGCGGCTGCAGCCCCTTGAGGTCGATCCGCAGCACCCCCTTGCCGGCCTCGGACGTGGCCTTGAACTGATCCGAAGGTATATCGCCGCTGGTGCCGCTGACGAACTGCATCAACTGCGGATTGAACAGGACCTCGATGGGCAGGTCCTTGATGGCATGCAGGTTCTGTCCGATCAGATCGATGTCGAACTCGCCGTTCTCGTCCACCGAATACACCGGCTTGTCGAAGGCCAGTACCGGCGTCGTGGGTGCGGGCGACGGCACGGTGTCGGGACGCGCCAACTGCTTCGGTCCCACCACCGTCGGCGTCTGCTCCTCGCCGCCGCTGGTCCCGCCGAGCTCGATGGTCGGCCGTTTGTTGTTGTCCGCCGACTGATTCAGGTAGGCGAACAGCGGGTGGGTCGAGTAGTTGTCCTGCGTGCCCGAGTACATCTCGCGGTCATCCTTCGGGGCCACTTCCCAGGGCCGGACGATGCGCGGCGTAATCGTCAACAGCACGTCGGTCCGGCCGCTGGAGTCGTTCTTCGAGCCGAACAACGAGCCGACAATCGGAATATCGCCGAGGCCGGGCACGCTGACGCGCTGGTGTCGGTCCTCGTCCTTGATCAATCCGCCCAGGATGGCGGTCTCCCCGTCGCGCAGCAGCATGTAGGTGTCGGCGTTTCGCGTGCCGATGCTGTAGGCCGGCTCCGAGGGCGTGCCGAGGTTCTGGCCCAGGCTGGAGACTTCCAACCCGAGCTTCACGGTCACCGAATTGTCCAGATGGATATCCGGGTCGACCGTCAGTTTGATTCCGATGTCGCGATATTCGAACGTGGTGCGCGTCTGGCCGGTGGCGTCCTGAATCGTCGAGGAACGAAGCGGCACCCGGTCGCCGATGTGTATCTTCGCCGACTTGCCGTTGATGACGCGTATCTTTGGATTGGCGAGAATCTTGGCGTCGACGTCCTGTTTGAAATAGTTGAAGGTCACCGTCGGCAGGGTCACGGTGCCCTGGCTGAGCGCCGTACGCCACGAGCCGCTGATCGGGAATTGATCGTAAGACGCGGTGATCTTCTGGCCGAAATCCAAACCCAACTGCTCCGATTTCGTGCGGTTGACCTCCAGGATCTCCACGTCGAGGATCATCTCCGCCGGTTTGCGGTCGTTGGCCTCGATGAGCTTCTGAACGAGCGCAAGCACGTCTTTGGTATCGCGCACGATGATCGAATTCATCTCCACATTGACGATGATTTTCTTCAGACGCAGCACGCCCTTGAGAATGGCGGCCATGTCCTTGGCCGAAATCGTGGTCAAGTGAAAGACGCGAATGAGCTGATCCTCGTACTGCCCGCGCTTTTCCTTGGTATCGGGAGCAATCAAAATGGTGTTGCGGCCGATGCGCTTGTAGAAGGTGCGCGTCGTCGTCAACATCAGATTCAGCGCCTGCTCGAAGGTCACGTTCTTGGCGAACAGCGTGACAGGCGCAGGCTTGACGCCGTCGTCGAAGATAACGTTGATACCGAACGACTTGGCGATGAAATCGAACGCCGTTTTGATGTCGGTCTTGCGGAAGTTCAGCGTGATGGGGGCCTTGGAGGTGAGTGCCAGTCCGGCCGAGGCCTTGGCCTCCTCGGCGGCCTTCAGGCGAGCGAGCGCTCTGGCCGCCCCCTTGTGCTTCGGATAGATATCGAGCGCACGTTCGTAGAGTTTCTTGGCGTCCTCCTCGCGCCCGATCTGATCGTCCCGGCTGGCCTCTTCGTACAGGCTGTTCGCCTCGCGCAGTGCCAGCGCCCTGTTCATGGCCGAGACCAGCTTGCTGTGCTCGGGCATCGCCACCAGTCCCTGCTGATACTGCGCGATGGCGCCGTCGATATTGCCCTGCTCGAACTGCTTGTGGCCTTTCTGGTAGTAATAATCGGCGGCCTTGAGCTCGGTCTGCTGAAGGCGGGATTTGTACTCCACGTCTCCGGGGTGCTCGTTGGCCAGCCGCCGGTATTCGAGGACCGCCTTGAGCCACTGATCCTGAGCCGCAAGCGTCTCCGCCTTTTTGATGGGCGAAGGTGCGCAGGCGGTCAGAATGAGAGCCAAAACCAGGAGCGTAATCGTTCTAAAATACATGCTTGATGTTCTTGTTGTGTAAAGGCGCCGCCGGGGCGTCATTCCTCCGACAATATCACCGTCCGGGTGACATGAGTCTCCATCTCTTTCAAGACGACTTTGCGCTCCGTGATGTGCTCGACGCGCACATGGCCGTCAATCGTATCGCCGATCGTTGCCGTGTAACGCTGGTCGTCCTTAAGCAAAAACGCCAGCGGACGTCCCGAACGAATCACGACACCCGCCAGGCGATACCTGTTCAATTCCGCCAGCGCGGCCTTTCTGGCCATATCGGCCGCGGAAACCCGCGCAGCGGATTTCTTCGAAACGGCGACTGGCTTGGCCTTGTCTGTTCTTTTCGGCGCCGGCGTCCACTCGGTAAACAGATTTCGTCCGTGGTCGCTGCCCGAATCGTCCGCCGCCACGCCCCGCAGCCGAAGACTCTGCGCCGTAATCTGATCGACCGGTACCGAATCGGCCGCCGGCGACGCTGTATCGTCCGACTCGGGTAGCCAGCGCCAGAGGTTCAAAACCACCAGCACGCCCGCGACGCCGACCAGAATGATATGCTTACGCTGCATCCGTGTTAAGAGCCAATTTGCTTCGCCGCCTTGCGATACGTCACGAGGGTCAGAATTGCCTTGACCGCTTGGCTGTCGTGCAGACGCTCCAGTCGTGTTTCCCGCACCACAGTCCATGTCGGCAGGCACTGCACTCCTCTTAAGAAATCGCGTATGTCCTCATAGCCCCCTTGGAGCGCGATGACCTGGAACAAAGGCACGTAGCCGGAGTCCTCGTGCCCCTCCTCGTAGGATTCGCTGATGACGTTCACATGGCTCTGTCGAGCGAGATTGGTGACGTTATCCACCAGCGCGGCCTGTCCGCTCTCGGCATCGAGCTTTTTCTCCAGGCGCACGATGTCCTTTTGCGTCTTGTCGTAGGTGCGCGTCAGTTCTTCGTCGCGCATCGCCGCCACCAGGTCTTTGCGCAGCGACCCCACCCGCTCGGCCAACGCGGCGTGCCGATGATAGGCCGGCCGCCAGTACGCGAAAACGAGAAGCACGAGCAGCACCATCACCGCGGCGGCGCTGGCCAGGCCCACCCGTACCCATGAATGGCGCAGTGCGAAGGCGAAATCTATCCAGGTGTTGCGGGACAGTCTCATCAGCGCCGCTCCACCAGCCGGATGTCGAATTCCACGACGCTCTTATCCTTGCCTTTGGCGTGCGACTGGCGTGTCAGCAGGGCCTGCGAGAAATAGGGATCGCCTTCCAGGCGCTTTAGAAACTTTGTCAGGGCTCCGACGTCATGCGCCGCCGCGACCAGCTCCAGCTCGCCGCGACCGCGCCGGTGGTGCAAACTGGTCAACCAGGCCTGCTTCGGCAGCAGCGACTCGAGCCGACTCAACAGCTCGGAGATGGGCCGGCCCTTGGAAGCCACGATGCCGTTGATCACACTGACACGCGCCTGCAGGGCCACCAGCTTGGCATGGGGCGGCAACTGAACCTTGTCCTTCTCCAGGTGCGCGTGATGGCTTTGCAATTTCTTGAGTTGGGCGCGCAAATGCGGCATCGCGTTTTCCAACTGCGCATGCTGGTCGAACAGCAAGGCCGCCGCCACCAGCGCCGCCAGCACCAGCCCCCAGGACCCCGCGACCAGCGCGGGCACCCAGTTGGCGTTATGCCGGCTGAAATTGGTCCTGAGCATCACCGGCATGACGCGCTCGCAATGGCCGCCAGCGATGTCGTTCCCTGCCCGTGCGGCAGTGATGGCAGCGACAGCGCCGTACAGGTCTCGCGGCTGCGCTCGTTCAAGGCCTCGCACAACGCATCGGCGTTGCCCGAGCTGCAGGCGGCATACAGCCGCTCGATGCGCCGCTCGGGCGCGCCGTGGACATAGGCCATGACCGTGCGCTCGACCTCTGCCGCAACACGCCGGTATTCGCCGGTATTGCCGAGCGCACCGTCGCGCCAGCGCGAGCGAACCTGACGCAGTCGGCCCGACTGGTCCCACAACGACACGGACCAGTAATCCGGCTCCAGGCAGACCAAGGCACCGCTGCCCGGTTCGAACTGCGGCGCAAAGTAATTGTGCCGGTAGCACGCGGCCATATCGATCACTGCGGGCGGCAGTCCGGCGCCCGCGAAGGCCGCATTGACGGCCTCGAGAAGGTCAGCCGACACGGCCAGCCCGAGCAGCAGGTGCCTGTCGCCGGACTGTCCGAGGTATTGTGTCGTGATCTGCAGCGACTGACCATCCAGGTGCAGGTGCTTGGCCAGATGCCAACGAACCAATTCGCTGCGCGCCTTGGAGCTGCCCGGCAGCTCTTCGAGCTCCAGCACGACCGCATCGACGAGCGGATCGGGCAGGGCCAGCTGAAAGGGGACATAGCGCCGGCCGATGCGCCCGGCGATATCCCGCAGCAGCGCCTCGATTTCGTCTGACAGACGCGAACAGTCTCCCGGTGCCACTGTATCGTCGCGCCCGGAGCCGCCGAGCCACTCGATGCGCATATGCCCGCCCCGGGCGCTGGCGTGCACGGCCGACAAACCGTGGCGCCCTAGCGCCAGGCCGATGCAACTGGATGGCTGTAGTGCTCGCGGCAGTCCCATTTCGCACCTAATCGACGAAGGTCACGCGGTTGATCTCCTTGAGGGTAGTCTCCCCCGCCAATGCCATGCTCAACGCCGACTGGCGCAGTGTCACCATGCCCTCGTTGACCGCTACGGCTTCCAGCTCGCTGACCGAACGCCGATCGATGATCATGTCGCGGATGCGCGTGGACAGGTCCAGCAGCTCGGTCACCGCCGCCCTGCCGCGATAGCCCGTCCCGTTGCAGTGGCTGCAACCAGCGCCCTCGTGCCAGACGTGGTCGACGTAGGCGTCGACGTCCAGACCGGACTGTTCGAGCAATTCCCGATCGGCGCGCACCTCGCGCCGGCACTCGGGGCATATCTTGCGCACCAGGCGCTGCGCCATCACGCAGTTGAGCGCGGAGACGAAACTGTAGACATCGATGCCCATATGGCTGAATCGGCTGATGACGTCGAAGGCGTTGTTGGCGTGCACCGTGGTAAAAACGAGATGGCCGGTCAGGGCCGACTGCACGGCAATCTGCGCGGTATCGGCGTCGCGTATCTCGCCGACCATGATCTTGTCGGGGTCATGGCGCAGGATAGAGCGCAACCCCTTGGCGAAGGTCAGCTGCTTTTTCTCGTTGACCGGGATCTGGACGATTCCCTCCAGCTGGTATTCCACCGGATCCTCGATGGTGATGATCTTTTCCTCGCCCGAGTTGAGCTCGCTCAAGGCCGCGTACAGCGTGGTCGTCTTGCCGCTGCCGGTCGGGCCGGTGATGAGCACCATGCCGTACGGCTCGCGGATCGCGCGGCGGAATTTTTTCAAGGTCTCCGGGGCCATGCCGAGCGTATCCAGGCTGAGACGGCGCAGATCGTCGGTAATGGACGATTTGTCCAGGATGCGAATGACCACATCCTCGCCGAACACCCCCGGCAGGATCGACACACGAAAGTCGATGTCGCGCCCGTTCAGGCGCAGCTTGAAGCGCCCGTCCTGCGGCACGCGCTTTTCGGCGATATCCAGCTCGGCCATGACCTTCATGCGCGATATCAGCGCGCTGTGGTGACTCGGATCGAGCGGCTCGGTCGCCGAATACAACACGCCGTCGATGCGGTATTTGACCGCAATGCCCTCCTCATAGGTCTCGATATGTATATCGGAGGCCCGGCGCTGCATCGCCGCCATGAGGATGGTGTTGATGAGGCGCACCACCGGCGCGCTGACTTCGTCGTCGGCATCGAGCGCAACGGTCTCTTCGCGGCCCTCTTCCGTCTCCTTGACGATGACCGGGCGAAAATCCTGCGACACGTCCTTCAGGACGGCCGAGGTGCCTTCACTGCGCTTGAGTGCCGCCTGGATCGCCGCCGCGGTGCTGAGCATCAGCTCGACGGAAAGGCCGGTGATACGCTCCAGGCGATCCGCCAGCGTGACGTCGAAGGGATCGGAGGCCACGACCTTGAGGAGATCGTCCTCACGCGCGAAGGGCAGCACCCCGAACTGATAGGCCTGCGTGGCGCTCAACACGTTGAACAGCTCGGGCGGTACGGTGAATTCCGCCAGGTCGACGTACTCGAGGTGAAACAGCTCGGCCAGGGCCTCGCCGAGCTGGGCCTCGCTCACGTGATTCGCGCGCAACAGGCGCTCGCCCAACCACCCTTCCTCGCCGTTCATCGCAAGCTGGATGTGATCGGGGTCGACAAACTGCCGGGCAAGCAGGATGTCGGCCAGACGCTGTTGATTGAATGGATGGCTCATTGAATGATATCCGCCATGCTAAATATCGGCAGATACATCACAATGATTATGCCGCCGACGGTAATTCCCATGAGCAGCATCAGCGCCGGTTCGATCAACGCGGTCGCGCGAGCCATATTGTGCTCGAGGGTCTCCTCATAGTAGGCGGCGATGTCGGCGAGCAGCCCTTCCAGATTACCGGAGGCCTCGCCGGCCTCGACCATCTTCACCGCCGTGCCCGGCAGCAGATTCTCTTCCTTCATCGCGCTCGCGAGGTTTTCCCCGTCGATCACGCGCTGGCGGGCGGAAAGCAGCCGACGGCCGAAGGCGCGGTTACTGACCGCATCCGCCGCCGTCGCCATCGCGTCGACCAGGGGGGTGCCCCCGCGCAGCAGAGTCGACAGCGTGCGCGAGGTCTGCGCCACCGCGTGCAGGCGCGACATACCGCCCAGTACCGGAAGATTGGTCTTCAGCGCGTCCATGCGCTCGCGTCCGGAGGGAGTACGCAGCCAGGCGCGCAGCGACAGCCAGGCGGCGACCACGACAGCCGCGGCGATGGGTCCGTATAGATAAAGGTGCTGAACGAAGTTGAGCAGGATGCGGGTCGGCAGGGGAAGCTGCGCATCGAAGTCGGCGTACATCTGCACGAAGCGTGGCATCACGAAAATGAACAGCACGGCCAGGATCACCACCAGGGTGACGAGCAGAAACGCCGGATAGGCGAGCGCGTGCGAGATCTTCTTGCCCAGGGCGATGCGCCGGCGCAGATACTCCTGGTAACCGGCCAGCACGCTCGCGGTGTCGCCGGTCTTCTCGCCGGTCTGCAGCGCGGCTAAATATAAGGTGTCGAACACTTCGGGGTGGCGGCCGCAGGCCTCGGAGAGCAGGCTGCCGCGACGCACCTCCTCCAGCACGCGCAGCAGCGTACCACGCAGCACCGGCTGCTCGGGCCGATCGGCTGTCATCGCCAGGGCCTCGGGGACGGTGAGCCCGGCGCGCAGCAGCGCCATGAACTCCTGGTTGAACAACAGGAAATCCTCGGCGCTGACACCGCGGCGCGCGAACAACCGAAACCCGCCCCGCTTGCGGCGCACCTGCTGCACCAGCAGGCCGCGGTCGGCCAGCTCACGCGACAGCTCCTCGGGGCTGGTCGCCGCCCCCTCGCCGGAGACGGTGCGCCCGCTGCTGGTCATTGCCCTGTAATTGAAAACCGGCATGTCCGTTCGCGGCAACGCCGAACGGCGTGAACCGCCCACCGCGTTACCATCATCCCCTGACTACTCCCGCTCGCCGCCATTATTGTGGTCTTGAATGCCGGGCGGCGGCCATCGTCCGCGTAGCATCGCATATGGCCTACGGCAAGTACACTACTGCAACGGCCCTCTATAACGTATTGTTTATACGTGTTATATTTTCGCTCGCCCCGCTCGCCCCGCCCGCCCCCGCGGCGTGGGACCGGCACATAGTGTATGATCACGCCTTTGTCCGTTGCACCGGAGCACCCATGGAACTGAACACGCTGACCGCTATCTCCCCCATCGACGGCCGTTACGGGTCCAAGACCGAGGACCTGCGCCCCGTCTTCAGCGAGTACGGTCTCATTCGCCACCGGGTGCTGGTGGAGGTGCGCTGGCTGCAGCACCTCGCTGCCGAGGCGGCGATCCCCGAGGTACCGGCCCTGAGCGAGCACGCGCAGAGCGTGCTCGAGGGCATCGTCGAGAACTTCAGCGTCGACGACGCGCACCGCGTCAAGAACATCGAGCGCACGACCAACCACGACGTCAAGGCGGTGGAGTATTTTCTAAAGGAAAAGATCGCAGGCAACGCCGAGCTCGAGGCGGTGAGCGAATTCATCCACTTTGCCTGCACTTCGGAGGACATCAACAACCTCTCCTACGCGCTGATGCTGCGCGAGGCACGCAACCAGGTCCTGCTGCCCGCCCTCGACGAGGTCATCGCCGCGGTCCGCGACCTGGCCCATCGCTATGCCGACCAGCCCATGCTCTCGCGCACGCACGGTCAGCCCGCCTCGCCCACCACCGTCGGCAAGGAAATGGCGAACGTCGCCTATCGCCTCAAGCGCCAACGCGATCAGGTCGCGGCCGTTCCCCTGTTGGGCAAGATCAACGGCGCCGTCGGCAACTACAACGCCCACCTCGCGGCCTATCCGGAGCTCGACTGGGCGCGCATCGCCAGCGCGTTCGTCTCCGGCCTCGACCTCGAGTGGAACCCGTATACGATCCAGATCGAGCCGCACGACTACATTGCCGAGTTCTTCGACGCGCTGGCACGGTTCAACACGGTGTTGATCGATTTCAACCGCGATGTATGGACCTACATCTCGCTCGGCTATTTCAAACAGAGGACCGTCGCGGGCGAGGTCGGCTCCTCGACCATGCCCCACAAGGTCAATCCGATCGACTTCGAGAACTCAGAGGGCAATCTCGGCCTGGCCAATGCGGTATTCACCCACCTGGCGGCGAAGCTACCTATCTCGCGCATGCAGCGCGACCTGACCGACTCGACCGTGATGCGCAACCTGGGTGTCGGCATCGCGCACGGACTCATCGCCTATCAGTCGACACTCAAGGGTATCGGCAAGCTGGAGGTCAACGCCGATCAGCTCGCCGCCGACCTCAACGCCAACTGGGAAGTGCTGGCCGAGCCGATTCAGACGGTCATGCGCCGCTACGGCGTGGAACGCCCCTACGAAAAGCTCAAGGAGCTCACCCGCGGTCATCGCATCGACGCCGAGGCACTGTACCGTTTCATCGACGGTCTGGACCTGCCGGCCGCGGCCAAGGATCAGCTCCGCGCCCTGACACCCGCGGCCTATACCGGCAATGCCGCCGACCAAGCGCGGGACATCTGAGGTAACGGGCGATGGCCTGCTCGGCGGGCTGAGCCCGGCCGAATTTCTCGCCGACTACTGGCAAAAGCGTCCGCTGCTCATCCGCCAGGCCCTGCCGGGATTTACCAGCCCCGTCACGCCCGAAGAACTCGCAGGCCTGGCCTGCGAGCCGGACGTCGAGTCGCGCCTCGTACTCGAGCGCGGCGGCGAGCGGCCCTGGCAGCTCGAGCACGGTCCCTTCGATGAGGAGCGCTTCGCCCACCTGCCCGAGACCCATTGGACCCTGCTGGTGCAGGGGGCCAATCGTCACGTCCCCGCGCTGGCTGACCTGTTGGAGCGATTCGACTTCGTCCCCAACTGGCGGGTCGACGACATCATGGTCAGCTACGCCGCGCCGCAGGGGTCGGTCGGACCGCACTTCGATCAGTACGACGTGTTCCTGCTCCAGGGCCTCGGGCGCCGGCGCTGGGCCATCGGCACCGAGCCCGTCTCGCCGGACAACTGCCTGGACGGGACCGAGCTGCATATCATGCGCGAGTTCGCCGCCGAGCAGACGTGGGATCTGCAACCGGGCGATATGCTCTACCTGCCGCCGGGTGTGGCCCATCACGGCGTGGCGCTGGATCCGGGTCTGACGCTGTCGATCGGTTTTCGCGCCCCGAGCCTCGGCGATCTGATCGCCGACTACACGGCCCAGGCCGCCGCCGCCCTGCCCGCCTCGCGGCGCTATGCCGACCCCGATCTCGCAGTACCGAAACACGCCGGCGAGATCACCGCCGAGGCCCTGGGCCGCATCCGCGAGTCGCTTCGCCAGGCCCTGCAGGAAATCGCCGCCGACGATGAGGCCCTGGACCGCTGGTTCGCCGCCTTCGCCACCCAGCCTGACGGACTGAGCGAGACACCCGATGCGCCGCTCGACACCGAGGCGCTGTGCCAACGCGTGCGCCGCGGCGAGTCGCTGCAGCGGCGCGAGTCGTCGCGATTCGCCTTCATCGATCGCGGTTCGAGCGGCGCGCTGCTGTACGTCGACGGCGAGGAGTACCCCTTGTCGGCCGAGGCCGCCGCCCTGGCCCCGCTGCTGTGCGACCGGCGGCACATCCCGGGCGCCGAGCTGGCCCCTCTGCTCGAGCGTGGCGGGGTCGCGGCCTGCCTCGCCGCCCTGTACAACCTCGGTGCAGTGGTGTTCGCCGATCATGACTGAGCCGCAGATTGTTCGTGCCGACTTCGCGCTCAGTGCCGAGGCCATTCGCACGGTGCGCGAAGAGGTCTTCATTGAGGAGCAGGGTGTCACGCCCGAACTGGAGTGGGACGGGCTGGACGCCGAGGCGGTGCACGTGCTCGCTTGCACGGCCGACGGTACCCCCGTCGGCACGGCACGCCTGCTGGCTGACGGGCATATCGGACGCATGGCGGTGCGGGCCGCGTGGCGAGGGCGCGGCGTCGGCCGGGCCCTGCTCGCCGAGCTGATCGCCATCGCCCGCGAGCGCGGTCTGGCGCGGGTGTTTCTAGGGGCCCAGACCCACGCCGTCGGTTTCTACGAACGCCAGGGCTTCGTCGTCTACGGCGAGCCCTTCATGGACGCGGGCATCCCCCATCGGCACATGGCCCGCGAGCTGTCACCCCGCGCGCCCATGCGCTAAGCTTGAGTTATCCATCCAACGCGCGAAGCCCGATGATTGAAAATCTGGCCAGCTATCGCCTCGGCGAGACCGAGGGAGATATCATTCTGGAAAGCAGCGAGGACTGCCGCGAAGTCGCCCTCGCCCTGGCGCGTCAGGCGCACCGTTCGCTGCACATCTTCGGCCAGGAGCTCGACCCAGCCGTGTATGACTCCAGCGAGTTCAACCAGGCGGTGCGCGACGTCGCCATCGCCCATCCGAGCAATCAAATAAAAGTGCTGGTGCACGATGCCGACAGCGTGATCAAACGCGGCCATCGTCTCATCGAGCTCGCGCGCCGCGTGACCTCGCACATCGAGATTCGAAAACTCACCGAGGACTACGCCCATTACAATGAGGCCTATCTCATCGCCGATGGCCGCGGACTGCTCTATCGCAAACACGCGGGGCGTTATGACGGCATTGCGGCCTTCAACGATCCGATGCGCGCTCGCGAGCTGGTGCGCTTCTTCGAAGAAGCCTGGCAACGCAGTCAGCAGTTTCGGGAGTTCCGCCGCCTGCAGGTTTGAATGCCCCTCGCACAGGGCCCAATGCGGTTGAAATCCCCTTGAAATCCACCTTGCAGTCCGGGGGGCCGCTGCCGCTCTGGCCACGTCGACATCGATTCGGTAAGCTGATTCAAGCGATCGTCATCGGCAGCAGAGAGATTCAATGATTCAAGATTTGGAAAGCTTTCGCCTGGGCCAAACGGCCGAAGATTTGGTCCTGTCCGGCAGCGGCGAATGCCGTGAGGTGTCGCTGGCCCTTGCGCGCCAGGCCGCACGCAGTCTCGAGATATTCAGCCACGACCTCGATGCCACGCTGTACGACAACGAACAGTTTCTCGACGCGATCAAGACGCTGGCCACCGACAGCCGTCACAGCCAGGTGCGTATCCTCACGCAGGACACCGAAAAGCCGGTCAAGCACGGCCACCGTATCATAGAACTGACCCGCCGCCTGACCAGCTCGATCGAGATTCGCCAGGTCCACAAGGACTTCAGCGATATCATGGAGGCCTTTCTCGTCGCCGACGTGGACGGCATCCTCCATCGCAAAAACGCGGCCCGCTACGAAGCCATGGCCAACTTTCACGCACCCAACCAGGCGCGCATGCTGCTGCAGCTCTTCGACGAAGTGTGGCAAAAGAGCATCGTGCCAACCGAGCTGCGGCGCCTGCACCTATGAACCGCCGCAGCGCCCTGGTCCTGACTTGCCTGTTGGGCCTGGGTCTGCTCGTCTTGCCTGCGCCTCCGGCAGACGCCGCCCCGATGCACGTGGAGATCATCCAGCTCCACAACCGAACCGCCGAGGAGGCGATCCCCCTGCTGCGCCCTTTTCTGGTACCGGGCGGCGCCATGAGCGGCACGGGCTACAAGCTCATCGTCAAAACCACCCCCGAGAATCTGGCCGACATCAAGAAGATGCTCCAGGACATCGATGCCGGGCTGCGCGAGATGGTGATCAGCGTACGCCAGGGCAGCGCCGCGCAGTCGCGCCGCCAGCGCGCCGCGGCCCGCGGCGAGGTCCATGTCGGCTCGGACAGTACCGTCACCGCCGGCGGCGATGGGATTGGGCCCTATGCGGGGGATGGCGGAGCGAGTGCCGAGGTGCACGGCAGGAACGCGCAAATCTCCGGACACATCTCCGACACGCAATCGCAAACCGAGGCGCCCGCCGAGCAGCATATCCGCGTACTCGAAGGTCAATGGGCGAACATCACGACGGGCATGGCCATGCCCGTTATATTGCGCCAGCGCAACCCCGACGGCAGCATCACCGCCACCGTGCAATACAAGGAAATCACCAGCGGCTTTCAGGTCCTGCCGCGGGTCAGCGGCAATCGCGTTACACTGCACATCCGCCCGACCCGGTCGTCGCTTTCGCGCCAGGGAGGCGGTGTCGTCAACACCCAGCAGGCCGAAACGACCGTCTCGGGTAACCTCGGCCAATGGATCGAAATCGGCGGCGTGTCCCAGTCGACATCGAGCAGCACCAGCGGCATCGCCTCGCGCCGCAGCACCAGCAGCGCCCAGAGCAGCACCATCTCCGTCAAAGTCGACCTCGCCCAGTAAACCTACTCGGCGCAGTCGTTAACCACAGAGGACACGGAGGCACAGAGAAAAACAAGACTATTGTGTTGCGACAATGATTGTGTGTGCAGTGCGGCGAGAGGCACCGCACCCGGCAATAATCTGAACTCTTGCTCAAACCATTCCTTGCGTTTTCTTCTCCGTGTCTCTGTGTCCTCTGTGGTTGTTTCCAGAGCCGTCCTAATTTCTAATTGATCGTGACGTTGTCGCTGTCTTTCAGATCCTGGAAGAATTTCATGGCCTTGTTGATCGCGAACAGCGGGGCTTCCATGCGGCTGACGTCTTCGGTGGGCGGGCGCTGTTCGTCGTAGTACTTGCGCATTGACAGGATGTGCAGCGGCAGCTCTTTGGCGAACAGGATATTCTGGTCGAGGAAGTGCTGGGCCAGGGCGATCGGCGAGTAGGCCAGGCGGTTGGGGTGGCGATTGCGCGAGGAGCTCACCCGGATATCGGGCCACCCGCTGTCGGGATTTTCCTCGGTCTCGACGCTGTAGACTTCCTCCAGCGCGTCGCCCAACCCATCGACCAGCTTGAGGTCGACATCGACCGTGAGCAGGCCCTTTTCGCGGAATTTCTGCTCCGGGTCGAGGATGTTGCCGATGACCGTCCCGGCCCAGCCTTCCAGCGTCTCGCGCAGGTGCCCTGCCGCGGGGGCATCGCCCAGCGCGTGCAGCGTGCTGGCGTAGTACAGGTCCCAGATCCATATCTGGAGGAATTCGGGCAGTTCTCCCTCCTGGACTATGGCGACGGTATTGTCCTGCTCGAAGTTTTCAGCAAAGGCGATATGGAAACTGGTCACGGAACGCTCCTGGGCATGCTGGCGCCGATGGATGGGGCTACTGCCGGCGGGTTTGGCATATGATAAAGTCTGCCTGCCCCCGAAGCCAACCGCGAGAGCCGAATACCCCTCCATGACGTCGGAAACACCTGTACATTACCGTATTATTCCCAGCCAACCCGCCGCCCACCTGTTCGAGGTGACCTGCACCGTCGCCGAGCCCGACCCGGCGGGCCAGCTGTTCTCGCTGCCGACGTGGATACCGGGCAGCTACATGATCCGCGAGTTCGCCCGCAATATCGTGCGCATCGAGGCCCACGCCGGCGGCGACGTCCCCGGCGAGTCCACGGCCCGGGCGGTGAGCGTGGAAAAACTGGACAAGGCCACCTGGCGCTGCGCGCCGGTGCGCGGTCCGCTGACCCTGCGCTACGAGGTCTACGCCTGGGACCTGTCGGTTCGTGCCGCGCACCTCGACGACACCCACGCCTATTTCAACGGCACCAGCGTCTTCCTTCGAGCCCACGGCCAGGACGATTCGCCGTGCACCGTGGACATCCAACGCCCCGCCGGTCCGGCCTATACCGACTGGCGCGTCGGCACCGCCCTGCCCCGCGCGGGCGCCGAGCCCTGGGGCTTCGGCACCTACCGCGCCGCCGACTACGACGAGCTGGTCGACCATCCCGTCGAGATCGCCGACTTCGCCCACGCGAGCTTCGAGGCGGGCGGCATCCCGCACGATATCGTGGTCTACGGGCGCCAGAACGCCGACCTGGAGCGCCTGGCGCGCGACCTGAAGCGCATCTGCGAGACCCATATTCAATTGTTCGGCGAGCTGCCGCCGATGGAACGCTACGTCTTTCTGGTCATGGCCGTCGGCGAGGGCTACGGCGGGCTGGAGCATCGCGCCTCGTGCAGCCTGATGTGCAGGCGCGCCGACCTGCCGCAGGCGGGCCTCGGGACGATCACTGACGAATACCGCACCTTCCTCGGCCTGTGCAGCCACGAGTATTTCCATACGTGGAATGTCAAACGCATCAAGCCCGAGGCCTTCCTGCCCTATGACCTCAGCCGCGAAGCCTACACCCGCCAGCTCTGGGCCTTCGAGGGCATCACCTCCTATTACGACGACCTGGGCCTGGCGCGCAGCGGGCTCATCGATGCCGAGAACTATCTCGAGCTGCTCGGCCAGACCGCCACGCGCGTGTGGCGCGGGGCCGGTCGCTTCAAACAGAGCGTGGCCGACTCCAGCTTCGATGCCTGGACCAAATTCTACCGTCAGGACGAGAGCGCCCCGAACAACATCGTCAGCTATTACACCAAGGGCTCGGTCATCGCTTTGGCACTGGACATGACCATCCGCCGCGCCACCGGAGGCGAGCGCTCGCTGGACGATGTGGTGCGCACACTGTGGCAGCGCTACGGGCGCGCGGGCCAGGGTGTGCCCGAGGGCGGCGTCGAGCGCGTGGCCGCCGAGGTGGCGGGCAGCGATCTGTCGGAATTCTTCGAGCACTATCTCTACGGCACGGAGGACCCGCCGCTGGCCGATCTGCTCGCCGACGTCGGTATCGACTTCACCGTGCGCGCGGCGGACAACGCCGCCGACCTTGGCGGCAAACCGGGCAAGGCGACGGCCGACGAAATCGCCCGGCGCGGCACCCTCGGCGTGCGCAGCGGCGCCGACAACGGCGGGGCCCGCTTGCTCAACGTGTTCGACGGCGGCGCCGCGCAGGCCGCCGGGCTGTCGGCCGGCGATCTGGTGATCGCCGTCAACGGCATCCGCGCGGCAAAAGACAATCTGGAAAAGCTCATCTCAAGCTATCCGCCGGGCACGAACGTCACCGTGCACGCCTTTCGCCGCGACGAGCTCATGAGCGTCGAGGTCACATTGCAGCCACCACCGCTCGATACCTGTGTCTATACTTTGAAGACGAACGCCGACGAGTCGACGGCTGCCCGGCGGGAGGCTTGGCTGGGCCCGGCGGCCCCCACTACCTGACGCCGGGCGTTGCCGCTATCGACGAACGTACAACCATGGCCGACTACGAAATTCCACGCCGCGAACACGAAGCCATCCCGGTGCCCAGCGAAGGGATGGTCAATCTGACCCATTTCATATACGGCCTTCAGGCCTTCGGGTTCGTTCTGCCGCTCACCTATGTCGCGGCGGTCATTATCGATTACATCAAGATCGACGACCTGCGCGGTACCTGGCTGGAATCGCACTTTCGCTGGCAGATGCGCACGTTCTGGTGGGGACTGCTGTGGACGGTGCTCGGTTCGATCACCGCGTTGATCGTCGTCGGCTATTACATCCTGCTCGCCAACGCAATCTGGCTGCTCTATCGCATCATCAAAGGCTGGCT
>DATFLL010000117.1:0-20646 GCA_035267785.1 Gammaproteobacteria bacterium | reverse complement strand
TCAGTCGCCGCGACGAGGTCAAGCGCTTGGTTGCGCCTTGTCGCGCCGGCCGCCCCGCGGGTATAACGGTGACGGCCACCGTAGGGCTTTGTCCGCTTTCGCGACGACACAAGGAGTCATGCATGGATCACCAGACCGACCTGGCAGTGACGCTCGATGACATCCGCGCGGCCCGCGAGCGCATCGCCGAGGGGGTGCCCGCGACACCGTGCCGCCGTTCGCACCGGCTCAGCGGACACTGCGCCGCCCGAGTGTGGCTCAAACTGGAAAACCTGCAGCTGACCGGATCATTCAAGGAGCGCGGCGCGCTGAACAAAATGCTGCTGCTCGGCGACGAGCAGCGTGCCGCCGGCGTCATCGCCGCCTCGGCCGGCAATCACGCCCAGGCCGTGGCGCACGCCGCTCGCATGCTGGGTATCCGCGCCACGATCGTCATGCCCGAGACCGCGCCCCTGACCAAGGTGCGGGGCACCCAGGCGTTCGGTGCGCAGGTCGTGCTGCACGGCTCGAGCTACGGCGAGGCCTTCGAGCGCGCGAACACCCTGGAACGTGAGCACGGCTACACCTTTATCCACGCCTTTGACGACCCGGCGGTTATCGCGGGTCAGGGAACGATCGGGCTGGAGTTGCTCGAGCAGGTGCCCGATCTCGATACGGTGGTGGTGCCCGTCGGCGGCGGTGGACTCATTGCGGGTATTGCAGTGGCGATCAAGGCGCTGCGCCCCGAGACCCGTATTGTGGGCGTGCAGACCGAGCGCATGCCCGCGATGCACAGGAGCCTGGCCGCCGGGCATGTCGAGGCGCTACGCTCGGCCAGCACCATCGCCGACGGCATTTCGATCGCGCGCGTCGGGACGCACACTTTCCCTATCATCCAGCGCCATGTCGAGGCCGTCCACACCGTCAGCGAGGACGCAATCGCCAGCGCTATCATGCGGTTGCTCGAAGGCGACAAGACCCTCGCGGAGGGCGCGGGGGCGGTCGGGGTGGCGTCGCTGTACGAAGGTCAGATCGACGTGGAGGCCGATGCGCGCGTCGGCGTGGTCATCAGCGGCGGCAACATCGACATGACCCGCTTAGCGGTGCTGCTCGAGCGCGGCCTGGAGAGCGACGGTCGCATCGCCAATCTCGAGGTCGTCGTACCGGACACCCCGGGTAGTATTGCCGCCTTGGCCGCGGCCGTCGCCGGCCAACGCGCCAACATTCTGCACATCTATCAGACCCGGCACATCGGGGAAGTGGAGCTCGGTGAGATTGAAGTGGAGCTCAGCCTGGAGACCAAGGGCCACGAGCATGTCGCTGCCATTGTCGAGGCGATTCGGGCCCAGGGATTCCGTGTACGCTGATCGCGTGCCGGCATCTTTGTTAGGTTAGGTTCGGATTGTGTTTGCGTTTGAAATTTGCGAGCTGCATCACGTTATTCGGCGGAACCCGAATCGGATCGCACATCCGGCCGCGACGACAAATATTCCTAATCGTTTTCATCACGTCATTTAGTTTTATTTGTACCGATCCGGGCCGTATAAACGGTGTCGTTCCCGGCATTGGCCGTGGACAGTGAGGCCGGCGCGGGCCTGTCGGTGCAAGCCGGCTCGTCCGTAAAACAAGACTCACGACGGCGAGCCGATTGCCGTCCGATCTCGATGCCGGTTCGTGGTGTGACTCGTGCACGCCTTTGAGCCTGATTTATCCTTAGGAGTATAGCTACATGTCGAGCAAATTCGTCAGCGCCGCTGTCATTGCCTCCTTCGTCCTGGTGGGTTCGCCCTTCATCGCCGCCGACGCCGCGGCCAAGTCCGCGCACCGTACCAGCTGCACCCAGGAAGCCAAGCACGCGGGCCTGAAGGACAAGAAGGAGATCCACGCCTTCGTGAAGAAGTGTGTGGCCGAGCGCAAGGCCGCCGCGCGTAAGGCCCGCGAGCAGAAGAAGGAAATGAAGCAGGAGCGCAAGCAGGAGCACAAGCCCGCCCAGCCCGAGGCCAAGTAAGGCTCTGTGACGCTCTGCGGGTCGCGGCCCGTGCAGAGCAGCGACGGCCGCCGGCGTCAGTGCCGGCGGCCGTTTTTGTTGTTGGCGCTTTTTTGCCGGTGTTTGCCCTGGAGCTTGCCCTGAGATTGGGACGGGCGCTTTCGGCGCGGCGGTTTGTCGCCGCCAGCGGCTTCGGCGGGTGTGGTCGGCAGACCCGTGTGCTGTGTGCGAAAGGCCTTGGCCTTTTGCGTGACGCGCCGCCCCTCGGGGCGCTGGCCGGTGCCGGCGGGCTGCCAGCGCGGCACCAGGTGGCGCTTGCCGTTGCCGATGAGATCGGCGCGGCCCATGCGCTTTAGCGCCTCGCGCAGCAGCGGCCAGTTGTCCGGGTCGTGATAGCGCAGGAAGGCCTTGTGCAGTCGGCGCTGTTTGAGGCCGCGCGGCACGACCACCTCTTCGCTGCGGTAGGTCACCTTGCGCAGCGGGTTTTTGCCCGAATGATACATGGCGGTGGCCGTCGCCATGGGTGAGGGCAGGAAGGCCTGCACCTGGTCGGCGCGAAAGCCGTTGCGCTTGAGCCAAAGGGCGAGCTCGAGCATGTCCTCGTCGCTCGTGCCGGGGTGCGCCGCAATGAAATAAGGGATGAGATACTGTTCCTTGCCGGCGGCCTGGGAATAACGGTCGAACAGCTCCTTGAACCGGTCGTAGGCCCCCATTCCCGGCTTCATCATCTTCGACAGCGGGCCCTCTTCGGTGTGCTCGGGGGCGATCTTCAGGTAGCCGCCGACGTGATGCGTGACCAGCTCCTTCACGTACTCGGGCGAGCGAACCGCGAGGTCGTAGCGCAGGCCGGAGGCGACGAGGACCTTCTTGATGCCGGGCAGCTCGCGTGCCCGACGGTAGAGGCGGGTCAGGGCCGAGTGGTCGGTGTTCAAGTTCGAACAGATCCCCGGGTAGACACAGGAAGGCCGCCGGCAGGCCGATTCGATGTCCGGATCACGGCAGGCGAGGCGGTACATGTTGGCCGTCGGGCCGCCGAGGTCGGAGATGACGCCCGTGAAGCCGGGAACCGTGTCGCGGATCGTTTCGATCTCGCGCAGGATCGACTTCTCCGAGCGGTTCTGGATGATGCGCCCCTCGTGTTCGGTGATGGAGCAGAACGTACAGCCGCCGAAACAGCCCCGCATGATATTCACCGAAAACCGGATCATCTCGTAGGCCGGGATGCGCGCCTCGCCGTAGCCGCTGTACGGGCGGCGGGTATAGGGCAGCTCGAAGATCGCATCGAGCTCGCGCGTGGTCAGCGGGATCGGTGGGGGATTGAGCCAGACCTCGCGATCACCGTGGCGCTGCACCAGGGCGCGTGCATTACCGGGATTGGTCTCCAGGTGCAGCACCCGGCTGGCGTGCGCGTAGAGTACGGGGTCGGCGCGCACCGACTCGAAGTCCGGCAGGCGCACCACCGTATGTTCGCGATCCGGTTTTACCGTGACGTGGGTGCGGGAGCCGCGCGGATGGAAGCGGACCACCTTCGAGTGTACGTCGCCGGTCTTGGGGTCGGCTGCCTCGGGCGCACCCTTGTCGCAGCCCGTCGGCGCGCTCGCATACGGGTCGGGCTCGGGCGTCACCGGCCCCGGCGTGTCGATATGGCTCGCATCGAGCTCGTGCCAGCCCTCGAGCAGGGCGCGGCGCACGAATGCGGTGCCGCGGATGTCGGTCAGGCCATCGACGGGCTCGCCGCGCGCCAAGCGATGGGCGAGTTCCACGACCTGGCGTTCGCCGTTGCCGTAGACCAGCAGATCGGCCTTGGAGTCGACCAGCACGGAGCGCCGTACCTTCTCCGACCAGTAATCGTAGTGGGCGATGCGGCGCAGACTGGCCTCGATGCCGCCGATGACAACGGGGACATCGGAGAAGGCCTCGCGGCAGCGCTGAGAGTACACGATCACCGAGCGGTCGGGGCGGCGCCCGCCCTGCCCGTCGGGTGTATAGGCGTCGTTGGAGCGCACCCGCCGATCGGCGGTGTAGCGGTTGACCATCGAGTCCATGTTGCCGCCGGTCACGCCGAAGAACAGGTTCGGGCGGCCCAGCGCGGTGAAGTCCTCGGCGCTGCGCCAGTCGGGCTGGGCGATGATGCCGACGCGAAAGCCCTGCGCCTCCAGCACGCGCCCGATCACGGCCATGCCGAAGCTCGGATGGTCGACGTAGGCGTCGCCGGTAACCAGGACCACATCGCAGCTGTCCCAGCCCAGCGCTTCCATTTCGGTGCGCGAGGTCGGCAGCTCCGGGGCGACGCCGAAGCGCTGGGCCCAATAGCGGCGATAGGAGAAAATGTCGGGCGCGTTTTGCATGCTGGATGGTGGCCGGTCCGGCCGGTGGTCATTGGGCGGCGAGGCGATGGGTTTTCGGCGCGTCCAATTATAGCAGCTTTGGCCGTGCCCACGGGGTTTGCCGTATAATCTAGTACCGGGCCGACCCTTGGCCGCCTCCCGAGTGGTAGCACCATGGCATCGGACAGTCTGTTGCACGTCTCCACCGCCGTGAGCCTGGCGGCGATCAATCGGCTGCTGCTCGCGCTGGCGGTGCTCATCGCCTTCTGGATCGCGGCCGCCGTGGCTTTGGCGCTGCTGCGTCGGGTGGCGGCCCGGTCCGAGGGCGGGCGGCGCGACGTGCTGCGCCTCGGTGGGCGGGTGCTGTACATCGGCCTGCTGGCGGTCGGCATCGTGACGGCCCTGGGGACCGTGGGCATTAATGTCGGCGCCCTGGTCGCGAGTCTCGGACTGGTGGGTTTTGCCCTGGGTTTTGCGCTCAAGGACGCATTGTCCAACCTGCTCGCCGGCGTGATGATCCTGCTCTATCGGCCGTTTAGGATTGGCGACCGCATTGCCACGGCCGGCCTGGAGGGGATCGTGGCCGGTATCGACCTGCGCTACACCACGCTGAGCGCCGAGGACCGACGCGTGCTCCTGCCGAACTCGATGCTATTTACCAACAGTATTACCGTCTACGAGGGGGCAGCGCCGAATGTGGATGAATAAGCGGGTACGGGACCGAACACGGCCTCGGCTGCCGACAATGGGAGAGTGTCATGGATGAGGCCGAGGCCGCGGCACTGCGCCAGCGTCTGGAGGCGCTGCGCCTGGAGCATCGCGATCTGGACGACGCGATCGGGAATCTGCAGCGCAATACCTATGCCGATCAGATTCAGCTCACGCGCATGAAGAAGCGCAAGCTGCTGCTCAAGGACATGATCGGTCGCATCGAGAGTCAGCTCATCCCCGATCTGAAGGCCTGAGCACCTTCCCCCGCTCAACTGCGGGCAAGCCAGCGCCATATCCAGCCGCTGGGTCGCTCCGAGCCGGTGCGCACGTACTCCAGGACGTTGTGGTTCTGCGCGGTCCAGCGCATCTGGCTCGCCGAGCCACTGACACCGCAGAACAGGAGCTGGTCATCGGGTTCCAGCCGGACATTGCCGTCGGGGAGCAGTATCTCCTCTCCGTCGGCGCGGCGCAGCAGCAGCGCGATGGCCGGCAGAAACTGTTCTCTTCGGCGCGGATCGCGGGACAGCGTCGCCACGTCGACCGCCGTGCCTCGGCGCAGTTCCAGGTGTAGACCCGCGGCCTCGAGCGCGTCGACCCGCAGGCTCCAGATGGCCGGTACGGTACTTGCGGTCAGCCTGCCGATCTTCGCGACCAGGGCCTCGGCCCAGGCGTCGTCGCGGTGGCGCGCATGGCGCAGAAAATCGGCGAGCAACGGATTGGTGATCAGCCCCAGGATGCGCCGGGCCATGATCTCGCCCGGCTGCATAATGAGGTCCAGCTCGGCGGCCGTGAACATCGCATCGTTGCGGCGCTGGTTCTGGCGCCCGACCGTAAACAACTTCGGCTGGAGCTCGCGCGCGGTGATGACAATGGACAGGTTGTTCGCGTCGTCGTCGGTGCCGGCCACGATTCCGACGGCCTCCTCGACCTTCGCCGCGCGCAGGGTCACCGCCTCGGTGCCGCGCCCGGCCACCGTCTCGGGGGGCGCCTCGGTGGTTTGCGGGTCGGCCTCGATGATCACGGTGCGCAGTCCCTCGAAGTTCAAATAGCGCTGCAGCGCCTTGCCGAAGCGGCCGAAACCGCAGATCACCCAGGTGCCCCGCGGCGGCGCGATACGCTCGCGGGGTTCCGGCGCGGCACCGGGCGCCGTGCGTTCGCCCGGATGGATACTCGTCATCCATTCGTAGATCCGGTACATGGCCGGTGAGTGAATGGCCATGGCGAAGCGGTCGGCGAAGGTATCGAAGGGATTGACCACGTTATCGGTGCCGAACGATTCCATGTTGGCCTCGCTCTCGTGGTGCTCGGAACGGGCGATGGTCCGTATGCCGGGCGCCAACAGGCGGCAGGTAATGGCGATCGTGAGGTTGACCTGATCCACATTGGTCAGTGCGATCACGCCGATACAGTTCGCCCGAGCCAGGCCGGCCTCGAGCAGCGCGTCGCTGTCGCCGGCATCGGCGCACAGGCCGGGCACATGCATACCCAGGTCTTCGAGCTCGAGGGCGTCGACGCGCGCCTGATCGATGTCGATGACCACGCATCGCTTGCCGCGCTCGGCCAGCGAGGCGACCACCTGAGTGCCCGTGTCGCCGTACCCGCATACGATGTAGAAGGGGTCGGCGATGCGGCGTACGCCGCGCGCAAAGGACGATTGGCGTACTACGCGTCGATAGGCAGGGTCCTGCAGGGTCGACAGCAGCGAGCCGATGGCATACAGCCAAGCGACGACCGTTGCGTAGATCGTGACCAGGGTCCACATGCGTTGGGCGTCGGTGAAGGGATAAGGGATTTCGCCGAAGCCGATGGTCGAGCCCATGAAGCTGACGAAATAAAAGGCGTGAAAGAAGTCCATGTGCCAGGGACGGCCCTGGTCGTCCATCCCCGGAATCAACACCAGCCCGAGCACCGACGCCGCGTAGGTGACGATGAGGGCAATGAGCGGCAGGCGCATACGCCGCAGCAGCAGGTAAATGACGTTGTGCATATCGGCGGGGTCGGATCGTGCCGGCGGCGAGCCTTGGGCGATCTCAGCGGCGGATCATGACCGTTTCGACGACCAGCAGCACGACCGAGGTGACATTGGCCAGCAGGGCCCCGCCAGAGATGGAGACGATGGTGGCCATCGATGACGGCGTCAGCCCCGTGCCGCCGATATGCATCGTGAAACCCCAGACGCTTGCGGCGGCGATGAGATGCAGGTCGGCGACAAGGCTCGTGGCAAGCAGGACCGCACCGAGGTGCGTGCGGTCGCCGAACTTCATGACCGTTGCGATGAGGCTGACGACCAGCGCGGCAAACAACTCGTAGACGTTGTGCTGATCCAGCGCGTCGATCGTACCGACGAAGAATCCGAAATTCAGCGTCAATGCGAGCACGATGAAAAACGCGAACACCACCTTCTCCAGATTCATAGCCGCCCTCCGCTCATGGTGTCCTGAAAATAGTACAGATGCCGCTAAACTACAATTGACACGCGTCGGCCCGCTCGCTCAGGGTTGTCGGGTGCGATTGCGTGACGCCGTACGCAGAGCCCCACGGCGCAACGCACGACAATGTTCGCAGCAAAGGCGAACGGCCGTTCGCCGAGGAGGTGATCATGCAAAGCGAAATTGGAGTCCGCGGTCGGCGTTGGACCCGCCGGGCTATTGGTTCACTCGTGGTGCTGTTGGCCGCTGTGTCCGCCGGTTGCTCGACGGTGCAGATCGGCCGCGACTACGACTTGGCCACTTTTCAGGCCAACGTACAGCGCGGAGTGACCACGCAGGCGCAGGTCCGAGGCTGGTTGGGCGCGCCGACCAGCAAGGGGGTCGGCGTCCAGAGCGACGGCGAGCGCTATGTCGAATGGACCTACTACTACGGGCACGGCCACCTGCCCAACATGAGTGACGCCAAGCTCAAGCTGCTGCAGATCCGCTTCGACGCCCAAGGCGTGGTCAAGGCCTTCAACTGGTCGGGCGGGAGCTAGCCCGTTCAGCCGGGCGTCACGCGCCAGGCCTATACGACGCGTCCAGCGGCTCCCAGGCGACGCCGGCCGCATCCAGCGCGCGGTGCAGCCAGGCGCACCCCTCGGCTGCGGCCGGCGGGGCACCTCGCACGCCCAGTTCGATCTCCGGCCCGTCGTCGGCGAGGGTGGGCAGACTCGACAGGCGCAGTTCGGGAAAGCGCCGGGTGAAATCTTCCATCAGCGTCAGCAGCTCACTTTCGTAGTGCCCTCGCAGGCGCAGGCGATGTTCGACCGGCGCCCGTTCCGGGCGCTGTGTGGCGTAATACCGATCCAAGACCCAGTCCAGCATCGGCCAGGCCATGTCGGGGAAGCCGGGCAGGAAGTGATGATCGCCGAGCGTGAAACCCGGAATGCGATTGTAGGGGTTGGGGATGATCACGCTGCCCGCGGGAAGCTCGGCCATGCGAATGCGCTGGGGGTAGGCGGCCGGCCCGAACTGCGACTCGATTTCGCGGACCGCGTCCGGGTGGCGCGCCAGTGTCACGCCTGCCGCCTCGGCGGCACATTGGCGCGTACGGTCGTCCGGCGTCGCACCGATGCCGCCAAAGCAGAACACTGCCTCGGCGCCGGCCAGCGTACGGCGCAGGCTTGCTGTGATGTCGCCGGCGTCGTCTCCAAGCAGCAGTCCCCATGCCAGCTCCAGGCCCTGCGCGCCCAGGGTCTCGATGACATGCGAGAGATGGCGATCGCGCCGCTTGCCGCTGAGCAGCTCGTCCCCGATGATGATAACGCCAAAGCGCATGGGTCCTCCGTGCGTTGTCGATTTCGCCTGCTATGCTTGATTCTAGTCGCCGATCGGCGACGCGTTTTGCCGTGGCTGCGATACCGCACCGCGACGGTGCAATGGATGTGTTGCATGCACGTCGACGCGCGCGGCGCGGTGCAGTGATCGGGCGACGGGGTAGTGCCGTAGAGCGGGTCGACGTGTGAAAAGCATGGCGCGATTAATGCATCGCGCTCATGGACGGAACTGACGCGCGGTGCGGCACACTGCGGCCCGTTCGTTGTCAAACTGTCACACCCTCGCGGCCGACGGCCCGTGGGGCGAGGTATGCGGCGGCGGGATCGCCTGCCGCCCCGGGATCAGTGCAGACCGTATCCGATCCCGCTGTTCGAATCTGCAGGAGGGAGTGCACCGATGAGCGAGACCAGCAAGGCGGGCGGCAAGAAGCCGGCCGCATCGCGCAAGAAGGCCTCGGGTAAGGAGGCGGCCAAGAAGTCCACGGCAGGCAAGACCACTGCCAAGCAGGCGGGGGCGTCGAAACGCCCCGCGAAATCGACCGGTGCGCGCGCTGCGGCGCCCACCCGAGCCAAGGCGGCGGCACCCAAGCCCGCAGCGGGCAAGCGGCGCGGCGGCAACGGTGTCAGTCCGGAAGAGCGCTGGCGGCGCATCGCCGAGGCTGCCTATCTACTGGCCGAGGAGCGCGGTTTCCAGGGCGGCGACCCGGTTGCCGACTGGCTGTCCGCCGAGGCCGAGGTCGACGCCTCGCTTCGACACTAGGTATCGACACCGGCCCGCAGCCGGAGTCGGCCTGGTCCCCAGGCACCAAGGTGCCGCGGGTGCCTCGCATCCTAGGATGAATCGCACAGGGCCCGCGGCGGGAGGAAGACCGATATGAGCGACACCACTCAGCCACCGCTGCGCGCGCGCGGCAAACACGCCATCGCGCTCGCGGCACAGGAACTGGCCTGGGCGCGCAATATTCCGCTGGGGCGCATTGACTGGACGCCCGACCCGGAAATGGAGGAGGGCACCGCGTCGGCCTATCTGCTGACGCTGCTCACCGATGCGCACGAAGTGCAGGAGACGCTGACCGGTGAGTTTCTGGATTCCGGTTGGCAGGATCGCGGGCGCTTGAAGGAGGCACTTGCGCCGTTGATCGATGCATTGGAGACCGAACCCGAGGTCTGACCCGGAGGCGCTACGCACGCCCGTCCCGTTCGGGTGACTGAGGTCGCCACCGTTCGCTCAGTGTCGGCGCAGGAGATACTCCTGTAGTCCGTTGCGCAGCAGCACCGAACGCTCGACCGCAAACTGGGGCATCAGCCGGCCGAGATCGAGTTGATGGTAGCGCGGTGCCGGTTGCAGCGGTCCCGGCCTCGGCTGGACGCGTACCGTGGAGGCCTCGAGGACCTCGAAGCCGGCGGGTTGTCCGGGGATGTCGGGCCGCGTCGAGATAAAGGCATGCAGGTGCGCGCCGCGGCGCAGCCATGGCGCCAGATGCGCTGCGAACGCGGCCAGGCGCGGGCGTGACAGATGGTCCAACAGGTCCCAGCACAGCACGGCGTCGACCTCGCCGATGCTCGCCGGTGGCGTCAATAAGGCCTTGAGCCGGCCCTCGAACCAGGCTCCTTCCTCGTCGGTCGATGGTGCAGGCCGTGCCAGTGCCGCGATGGCGTCTTCGATGTGCAGCCGGCAGTGGAACTGGGAGAAGAACGCGATCGTCGCCTCGCGCGCGGGGCCGATGTCGACCAGCTCGAAGCGCGGACCGGCGGCGAGCCTTTCCACCAACCCGGCGAGCAGGAGGCTGTTCAGCTCGGTCGGATCGCCCGCCTGCTCGATTTGCCCGGCGACTTGCAGCATCGAAGATGACACGGTTGCTTACCTGGGCGGCTTGCGCCGCCCCTGGCGCCCGCGGCTACTGCTGGGCGCCCTTGAAATCGGGCGTGCCCGGTGTTCCGCCGGCGCCGGTCCCCGTGCCCCGGCTTTCGGCCTCGGATTTCTTGCCCCCACCGCCGAACGCTTCGCCCGCTTTCGGCTCCATCTCGATGCTGCCTTTGAACTTGGCTCCGTCTTCCAGTGTGACGCGGGGCGCGACGATGTTGCCAAGGACGTTGCCGCTCTTGCGGATGATGACCTTCTCGTTGCCGAACATATCACCCTGCAGCTGACCTTCGATGATGATCGTGTTGGCCGTAACGTTGGCGCGGATGCGCCCGTTCTTCCCGATCGTCAGGTTGTTTTTCTCCAGATTGATGGTGCCCTCGACCTTGCCCTGAATGACGAAATCTTCCTCGCCGCTGAGGTCGCCCTTGAAGTGGATCGAGGCGCCAATGGTAGCCGGTTCCTTGACCGGACTGGCGGCGCGCGGCTCGGCCGGCGCAGCAGGCGCGGTACTCGAGGGCACCTCCTCGGACGGTTCGCGCTTGGTCGTGTTGCGCTTGAGGTTGTTCATGTCAAACATGTCCTTCTCCCTCCCTTAGAGCCGCGACGGCATCCCGATAGGCCGCGCGGCGGTGTGGGCCGCGCCCCGAGCGGGCGCGCGGCGGATCACCGCAGCAGGCGATGTCCAGGGATTATAGGAACGCCGTGAACGCGATTAACGCGAATCAGTTCTCATCTCAACGGTAGGTCCGGCCGGAGCGCTCGTCGCGGTGCCGTGGCGATTGGCGTGGTTTCAGGCTGCCGGTCTGCCCAGCCAGCGCTCGAGCCGGGGCAGCTTGTGCCCGTAATAGAGTATTGTGCCGGCGGGAGAGACCAGGACGATGGTGGGTGTGCCGATGACGCCGTAGGCCTGGGCGACGTCGAGATTATGCGCACGCTCGGCTAGCGTCACGTAATTGACCCGGTAGTCCTTGACGTAAGCGGCGACCTCTTCGCGGTGTTCGCCGCCGATGTTGATTGCCGCGACCGTCAGGCCGTGGCCGCCGTAACGGGCCTGAGCGTTCTTGAACTCGGGCAGCAGGGCATGACAGTACACGCACTCGGTCGCCCAAAAGATCAACAGCACATGACCGTGACGGCGCATCTGTGCGAGGGCGTGGGGCTGACCGTCCAGGTCTTTGAGGGTGAAATCCGGCGCGGCCAAGCCAATGCGCCCAGCCGCGGCGGCGGTCCCGGTGAGCCACAGGCAGCACAGGAATACGAGGAGCCGGCGCGCACGATCGCCGGCGATCATCGCCGGCGGTTTGCCAAAGGCGCTCGAGAAGGTCACGCCAGCTGCGCCACGCGCGCCAACACGTCCCGGGCATGGCCTTGAGCGTTCACGCCGTAGAGGGCCTCGCGCACGATACCGGCCTTGTCGATGATAAAGGTCGAACGCACGATGCCCATTTTTTTGACACCGTTCTTCTCTTTTTCCTGCCAGACACCGTAGCGTTCACACACCTCGCCGTCGGTATCGGCGAGCAGGCGCACATTCAGTCCGTGCTTGTCTACGAAGGCGGCGTGACTGGTGCAGTCGTCGCGGCTGACTCCCAGCACTGCTGTATTGAGGCGTGCGAATTCGTCGCTCAGGTTGGTAAAGTCGATGGCCTCCGTCGTACACCCCGGGGTGTCGTCTTTGGGATAGAAATAGAGCACGACGTTCGAATTTCCAGCGTAATCGCCCAGCGTGACCATAGTCATGTCGGCGTCCGGCAGTTCGAAGGCCGGAGCGGGCTGATCGGTTTGGAGCATGGCAATCTGACCTCCTGTATACGGCGGCGCGCCGGATTAAAGCGGTCCGCGCCGCTGCGCGATTATAGCAATGCACCGCCTTGCCCGTACAAGCGCCGCGTCGGAGCCTCAGCGGACCATGCGCAGCGTCAACGGGTAGCGAAAGTGCTCGCCGCTGCTGGCGCGCACGCCCGCGACGATGGTCAGGACCAGGTCGAACAGGGCGACCGCGGCGAGCAGGAAAAAGCCGATGATGATGAAAATCAACAAAAACCCGACCAAGTAGTACAGCAGCAGCGTCAGCCGGAAATTGACAGCCTCTTTTCCCTGCTCGTCGATGAAGGGATCGCGCTCGCGGCCGACGAGCCACAGCACCAGTGGTGCGATCAGCCCGCCCAACGGGACGAAGTAGCCGCCCAGCGCGCTGAGGTGACACCACATGGCCCAGTTGCGCGCGGCGGGCGCGCCCGGTTCGCGCGCGGCGCCGGGTGGCCCCGCGGCGGTGGTGGCCGTCTGCCCTGCGGTACCCACTGAGCGCACAACGAGCAGGATCACGCCCACCACCGTGACCACCAGACCCAGAACGGCGAGCCCTATGCCGAGCAATATCGGCCTGGTATGACGATAGACGCGGTCGTAGACGATCAGCCGCCCGGCCTGCACGTGCGCGCCGTAGGTCGTGTCCCGTCCAAGGTGAACTTCGACGCGCACCGGGCCGCGGTGGGCGAGGGTGAACTTGTCGAATCCCGTCTCCACCGTCAGCCAGCCGCCGTCGCGGTCCACGTCATAACGTCCGTAGCTGCGCGCCCCCTGCTGCCAGTCCATCATGGCGTGCTCGGCATGCAGCACGCGTCCCGCCGCGTCGAGCACCCGATAGTCCAGGGGGAACCGGTAGCGCCCTTCCCAGGTGTGCATTGCGTTGTCGCTGGTATTGTGGTGCGCGGTCGACGTGGCAATGTCGAGGCGAAGTGCGATCTGAACCCGCTCGCTCGTGTCCAGAGAGAGAGGGCCTGTCCGTGCGCTGCCCTGGGCGTTCAATTCGACAGACGCCGCCGGGTGGGCATGGAGGCTTCGGTAGATTGCCGTTCCAAATGGTACGCAGCTGCCGAGCAGCAGGAGTATCCCGAGCACGAGCACACCAATACCGAGCTTCATGGGTGGTTCGATCCCCTCGTGCGCACCGCAGGAGAAGGCGTCCCCGAATGGGCGCATCTGGTTGTTGTTATCGTAATCGTGCGCGGCCCGGCTTCAGGCGTTGTCGCCGTGCGCCGTGGCGCCGCACGGATCCACTGGCGCGCGGTCTACGAGAGTATGCGGCGTTCGCAGTCCTTTCGAAAACGCACCGCCATGCGCAGTGCCTCCTCGTCGCCGTACTTGTGGGCGGAGAAGACTTTCTTCTTCTGTTGGTAAGGGCGCGGACACCAGCTTACCACGTAGTGTTTGTATTGGTAGCTGCCCTTGGTGATCCATTGCACGCCCACACCGACTACGCCCGTGCGGTTGCGCGCGTTGCTTCGGCGTACGCTGCGCCGCGTCGATGGATTGAGCCCGTGGCGGCGAAAGGTTGTGTCTCGCCAGTCGCGCGCGGCGCGCAGCGCTTTGGTCTTCCCACCGTAGCGTCCGTCGGCGAAGAAGCGCGACAGCGGTTTGGGCTCGACCGGCGCACGGACTTGATAGCCATGCGTGCTGCGGTGATCGATGCGTACGATGTGCGGCTCGCTCAATGGATTGCGCTTGCGCTTTTTCATCGTGGGACCTGGTGCGAGATGGGGGACGTGTAGTTCAAAGTATATATCCCAAGGCGCAAAGTATATGCCCCAAGGACGACACGGATATACCGAATACCGCATGCTTTACAGGGTCGAAGGCGCCGCCGGCGCCGCCCGGCCAGGAGGACAGCAGATGCCGAACGTACTCATTACCGGATGCAGCAGGGGGCTGGGACTGGAATGGTCCCGCCAGTTGGCCGAAGACGGGTGGCGTGTCTATGCCACCTGTCGTTACCCGCACGAGGCCCACGAGCTAGCCGCCCTGGCCGGGCGGCTACCGGGATTGAGCGTGCACCGCCTGGACGTCACCGACGCGGCCGACATTCGTGCGCTGCGCTGGGAGCTGGAGGACGAGCCGCTGGATCTGCTGCTCAACAATGCCGCCCTGTATCTCGACAAGGACGCCGCCATGCTGGGCAGCGTGCGCTACGACGAGTGGCTGCGGACCTTTGAGGTCAACACGCTGGGCGCCGTGCGCCTGTGCGAGGCCTTCCTGCCGAACCTGCGTCGCGGCGGGCGCCCGCTGGCGGTCGCCGTGAGCAGCCATATGGGCAGCATTGCCGATATCGCCACCGCGGACAGTCTGTATTACCGCTCGAGCAAGGCGGCTCTCAATGCGGCCATGCGCGGGCTGGCCGCCGTGCTCGGCGAGGAGGGAGTCGGCGTTCTTATCGTGCACCCCGGCTGGGTGCGCACGCGCATGGGTGGACCGATGGGTCGTCTGACCACCGCGCAGAGCGTGCGGGGTATGCGCGCTCTGGTCGAGAACTTCGGGCCGGCACAGCACGGCCGTTTTTTTCGCTACGACGGCACCGAGCTGCCCTGGTAACGGTCAGCGGGCCAGCGCGACGAGAAACGGTATCCCCTCAAAAGCCAGCGCGGCGGCGAGCACCAAGTCGGTCCACAGGATGTGGCGCAGGCGCAGGCGCGTGGCAGGTTCGCGGCTGTCATTCACGACGCGGCTCATCACGGCGTCAAAGACGAGGAGCATGAACACAATCGGCACCAGCGAGGGGACGATGACGGTGGTGGCGAGCGCCCAACCCGTGAACACGGCGGGTGTGCCTGGTGCCGGGATCAGCACCACCAGGGTGATTCCGAGGAGGACCAGCGCGACGCGCAGCGGACCGAGCTCGATGAGGTATCGACTCAGACTGTACAGCATGTAGGACTCCTAGATGACCGCGCGCGGCGGCGCCGCGTTCGGCAGCATCTTAAGCCCACTGTCCGCCCTCTGCAAACGGCACCGGCCGCTGCGCTACAATGCCCCCATGCAGGCCTACTTCATGCGCCACGGGCAAACCGAGTACAACATTCAGGCACTCTGCAACGACGATCCGGGTCGCGACGTCCGCCTCACCGAGCTCGGCGTGCGCCAGGCGCAGGCGGCCGCCGAGCGCCTTCGCGGTGTGCCGCTGGCGCGTATTTTGGTGTCCGAGCTGCCGCGCACCCGTCAGACCGGCGAAATCGTCAACCGTTATCACAACGTCCCGATCGAGACCCATGCGGCTATCAATGACATCCGTTCGGGCTTCGACGGCCGGCCGGTGATCGAGTATCAGCGGGCTATCGCGCACGATCCCCTGCACGCCGCCGTCAATGGTGGCGAGTCGCTGCTCGCGCACAAGGCGCGCGTGATGGGTTTTCTGGGCTGGTTGGAGAGCCTGGACGAGACGGCCCTGTTGGTCGTGGCCCACGAAGAGACGCTGCGTGTCGTAGCGGCCCGCTACCGTGGGCTCGACGATGACGCCATGCGGGCCGTTTCGATAGCCAATGCCGAGGTGTGGCGCTTCGACCTCTGAGCCCGGTCCGGCTCAGAAGGTGCGCAGGCGGCGGCTGAATTTGGTATCGAAATCGCGCGCGGCGCTGACGTTGGCCATTTGCACCTCGGTCGGCAACTTGGCCGCCGCTCCGCGAAGTGTCTCCGCCTCACTCGGAGCCGCCGCCGGGGCCGCCTGCGCCGGCCGAGGGTCGGTATCCGCGTCGAATTTGAACCACTGGTTGCCGATGCGTACCGTGTCGCCGTTGGTGAGCAGCGCCAGGCTCGTGCGCTCATTGTTGACCTGACAGGCGTTGGTGCTGCCCAAATCGATGAGGCGGTACTCGTAGGTCTCGTCCAGCAGCGACACGCTCTTGATCTCGATCACCGCGTGGTGCTTGCTCACGCAGGCGTCGTCCAGACAGATGTCGTTGTCCAGCTCGCGTCCTATGGTGACGCGAGTCTTGTCCAACTCGTATTTGATCCCCGGAGCGCCGTTGACGTAAAGAATTAATGCCGCCATCTCACTACCCTGTTTCGTGACGTTCGAATTTATTTTTTTGGTCAGACCCGCCGACTGCCGTGGTTCGCACCCCCAAGGCGGGAACGCAGAATATGACAGTCTGTCACACTCAGTGTGTGACGCAGATCACATTTTTCGTCCCATACGAAACTTTAACTATAAGAAATCATTGAATTATTAATATGTGCCTGCCGGGCCTCAGAGCAGCCACCAGAAGATCACAATTTGGACAACGGTCAGCGGTATGCCGACCCGGGCGAACCGCCGAAAGCTCAGGCGTACGCCAAGGCGCTCCGCGCCCTGGACCACAATGATATTGCTGGCCGCGCCCAGCAGCGTGAGATTGCCCGCCAACGTGCTGCCGGCGGCCAGCGCCAGCCAGCTCACCTCATGGGCGCCTGCCTGCTGCAGCAGCGGCAGGTAAAGCGCCACCATCGGGACGTTTGAGATCAGCTGGCTGACGGTCGCACCGGCGACGAGAATTCCCGCCGTGCTCGTCACGGGCAGCGGCGAGATGCCCAGCAGCCGCTGCAGCTCGCCGGTCTGCCAAACGCTTTGCATGAGGACGAACATGGCCGCAAAGAACACCAGCGTGGGCCAGTCCAGGCGGCGCAACAGCCGACCGCGGGCCGGGCTGAACGCCAGCACGGGCGCAGCGCCCGCGGCCGCGACGGCCCACAGCGGCGGGCTCCACGCGGCACGGGCAATCACCATGATGATCTTGACGAGGATCAGGGCCACGACCAGCAGGACCGCCGCCCGCGCCAGACGCGCCAGCTGCGGGTCGCGCAGCTCGACCCGCGCCGGGACCAGCGTACGCCCGTGCGGTGCGAGTCGACAGCACAGGCGCACGCCGACGCCGGTCAGGCACAGCGAAAGCAGGGTCGGCAGGGCCAGGTGACGAAGGAACGTGACAAAGGGTTCGCCCAGGGTGCCGTGGACGGCGATGAGCAGGTTCTGCGGGTTGCCGATGGGGCTCATGATGCTGCCGGTCGTCACGGCGAAGGCCAGCGCCAGGAGCATCGGCTCGGGCTCTAGCTCGTGCTCGCGAGCCAGGCGCAGCACCAGCGGTGTGCCCACGATGGCCAGGGAATCGTTCATCAGCAGGCACGAGCCGAGTCCCGCCGCCCAGACGATCGCCCACAGCAGCGCGTTCGGCGAGCGCAGGCGGGCGCTGGCGCGGTAGGCCAGGACATAGAGGTAGCCGCTTTGCAGCAGGGCCTCGCCGATGACGAAGGTGCCGAACAGGAATACCATGACCCGCGCATCGATGGCCCTCAGGGCCGCACCGGGCCCGATGCTGCCGCCGAGCAGGACCACCGCGGCGCCGGCGAGCATCGCCTGCCACGGCGCTACCCGGACGGGACCGATCTGGCGCGCGGCGATGAGTGCGAGCACGCACCCCAATACGATTCCGGGCAGGCTCACGACAGTGCGCCCTGGCCCTACCGGTAGAACCAGTAACCGACCAGGATCGCGGTGACGATACCGGCCAGGTCGGCGAGCAGTCCGCAGGCCACGGCATGGCGGGTGCGGCGAATGCCTACGCTGCCGAAATACACCGCCAGCACATAAAACGTCGTTTCGGTGCTGCCCTGGATGGTCGCGGCCAGGCGCGCGGGGAAACTGTCGACGCCATAGGTGTGCATGGTCTCGAGCATCATGGCGCGCGCCCCGCTGCCGCTCAGGGGCTTGAGCATGGCCGTGGGCAGGGCCGGGATGAAATCGGTGTTCAGACCCAGTGCCGAAAAGACCCAGCGCAGCCCGTGGAGCAGCACGTCCAGGGCGCCGCTGGCGCGAAAGACCCCGATGGCCACCAGCATCGCCACCAGATAGGGAATGAGTTCGACGCCGACCTTGAAGCCTCCGCGGGCACCTTCGATGAAGGCCTCGTAGACGTTTACCCTGCGGCGCCAGCCGGCGAGCAGGAAAACGATGATCACCGTGAACAGCAGCAGATTGCCGAGCAGGCTGGAGCGCTCGGCCAGGGCGCTCGCCGGCAGTGGCGCAAACCAGCTTCCCAGGGCCGCCACCACCAGCGCCAGACCCGCGCCGTAGGCCAGCACAACGGGGTCGAACAGGCGCAGGCGCTGGACCGCGGCCACGGCCAGCAGGCCAACGACGGTCGAGGCCGAGGTGGCGAGCAGAATCGGGATGAACACCGCCGCGGGATCGGCCGAGCCCTGCTGGGCGCGGAACATGAAGATCGTCACCGGCAGCAGGGTGACCGAGGAGGTATTGAGCACAAGAAACAATATCTGAGCGTTGCTGGCGGTGGCGCTGCCCTCGTTCAGCGACTGCAGGTCCTGCATCGCCTTCAGGCCAAGCGGGGTGGCGGCATTGTCCAGGCCCAGCATATTGGCTGCCAGGTTCATGGTCACCGAGCCCAGTGCCGGGTCGCCGGCCGGGACCTGCGGCATGAGGCGGCGAAACAGCGGTGTCAATGCCCGGGCCAGGATGTCCATCAGCCCGGCCAGCTCGGCGATGCGAAACAGGCCCAGCCACAGCGCGAGCACCCCGACCAGCCCGATCGAGATGGTGACGGCCAGTTTGGCCATGTCGAAGCTGGACTGGATGAGTGCGGCGAAGACGCCGGCGTGGCCCAAACCGAGCCATTGGTAGAGGCTGCTTGCGGCCGCAATCAGGAACAATGCCAACCAGAGTCTTGCCACGGAGCGTCTCGCTGCGGGGTGGACGGGCCCGCCCAACATCGCACAACCCTACCCGTCGGCGCAGGCGGCGTCGACCGTTCAGGTGTCGGGCCCCGCCTCCAGACGTCCGCGCGCCCAGTCCAGGATGGGGTGGAGCCGGGAGGGCAGCAGTCGCTGCGCCGCGGTGTAGTCGACCCAGCGCGCCTCGTGATGCTCGGGGCGGCCGAGCTCGGGATTGACCGCCAGCACCACCTCGCCGCTCGGGGCTTCGGCCAGGTAATAGCGGGCCACCTTGCCGCCCGCGTAGGGCGGCGTCTCGCGATAGCCCTCGCCCCAGGCAAAGCGCAGCCCTTTCAGGCTGGTCTCCTCGGCGACCTCACGGCACGCCGCGGCCAGTGCGTTCTCCCCGGGCTCGACCTCGCCCTTGGGAAAATCCCAGTTCCGATAGGCGCGTAACAGTAGATAACGGGGGGCCTTGGCGCCCCGCACGACGACGACGCCGGCTGAAAGGGTGCTTTTACTCACAAAAATATTCGTCAATTTTTCGGCGCTCAAGGGCGCCATCGGTCGATTTACCTGCTAAATATATATATAGATTAGGGATATAGAGTCACGCGAGCGCGGAGGGGCTGGTTGGCCTGAAGGCGGTGATAACCGCGACAAGCGCTTGAGCCCCACCGCGTGTCATACCAGGGACGGGGGAGGCAACCCGTTGCGCTGTCCAGCAAGGGCCGGCTGCTCGTCGCCGGGCCACACTGGGCACGCCCCCCGGCGCGCGGATGCCACAGAATTGGAGGCGAGCACGCCGGGGATTAAAGCGATCGACGCATCCATGCAGACCGCGGCGGCGACCTACGCCGTGAGCATGACGATTGTGGTGGCCGCCCTGCTGTACCTGCGCTCTTTGCCGGAGTCTACCCCCGGGCTCGGCTGGTGGGCGGCTGCCTTTGGTATCAGTGTCATGCGCCACGTCGTATTGGCGATGGAAGCCCAGCCGCACGTCGGCGCATTGGGCGTCCTGGCCGATTCGATGGCGGCGGCCAGCGCTGTGTGCCTGTTGGCGGGAACGTTCATATTCCTGGGGCGCCGTCTCAGCTACACGCTCCTGCTCGGGACCTGGGCACTGGTCAGTGCGGCCGCCAGCTATGCCGTGCACCGCCACAACCCCTGGCAGGGGAGTGTGATCCTGAGCACGTTCGTCGGCCTGGCGGCTTTCTACACGGGTTCCGCGTTCATGACCGGTTACGGCTCGGTCGCGCAGGCCGGCTATCGGCTGGTCGGGGTCAGCTTTGCCCTTTGGGGCCTGTATCGCTTGCTGCAGCCGTTCGTCTCCGATTGGCCCCGCTTCAGTCTGTGGGGAGCGCTCCTGGGCCAGGGCCTGTCGGTCGCGATTGGCATCGCGTTGATTATCACGGTGCTGCGCGGGCTGCAGCAGCGCGCGCTCGGGTCCGAAGAGGACGCCCGTGCGGCCCAAAGCCGGCTGGAGTCGATTGTCGAGGCCAATCCCGTGCCGCTGCTCATCGCGTTCGAGGATGACAGCATTATCTTCACCAAC
>DATFLL010000116.1:0-38057 GCA_035267785.1 Gammaproteobacteria bacterium | reverse complement strand
TCCACGAGATAGGCCAGGGCCACCAGCGAGGCGATGAACAACAGGCCGCGCAGGAAGACGCGCAGCTTGCTGGCCAGCGGCGAGGCCCCGCCGGACGGGCCGGCGCCTTCGTTCGCGCGCGTGTGACCGGAGGGTTGGTCGGGGGGGCTGCTCATCGTCCGTGCGGTCGCTACTTGACCTCGGTGACGACGGGTACCTTGGCCCGGCGCTGCAGCCACATCACGCCGAACAGGTCGACGATGCCCACCCAGAGGCGATTGTGCAGGCCGTACTTGGAACGCCCGGCCTGGCGCGGGCGGTGGTTGACCTCGACCGAGACGATGCGCCCGCCGGCACGCAGAAACAGGGCCGGCAGAAAACGGTGCATGTGATCGAAGTAAGGCAGATCCAGGAAGGCATCTCGCGAAAAGAGCTTCAGACCGCAGCCGGTATCCGGCGTGCTGTCGCCGAGCAGGCGGCTGCGCACACCGTTGGCGATACGCGAGGACAGGCGTTTGATCCAGGTGTCGCGGCGCTTACGCCGGTAGCCGCACACACAGAGCAGCGGGGCACCGCCCTGGCCGGCCTGCAGCTCGCGCTGACGCCGCTCGAGCAGGTTCGGGATATCGGCGGGGTCGTTCTGGCCGTCGCCGTCGAGGGTTGCGATCCAAGCGCCGCGAGCGTGGCGCACGCCGCTGCGCACGGCCGTGCTCTGACCACAGCTATGCTGGTGGCGCACGGTACGCAAGCGCGGAAAGTCGCGCGCGATGGCGGCGAGCTCCTCGGTGGTGGCATCGGTGCTGCCGTCGTCGACGTAGATGACCTCGTAATCGGGTCCGCCGTCGAGGGCGGCGCGAATTTCGTCGATGAGAGGCCCGATATTGCCGGCTTCGTTGCGCACGGGAACGACGACTGACAGGTCCACGGGAAAGATCTCCTACGGCGGCGGCGCGCCGGCCTGAATCGGGTCCGGTTTCCCGTCCCTGCAGCGCCCGCCCGCCGCCTGGCGACCCCCGCTGAATTTGCCAGGGGCCCGGGCGAAAAGCCCGCCTAAGATACCGGACTCGCCGGAGACTGTCCAACCAGCGCCGGGCGACAGCGAACCGGCGGATGCGTTATAGTGCCCGCGATAGTTGAGGAATTTGCTAGGTAATTTTGGCCCCGAACACAGAACCGATGAAGCACGTCATGGACACCGATACCGCGCCGGCGACCAACCGTCTCGCCAACGAGACAAGCCCCTACCTGCTGCAGCACGCCCACAACCCGGTGGACTGGTATCCCTGGGGCGAGGAGGCGCTGGCGCGCGCGCGCGAGGAGGACAAACCCATCCTGCTGTCCATCGGCTATTCGGCCTGCCATTGGTGTCACGTCATGGCTCACGAGTCCTTCGAGGACCCGGAGACGGCCGCGGTCATGAATGCCCGCTATGTGAACATCAAGGTCGACCGCGAGGAGCGCCCCGACCTCGACAAGATCTATCAGCTCGCCTATCAGCTGCTCAACCAGCGCGGCGGCGGCTGGCCGCTGACGATGATCCTCACCGCCGAGGACCAGACGCCGTTTTTCGCCGGCACCTATTTCCCCAGCGAGGCGCGCTACGGCATGCCCGCCTTCAAGGACCTGCTCGAGCGCGTCGCGGCCTTCTACCACGAGCACCGAAACGATATCGCCGAGCAGAACACCGCCCTGCGCGCTGCGCTCGCCTCGACCAATCCGGCGGCCGCCACGGGCGGCGTCGAGTCCCGGCTCGATTCGACCCCTTTGGATGCGGCCCGCCGCGAGCTCGAACAGAGCTTCGACCCGCACCTCGGCGGATTCGGTGCGGCGCCCAAGTTCCCCCATCCCACCAGCATCGAGCGCCTGCTGCGCCACTGGGCCGCCACGGCGCAGAGCGGACAGGCCGATGCAAAGGCGTTGGACATGGCGCGGGTGACCCTGCATGCCATGGCCTCGGGCGGCATCTACGACCAGCTCGGCGGCGGCTTTTGCCGCTACTCGGTCGACGAGCACTGGATGATCCCGCACTTCGAGAAGATGCTGTACGACAACGGCCCCCTGCTCGCCCTGTACGCCGATGCGTGGGCCGCCACCGGCGAGGCCGTCTTTCGCCGCGTGGCCGAGGAGACGGCGGAATGGGCGATACGCGAGATGCAGTCTCCCGAGGGCGGCTACTCCAGCACGCTCGATGCCGACAGCGAGGGCGAGGAAGGACGCTTCTACGTATGGACTCCCGAGGAGGCCAAGGAGCTGCTGACCGAACAGGAGTACGCGGTATTTGCCCCCGTGTACGGCCTGGACCGACCGGCCAATTTCGAAGGCCGTTGGCACCTGCACGTGTGCGCCGGCCCGGACGACGTCGCCGAGCGGCTCGGTATCGAGCCCGATGCGGCCGTGCGGTACCTGACCAGCGCCCGCGCCAAGCTGCTGGCCGCGCGCGAGCGGCGCGTGCGCCCCGGCCGCGACGAAAAGGTCCTCACGGCCTGGAACGGCCTGATGATCAAGGGCATGGCCGTAGCGGGCCGGCGCCTGGAGAGGACCGACTTCCTCGACTCGGCCGAACGGGCCCTGGATTTCATCCGCGATCAGCTCTACCGCGACGGGCGCCTGCTCGCCGTCTACAAGGACGGCCAGGCCCGCCTGGACGGCTACCTGGACGACTACGTGCTGCTTATCGACGGCATATTGGAACTGCTGCAGGCACGCTGGCGCGGGCGCGACCTGGAGCTCGCCGCCGCGCTGGCCGACGCGGTCATCGAGCATTTCGCCGACGAACAGGCGGGCGGCTTTTTCTTCACGGCCGACGATCACGAGGCGCTGATCCACCGCCCCAAGCCCACGTTCGACGATTCCACGCCTTCCGGCAACGGCATTGCCGCCTACGTACTCGCCCGCCTCGGCCATCTGCTCGGCGAGGAGCGCTACCTGCGCGCCGCCGAGCGGGCGCTGGCCTCGGCCTGGGAGAGCGTGCGCCAGGTCCCGCACGCCCACGGCGCGCTGCTGCTGGCGCTGGAGGAATATCTCTATCCCCCGCAGGTCGTAATCCTGCGCGGCAGCGGCGAGGCCCTCGCCGAATGGCACCGGCGCGCAATACGCGCCTACGCCCCGCGGCGCCTGAGCCTGGCCATCCCCGCCGACGCACCGTCTCTGCCCGGTGCGCTCGCCGGGCGCCGCGCACCGTCCGACGGGACGGTCACGGCCTATGTGTGCAGCGGCATGACCTGCCAGGCGCCGGTGAGCGAATTCTCCGCCCTCGACAAGGCACTCGGGGACGCCGAGGCGCGCGCCGACTGACCGTACCGCCCCGCCGATACTCGATGCGCTAGAATACGACCGCGCCCCGGGGGCGCGCGGATCGAACATCGAGGAAATCAATCGCATGCCGAAAAAACTGGGAGACTTCATCGCCGAGGCACGCGCGCGGATCGAGGAGGTCAGCGCCGACGAGCTGGAGGAAATGATCGAGGAGCGCGACGGCTTGCTCGTCATCGACGTGCGCGAGGCCTGGGAATACGAAGCCGGGCGCATCCCGAACAGCATACTGGTACCGCGCGGGACCCTGGAGGGAGCCGCCGATCCGGGCTACAAGCACCGCGACCCCGTCCTGTGCCAGGCCTACGAGCGCCCGATCGTGCTCTATTGCCAGACCGGAGGGCGCAGCGCCATGGCGGTCGACACCCTCAACCAGATGGGCTTTCGCGAAGTCTACAATCTCGCCGGCGGCATCGAGCTCTGGGAAGCCGAGGATTACCCCACGGAAAGCGGCTGAACCCTAAAGCCAGCGCACCCCGCGCTGCCCGCCCTGATTGAACACCCGTATGTTCGGCTATTGCCGCGCCAAGTGATGGGCCGGGTTCTCGTCGGGCGAACCGGGCAGGCGGTAGCGCTGCTGCGCGTAGAGCACGCTGGGCAGCTGAATGAAAGCGAGCGCGTCGCGGGCGAAATCGGGATCGAGCGCGGTGGGGTGCAGGCGCCCGCCGCGATAGACGAACTGCAGCGGTTCCTTGTAGGGCCGGCTGATGATCACCCGATCGCCGACCCGGTAGGCGTTGGTCGACTCGTACTGCATGAAGGCGTGACCCGGCACGTCGGCCGGCACCTTGAGCAGGTCGCGGCCCACCAGGGGCGTGGTCGCATTCAGGCCCATCAGGTCGAGCAGCGTGGGCGGCAGGTCGAGCTGGCTGGCCAGCTTGTCGTAGCGCCGCGGCTTGATACCCGGTCCGATGACGAGCGCCGGGATATGAAACTTCTTCACCGGCACCAGGTCGGCGCCGAACACCCGCGTGTTGTGATCGGCCACGACCAGGAAGATCGTGTGCTTGTAGTAGTCTTCCTTCCTGGCCAGCTCGAACAGCTTGCCAATGGCGTAGTCCGCGTACTTGATGGCGTTGTTGACCGTGGCCTTGGGCTGTTCGTAGAGCTTGATACGCCCGTCCGGGAACTCGAAGGGTACGTGATTGGACGTGCTGAGCATCAGCGCGAAGAAGGGCTTGTCGCCGTGCGCCTTGAACACCTCGTTGGCCTTGGTCACGAGATCCTCGTCGGACACGCCCCAGGTACCGAGGAACACGGGATTTTCGAAGTCCGGCTGATCGACCACGCGCTGGAAGCCGTTGGACAGGAAAAAGCCCCGCATGTTGTCGAAGCGGCTCTCGCCGCCGTAGATGAACTCCGTGCTGTAGCCGTGGCGGCGCAGCAGGCGCGCCAGCGTAAAAAAGTTGTTCTGCGCCAGGCCGAGCTTGACCACGCTGCGCCCGGCCGTGGGCAAAAAGCCGGAGACCGTCGCCTCGATGCCGCGCACCGTACGCGTGCCGGTGGCGTAGAGATTGGTGAAGAACAGCCCCTCGCGGCTGAGGCGATCGAGATTCGGCGTGAGCGGCAGGCCACCCAGGGCGCCGACGTACTCCGCGCCGAGGCTTTCCTGCAGGAAGATGACCAGGTTGTAGGGACGTTCGCGCGGCGCCGTCGAGCGCTGTGAGTGCAACAGCGGAATGGCGTCGTTGTTGAAAGAGCCGGACGGTTGCAGCATCTGCCGGCGCACCCGCCGGTACATCTCGTCCTCCGGCATGCTGCCGTAGAGCTTCTTGGTGTTGACCTCGTTCTTGAAGGCGTAGACCGCGTAGAGGACCGAATAGGTCGAGTTCAACCCCATCTCGTTGGTGAGGTGGTCGGCCGAGAACGCCGCGGTGCTGATATTCACCGCGCGGTGATCGAGCGAGGAGCGCGCCCCCAGGAACAGGGCAATGGCAACGACCGGCACCGCCACGAGGCGCTGCCAATACCGCCAACGGGTATGATCGCGCATCAGGGTGTCGCTCAGGCGCCACGTCCAACGCACTATCAAAAAGACCAGCACCGCCGCGATGAAGATATGCGGCTTGTAGTCCGCCCAGATCGTCGAGAACACCTCCTTGGGATAATTGAGGTACTCGATGAAGATGCGGTCGGGGCGGTGGTCGTACTGCTGGATGAAGGGGACGGTGGCCACCTCCATGAATACCAGCATGGCGGCGCACAGGCTGAAATAGCCCGCCAGGACGGGGCGGTAATAGCGGCCCAGGCGCTCGGGCAGGAGCAGCAGCGCCATCGCCGGCACGAACATGAGGATGGACAGGGTCACCGTGTCCATGCGCACGCCGATGGGGAAGACCCACCAGAAGTGGGGCACGCCCTCCAGACGCCCGAGGTGCTCCAGGGTCAGCCCCAGCCGGCTGAGCGAGAGCAGCAACAACCCCAGCACGAAGAGCGCCACCACGGGCGCGAGGGGCCCGAACGGGCGGATGAGCCCCTTCAGGCGTTCACGGATCTTGTCCATCTGTGGCTGTTACCTAATTGTCTATGTGGGCCACGCCGGCCGCTCGGCACCCGCGCCGAAGGGCCGGAACGGGGACCGGCAGCCCTGCCGCCGGCCCCCCGTAAACCCACATTGTAACAAAAGGTTCACAGCGAGCGGTCAAAAGCCGCCTTGAAGCGGTCCTCGAACTCGTCACGGGTGAAGCTGTGGTTCTGGGTGCCGTGGGAGGCGACCTTGATCGAGCCCATCAGCGAGGCGATGCGACCGGTGGTTTCCCAGTCCATGTGGTTCATGAGGCCGTAGAGCAGACCCGCCCGGTAGGCGTCGCCGCAGCCGGTCGGGTCGTTGACGGCCTCGGGCTTGGCCGAGGGGATCTCGTGACGGTGCTTGGCCGTGTAGATGTGCGAACCCTCGGCGCCGCGAGTGACGACGATGGCCTCGACGTGGTCGGCCAGCTCGTGCAGGGAGCGTCCTGTGCGCTCCTGGAGCAGCTGCGCCTCGTAATCGTTCAGGGCCACGTAGGTCGCCTGCTCGACGAATTTCATCAGGTCGTCGCCGTCGAACATGGGCATGCCCTGGCCCGGGTCGAAGATGAACGGAATACCGGCCTCGGCAAACTGGCGGGCGTGCTCGATCATGCCGTCGCGCCCGTCGGGCGAAACGATACCTATCTTCACGCCCGAGGCGTCGGTCACGGCGTTCTCGTGCGAGAAGTTCATCGCACCGGGGTGAAAGGCCGTAATCTGGTTGTCGTCCATGTCGGTCGTGATGAAGGCCTGCGCCGTGTAGGTCTCATCGACGACCTTGAGGTGCTTGCGCTCGATACCGCACTTGTCCATCCACTCGGCGTAAGGCCCGAAGTCGTTGCCGACGGTGCCCATGGGCAGCGGCTCGCCGCCGAGCAACTTGAGATTGTATGCGATATTGCCGGCGCAGCCGCCGAATTCGCGGCGCATGTCCGGCACCAGGAAGGACACGTTCAGAATGTGCACCTTGTCGGGCAGGATGTGATTCTTGAACTTGTCGTGGAACACCATGATGGTGTCAAAAGCAAAGGAACCGCAAATCAAAGCAGACATATATCACCCTTTTCGATTTTTAAAGTGTTCGGCAGCGCATTGGCGCCGATGAAAAATTGAAGCCTCGGTAATTAACCACAGAGGACACCGAGACACGGAGGCTGGAAAGAGGAGAAAAGCGCTTCTTGTCGTTGTATGCTGCGCCCAGCTTGGCTTTATGCGCCGAAGGTCTGAATTCGGCTCGGCAGCATCATAGAAACAACGAAACTCTGTGCCTCTGTGTCCTCTGTGGTTAGATCCGAATTGGCTAGTGCAGCCCTACAGATAATGGTCGGCGAGGACCAGTATCCAGATGGTCCCTGCATTGAGCAGGGAGATGAAGACGGCGGCCGACCCGATGTCCTTGGCCCGGCCGGCCAGCGGGCTCCAGTCGGTATCAACCCGATCGACGATCGCCTCGATCGCCGAGTTGAGCAGCTCGACCATCAGCACCAGCAGCAGACTGCCGATGAGCAGCGCCCGTTCCACACCGTCGACACCCAGCCACAAGCCCACCGGGATGAAGACGACGCACAGCAACAGCTCCTGGCGAAATGCCGCCTCGTTGACGAATGCCGCCTTGAGGCCCTGCATCGAGTAACGTGTGGCATCGAGGATGCGCGCAACTCCCGTCTTGCCCGGTTTCGGCATCGTGCTGACCCGTGGTGGAAAGCCTGAACGTTAACGCAAGCCGGACCGCTTGCCAACCGCGAGCAGACTGACAGGCGTCCGCAGTCGTCAGGCGGCAGGGGTCCAGGTTAAATCGAGCTCGCGGGCCGCCTTGACGTCGTCGAGGCGCCGCACCGGCATGGTATACGGCGCGCCCTTGACCAGGTCCTTGTTCTCGGCAGCCTCGCCGTTGATCGACGCCATGGCCTCGATAAACCCGTCGAGTGCTTCCTTGGCCTCCGTCTCGGTCGGCTCGATGAGCAAACACTCGGGCACCAACAGCGGGAAATAGGTCGTCGGCGCGTGGAATCCGTAATCCAGCAGGCGCTTGGCGAAATCCATCGCGTTGACGTCGAGCTCCTTGTCCTGGCGCTTGAGCGTGACGATGAACTCGTGCGTCGCGCGCCGGTTCGGGAAGGCGACGTCGAAGCCGGCCTGTTTGAGACGGGCCATCATGTAATTGGCGTTGAGAGTGGCGTACTCGGCCACGCGTTTCATGCCCTCACGTCCGAGCAGGCGCGCATAGACGTAGGCCCGCAGCAGTACACCCGCGTTGCCGCCGAAGGCCGACAGGCGCCCGATGCTCTGGGGGCGATCCTTTTCGGTCAGCCAGCGATAGCTGCGCCCGTCATAGTCCACGACCGGGATCGGCAGGTACGGCAGCAGTCGCTCGCTCACCCCGACCGGCCCTGCGCCCGGACCGCCGCCGCCGTGCGGCGTCGAGAACGTCTTGTGCAGGTTCATGTGAATGACGTCGAAGCCCATGTCCCCGGGTTTGACCTTGCCGAGGATGGCGTTGAGGTTGGCGCCGTCGTAATACAGCAGGCCGCCGGCCTCGTGGACGATACGCGCGATCTCCATGATGCGCCGCTCGAACACGCCCAGCGTGGAGGGATTGGTGAGCATGATGCCCGCCGTCTGCGGACCGACCGCCGCCCGCAGTGCTTCGAGATCGACGTCGCCTTCGCTATCGGTCGGTATCTCGCGCACCTTGTAGCCGCACATGGTGGCCGTGGCCGGGTTGGTGCCGTGCGCGGCATCGGGCACGAGTATCTCGGTGCGCCCGTTGTCGCCGCGGTCCTCGTGATAGGCGCGGATCATCGCCACGCCGGCGAACTCGCCCTGGGCGCCGGCCATCGGCGCGAGGGACACACCCTTCATGCCCGTCACTTCCTTGAGCATGTCCTGCAGCTCGTACATGCAGGCCATGTAACCCTGCCCGAGGCTGTCCGGCGAATGCGGGTGACGCGCCAGGAAACCGGGCAGCATGGCCAGCGTATTGCAGCCGCGCGGGTTGTACTTCATGGTGCACGAGCCCAGCGGATAGAACTGCGTGTCGATGGAGAAGTTCTTCTGCGACAAACGCGTGTAATGACGCACCGCCTGCATCTCCGATACCTCGGGCAGCAGCGGACGCTTCTTGCGGCGCAACTCCGACGGAATACCGTCGGCCTTGACCGCGACGCCCGGCGCCTGCGCGGCGTTCGTGCGTCCGGGTTTGGAGTGTTCGAAGATCAGCATGTCATTCTCCAACTAAATTCAAACGTATTCGTCAATAAAACAGCGCTCTGGAAACAACCACCGAGGACACCGAGACACAGAGAAAACGGAGCAGTTCCGCGCGATTCACCACACCACGCAACCGATACACCTGCGTGTAGGACCGCTACCTAGACGCAACGCCTTACACGCTGTATCTCCGTGCCTCTGTGTCCTCTGTGGTTCGCTGCGGCATATCTACTAACCTAGTGCAGCGAGGGCCTTGTCGTAGTCGGGCTCCTGGCCGATTTCGGGCACCATTTCCGTGTAAACGACCTTGTCGTTCTCGTCGATGACGACGATGGCGCGGGCGGTAATGCCGGCCAGCGGACCGTCCTGGATGAGCACGCCGTAGTCCTTGGCGAAGTTGCGGCTGCGCATCATCGACAGCGGAACGACGTTATCCAGCTTCTCACTCGTACAGAAGCGCCCCTGCGCGAAGGGCAGATCGGCCGAGACAATCAGCATGACAACGTTGTCACGACCCTTTGCGTACTCGTCGAACTTCTTAGTCGAAGTCGCGCACACGGGCGTGTCGAGGCTGGGCACGATATTCAGCAGCTTCTTCTTGCCCTTGTAGTCGGCGAGTGTCACGTCGTTGAGCTCGCCGTCGGTCAGGTGAAAGTCCGGCGCGGCCGCGTCGACGGCGGGCAAATCGCCATTGGTATTGATCGGATTGCCTTTGAGCGTGATCTGGGCCATGGGCGTTCTCCTTGAGCGGTTGGGGGTCGTCTGGGACCGTGGTCATTCCATTTACGGGACCACCGGGGCGTCGGGCGCCTTGAGGCGCTGCGAGATGCGCTCCAGGTTGTCCGCGTAGCTGTCCAGGTCGGCCTCGGTCTTGGTCTCGGTAGCGCACACCAGCAGGCAGTCGCCGAGCTCCGGGTAATCGTCGCCAAGCTGGACACCGGCAACGATGTTCTGCGCCGACAGCGCCCGCACCAGGTCGGCCACGGGCAGCTCGAACCGCAAGACCGCCTCGTGAAAGATCGGGCGCTCGAAAACCTTGGTCACACCGGGCAGCGCACACAGGCGCTCGACCAGACTCTGGGTGTTGGCGTGACAACTGCTCGCCACCTGCTCCAGGCCGTCCGGGCCAAGCAACGCCATGTAGATCGTCGCCGCCGTGGTCAGCAGACCCTGATTGGTGCAGATGTTGGAAGTCGCCTTGGAACGGCGGATGTGCTGCTCGCGCGCCTGCAGCGTCAGGGCGAAGCCCTCGCGGCCTTCCAGATCCACGGTCCGGCCGATGATGCGCCCGGGCATCTGGCGCACGTGCTCCTGGCGACAGCACATGAAACCGAAATACGGGCCGCCCGAGGACAGCGGCGCGCCCAGGGGTTGACCCTCGCCGCAGGCGATGTCGGCGCCGGCCTCGCCCCACTCGCCGGGCGGCGTCAGCAACGCCAGCGAGGTCGGATTGGCCACGGCGATCACCAGCGCCCCGTGCGAGTGAGCCCAGTCGGTCAGCGCATGTACGTCTTCGAGCACGCCGAAGAAATTCGGCTGCGGAATCACCAGCGCGGCGAACTCGCCGGGGGCCTCGGGCAGACTGGCCGGATCGATATGACCGCCGGCGGTGTCGTAGTCCAGCTCTTCGAGCACGATGCCCTGATTCGTGACGATGGTGTGAGCGACCTTGCGATACAGGGGGTTGACCGTGCGCGGCATGAGGATGCGCTTGGACTTGGATTTACGGTTGGCGCGCACCGCCATCAGGACGGCCTCCGCGAGCGCCGAGGCGCCGTCGTACAGCGAAGCGTTGGACACGTCCATGCCGGTCAGCCCGGCCACCATGGTCTGAAACTCGTAGAGGAGCTGCAGTGTGCCCTGGCTGGCCTCGGCCTGATACGGCGTATAGGCCGAATAGTATTCACCGCGCGTGGTCAGCTCCCAGACCGCCGCCGGTATGTGGTGCTCATAGGCGCCGCCGCCGGCGAAACACAGCGGCCTGCCGTCCTGCTCGGCCCGAGCGTGCATCAGGCGCGAGATGGCCATTTCGCTCATTCCCGGGGGAATGTTGTCGAGTCGACCGGTGCGCAGCTCGGCGGGGATCTCGTCGAACAGGTCTTCGATGCCCTTGACGCCAATGGCGTCGAGCATGTTGCGGACATCGTCGTCGGTGTGTGGGATAAAAGGCATGTTGCAGTCCAGAATCAGATGTTGATGGGAGCGGCCCCTTCGGTCAGGGTCGCTCGAGCCGGCTCAGTGCTCCTCGGACTCGACGAACGCGGTGTAAGCGGCGGCGTCGAGCAGATCGTTGACCGCACCGGCGTCGCTGGGCTTGAGCTTGAACAGCCAGCCGTCGCCGTAGGGGTCCTTGTTTACGACCTCAGGGCTGTCGGCCAGCGACTCGTTGGACTCGACGATCTCGCCGGCGATCGGCGAATAGACGTCGGAGGCGGCCTTGACAGACTCGACCACGGCGCAATCATCGCCCGCGGCAACGTTACGCCCGGCCTCGGGCGGCTCGATGTAGACCATATCGCCGAGAAGGTCCTGCGCGTGATCGGTAATGCCGATCGTCAGGGTACCGTCTTCATTGATGCGGACCCACTCGTGGCTCTTGGTGTACTTCAGTTCCCCAGGGACATCGCTCATGTCGTAATTCCTCGCGTTTGTAATCGGGGTTCTGTCGCCCCCGTCGAAGGTGAATGAAATCAGACGCAGATCTTGCCGTGGCGCACGAACGGCGGCTTGACGACGCGGGCCGTGACGAGCTTGCCGCGCAGCTCCACCTGGCAGGTCGCACCGATGCCGGCCGGCACTCGCGCCAACGCAATCGCATGGCCCAGCGTCGGTGAAAAGCTGCCGCTGGTGATCTCGCCGTCCTCGAGGCCGTCGACGATCACCTTCTGGTGATTGCGCAGCACGCCCTTGTCCTCGAGCACCAGACCGACGAGCTTGCGCGCCACGCCCGCCTGGCGCTGGCGATTCAACGCCGCGCGTCCGATGAAATCGCGATCCTCAGGCTCCCAGGCCACTGTCCAGGCCAGCCCGGACTCCAGCGGCGTGGTCGTCTCGTCCATGTCCGAGCCGTAGAGGCTCATACCCGCCTCCAGGCGCAGCGTATCGCGCGCCCCCAACCCGATGGGCTTGACACCGAGCTCGGCCAGGCGCATCCAAAGGCCCTCGACCTGGTCGTTCGGCACCATCAACTCGTAGCCGTCCTCGCCGGTATAACCCGTACGGGCGATAAACAGGCCGTCGACCATCGCGGCGAAGAACGGCGCCAGCGCACCGGCCCGCTCCGCGCCCGCTGGGATCGCCTGATGGATGCGCTCGCGCGCGTTCGGCCCCTGCACGGCGATCATGGCAAGGTCCGTGCGCTCTTCGAGCTGGACGTCGAAGGCGCCGGCCTGCTCGTTCAGCCAGGCCATGTCCTTGTCGTGGGTCGCTGCATTGACCACCATGCGGAACCAGCCGTCCTCCATAAAATAGACGATCAGGTCGTCGATCACTCCGCCGTCGGCGTTGAGCATGCAGCTGTAGAGCGCCTTGCCCGGCTCCTTGAGGCGGTCGACGTTGTTGGCCAGGAGATGGCGCAGGTAGTCGCGCACGCGCGCGCCCTTGATATCGACGACCGTCATGTGCGAGACGTCGAACATGCCGGCGTCGCGGCGCACCTGATGGTGCTCTTCGATCTGCGAGCCGTAGTGCAGCGGCATATCCCAGCCGCCGAAGTCGACGACCTTGGCGCCCATGGCCACGTGCTGCTGATACAGCGGAGTCATGTTACCCATTCTCTATGTCCCCGGTTACTGGGCCGCGTTGGCGGACTGTTCTTCTTCGGCGTGATACGAGGAACGCACCAACGGCCCCGCCTTGACCCACTCGAAGCCCAGGGCGCGCGCCTCGGCCTCGTAGTCGGCGAAGGCCTCGGGGTGGATGTACGCCTCGACTGGCAGGTGGTAGCGGCTCGGGCGCAGGTACTGGCCGAGCGAGACGCGCTGCACGCCCGCGGCGCGCAGGTCGCGCAGCACCGCCACGACCTCCTCGCGAGTCTCGCCGAGGCCAAGCATCAGGGCCGACTTGGCCTCGATGCCGGACTCTTGCGCGGCGAGCTCGAGCAGGCGCAGCGAACGGGCATAGTCGGAGCCCTTGCGAACGGTCCGATACAGCGAAGGGACGGTCTCGACGTTGTGGCCCCATACCAGGCGCGGCTCGCCGGCGCTTTCGCGCAGCGCGCCGCAAACCCGCTCGATGGCGGCCTCCTGGCAGTTGCGAAAATCGGGAGTCAACAGCTCGATGCCGAGGCTGGCCTTGCGCTCGCGCATGGCACGGACCGTCTCGGCGAAAATGCCTGCACCGCCGTCGCTGAGGTCATCGCGATTGACCGAGGTCAGAACGACATAATCGAGGCCCATGTGCTCGACGGCCTCGGCCACACGCCTCGGCTCATCGGCGTCGTGCCACTGCGGACGGCCGGTCTTCACGTTGCAAAAACCGCAGGCGCGGGTACACGTGTCGCCCAGCAGCATGAGGGTGGCCGTGCCGCGGCTCCAGCACTCGCCGCGATTGGGACAGGCAGCTTCCTCGCAGACGGTATGCAGAGTATTGGCGTGTACAGCACGGGCGGTGTTGCTGTAGATCTCGCCGCCACCCAGGCGCTGGCGGATCCAGCCGGGCATGCGCGCCGCGTTCGGGCGCTGCGAGTGATCGAAAACGGGAATGACTTTGGGCATCTGCGGGCCTCGCTTGCTCGGGTCATCGGAAACTAAAGGGCGACGTGGGTATCAATGCCCGCGTCGCCCCTCTGTCCTTTTACCTGAGAGCTTGAGCCCCTTCGGTGGGCCATACCGGTGTCGGCTGGCCTCTCTCCAGAGTCAACTTGGCCGCTGCGGTCCTGTTGCCTGAGCGATTCCGGGCGGGTTGCGCCTTCGGCGGCGCGGCTGAAGCCGCGCACTCTCCCGCAGTGCCATCGTTGCAGACATCAGTTTAACGTTTGCTGATAAGAAAACAAGGGACTCACCGTACCAAAACCACCAATGGCAGTGAGCCAGACGGCACTAATTAGGCATGAAATTTAAAGATATCAGTCAGCTACGGCGCATACTTGGCAACGCACCTGATATGAGAACAGATAACGGGCCACCAACCGTGAATGGCGCGGGCGACCTCCCGAGCGGGGGGCCCTATATTAAAGGTGTGACGCCGCCAGGCGATACGAATGAGAGTCATTTTCAGGCCCGAATGTCCGCTCATTGGGCCGGCCGGCGGATAACGGCTCTCAGGACGGCCGCGCGGCCGCGATGGTACGGCCCCTCGTCGAGGTCGACCTCCGCTGTGCTCATCTCCAGGCACTCGGCCGCGGGAAAATCCGCCTTCAACATTTCGGGGGTATACAGCATCTCGGCCACCGGCGGCCCGCCCGAGTCCCGCCCGAGCTGCTCCGGGGTAAAGGCCTCCAGGATGAGGAGCCCGCCCGGCGCGAGTGCCTCGAACATCGCCCGGTGGAGCTCCGTCCGGTGATCGGGCGGAAAGTGCACGAAGATGGCCGCCACCACATCGAATTGCGCCTTCGGCCAGTCCCAATCGCGCAGGTCCACGCACTGGGTGTCCAGCGCAACCCCGTGCTGGGTGGCCAGGGCACGCGCCTTCTCGATCCCGACTGCCGAGGCGTCGACCGAGAGAACGTCCAGGCCCTGGCGGGCCAGCCACACGCCGTTGCGCCCCTCGCCGTCGCCGACCGCGAGCGCGCGCATACCCGGGCGCAGGCGATCGGCCTGCAGGACCAGATAGGCGTTGGGCTCGGTCCCGTAGGCAAAACCCGGCTCTCCGTAGCGTGCATCCCAGAAATGCTTGTCCATAACCGTCTGGCTCTCCTCTGTCAGGCGCCGCGCACGAAGCGGCCGATGGTCAGACCCTGCACCACAATCGAGAACACGACCACGGCGTAGGTAATCGCGACAATGACGTCGCGCGCATGTCCGAACGGCAGCGACAGTGCCAGGGCCACCGAGATGCCGCCGCGCAGCCCGCCCCAGGTCATGATCTGCACCGCATTGGGACTGAAGGTTCGAAAACGGCGCATGATCGTCACCGGCAGGCCGACACTGGCGAAGCGGGCCAGAAGCACGACCGGAATCACCACCAGCGCGGCCAACAGATACTCCACGGCGAAATTCAACACCAGTACCTCCAGGCCGATGAGCACGAACAGCACCGCGTTGAGTATCTCGTCGACCAGCTCCCAGAAGGTATCGAGATGATCGCGGGTCGTATCGGACATCGCGAATACGCGGCCCTGGTTGCCGATCAGCAGGCCGGCCACGACCACCGCAATGGGACCGGACAGGTGCAGCGCCGTGGCCAGGGCATGGCCGCCCATAACCAACGCCAGCGTCAGCATGACCTCGACCTGATAGTTGTCCACGCTCTTGAGCAGGTAGTAGGCAGCCGCGCCGATCAGCAAACCGAACACCAGCCCACCGAGCGCTTCCTGCACGAACAGCATGCCGACCTCGCCGGGGCTCACGGCATGTCCACCCGTGGCAATCCCGAGCAGCACCAGAAATACCACGACGCCCACGCCGTCGTTGAACAGCGATTCGCCGGTGATCTTGACCTCCAGGCTCTCAGAGACACCGGCCGTCTTGAGAATGCCAAGCACGGCAATCGGGTCCGTGGGCGAGATCAAGGCCCCGAATACCAGGCAGTAGATCAAGGGCACGCCGTGGCCCAGCATGGACAGGACCACCCAGGTCAGACCGCCGACGATAAAGGTGGAGATCAATACCCCGACGGTGGCCAGGATCCCGACCGTCCACTTCTGGCGCGACAGGGCGTGGAGATCGACGTGCAGCGCGCCGGCGAACAGCAGGAAGCTCAGCATGCCGTTCATCAGGGTTGCGTGGAAGTTGACGCTGCGCAGAAGCGTATAGGCGTTCTCGGCGAGCGCCTCGCCGCCCAGCTTACCGATGGCGATCAGGGCCAGCGACATGACCAGGGCAATAACCATCAAGCCGACTGTCGTGGGCAGGCGGATATATCGATAGTTCAAATAGCTGAACAACGCCGCCAGCGTGATGAGAATTGCGGTGGTGTTCAGTATGGACATGCGGCTGAGTTGGCAGTCGTCAGCTAAGTAAAGAGACAATGAGGGTTAACATACCCGTGTTCGGGCAGGCTGCCAACCGAGCGCGCAATCGGGAAAGGGGGTTGGCCGGGTCAGTGCTGGCCGAGGGCGTCGCGCAGCGCCTCGCCGCGGGCCAGACGCGGCAGATCGCCCGACAGGCCCATCGCGTAGCGCATGAGCAGATTCTTCACCGGCAGGACGCTGTGGGTCAGGCTCAGGCCCGTGTTGCGCGCCCAGCGCACGACGCTCAGATCGCTGCCGAACACGCGCTTGAATCCGTCGACCGCCGCGAGCATGCCCTGATTGTCGGCGCGGCGCCAACGCTCGTAGCGCCGCAAGGTCGTGATCGAGCCGATGCCCTTGCGCGCGGCGAGCGCCTCCAGCAGGACCTCGGCGAGCGAGGCGGCATCGGCCAGTCCCAGGTTCACGCCCTGGCCGGCCAACGGGTGCATCGTGTGCGCCGCGTCCCCGACCAGCGCCAGACGCGGGCGCACGTAGGCATTGGTCTGCAGAAAGCGCAGCGGATAGGCCGCGCGCGGTCCGACCTGTTCGATCTCGCCCAGCCGATGCTCGAAGGCCTCGGCCAGCGACTGCGAGAACGAGCCCTCGTCCAGATCGAGCAGATGTTTGGCCTGCTCGGGCGTGGTCGACCACACAATGGAGCTGTAGCCGTCAGTCAAGGGCAGGAAGGCGAGCGGCCCCTCGGGCAGGAAACGCTGCCACGCGGTCTCCTCGTGCGGACGCTCGGTCTTCACGTAGGTGACCAGGGCCTGCTGCTGGTAGTCCCAGCCCTTGACGCTGATCCCCGCCTGCGAGCGCACCCAGGAGCGACTGCCGTCGGCCCCGACCAGCAGGCTCGAGGCGAGATAACTGCCGTCCTCGAGCTCGAGATACATCGCATCGGAGTCCCAGGCGAGACGGCGCAGGCGGACCGGTGCGATGAACTCGACGTTGTCGAGCCGTGCCATGCGTTCGTGCAGCGCGGCCTGGATGACACGATTTTCGATGATGTGCCCGAGCGTATCCTCGCCCAGATCGGCGCTGTCGAAATGGATGCTGCCGCGCCCGCCGGCATCCCAGACGTGCATGTCGCGAAAGGGGCTGACCCGCCGTTCGACCATCCCCTCCCAGGCCCCGAGCGTCTCGAAGATTCGCTGCGAGGCGCGGGTGATGGCGCTGACGCGCAGATCATAACCCTCCGGCGGCCACTCCAGAGCGGGACTGACGGCATCGACGACGGCGACGCGCAGCGGCGTATCGCCCAGCGCACAGGCGAGCGTCGCGCCGACCATGCCGCCGCCGACAATGGCGACGTCGTAAAAGGAGTGCTGCGGCTTCACAGCGGCAGCCCCCGCGCCAGCCGCGGCAAGTGTCCCCACAGGCCCATCGCCTGGCGGCCCAGCAGGCGCTTGGCCGGCGGCAGAAGATCGATCGCCACCAGCCCCGCATTGCGCAGCGCCGCAACCGGCGTCAGGTTGGTGGAAAACAGACGCACCAGACCATCGGTAAACGCCGCCGTCTGCAGCTGGTCGCGCCGGCGCCAGCGCAGGTACTCGCGCAGCAGCTCGAGCTCGCCCGCGTCGCGCCCGGCCGCAACGCCGTCGACCAGCACCTGCGCCAGCACGGCGACATCGCGCAATCCGAGATTGAAGCCCTGGCCCGCGACCGGGTGCAGCGTGTGCGCGGCGTTGCCGATGATGGCCAGGCGGGCGCGTACGTGCTCGCGCACGCGCAGCAGGGTCAGCGGATAGGCGTGGCGCCGGCTGACCTGCTCGAAGGCACCGACGCGACGCCCGAAGCGTTCGCCCAGGCGTGTCAGAAACGCCGCATCGTCCAGGCCCATCACCTCCTCGCATTGGGCATCGCGCACCGTCCAGACCAGCGCGGAACAACGGCCCTCGGCGCCGGCCGGCGCGCGCGTGGGCAGCAGCGCCATCGGTCCGGTGTCGGTGAAGCGCTCGTAGGCGACCTGTTCGTGCGCACGCTCGGTAATCACGTTGGCGATAACCGCCGTCTGACCGTAGCCGACCTCCCAGGCCTTGATGCCGGTGAGGCGACGCACCGTGGAGTGGCCGCCGTCGGCCGCGACGACCAGGCGCGCGGTGATTTCGTCGGATTCGCCGTCGCGTGTGAACCGCACGCGGACGTGATCGGGCCGGAACTCGAGTGCGTCCAGGGCGGCGGGACAATGCAAGTCAACGTTGTCCGCGCCCGCCAGCGCCGCGGACAGGGCCTTGCCCAGCACGCGGCTCTCGGCGACGTACCCCAGCGCCTCGACGCCCTGTTCCCGGCTGTCCAGGCGCGTCACACCGAGGTGGCCGCGGTCGGAGACGTGGATGCGCCGGATCGGCTCGACGCCCTCGGCTTCGATCGCCGCCCACAGCCCCATGGCGGCGAAGATCTTCCGCGAGCCGTAGGACAGGGCGACCGTGCGCGCGTCGAAGCTGGGCTGTTCGTCGGCGCGCAGTGGATGGGCCTCGAGCACGGCTACGCGCAGCGGCGCGCCGGCGAGGCTGCAGGCAAGGCTCGCACCGACCAGGCCGCCGCCGACGATCAAAACGTCGTAATCGGTCTGCACGTTCACGGGGCGCCCGCCATCAAGGTCTCGATGTCATCGGGATGCTTTTCGAGCTCGCCGGTGAGGACCTCGTGTCCGTCCTTCGTCACCAGCACGTCGTCTTCGATTCGGATACCGATGTTCCACCATTTCTGGGCCACGCCCTTACTGTTTGCCGGAATGTAGATTCCCGGCTCGACGGTCAGGGTCATCCCCGGCTCCAGCACGCGCCACTCGCCCTCGACCTTGTAGTCACCGACGTCGTGCACGTCCATGCCCAACCAGTGCCCGGTGCGGTGCATATAGAACCGCCGATAGGCCTCCTTGTCGATAAGCGTCTTGGGCTTGCCCTTGAGCAGACCGAGCTCGACCATGCCTTCGGTGAGCACCTCCACCGCGGCCATATGCGGGTCGTTCCAGTGATTGCCCGGCTGCACCGCCTCGATGGCCGCCTGCTGCGCCGCGAGCACCACCTCGTAGACGGCGCGCTGGGCCTTGCTGAACCTGCCATTGACCGGAAACGTGCGTGTGATATCCGAGGCGTAGCACTCCGCTTCGGCACCGGCATCGATGAGCAGCAGGTCACCGTCGTTGAGCACGCCGTCGTTGTCCGTGTAATGCAGGATACAGCCGTTGGCCCCACCGCCGACGATGGACGGATAGGCCGAAAGCCGCGAACCCCCCTGCATAAAGGTGTGCAGCAGCTCGGCCTCGATCTGGTATTCCTTCATCCCCGGGCGACAGACCTGCATGGCCCGGCGATGGGCCTCGACCGAGATCCGCGCGGCGCGGCGCATCGTCTTGATTTCCTCGCTGCTCTTGTACAGGCGCATGTCGTGCAGGATGTGCTCCAGGGCCACGAACTCCCCCGGCGTATGCACCCCGGCGCGCGACTGCGTGCGCAGGCGATTGACCCAACCGATGAGGCGTTGATCGAAGTCGGGGTGGGTCCCCATCGTGTAGAACACACGTTCGCGCCGCTCGAGCAGGCCGGGCAGGATGTCGTCGATATCGGCGATGGGAAACGAATCATCGGCGCCGTAGTTCTCCACGGCCCCTTCCTGGCCCGCGCGTCGACCCGTCCAGGTCTCCTGCTCGGGATCGCGCTCGCGGCAGAACAGGATGTACTCGCCGTGCTCGCGGCCCGGTGCGAGGACGGCGACGGCATCGGGCTCGGGAAAACCGGTGAGATAGTAGAAGTCGCTGTCGGGACGATAGGTGTATTCGACATCCCGGTTGCGCAGGCGCAGCGGCGCCGAGGGCAAAATGGCCACCGCCCCCTCGCCCATGGCCTGCATCAGGCGCTTGCGTCGACGCGCGAATTCCTTCTTGTTCATGATCGCATTATGCCAGATAAGGGGGGCGGTAGAGCCAGTCCGGCGCCACGCGGCTCAATCCGGACGCTTCAATCCAACCCCTTCAATGCAGGGCCGTTTCGCCGCCCGGCGGGGTCTTGTTCGGTTGCAGCTCTTCGAGCATCAGGAGCACGGCCATGCGCACGTATTCGACCAGTTCGGCATAGGCGGCCTCGTCCTCTTCGTCGCCCTGGACCTCGAAGCGGCCGGCCTGGGCGATCTCGACCAGATCGTGCGTGATTTCGGGCAACTCTCCGGGCAGACCGTCGAAGTCGCGCAGGCCACTCTCGGCCAGGCCCCCGAGAAACCCCTGGCACCACTCTCCCAGGGCGTGGGTGCGCTCGGCGATGCCCGTGCCGTCGTCCGGCAGGACCAGCTGGAAATCCAGCGTCGGATCGACCAGGCCCTGGCGGGTATAGTCGTACAGGCCAGCGACCACCGCCGCGGCCCCGCCGGCCGACGATTCGCTCGCCGCGAGGTCGGGCAGCGTGTTGGCCAGCCAGTCGGTGCGATCCACTGTCCCGCGCACGCACAACACACCGCACAGATGCCCCTGGCACTCGGCCGCTTCCGCGTAACTGCCCCCTTCACGCAGAGCGGCACCGACCTCGTCATAGTCCGGCACCGGCATTGAATGGATTGCGTCGCTCATCAGAAACGTTCGATTCGTGCCTCGTAGGGAAACATGAGGATCCGGTAGATGTCCTCGCCGAGCTGGATATGCGTCCCGATCGGCTGGTCGATGGAAATGCGGTCACTGCCGGCCACCGAAAGACCCTGCAGTCCGAAACGGCGGTCGCGGATGAGGGCGTCGAGCAACGCGCGCAGCTCGGTGGGGTCGACACTGGCCGTGTTGTCTACGATACGACAGGGCTTGCCATTGTGGGCGACGCCCTCGATGATGGTGGCATCGGGCCGGATCTCCCCGGGGGCCGGTGGGGGCGCGGCATCGTCGACGAAGTCCGGTGACCGATCTGGAGGCTGGGCCATGGTGAAAGCATCCCGGGGAACAAAGGCTTGGCTGAACGAGGATCGTAGCACCTGGCGGGTTCGGGCCCAAGCACGGGCGGTCGGGAATTCCCCGACGAACCGGCGTACGATCGAGCGAGGCCGCGCCAAGGGCGGACCACTCACCGCAACGCCGTGGCGTTGACCGCCCTCGGATCGCCCTCTATATTGGCTGGCAAGGTGGCCCGCCGCCTCTTGCGTCCCCCCACCGGGAGCGTTTGCGGCTCACGGTCCGCCCCAGATACGATATACTTATAAATCAATAACATGTGGTAGCGGCGATGGAAGACCTGGACCTGAACAAACTCGAACAGAGGGTCGACGATCTCATCCAGACCGTCGATCGCCTCCAGGACGAGAACCGCTCGTTGCGCGAGCATCAGACCAATCTGATGGCCGAGCGCGCCAAGCTGATCGAGAAGACCGAGCTCGCGCGCACCCGCGTCGAATCGATGATCTCCCGGCTCAAGGCGATGGAAAATGAGTGAACGCGGTACCGTCGAGGGCGTTTCCATCCATATCCTGGACAAGGAATACCTCGTGGCCTGTCCGGAAGACGAGCGCCAGGACCTGCTGGCCTCGGCCGACTATCTGGACAGAAAAATGCGCGAAATCCGCGACAGCGGCAAGGTCGTCGGCCAGGACCGCCTGGCCGTCATGGCCGCCCTGAATATCGCCCACGAATTGCTCAGCCGCGACACCGGCAACGCCCAGAACAACCGGGAGCTGAACCTGCGCCTGCAGGGGCTGCAGGAGAAGATCGAGGACGCCCTGCTCAAAAACCGCCAGCTCGAGCTCTGAGCGCACCCGGCACCGGGCCGCCGCGCGGACTCCCGCCCCGGGCTCATCCGGGCGCTTGCACCGGAGCCCATTACTCCCTACGATCTGACTACAGGCGCCCCCTGCAGTGTTCGACAGTGACCGGGTATTTTCTTGAGCCTAATTCTTACCCAGGGAGCGAACACCGGTGTTGTGTGCATGTCCGCCATCAGGCGGAAAGCCTAATACGTCGGAACTCAACTCCCACTTGAACCCTTGGTTCAAGGACGAAGGTCACACCGGCACAGGTGGGGGACGCCTTTTTTTGATCACCACCCGGTAACCGCACGCAGCGCATGAACGACCGTATCCGCCTGCGCAAGCAGATGCGCACGCGACGCCGCGATCTGAGCCGCGCCCAGCGCGACGCCGCCGCCCTGGCGGTGGTCGAGACGCTGGCGAACGAGCGAGCGTTCATCAACGCCCGCCATATCGCACTGTATCTGCCCAACGACGGTGAGCTGGATCTGCGCCCCCTGCTGCATCACGCCCTGGCGGTGGGCAAACGCTGTTACCTGCCGGTGCTCAGCATCCCATTTCACAATCACCTGTGGTTCCTGCCGTATCGCGCGGGCGATGCCCTGCTCGCCAATCGTTTCGGCATCCCCGAGCCGGGGCTGGACAAGATGCGCGGGGCGCGCAAGCCCTGGGCGCTGGACCTGATCCTCACGCCCCTGGTGGCCTTCGACGCGGCGGGCAATCGTCTGGGTATGGGCGGGGGATTCTATGATCGGACGTTGAGTTATCTGCGCCGCCGGCGATGGTGGCGCAAACCGCGACTGCTCGGCTCGGCCTATGCATTCCAGGAAGTGGACGCACTGCCCCACGAGCCTTGGGACGTGCCGCTGGACGGGGTTGTGACCGATCAGGGCCTCAAAGGAATCGACAGGCGAGGGGCATAGGCGCGCCCCGGCCGGCCGCGACCGACACGAGATCAACGCTGAAAATTTTCGAAAGGCCCGATGCGGCCCGATACGTGGGATACGACCGGCACGCTCACCGCTGCGCGGCGCGCACCACCTGGTCGCTGCGATGTGACGACTCCTGCGTAAAGCCGGTGACGAGCACACCCAGCCCGATGATGATGGCGAGCAGTAGAATCAGGTCGGGCTTACGCCTCTTCTTCATTATCGGTTCCCCTTTTCATTATTATCCCTAAGTGCCTCGATACGGCTCGGTCCAGCGCGCTCACGGCCCGCTGAGCTTCACATTCCCTGGCTTCGTACAAGACCTTTGTATATATCCGGTAATCCGGCACCTGGCAAGCGCACACCCATGAGATCTGTGAGGTAAATCGCACTTGTGGCGCATTTATGGCGCCCGCGGGCGTTCCCCGACGCGTTGCTGGGGCCCCATTCGGCCGGTATCATGACAACCCCTAAACCGACAGCAGGCAAGTCCGGGCATGCAATATTGGCTGATGAAATCCGAGCCCGACGTCTTCGGCATCGACGATCTGGCCGCCCGGCCCGGCAAGACCGAGCCCTGGGACGGCGTACGCAACTACCAGGCGCGCAACATGATGCGCGACGAGATGAAGGTCGGCGATCAGGTCTTCTTCTACCACTCCAACTGCAAGGAACCCGGCATCGTCGGTATCGCCAAGGTGGTCAAGGCGGGATATCCCGACTACACGTCCTGGGACCCCAAGAGCAAGTATTACGACCCCAAGAGCACACCCGACAGCCCCCGCTGGTACATGGTCGACGTGAAGTTCGTACGCAAGCTAAAGCGCACCGTCACGCTCGAGGAGCTCAAGAACGACAAAGCGATTACCGACATGCCGCTGGTGCGCCGAGGCAATCGCCTGTCTGTGATGCCCGTCACCGAGCGCCAGTGGAAACACATCCTCACGCTGGAGTGACCCGGTGCCGGCCCTGTATCACTTCTGGTCCTCGCCCCATTGCCACCGCATACGCCTCGTCCTCGGCTACAAGGCGATCGGCTTCGAAGACCATCCTCTGCGCTATGATGACGATGCCACCTTCTTCGAGCTGGGTGTAGCGCGCACCGTCCCGGTGCTGCGCCTGGACGACGGCCGCACCCTGACCGATACGGACACCCTGCTGTGGGAGATCGACTCCCTGTTCCCGGGGACCGAACCGCTGGTCGAAGGGCGCATCGACCAGGGCGCCTGGGACGCGCTGCTGCAGTGGCGCGCGGGCATCGACGCGTTATTGCGCCGACTCTACGCCCCGGTGCTGCCGGCCTATGAGGATATCGGCGGTGATGAAGATACGCTGCACGCGTACAAACAGGAGGTCGCACATCGGTTCGGAATGGGAGTCGAGGAGCTGGCCAACGACCGCTATGCCGGCTACGCCCAGCTTGAGCGGATGACGCATCTCAAAGAACTGGCGCGCCACCTCGCGCAGTCGCGTTTCTATCTGGGCGAGCCCTCGATCGCCGACGCCGTACTGGCCGCCGACCTCTATCCGCTGCAGCTGCTCGATGGGATTACGCTGCCGCTCGATCTCATGTATTACTTCACGCGGGTGGAGCAAACATTCAACACCGCACTCAACGAAGGCCTCATCGCCCACGCTTGAGACAAAAAGCGTTGCATCTTGCAATATTTTTGCAACAGACGAGGGGAAGCACACCATGACATTCGCAGAACTGACCGAATACCTCGATGCCAAAAGCGATTTTTCGATCCTCGACGGCGACGCCGCCGCCACTTTTCAAAAGGCGACTGATGGGACGCACCAGGATCCGATCATTGGCGAGATACTCAATGCAATCATTGCAGGCAACGACTGCAGCGAGCCCGCATGCGCGCTCGAACGCGGCGGTGTCGTGACGTCGATCGGCCCGCTGCGACTGAAGTACATGGCCGACGATGCGCCGGTCGAGGGCTTCCGGGCGGTCGAGGGCATCATTCAGACGATCGACTCGGCCTTCAACGACGAGGCGCTGCGCATCAAGCAAGGCGGCTGAGAAGACGACACGCACCGGTCGCGCGACCGGCGCGCGATGCACCGAATCGAGGCGGACAGCATGCTGTCCGCCTTTTTTTTGCCCGCCGACTGCGCTGCACCGCGGTTTCCGGGCGTCCGTACGCCGTGACAAGCTTGCATACGACAGCAACACGGCCCGTGTCGAATCCCTGATACACGTGCCGAGTCGATCGGACGCGAACAACGAACGCGATTTACTAAAAGAGATCGCACGTCGAACCGATACACACATGTATGCGTGACGCGTTGCACGAAAAAAAATTTGACAAAACTTGCTAGAATTTTCAGATAACTTGGCTATACTCATTCGCGAGCATTCTATTCTCAAACTGGAGGATTGCTACATGGCGACAAAGAAGAAGACGACAGCTCGAAAGAAGACGACAGCTAAGAAAAAGACGACCGCGAAGAAGAAGGTCACCGCACGCAAGAAGACGGCCACCAAGAAGAAGGTGGCAACCAAGAAGAAAGCCGCCAAGAAGCGGCCTGCTAAGAAAAAGGCAGCGAAGAAGAAGGTAGCCAAGAAGAAGGCTGCTAAGAAAAAGGCAGCCAAGAAGCGGCCTGCGAAGAAGAAGGCCAAGAAGAAGGCTGCGAAGAAGAAGGCAGCCAAGAAACGGCCTGCGAAGAAGAAGGCCAAGAAGAAGGCTGCCAAGAAGAAGGCAGCCAAGAAGCGGCCTGCGAAGAAGAAGGCCAAGAAGAAGGCTACTAAGAAGAAGGCAGCCAAGAAGCGGCCGGCTAAGAAGAAGGCCGCTAAGAAGAAGGCTACCAAGAAAAAGACCGCCAAGAAGCGTTCTACCGCCCGTAAGAAGCGCTAGAACGCCGTATTTGCGGCCGGCGGGAGTTCCCGCCGATAAAGAGGGCCTGCCTGGCGGCAGGCCCTTTTTTATGGGCGCCCACCGGCCAGGCAGAGAGCTCAGGCCCGATGCGGGCCCGACGCGAGGCGGATCAACTGAGGAACAGGGCGTAGGCCGGATTGGCCGTCTCTTCCCAATAGGGGTAGCCGATCTCGTTCAGGAAGGCGTCGAACTGCGCCTCCTCCCCCGGCGGGACCTGCATTCCGACCAGCACACGGCCGTAGTCCGCGCCGTGGTTGCGGTAGTGGAACAGGCTGATGTTCCAGTGCTCGCCCATGTGATTGAGAAAGCGCAGCAGCGCACCCGGGCGCTCGGGGAACTCGAACCGGAACAGGCGCTCGTTGTCGACATTGTTGGCGCGCCCCCCGACCATGTAGCGCACGTGCAGCTTTGCCATTTCGTTGTCGGTCATGTCGATGACCTCGTAGTCCATGCGCGCAAGCTTGGCCGCAAGGCTGTCCTTCTCCGACTCTCCACTGTGCATCTGCACGCCGACGAAGACGTGGGCCCGGTCCGGGTCGGCAAAGCGGTAGTTGAACTCCGTGATCCCGCGCAGGCCGATGGCCTCGCAGAACCGGCGAAAGCTGCCGGGGCGCTCCGGAATGGTCACGGCGATGAGCGCCTCGCGGCGCTCGCCCAGCTGGGCCCGCTCGGCGACGTGGCGCAGGCGGTCGAAGTTCATGTTCGCGCCGCTGTCGATCGCCACCAGGCGCTGGCCCCTCAGACCCTCGCGCTCGACATACTGCTTGAGCCCGGCCACGCCGAGCGCCCCGGCCGGCTCGGCGATGGAGCGGGTGTCGTCGAAGATATCCTTGATGGCAGCGCAAATCGCATCGGAGCTGACCAGGAGCACCTCGTCCACGCACTCGCGGGCGATGCGAAAGGGCTCCTCGCCGACCTGGCGCACCGCGACCCCGTCGGCGAAGATCCCGACTTGGTCGAGAACCACTCGCTCGCCGGCCTCCAAAGCGCGATACATGGACGGGGCGTCATCCGGCTCCACCCCGATGACCTTGATGTGCGGATAGAGATACTTGACGTAAGCGCTGATGCCGGCGATGAGGCCGCCGCCGCCCACGGGCACGAAGATGGCGTGCAGCGTCTCGGGCCGGTGGCGCAGGATCTCCATGGCGATCGTCCCCTGTCCGGCGATGACGTCGGGGTCGTCGTAGGGCGGGATGAAGGTCAGAGCCTGTTCCTGCGCCAGATGCCTGGCATGTGCGTAGGCGTCGTCGTAGGTATTTCCGTGCAGCACGATCTCGGCGCCCAGTTCCCTCACCGAGCCGATCTTGATCTCGGGTGTGGTCTTGGGCATTACGATCAGCGCGCGAATCCCGAGCCGTTGGGCCGCGAGCGCCACCCCCTGGGCATGGTTGCCCGCCGAGGAGGCGATGACGCCGCGCTCGCGCATCTCGGCGGGCAGGCTGACGATCTTGTTGTACGCCCCGCGCAGCTTGAACGAGAAGACCGGCTGCAGGTCCTCGCGCTTGAGCAATACTTCGTTGCCGAGACGCCGTGAAAGATTCGGAGCGGCGTCCAATGGCGTTTCCAGGGCCACGTCGTAGACCTGAGCCTTGAGGATGCGCTCGACGTAGCGCTCGGGAATGTATCGCTCCGGCGTATTGCTGTCTGGCGTATTGCTGTCTGGGGTATCGCTGTTAGGCATCTGTCGTCCAATCGAATGGGCCCGGCGGCCACTTGGGCTTGCGGTCGCGGACCGGCCCATCGCGTTCGACCAAGCTTAATATAATTACTCGCCCATTCGCCAATCGAACGCGTTAAAATGGCGCAAATTCGCGCCGGCGGGGCGCGGCGCGGCAAGCGCCGCACGCCCGGGACGATACCCTCCTACGCCAGGCACGCGACACGCACAGGCCGCCGACTCCCCTCAGCCGGGCACAGCGGCCCCGGTTTCAACACTTCACGAGCTTCGCAGGAGTTTGCATCCATGACGCAGGACGAAATGAAAAGAGCGGTCGCCAAGGCCGCAATCGAGTATGTCGAGGCAGGCACAGTGATCGGGATCGGGACCGGCTCGACGGCCAACTACTTCATTGACGAGCTGGCCGCTATCAAGCAAAAGATCGAGGGCACCGTGGCCAGCTCCGTGGCCAGCGCCGAGCGCCTCAAGGGCCACGGGATCCCGGTTTACGACCTCAACGCCGTGGACGAGATATCGGTCTATATCGATGGTGCCGACGAGACCAACCGCTATCTGCACCTGATCAAGGGCGGCGGCGGCGCCCTGACCCGCGAGAAGATCGTGGCGGCCGTGAGCCGCAAGTTCGTCTGCATCATCGACGAGACCAAGCTGGTCGACGTGCTGGGCAAATTCCCGCTGCCCGTGGAGGTCATCCCCATGGCCCGCAGCTTCGTCGCCCGCGAGCTGGTCAAGCTCGGCGGCGAACCCGTGCTGCGCGAAGGCTTCACCACGGACAACGGCAACATCATCCTGGACGTACACAACCTGGAGATCGCCGAGCCGGTGAAGCTCGAGGAGGCCATCAACAACATCACCGGTGTCGTCACCAACGGCATCTTCGCCCGTCGCCCCGCCGATGTCCTGCTGATGGGCACCCCCACCGGCGTCGAAACCCGCGAGTAACCCCGCAGGGAGGGCCGCCGTGTCACGCTGGCTGGTCATCGTCGGTATCGTGCTGGTCGTCGTCGGGCTGACCTGGCCCTGGCTGCAGAAGCTGGGCCTGGGCCGCCTGCCCGGCGACATCGTCATCGAGCGCGACAACTTCCGCTTCTATTTCCCGATCACCACTTCCATCCTCGTCAGTGTCCTGATCTCCATTTTGCTGATGATCTTTCGGCGTTGAAATCATCCGCCGAGGGCGGTGCCCGCATCTTGGCAGGTCAGGGCCCGAGGCGCAGAATGGCCTGATGGGCCAACGGGACCAACAGCTTCCACGCAAGGGCCGCGGCGCGGTCGTCAGCCCCGACAATCGCTACAGCACACAACGCTGCGAGGCGATCGACGACGGCTGGGGCAGCCTCGACGAGCCGCCGGCACCGCTCGCCACCACCCTGACGGCGGACGCCAGCCGGCGCGTCATCAGCTATAACGACTCGCCCGACGTCGGCTTCGACCGCTCCATCAACCCCTATCGGGGCTGCGAGCACGGCTGCGTCTACTGTTTCGCACGGCCTACGCACGCATGGCTGGGTCTGTCGCCGGGCCTGGATTTCGAAGCGAAGCTCTTCTATAAACCGGAGGCGGCGACACTGCTGCGCGCCGAGCTCGCCGCGCCCGGCTATCGCTGCGCGCCCATCGCGGTCGGTATCAATACCGACGCCTATCAGCCCGCCGAACGGCGCCTTCGCATCACGCGCGCCGTGCTCGAGGTGCTGGCCGAGTGCCGCCACCCCCTGAATATCGTCACCAAGTCCGCGCTGGTCGAACGCGACATCGACATCCTTACCGAGATGGCGCGCGAGAACCGCGCCTCGGTGGCCGTCTCGATCACGACGCTCGACCGAACCCTGGCACGCCGCCTGGAACCCCGCGCCGCGGCCCCCGAGCGCCGCCTGGAGACCATCGCGCGCCTGAGCGAGGCGGGGATACCGGTCAGCGTGCTGATCGCACCGGTAATCCCGGTGCTCACCGACGCCGAGCTGGAGACGATTCTGACGCGCTCGCGCGAGGCCGGTGCCCGCGCGGCGGGCTACGTTATGCTGCGCCTGCCTCATGAACTGAAGGAGATGTTCACCGCCTGGCTCGCCCACCACGAGCCGCTGAAGGCCGAACACGTCATGAACCGCGTGCGCGACCTGCGCGGCGGCCGTGAGTACGACGCTGCCTTCGGCCGGCGCATGAGCGGCACCGGACCCTACGCCGAGCTCATTGCCCAGCGCTTTCGCGCCGCCCACCGGCGCCTGGGCTACGGAGAACTGCCCCCGTTGGACTGCAGCGGCTTTCGGGCGCCGCGGACGACGCCGCAGCTGGATCTGTTCTGAGCGTCCGCGACTGCCCGAGCGCGCGTAGAGTAATCAGAAACGCTCTGGAAAAGAACACAGAGGACGCAGAGACGCGGAGGGCGCAGAGAAAAGCAAATTGATTCGTGAGGTGTGAGGCGAAATGCCGCAGCACCAATTATCCCCTCTCCCCAATTGGGGGAGAGGGCCAGGGTGAGGGGAACCGGAAGGTTGTTTTGATCCCCTCATCCTATCCTTCCACCCCTCAAAGGGGTACCGAGGTCCCAGAGGGAGAAGGGACCCTTCGTTCAACAATGGCCGGCCTTTCCAGCACCGGTAGGTCGGGTGAGCGCAGCGTAACCCGACACCTCAGCTGATGATTGCAGACTGCCAACTGATGACTCCGCCCGAAGGGCGGATAGTCCTTTGATCCCCTCCACCCCTCACGGAGGTGCCGAGGTCCCGGAGGGAGAAGGGCTAACGTGGCAGAACGAAGGGTCCCCTCTCCCTCAGGGAGAGGGAAAGGGTGAGGGAGTAAACAAATGCTAGCCTGTTCGGCTACGCCGAAGGGGCGTGGTAAGAGGCGGCCTCCCACAGCCACGTGCCAGGCAAGCCAAAATTGCTCTGCGTCCTCCGCGTCTCTGCGTTCTCTGTGTTCCTTTCCAGGGCCTATCTCAGCCCGCATCTCTGCGCTGTCTGCGTTCCTTTCCAGAGCACTTCTGACTACACGCCCACTGGACCGGATCAGGACCCTTGCCGGTAGTTGCCGTCCGTCCAGCAGCGCGGCAGCGACTCCCCGGAGGGGAATACGAGCTCGGCCTTCGGAAATACCTCGACTTCCTGGAGCTCTTCGCCGGCGTGCAGCCGTCCCTCCAGACTGTCGCGGAAGGGATCGAACAGCGCGGCCGTATCCACGACTTCGACCAGATCGCCCGTTGGTTGGTGTTTGAGATACATCCTTCCTCCTTTCTCGTTCGTAGTGCGGTGGCCCGCTTTACATCCCGGACATTTCGAGGTCCATGCGGACCGCGTCCACACCGGCCTTGGCGCATTTCTCGTCCGTCAGCCCGGACGGCGCGCCGCTGACCCCGACGCCGCCGAGGATGGCACCGCCGACCGCGATGGGTACGCCGCCGGCCGACGGCAGCACACCCTTGACCTTGGCGATGGACACCGGCGACGTGAAACGCTTGGCGAGCTCCGAGGTCGGTGAGTTGAAGGACATCGCGGTATAGGCCTTCTGGCGGCTGATCCGCAGCGTCAGGTCCATGGCCAGTACGTCGCGCAGCACGACCTGCGTGTTGCCGTTGCGATCGACGACGGTCACCGCCACCTGCACGCCCTCCTTGCGGCACTGAGCGATGGCGGCCTGGGCGACATGCAAGGCGGTCTCCATGGTCATGCGCTTGACGCTGATAACCATTTTCTGGCCGTCGTCCTGTGCGCGGGCAGTCGCCGGCACGGCACCTGCAATCAACGCCGACGCGCCCAGGACCACACCCAATGCCAATGCGGCACCCTTTGGCGTCGAGGTTCGGTTCGAGATTCGATTCATGGTATTCCTCCCGTTGGCGTAGTTGACGGTCAACAAAGTCTGGATCGACCGACGGGCGCGGCCGTCCCCGTCACGCGGCCACCGCGCACCAATGAATAAATGATAGTCGCTGTATCCGATCGAGTCGTTGACCTGGCGCAACCTGAACCGTCGCATCTGTGGCGTCTTGAGGCTAATCTTGAGAGGTTATCCGGGCCAGGGGCCGCACAGCGGGCCGGAAGAGGAGAAGCGTGTTGGAGGAGGCGAAAACGGCGCGTACGCCGCCCTACTGGGAGCACTATCCCCATCAGGCCGACATGGGCGTGCGCGGCGTGGGCCACAGCCCGGCCGAGGCATTCGAACAGGCGGCACTGGCGATGATGGCGGTGATCAGCGACCCGACCGCTATCCGCCCCGATGCGGCCGTCTCGATACGGTGCTCGGCGCCCGACCTGGAACTGCTGCTGGTGGACTGGCTCAATGCACTCGTCTATGAAATGGCGACCCGCGGCATGCTGTTCAGCCGCTTTCGGGTGACCCTCGGCGACGGACAGCTGCAGGGCACCGCCCGGGGCGAACAAGTGGCCGCGGAACGCCATGAACGCGCCGTCGAGGTCAAGGGGGCTACCTACACCGACCTGCACGTGATCGAGCGCGACGACGGCACGTGGGTCGCGCAGTGCGTGGTCGACGTCTGAGCCCTTCTTCCAGGGGGAGCAAAGCAACCATGGATACCGGAAAGCTCATCCGTCACAGCGAATACGAGTGGCACATCGAACCCCACGGGGCCATGCGCGTGCCCGGCGTGATCTACGCCCGCGAGGACCTGATCCGCGCCATGGACGACAAGGTCTACGAGCAGGTCTGCAACGTGGCCACGCTGCCCGGCATCGTCAACGCCTCCTACGCCATGCCCGACGCACACTGGGGCTACGGCTTTCCCATCGGCGGCGTGGCCGCCTTCGATCCCAAGGCCGGCGGCGTCATCTCGGCCGGCGGCGTCGGCTTCGATATCTCCTGCGGGGTACGCACGCTGCACACCGGCCTGACCCTGGAGGAGTTCCAGCCGCTGCGAGAGCGTCTGGCCGAGAATCTTTTTGAGCGCATTCCGGCCGGCGTGGGGTCCACGGGCCGCATTCGCCTGAGCGGCCGCGAAATGGACGCCATGCTGCGCGGCGGCGCGCGCTGGGCGGTCGAACAGGGTTTCGGCGAAGAAGCGGACCTGGAGCGCACCGAGGAACACGGCTGCATGGCCGGCGCCGCGCCCGAGCACGTGTCCGACCATGCCAAGCGCCGCCAGCGCGACGAGATGGGCACGCTCGGCTCGGGCAACCACTATCTGGAGGTGCAGCGGGTCACGCACGTCCACGACGCCAGGGCCGCGTCCGCCTTCGGCCTGCGCGAGGGCGACATCCAGGTCAGCATCCACTGCGGCTCGCGCGGCCTGGGCCACCAGATCGGCACCGAGTTCCTCAAGGCCATGGCCGTGAGCGCAGGACAATACGGCATCGCGCTGCCCGACCGCGAGCTCGCCTGTGCCCCCATCGACTCGCCGTTGGGTCAGCGTTACCTCGGCGCCATGCGCGCGGGCATCAACTGCGCTCTGGCCAATCGCCAGATCATCACCCGGCTCACGCGCGAGGTCTTCGCCGAGCTGTTCCCGGGCAAACACCTGTCGCTGCTCTACGACGTCTCGCACAACACCTGCAAGGTCGAGAACCACCTCGTCGACGGTGCGAAACGGCGCCTGTTCGTCCACCGCAAGGGTGCCACGCGCGCCCTCGGGCCCGGACACCCCGCTCTGCCCGAGGGGCTGCGCGCGATCGGCCAGCCCGTGCTCATCGGCGGCACCATGGGCACTGCCTCCTACATCCTCGTCGGCACCGCCGAGAGCGAGCAGCTCGCCTACAGCTCCGCCTGCCACGGCGCCGGGCGCGCCATGAGCCGCCATCAGGCCACGCGCCAGTGGCGCGGGCGCGAGGTCGTCGACGAACTGGCCGGTCGCGGGATACTGATCCGCAGCCCCAGCCTGCGCGGCGTCGCCGAAGAGGCGCCCGGCGCCTACAAGGACGTCACCGCCGTGGTCGAGGCGGCGGACAAGGCGGGGCTGGCGCGGCTGGTGGCCAGGCTTGAGCCACTGATCACGATTAAAGGGTGAGGCGCGCCCGCTCCGCGGGTGAGTTGGCAGTTGGCAGTTGGCAGTTGGCAGCAGCCGTAGGTCGGGTTAGCGCAGCGTAACCCGACATCCCGGCCTGGGCCTCTGTGTCCTCGGTGGTTCTTGGATGTGCTCTGGAAAGGAACACAGAGTTCGCAGAAACGCGGAGGCGCGAAAGCGTGAGGCGTGAGGTGTGAGGGGTGAGGGGTGAGGCGCGCCCGCTCCGCGGGTGAGTTGGCAGTTGGCAGTTGGCAGCAAAGCCGGATCACGTTCACTCTTTCTGCCGACTGACGACTGCCAACTGCGAACTACGCGCATGCGTTAACCACCGAGGACACGGAGGCACAGAGGAAGAAAGAAGGTGAGGCCGACAGGGTTTCGGTGAGCGTCGAGGTCAGGCCTTTTCGCCTCACTCCTTACACCTCACCCCTCACGAATTTGCTCTTCTCTGCGCCCTCCGCGCCTCCGCGTCCTCTGTGTTCCTTTCCAGAGCGCATGGAATAACCACCGAGGACACGGAGGCACCGAGGAAGAAAGAAGGTGAGGCCGACAGGGTTTCGGTGAGCGTCGAGGTCAGGCCTTTTCGCCTCACTCCTTACACCTCACCCCTCACGAATTTGCTCTTCTCTGCGTCCTCCGCGTCTCTGCGTCCTCTGTGTTCCTTTCCAGAGCGCTTCTGACTACTCTGCATTCCTTTCCAGGAGGTATCTTTAGAGCAAGACCCGCTCGATGCCCCCGCTGCGCGCCCGCTCGATGAACCGGCCCTGCCAGTCCTCGCCGAGGCGGTGGTTGGCGAGCTCGACGACGATGTAGTCGGTGTCCAGGCCCGTGTCGTCGGCGTAGCGCGACAGGCCCTGCTGACAGGCCGGGCAGGACGTGAGGATCTTGACGTTGCCGTTCTCGGCGCGCTCTTTCCCGGTCAGGTCCTTGATGCCCTTGTGCAACTCCTCTTCCTTGCGGAAGCGCACCTGGGTGGCGATGTCGGGACGGGCGATGGCGAATGTCCCCGCCTCGCCGCAGCAGCGGTCGGACAGCGCGACCTCCTGGCCCATGAGGCTGGAGGCGACCTTAGTGGGGTTGTACTGCTTCATCGGCGTGTGGCAGGGGTCGTGGTACATGTACTGTACGCCCTCCACGCCGTTGAGGTTGACGCCCTTTTCCATCAGGTACTCGTGAATGTCCAGCAGACGGCAGCCCGGGAAGATCTTGTCGAACTGGTACTGCTGGAGCTGGTCCATGCAGGTCCCGCAGGAGACGATCACCGTCTTGATGTCCAGATAGTTCAGCGTGTTCGCCAGGCGGTGGAACAGCACCTGGTTGTCCACGGATATCTTGTTGCCGCGCTCGTAGTCGCCCGAGGAGGTCTGCGGATAACCGCAGCACAGATAGCCCGGCGGCAAGACGGTCTCGGCACCGACCTCGTAGAGCATGGCCAGGGTGGCCAGGCCGACCTGGCTGAACAGGCGTTCGGACCCGCAGCCAGGAAAATAGAACACCGCGTCGGAGTCGTCGTCGACCTTGGCCGGGTCGCGCAGGATCGGCACCGTGGTCGGGTCCTCCAGCGATAGCAGCGCGCGCATGGTCTGCTTGGGCAGCCCGGCCGGCATGGGCTTTTTGACGAAGTTGATGACCTGGGCGGGCACCTGCATCTTGCCGCCCGTGGCGGCCGGGCGGCGCTTGGCGCTGACCACCTTGAAGCTGCGCGCCAGGCGGTAGGCCAGGCGCTGACCGCGGTAACCCCACTGGATCATGGCCTGGCGCATGAGCTTGATGGTGCGCGGGTCGGTGACGTTGAGAAAGGCCATGGAGGCCATGGTGCCCAGGCTCGGGCGCTTCTTGCCCTGCTCGCGCAGCAACTTGCGCATGTGAATCGACACATCCCCAAAGTCGATGTCCACCGGACAGGGATTGAGGCACTTGTGGCACACGGTGCAGTGATCGGCCACGTCGTTCATCTCGTCGAAGTGGCGTATGGAGATACCGCGGCGGGTCTGCTCCTCGTAGAGGAAGGCCTCGATGATGAGGCCGGTGGCCAGGATCTTGTTGCGCGGCGAGTACAGCAGGTTGGCGCGCGGCACGTGGGTGGTGCATACGGGCTTGCACTTGCCGCAGCGCAGGCAGTCCTTGATCTCGCGGTTGAGGTCGCCGAGGTCGCTGGCCTCCAGCAGCAGGGCCTCCTGCTCGACCAGGCGCAGCGAAGGGGTATAGGCGTTGTCCAGGCCCGAACCGGCCAGCAGCTTGCCGGGATTGAATACGTCGGCCGGGTCGACGCTCTTCTTGTAATCGGTGAAGGCCTCGATCGTGGCCGGGGCCAGGTATTGCATCTTGGTGATGCCGATGCCGTGCTCGCCGGAGATGACCCCGCCCAGCGATTCGGCCAGTGCCATGACGCGCGCGACGACGCGGTCGGCCTCGCGCAGCATCTCGTAGTCGTTTGAGTTGACCGGGATGTTCGTGTGCACATTGCCGTCGCCCGCGTGCATGTGGGTGGCGACGAACACGCGGCTGGAGCGGCGCTCGGTGTGGATGGCGTCCAGGCGCTCGCGCACGCCGGCCAGGGACTCGCCCCGGAAGATATCCTTCAGAGGGCCCTCGACGCTGCGCCGGTAGGAGATGCGCAGCGCCCGGCGCTGGAGCAGACGAAACAGCGTATCGCCCGACTCCAGGGCCTCGGCCGCGACGTCCTCGATCAGGTCCGGATGGTCCTCGGCCGGCGCGTCCATGGCCTCCATGATCGCGCGCCAGCGATCGCGCGCGGCGACCAGGGCCTCGCGCGCGGCCCGCTTTTTCGCCTCGAGGATCGCGGTGCTCTCCTCGCTCTCGTCGAAGTCCGGCGCCTGGCCGCGCACCACGCGGTGCAGCTCGGGCATGGGCCCGTCCAGATAATCCAGGGCGGCGTCGATCATGCGCAGCTTGTTCGCGGTGGACAGCTCGATGTTGATGCGCTCGATGCCGTCGTTGTAGTCGGCCAGGCGCTCGAGCGGGATGACCACGTCCTCGTTGATCTTGAAGGCGTTGGTGTGGGCCGCGATGGCCGCGGTGCGCGCCCGGTCGGCCCAGAAGCGCTTGCGGGCCTCGGGGCTGACCGCCACCGAGCCCTCGCCGTCGCGCGCATTGGCCATGCGCACGACCGTGGAGGCCGCCTCGGCGACCACGTTGTCGTCGTCGCCGGCGATGTCGATGAGCAGGACCATCTTGGGCAGGTCCGGGCGCGGCGCCTTGGTCGTGTACTTGACGGCCCGCACGTAGCGCTCGTCCAGGTGCTCCATGCCGGCGAGCTGCACGTCGGGCAGGGCGTCGAGGTAGTCCTTGGTCTCCACGATGGCGGGCACGGCGCGGCGCAGGTCGTCGCCGAAGAACTCCAGGCACACCGTACGGATGTGTGCGGGCATGCGATGCAGGATAAACCGCGCCGAGGTGATGAGCCCGTCGCAGCCCTCTTTCTGTACGCCGGGCAGACCGCCGAGGAATTTGTTGGTCACGTCCTTGCCCAGGCCCAGCTTGCGAAGCTCCGGGCCGGGGATGCGCAGTATCTCGGCCTCGCCTATCTGGGTATGCCCGTCGGCCTCGTAGCGGGTGATGCGAAACTCGGCCATCTCCACGTCGTGGATCTTGCCCAGGTTGTGGTTCAGGCGCTCGACCAGCAGCCACTTGGCATCGGGCGTGACCATGCGCCAGGAGACCAGGTTGTCCAGGGTCGTGCCCCAGAGCACGGCCTTCTTGCCGCCGGCGTTCATGGCAACGTTGCCGCCGATGCACGAGGCGTCCTGCGAGGTGGGATCGACCGCGAACACGTAACCCGCCGCCTCGGCCGCCTCGGCAACACGTTTGGTCACCACGCCGGCCCCGGTGCGGATTGTCGGCACCTTTGCATCGACGCCGGGCAGCGCACGGTCCTCGACGGCGCCGAGCGATTCGAGCTTCTCGGTGTTGATCACGACGCAGTCGCCGCGCAGCGGCACCGCACCGCCCGTGTAACCCGTACCGCCGCCGCGCGGGATGATCGCCAGGCCCAACTCCAGGCACGCAGCGACGACATCGATGGTCTCCTGTTCGGTATCGGGCGAGATCACGACCAGGGGATACTCCACGCGCCAGTCCGAGGCGTCGGTGACGTGAGAGACGCGCGCAAGTCCGCTGAAATCGATGTTGTCGCGGCGTGTAACGCGCGACAAGCGGCGTTGAACTTTCTGGCGTAATTCCCTCTGTCGGGGAAACCACGCCTCAAACGCCTCCACAGCGCCTCTTGCGCGCTCTACGAGGCGCAAAACCAGCTCATTGCCGTCCGCCCGCGCTTCGATCTGATCCAAACGGTGATTCAGCGCATCGGTTAGCGCCCGATGGCGCTTGCGGCTGGAAAGCAGGTCGTCCTGGATGAAGGGATTACGCGTCACCACCCAGATGTCGCCGAGCACCTCGAACAGCATGCGCGCCGATCGGCCCGTCACGCGTTCGGAACGCAGCTCGTTGAGTACCTCCCACATCTCCTCGCCGAGCAGACGGATCACGATTTCGCGATCGGAAAACGAAGTGTAGTTGTACGGAATCTCGCGGATGCGGGCGGTGTTCATACAGCGTCGGAGCCGGGGCTCGGGTAGCGGAAAAGACGCTTATCTTAACACGCGGCGGCGTGGGCCTTGAACAGGCCCACCGGCCCCTGACTGGTCTCAGACGGGGGGAAGTCCCTGTCAATGCAGCGGGTATTGCGACCCGCAGCGGCGTCGGAACGGGGGCCGGAGTCGGCAGTGTGCAGTCGTCAGTTGGCAGCTGGCGGACG
>DATFLL010000115.1:0-4850 GCA_035267785.1 Gammaproteobacteria bacterium | reverse complement strand
CCTGCCCGAGGGCGTGGAGATGGTGATGCCGGGCGACAACGTGAAGATGACGGTGTCGCTGATTGCCCCGATTGCGATGGAAGAGGGCCTGCGCTTCGCCATCCGCGAGGGTGGTCGTACCGTCGGCGCCGGTGTCGTCGCGAAAATCATCGAGTAACGAGGTTCGAGGTTCGAGTATCGGGTTGCCAGGGTGAGCGCACCTGACGGTGCGCTCGCTTTTGCTTTTTCTAGCCACTCGATACTCGTAACTCGCCACTGGGTACTAGGCCAGTAGCTCAATTGGCAGAGCGGCGGTCTCCAAAACCGCAGGTTGGGGGTTCGATTCCCTCCTGGCCTGCCATATTCGCCAGGTGCGTACGCAAGGTCTGAACGAGGCGATGCAGGATAAAGTCAAGTTAGTGCTCGCGATACTGCTGCTCGCCGGTGGTGTCGTCGGCTTTTATTATTTTGCGGACCAGTCCCTGCTGTACCGGGTGCTGGGGCTGCTCGTCGTGGCCGGCGTGGCGCTGGCGGTCGGGGCGCGCACCCAGGCCGGTATGCAGACGGTGGCCTTCGGGCGCAATGCGATGATCGAAGTGCGTAAGGTCGTGTGGCCTTCGCGCAAGGAGACCACGCAGACGACACTGATCGTGCTGGCCATGGTCGTACTGGTCGGTCTCCTGCTGTGGTTGTTCGACATGTTTTTGCTGTGGGCGGTGAAACTGCTCACCGGCCAAGGAGGCTGATGGTATGGCGTTGCGTTGGTACGTCGTACATGCCTATTCGGGCTACGAAAATCAGGTGAAGCGCTCGCTCATCGAGCGCGTCAGACGGGCCGGGATGGAAGACCAGTTCGGCGACATTCTCGTACCGACCGAAGAGGTCGTGGAGATGCGCGAGGGCCAGAAGCGCCGCTCGGATCGCAAGTTCTTCCCCGGCTACGTCCTGGTGCAGATGGAGATGAACGACGAGACCTGGCACCTGGTCAAGGACGTGCCGCGGGTCATGGGTTTTATCGGCGGGACCTCGGACCGTCCGGCGCCGATCTCCGACAAGGAGGCGCAGGCCATCCTGGACCGGGTGGTCGAGGGAGCCGAGAAGCCGCGCCCGAAGGTGCTGTTCGAGCCGGGCGAGGTGGTGCGTATCACCGAAGGCCCGTTCAACGATTTCAACGGCGTGGTCGAGGAAGTCGACTACGAGAAGAGCCGGCTGCGGGTCGCGGTGTCGATCTTCGGCCGCTCGACCCCGGTCGAACTGGAGTTCGGCCAGGTTGAAAAAGGCTGACGCCTTTTTCGGAGTTTCGCGTAACGAGGTACGAGTGGCGAGGTAACGTGTCGGATAGCTGGGAGCGAATTTCCGGTGCTGCGATGCCTTTTCCCCTCGCAACTCGTCACTCGATACTCGCAACTGAATTGAACGGGGAGCCCTAACCAGGCGTTCGTACCCACTTAGGAGTGAACCATGGCTAAGAAAATCGAGGCTTATATCAAGCTGCAGGTGGCGGCCGGTCAGGCCAACCCCAGCCCGCCCGTGGGCCCCGCGTTGGGCCAGCACGGCGTCAATATTATGGAATTCTGCAAGGCCTTCAATGCGGCCACGCAGAACATGGAGCAGGGCCTGCCGATCCCGGTGGTCATCACGGTCTACAACGACCGCAGCTTCACCTTCATCACCAAGACGCCGCCGGCGTCGATCCTGCTGAAGAAGGCGGCGGGCCTGCAGAAGGGTTCGGCCGTGCCGAACCGCGACAAGGTCGGCAAGGTCACGCGCGAGCAGCTCGAGGAGATCGCCAAGGCCAAGGAGCCCGATCTCACGGCGGCGGACATGGACGCCGCGGTGCGCACCATCGCCGGCAGTGCCCGCAGTATGGGCATCGAAGTGGAGGGGGTGTAAGCCATGGCCAAGATGACCAAACGCAGCAAGCTCATCGCCGAGAAGCTCGAGGCCGGCAAGCTCTATCCGGTCGATGAGGCCTTCGGTCTGCTCAAGGAGCTGCCCAAGGCCAAGTTCACCGAGTCCGTCGACGTTGCGGTCAACCTCGGCGTCGATCCGCGCAAGTCCGACCAGGTGGTGCGCGGCTCGACCGTACTGCCCAACGGCACCGGCAAGTCCGTGCGCGTGGCGGTGTTCGCCCAGGGCGCCAATGCCGATGCGGCCAAGGAAGCCGGGGCCGACGTGATCGGCTTCGAGGATCTCGCCGAGCAGGTCAAGGCGGGCAACATGGACTTCGACGTGGTCATTGCCACGCCCGATGCCATGCGTGTCGTCGGTCAGTTGGGTCAGATCCTGGGCCCGCGCGGCCTGATGCCCAACCCGAAAGTCGGCACGGTCACGCCGGACGTGGCCACGGCCGTGAAGAACGCCAAGGGCGGTCAGGTGCGCTACCGCACCGACAAGGCCGGTATCATCCAGTGCTCGATCGGCAACGTCGACTTCGAGGTTCAGGCGCTGCGCGAGAATCTGGCGGCGCTGCTGGCCGACCTGAACAAGGCGAAGCCGTCCTCCTCGAAGGGCGTGTATATGAAGAAGGTGACGGTCTCCACGACGATGGGCCCGGGTGTCCAGGTCGACCAGTCGTCGCTTTCGTAACGTAACGTTCGCCGCGTATCCCGCTCCGGGAGACGCGGCGGCTGTAAAGGACTTTGGGACGCCGGCGGTTCGCCGCCGGTGTGCGTCAAAGACCGCAGGTGCCGTGCCCGACACGGCTTAATGGACCCGCCCAGTCGATTTTTTGGCTGGGACCGGCCTGCGCAGACGGTGTGCCCGAGCAGGCTTACCTGATGAGGGTCACCGTGAAAGGGTGGGCCGTGTGACGTATCTACACGGCCCGTGTCTCTCAACGGTGTCAGACGGTCGTAAGGCCGTCGTCAATGACAAGCTGGAGGTGAATTCGCGTGGCTCTCAGCCTTGAAGACAAGAAGACGATAGTCGCCGAAGTCGCCGAAATTGCCAGCGGCGCGCATTCTGCCATTGCGGCGGAATACCTGGGGCTGTCCGCTGCACAGATGACCGAGCTTCGCGCCAAGGCGCGCAATGACAACGTCTATGTGCGGGTGGTCAAGAATACCCTGGCGCGTCGTGCGGTTGCAGGCACGGATTTCGAGTGCATGCAGGAGGCCTTCGTCGGTCCGCTGCTGCTCGCGTTCTCGCAAGAGGACCCGGGTGCGGCGGCGAGGGTGCTCGAAGCGTTCGTCAAGGACAACGAGAAACTGGTGGTCAAGGCGGTATCCATCGGCGGCAAGCTGTTGGATGCGAGTGATATCAAACGCCTGGCCAGCATGCCGAGCAAGGAGCAGGCCATTGCCATGCTCATGTCGGTCATGCAGGCGCCGATCACCAAACTCGCACGTACCCTTAACGAACCGCATGCCAAGCTGGTCCGTACCGTGGCGGCAATTCGCGACCAAAAACAGGCATCTGCCTGATTTTCGGCGATATTCAGGTAATAAGCTTGCCCGCGACGCGGAAACGCCCGGGCACAATATAGTTTCAGGAGACTACAATGGCTGTATCGAAAGAAGATATTCTGGATACCATTTCCAACATGACCGTGATGGAGGTCGTGGAACTGGTCGAGGCGATGGAAGAGAAGTTCGGCGTGTCCGCCGCCGCCGCCATGGTGGCGGCCCCGGCTGCCGGCGGCGATGCCGGTGGCGCGGCTGCGGCCGAGGAAAAGGACGAGTTCGACGTGGTGATGAGCTCCTTTGGCGACAACAAGGTGTCCGTCATCAAGGTCGTGCGCAGCATCACCGGCCTGGGTCTCAAGGAGGCCAAGGAGATGGTCGAGGGCGCCCCGTCCACCATCAAGGAAGGCGCTTCGAAGGAAGACGCCGAGAACTTCAAGAAGCAGCTCGAAGAGGCCGGCGCCACTGTCGAGCTCAAGTAATCGCTTCTGGCACGAACCCGTGGGCGTCGCGGTGCGACGCCCACGGGGCCGTTTTGGAGGGCCGTTGAACTGCAAGCGGCACCCCGAATTGATGCCAGGGACGGATGATTTCCGGCACACGGCTGGTGGTTACGAACCACCGGCCTTTTGCCGTTGGTGACCGCGGGGCCGATCCCCCGCGCCGCCATCCCGCGTCGCCCGCTGCCGGCAGACCCCGGCGTGGCACGTAACTGATTGACAATGCTGAGGAATACCGATGGCCTACTCGTTCACCGTCAAGAAACGCATTCGTAAGGACTTCGGTAAGCGCGCCAGCGTGCTGGAAGTGCCTTACCTGTTGTCCACGCAGCTGGACTCCTACCGCGATTTCCTGCAGGCCGAGACCAAGCTCGACGAGCGAGTCGACCGCGGCCTGCACGCGGCGTTCAAGTCGGTCTTCCCCATCACCAGCTACTCCGGCAACGCTGCCTTGGAGTACGTCAGCTATCGCCTGGGCACGCCGGCCTTCGACGTCAAGGAGTGCCAGATGCGCGGCGTGACCTTCTCGGCCCCGCTGCGGGTGACCGTGCGTCTGGTGATCTACGACAAGGAGGCGAGTACGCCGACCGTCAAGGACATCAAAGAGCAGGAAGTCTACATGGGCGAGCTGCCCCTGATGACCGAGAACGGCACCTTCGTCATCAATGGTACCGAGCGCGTCATCGTCTCCCAGCTGCACCGCTCGCCGGGTGTGTTCTTCGACCACGACAAGGGCAAGACCCACTCTTCGGGCAAGCTGTTGTTCAACGCCCGCGTCATTCCCTACCGCGGCTCGTGGCTGGACTTCGAGTTCGATCCCAAGGCCTGCATCTTCGCGCGCATCGACCGCCGCCGCAAGCTGCCGGCGACGGTGCTGCTGCGCGCGCTGGGCTACAGCACCCAGCAGATGCTGGACACGTTCTTCGAGAAGAACACGTTCCACTTCAAGAAGGACAAGGTCGAGCTC
>DATFLL010000114.1:0-60294 GCA_035267785.1 Gammaproteobacteria bacterium | reverse complement strand
ACCGCCGAGACCATGACCGCCGCACTGGAGATCATGGCCGTCATCACCCGTCACAGCCTGGCGGCGCTGGACATGATGGGGGCCGATCCCACCATTGCCGCCGCCCGCCTGGTGTGGGACTGGATCGAGCGGGGCCGTCTGAAACGCTTCACCGTGCGCGAAGCCTTCAACGCCCTGCGCGGCACCTTCCCCCGCGTCGCCATGCTGCGCGAAGCCCTGGAGGCACTGGAAGAGCGCGGTTACCTGGAGGTGACCGAACCGCCGCGTGATGGTCCCGGCCGTCCCCCGTCACCCATGGTGCGGGTCAGGCCGGAGATTGCGAGGGGGTGGCGATGAGTTGGCGAGAAACCCTCGGGGTGACTGCTTCGACTGAGACACCCTATGCGCACAATTCGCAAAATGCGCAGAAACCCGTCGAACCGGTTATTTGTGCGGATAGTGCGGATTCTGCGCATAGGGGTTCAGAACAGGAAAACTCCAAGCTGCTGGAAACATTGGCCGACGCCTGCAAAGGACTCGACATCACTCCGGCTGAAGTCAAGCAAGCACTGGCAGCGGAAGACATCGAGGACTGGCGCAAGGGTGCGATCAGCGCCGATACCCTGACCACGTTCGCTCGTTCACTGGTGCAACGGCGGGAGATGGACCAGGGCAAACGCCCGGAGCATTACACCGAACAGGCTACCTGCAAGCACTGCGGCCCGATCTGGTTGTGGTTTCCCGGCGAAGTGGTGGGCTGCCCCTGGTGCTGGAATCGAGCGGCCGACAGACCGATACCGCGCCCCTGTTCCGTCCATTGCGGCGACTGCATCCACTTCGAGCGAATCGACCATCCGCACCTGGGCCACTGCGCCAAAGGCGAGCCGGAAGCCATCGCCGGATTGTGGGACACGGACCGGCGATATTGTGAACGCTTTTTACCAAGTCCACAGCAAACCCACAACGACCAACCAAGGCCCGCAAGGGCCGAAACATAAAAGTGAATTTCCCAAATGATTTTGGTTAAAAAATCTGGAGGTGAACATGGGCGGCATGGGTAGCGGACGACATTGGTACTGGGGTGCGAAAGACTCTACCGACGATTACCGATCCATCGACGTGCGGCGCTGGAAACGGGATGGACTACTCAGCCCGTACCAGTCCTTCGGCTGGCAGTGGTCACGGCACGGCGAAGTAGTCGCCTCCATCCGCGTGCGCACTGAACCACACCGGGTAATCCTTACCTACCGCCACCGCAGCGGCGGCGAAGACTGGAAGGACGAAAGTTACCCCGTCTATCTGGACTGGACCGCCTGCCACCTTGGCGGGGAACGCCCCTGGTTCCTCTGCCCCGCCCGTGGTTGTGGTCGGCGCGTGGCGATCCTCTACGGCGGCGGCATCTTCGCATGCCGTCACTGCTACCAGTTGGCCTATCCCAGCCAGCGGGAAACCTGGGATGACCGGGCCGCACGGCGGGCGGACCGAATCCGCGACAAGCTGGGATGGGAGCCGGGCATCCTCAACGGCAACGGTTGGAAGCCCAAGGGGATGCACTGCAACACCTTCGAGCGATTGACCGCGCAGCACGATGCCTTCGTGCAGGTTTCATTGGCCGGGATGGCCGCGAAGCTGAACCTGCTGGGGGAATCGCTGGATGATTGGATATGATGCGGCCTTGCTCCCATTTTGGGAGGACGCTATACTCTGCCCATGAGAATCATCGCCAAACGGACCCTGCGCGATTTTTATCAGCAGCCCCAATTCATGGATGCCAAAGGGCCGCTGGAGGCATGGCACGCCGAAGCGCTCAAAGCCGAGTGGCTGACGCCCCACGACATTAAGGCGCAGATTGGCAGCGCCAGTATCGTTACCGACACGCTGGTTGTGTTCAATATCGGGGGTAACAAATATCGGCTGGTAGTTGATGTGGACTATGCACGACAGGCCATGTTTGTGAAGTTTGTCGGAACCCATGCCGAGTACGACAAACTCAAGCTGAAAGGCGGCTAAGAGGACGAGACAGTGGAAATTCGACCCATCAAAACTGAGCACGACTATGATGCGGCTTTGGCTGAAGTCGAGGCGTTGTGGGGGGCCGAACCCGATACGCCAGAAGGCGATAAGTTGGATGTACTTATCACGCTGGTCGAGGCTTATGAGGCCAAGCATTATCCCATCGCCCCCCCCGACCCTGTTGAGGCAATCCTGTTCCGCCTGGAACAGGCGGGGTTGGAGCGCAAGGACCTGGAACCCTACATCGGACACAGCGGGCGCGTCTCCGAGATACTGAATCATAAACGCCCGCTTACCCTGGAGATGATCCGCAAGCTCTGGAAGGGACTGCACATCCCACTAGAAAGCCTGATCCAGAATGGTGACAAGACCAATCACCAGCAACATGCCTGATCGGAAAGCCCGGCTTGCAACAAGGATGACACGCATCACTCAGGGGTAACTTTCGGGGTAATCGTGATATTCATAAAATACTTTTGCGTTTGGTATCAATTGGTTGTCTGCTCTTTTCGGTAGTCGCCGCCCACCAAATAAACAAGGGTTGCCGATAGGCAGCCCTTTTTTATTTGTGGTAGTGGTGCGGATGAGAGCCCGCGTTACGCGGGTTGCCGTAGCGAAGCGTAGGCACACTTGATGAACCTCCGACAGGAGGTTGTAAGTGCCGATTCCCGCCGCCTCCACCAAAATGAAAAAGGGCCATTCCGAAAGGGATGGCCCTTTTGCATTTTCGGGCGGGAATTACGAACACGCGCGACCAGAACGAGTTTACGAGTTCGGGGAGTCCCGATGAACCGCCGAAGGCAGTTCTGGGGTGAAGCGGGGTTCGACAGGGAACGAAGTGACCTGAACGCCGGAGCGAAGCGACGGCGGCCCCGGAGGGGTGAGGCCCAAGGCCGAATATTTCCCGCCGCCTCCACCATACCAATAAACAAGCCACCCTTGCGGTGGCTTTTTTGCTTATGAACTCGAACATCGGGTGACGCGTCGCCGACCCGACGTACCTCTGTCCCTCGTCCCCCGTCGGCTTATGCCGCGCCGGCCCGACCGACGGCCTGCGGGGGTCTAGAAACGTTGGCAAACGAAACACGCTGAGGTAATATCGTGCGTAGTTGCGCCATGGGAACGCCGCGCCCCTGTGTATTACCTGCAATTCGTAAAAGACAGGTGCAGGAGGGTGCTTCGGACGCTCTCGACGCTGCAAGTTGCTGATTCGATTGTCAGTTGATTGGGAGAGGCTGACATCGGCTAATTATAAACCCCCGTTTGACCGCTGAATTGGAGGTAGAAGATGAGTGATGCACCCAAGACCAGGCCGAAAGTCCCTGAGGGCCGGTCGCGCTTCCTGACCACGCGTCAGAAAGAAGCCAATGAAAAGGGTTACGTCGGCTATGACACCATCTGGGATTCGTTCCAGAAAGAGGTCAAGTACGAGACCCCGAAGCGCCCGTAACGACAAGCGCCGCGCGACCCACAACGGGCGCGCGGCGCTTTCCTCTACCATTCTTCCCTCTGTCTTTCCGGCCGCTGCCGAGCGGGACGCCCCTTCCGCGAGCTCGCGGGCCTATTGAATAGGCACTTTCTTCGCACCTGCGATATCCGGTCCTTCCTCGACCTTGCCACCAAACTCCCGCTCTTCCTCCGTGGCGTCGCGCACCGTCAGTATCTCGAGCTTGAAGACCACATCCCGGCCGCTAAGGGGATTATTGCCGTCGATGGTAATGTAGTCGCCCTGTATACGCGTGACGATGAAAGTCTTGGTCTGACCCTTGTCGTTCTCCATCAGGATGGCCGTGCCGACCTCACGGTATTCCTCCGGCACGTTCTCGACCCTGTCCGTGATGACCAGGGATTCGTCCCGGGGACCGTAGAGCTCATTGCAGTCGATGGGCACTTCGATGGTATCGCCCGCCACCTTGCCTTCGAGCTCCCGCATTATTGCCGGGGCCAATACCTCATTGACGCCCTGCACATAGCCCAACGGATATTCGACTTCGGTCAGGACGCTGTCGGTCCTGACGTCGATCACCTTGTATTTGAGCTCGACGTATTTGCCGTCGGTAATGACGTCTTTGATAATCTCAGTCATGATTGTCTCGCTCAGATGCCGCCGACCTAGAAAATAGAGGCGCCGAATATCCTGACTTCACCCTCTTCATAGCCGAGCACCATACGGCCCAGATACTCGCCCTCTTTCTTGGTATGCCTGACGCGGTAGAGGCACGTGACGTGCTCGCCACGGCGAATGAAGCCCAAGAAGTCGTAATTGGGATCCAGGTTGCGCGACAATTCGCTCTTGGCGAACTGCTTGCCCAACTCGACCTCGTTCAGGCCGAACAGCAGATTGTAGGAAAACTTTTTGATGAATTTTCCGTATTGACCCTTGTTGGAATACTTGATCAAGTCTTCCCACATGGGATGCGCGATTTCCGCAAGCTCCTCGTCGGTATGATCAAGGATATTTTTGAAATCTTTTTCTTCCTTGGGTGCTTCAGGCGCTTCAGTCATCGTACTCATCCGTCTACCCAGTCAATATTTTGCATTCATCGTAAAAAACGAAAAGACCAACATCAGTTGATCTTTTCAAATTCCGTCGGAGAGCCAGGGGTCCCTGCATTCGGCAGGGACCCCTCGGACAGATCTCCTGTTTCGCCTTTACTACTCGGCGTCGTCAACCAAGTGGTAACAAGGCGCCTTCTCCATGGTGTACTCACCCGTCTTCGGATCGCGCCGGGAAACCGTCAGCACGTGCCAGTTCTCGTCGTCCAGCTTGAGATAGTCGCCGCGGTAGTAGTAACCGGGCCAACGGGTCTCCTTGCGGAACAACGTGTGCTGCATGACGGACTCGGAGGTGAGAAGGCGATGCTTCAGCTCCCACGCGCGCAGCAGCTCGTGGATGTCCTTGGCAGCGATCTTCTCAAGGTCTTCTTCCATGATCTTGAGCTTCTTGAGGCCGATGTGCAGCAACTTCTCGTTGGTCATGTAATTGACCGACGCACCGCCGGCGTACTCGTCCATCAACTTTTGCAGGCGATCCAGGCCCTGACGCGGGTTGATGTAGTTGGGATTGACGTCGCCCGCGGTGATCTCGTTGCGATAGACGCGATAATGCTCCAGCGGCTTGTAGATCTCCTTCTTGCGACCCTCGATCTGGTTCTGGGAGACCACGATACCTTCGGCCTTGCCGTCGTCGATGTACTTGCACGCGGCCTTGGCGGCCAGACGACCCTCGGTAAAGGAACCCGAGGAGAAGGCGTGCGGCGTACCGCCGACCGCGTCACCGGCACCGAACAGGCCTTCGACCGTAGTCATACGGTTGTAGCCCCAGAAATACTCCTCCGGGGAGACGTCCTCGGGACCGGAGCACCAGGCGCCGCAACCCGTGGCGTGCGAACCCATCACGTACGGCTCGGAGGTCGTCAGCTCGGGGTTCTCGTTCTTCGGGTCAACATCGGTAGCGGCCCACAGCACGGCCTGACCGACGGTCATGCCCAGGAAGTTATGCCAGCCGATCTCTTCAAGGTGCGGGTCCTGGAAGGCTTCCATGGTCACCATGTGGATCGGCCCACGACCGGCATTAACCTCGTTGATGAGCGCGTGGTTGCGCAGGCAGGTCGGAATGGGGCGATGGGTCCGGTGAGAGGCCTCCGGATCCAGATACTCCTTGCCGACCATTTTCTGAAGGTCCGGCCACCACTTGGACTCATACTCTTCGCCCAGGCAATTCTGGGTGTAGGTCTTCAGATGCAGGAAGTAGGCGCCGACCGGGCCGTAACCGTCTTTGAAACGAGCCAGTACGATGCGGTTCTCCATCTGGGTCATCTTGGCGCCGGCGCCAATCAGCAGCCCGTAGGCCGAACCCGAGGACCACGGCGCATACCAGACGCGGCCCGCACCCTCGCCAACCGAACGCGGCTTGTAGATGTTGGAGGCGCCACCGGCGGCGACGATAACGGTCTTGGACTTGAACACGTGGTAGTTACCGGTGCGCACGTTGAAACCGACGGCACCGGCAACACGGTTCTCCTTCGACTCGTCCATCAGCAGATGAGTCACGCAGATACGGTTGTAGACCTTGTCCGCCGACTTCTTCGCGGCTTCCGCGACGATCGGCTTGTAGGACTCACCGTGGATCATGATCTGCCAACGGCCTTCACGCTGGTAGGCGCCGGTCTGGGGATTGCGCATCAGCGGCAGACCCCATTCCTCGAACTGGTGCACGGCGGAGTCGACGTGGCGCGCCATATCGAAGGCCAGGTCTTCGCGAACCATACCCATCAGGTCGATACGCGCGTAACGGACATGGTCTTCCGGGTTGTTTTCGCCGAAACGCGTTCCCATGTAGCAGTTAATGGCGTACAGGCCCTGCGCCACGGCGCCGGAACGGTCGATGTTCGCCTTCTCGGCAATGACGATCTTCTTATTCTGCCCCCAATAACGGGCTTCCCAGGCAGCACCGGTACCACCGAGGCCCGCACCGCAGACCAGGATATCGATGTTGTCTTCAACGATTGTTTCGTAAGCCATCAGTAGTACACCCCTTCTTTCAGTTTCAGGCCCGCGGACTTGAGGGTGTGCAGATCACCGTCATCGAGTCGAAGATACTTGGGTTCGTTGTACAGCAGCTCGCTGTTGCGCTGTTCCTGCGACGGAGCAGGTACCTCAGCCAGCTGCGGGATACAGGTACCCCAGGGCTTGGTCGTGATCGGCGCCAGCAGATCGAAATCCTTTTCGCCGTTGCGGAACTTGATCCGCCAGGCGATGACACCCTTCTCTTCGTCGCGCTTCACGCGTACCGAGTGGCCGAGCGGCGCGAAATCTGCATAGCCGCGGCAGTCGATTGCCTGATGCGGGCAGGCCTTGACGCAGGAGTAGCACTCCCAGCACATGTTGGGTTCGATGTTGTAGGCACGACGGGTGACCTTGTCGATATGCATGATATCCGACGGGCAGATATCGACGCACTGACCGCAACCGTCACAACGAGTCATATAGACGAATGTTGGCATGTTTTCCTCCGGTAGTTGAGTCCGGTAACCGGTTAATATTTCTCAGGTTAATTCGGGTATTCGTCCAGCGCCTAGTAGTGACGAGGGGGTTCGCGGTTGATACCGAGTCCCATGTTGGGCGGGTTCGTGCCCATGTATTCCGGGATATCGGGAAACCGCTTCTGAACGGCGGGATCCGTCAGGTCGTAATCAGCGGGCAGATTCTCCCGCGAACCGTCTGCCTTGACGCACTTCTTCTGGTAAGCCGCAGCGGGCTTGAAGAACATGTGCGCGAACTTGGACCAATAGACAGAACCGAAGAGCACGGTGCTGCTCGCGACGAATAGCCAGAATAACAGCATGTGCAGCCAGCCGGCGGCACCCGTGGTCCACGACCAGAGCAGGGCGAACGTCGCCGTGGAGATCAGGCCGACGATGAAGATGTCACCACGTCCGTTGAAGTTGTACCACTTGACACCTTCGGAGGCGACGTCGACGCGGATGGCGAACCAGAACCAATAACCACCGAAGGCGAGAGCCAGGGCGCCCAGATGCCAGAGAACCGGCCAGTAGGTGGGAGCAGGCTTGTCCGGGGTCGGATACGCGAACACCAGCACCGCCGTGGCGACGATAAAGACGATCAAGCCGTACATCGTGAACAGATGAGAGATACGGCGGCGAGTACTTTTGAACTCCGAGGAGGTCAGCACTTCACCCGCGACGGTCTGAATCGCAAGCGATGCCTTTTCACCGCCGCTCAGGGTGCGCTTGGCACTTTTCTGCGCCTTTTTCGCATTCTCGAAAAAGTACTGGGCGCTCTTCTTGTGGGCCATATCAAGTATCGTCCCGAGCACCACAAGGATGACCATGGCAACAACGTACCACTGCATCGCAATGGGCGGTATGAACGCGGAAAGTTCCGCAATGGGGTTATGGGTAAACATTTATATCAGCTCCTTCGGGACTCACATTCGATGCGAACAAGAACTTTTCTCAATTAACCTTTGTTACTCTTGTTATTGATTCTGCGAACCTGTTTTAGCGTGACGGACTACGAATAGTGGAGATTGATCGCTGTCACAAATCGACCACACTAAATACCTTATTAATCTTTTCCACGCCAATAGAGCTTCCCCACTGAGTCAATAAATTTTATTTATTTACGTTAATAATCATCAATTTGTGGTGAAGCTTTTTTTTGGCCTGCCGCCACACCTGACGACATCCGCGCAAACTCGCGCGTCGCGAGACTTGGCACGGACCATAGGCGGGGGGCGAGCCACACCCGACCCCGGCGATGCATTGACGCGATATCGCCTCGATACCGCCCGCTTGGCCGCGCCACACAATGACAGGAACCCCGGTCCTGATCAAGCTCCAACCGGCGGCAAATCGCCATCGCCTGCGGATGATACCCGCATGGAATACGGGTGTAAAACCTGGCTACCGCCGCGGCGCGCGAAGCTGAACGCCCGATCCGATTCCGCGCGCCGTGCGCCTCCGGGTGTCGCATGCGTGCACGGCTATCCCCGGCCGCCCCGGTTCGGGTGGGCCGCTGCCGGGGCCCCCGCCCCGTGGCGCGTCCCCGAGGGGCGCATCTCGCCCCGCCTGCGAGCGAGACGCCGCTATATACAGCTGGACGCACTCTTCGCCCATCTCTATTAAAGGTATCGCGCCCCGCTATCCGTCACGGCTATCCACAGCGGACCCCCCGGTCCCCGCCGACCCCTGTATAATGTGCCGCGATGCCCTATTACATCTACCAGATCGGGCGGCTCAACCTGCTCGAACAACTGGGCGTCGAGGACAGCTTCCGAGACGCCAAAGCCCGCACCACCGAGTTGCGGGCGCAGCTGTCGTTGGGGCCCGGAGAGCAGATTCGCATGATCTTCGCCGCCAACGAGCTGGAGGCCGAGGACCTGTTGTCTCAACCCTCCCAGGCCAGCGACGGGGTCTTCGGCGACGATTGACGCCTGACAGCGGGCCGGGCATCCCGACTCGGCTCCATCCACCCTTGACTTAGGTCAATACAATTTCGCACCGGCTCGTCCATAAAGGATCGAAACCCCATTCGTCTGAGGGGTCGACCAACCGACCCGGGTGGCTAGCGAATGACCAACAAATCCAATGACACGCCTCGCCTTATCGCGCTGATGCTCGAGGACCATACCCGGTTCGGCCAGAGCCTGGACGCGCTTCACGGGCTCGTGGCCGAGGGCGCGGACCCGGCAGCGGCACAGGCGATGGTCGAGCAGTTCGAACTGCGGCTGTCTCGGCACTTGTACGCCGAAAACGAGGTGCTCGTGCCGAGGCTGGAGATCCCCACCGGCAGCACGGAGGTGCACGTGGTCGGCGCCATGCTTCAGGACCACGATCGCATCCGCTCCCTGTCGCTGCGTCTGCTGCACATGGTCAGGCGCCGGGCCGAAGCCGCCGACGTCATCGCCGTCATAAATCAGCTCCGTGACACCTTGAACACCCATACCCATTGGGAGGAAGAACAGGTCTACCCTTTATTGGGCGACCTTGGCCAGGACGACCACGCAATGGCCATCATGCACGGCGACGAAGACGACGAGGTCTTTGGCGACCCGCTACTCGATTGACCCGCACCCCGCATTCACCGTCCCTATCGACGACGTTCGCGTTGATTGTCCTGGCGCGACGAGTCTGCTATATGAACTGAAACGGGACCCGAGCACACAACAACGACTATATCGATTGCTTGGCAGCGAGCAGACAAGCCGCCCCCAGGAGTGCGGCGATCCATCGAGAGTAGCCCCCTATGAGTCTGCTTGAAGAGCTCAAACAGCAGGCGCAAGCCAAAAAGGAAAAGGAGCAGGCCGAACAGCGCCGGCACGCCCAGGCCGAGGAGATCTACCGCTCCGAGGTGCGCCCACGCCTGGCGCAGGCGGCCACCTACCTCTCCGAGCTCGCCGAACATCTGAATTTCGTCCAGCCCGACATTCGGGTCGACTATCCGATCAAGACCTACGGCACCCTGGAGGGGCTGCGCCAGTCCGGCTACCGCGCCTCTACCGAGGGGCAACCGGAGATACGTGCCATCAGCTTCACCTTCACCTGCGCGGGCGAAAGGCCGATGAGCTTCGAAGTCCGGGGCGAGGCCCTGATGAGCCGGGAAACCGAATTCCTGCGTGACAACCGCCTTACGATGACCCGCCGCGAACACTGGGGTCCGCACCGCAACATCACCGGCGCCACCTTCAAGGTCGATCCCAAGGTGCCGGTGGGCATCCGCCTGGATCTGGCAGCCGACATGACGAACATCGTACTGACGGTCTCCAACCTCGATTCACTCCAGACTCGCCGCTATCCGCTGGATTATCACAAGCTCAACGGCGAATTTCTCGACGAGCTCGGTAAGGCCGTGCTGCGCCAGGAGAACTCCTTCCTGCGCCTGGACATCTCTCCCGAGGAGCGCGAACGACTGCGCAAACAATTGGACCGCATCAGCCGCAAGCGCGTCGAACGCCAGCCCGAATCCGACTCCCCGCCGGCGACCGCGCGGGCCCGCCACACCGAGCCCCTGCCGGCCGCGCAACCTTCCGGCAAGCTCGCGCAGGCGCCCTCCGGCAGGACCAAGCCCAAAGGTCCCCCGGAAGTCCCTCTGACATTCAGCCGTGCCGCGGTACCTACCAAACCGGCAGGCGCCCGACCGGCCGCAACCGAGGAACTCGGCGGCGAGCCTCGACTCGACGAACAGCTCCGCCACATCGGCGACCTCCAGCGCACGCCGATGCAACTGCTCGATGCCGCCGGCTGGATCCTGACCACACTAAACAGTGTTCCCCTGGGCCAGCCGGGCCGCCGACTGCGATACGCCGAATCGATCCTGCAGCATGCGCACGGCGCCCTCGCCCGTTTCTACGGCGAGTTCGTACGCGGGGCCGGCGGTCTGCCCGAGGACGAATACCGGCGCGAGGCGCTGTCGCGCTGCGTCAACGTCGCAGCATATCTTGCAAACAGTTATGCCCAGGCCTTGCACGAGGACTATCCCGAAGACCCGGCCGACTACGACCGGGCGCGCGCCCGCATCGTTTTGTGCGGATTTCGCGTGTTGGAGCTCGCCCGACTCGAGCAACGCTTCCGCGCCCTGCGCTACCAGCGCATGCCGGCCGATGCATGGCGCGACTGCAACCGGGTGTTCTTTCTGCTGGCCGCCCACGGTGACACCGAGCAGAGCCTGCCCCTGGGCTGTGAGGTGGGTTTCAGTGCCCGCGCCGGCGTCGGTCGCCGACATCGGCCCACGGCCACACCCCTGGACCTGTATCTCTCGCTGCAGCTGTTCGGATTCCTGGACGTGACGATGTGGCCGGTACAGCTGTTTCATTTGCCCGACTCCTACCTGGACGCAACGAAGGCGAGGGTCCATGTCATCGCAGACGACGGCGAGGCGCTGCCGCCGGGCCGGCTGCTGGCCACACGGGACGACGCCGGTCCCGCGCAGGCCGTTCGCCCCCCGCGGGTATCGGCCCCGGCGATTGAGCTGGACTACACCGAGCTGTTCACGCAGGCAGTGCGCGACCGGATGGAGCTCGACAAGATGAGCTTCATCGGCCAATTCGACCGCGACCGCGTCAGCCACACCATCGCCGCGGTCCCCGAGCTCGACCGCCTGGCCGGCCTGGACCTGCTGCTGCACAGCCTGACGCGGCGCGAGCGCAGCCAGGCGCGCCGGGCCGTGCTCGACGACCAGCGCCTGCACGTGCACTTCGGATTCAACGAATGCTACCGGCTCATCCGCCAGACCGGCACCCATCCGCCCGTGCGGCCATCCCCCCTGAAGGCACAAGGGCATCACGCGAACGAACCCGCGGACTGGAATCTGGTCAATTTCAGCACCGGCGGCCTGCTCGTCGGCACGACGCGGCCTGACCTGCCGCGCCCGGCACGTATCGGCGACCTCGTCGTATTCGCGCCCGTGGACAACACGCATCTGCCGCTGATCGGTTATGTGGCGCGCCTGCAGCACCCGAGCGACTTCGAGGTGCAGGTCGCGGTCGTTCGCCTGTCGCGTTACGCCGAGGCCGCGGCCATCCAGTCCGGCGAGGCGGACCGCATGTTCGAACAGCCGGTCATCCTCGTCCAGGACGTCAAGAATCAATGGCGCATCGTCATGCCGCCCGACTACGGCTTCGTAACCGGCGCCCCGCTCAAGCTTATCCGCGCCGACGGTCGTACCGTTCCCGCGCGCCTGGGCGACCTGCGCCTCACGCGCCCCGAATTCGCGGTCTTCGACGTGCGCTCCCCCGGCCTGGAAGCCACGCCGGTCGAGCCCGAACTGCCCGGCCAATAGCGCCGATCCCTCCCGTCGCCCCGTTCCAGGCCCGGGTCCGCGGCTCACCGGTCCGGGCCACGGTAACGTTTCCCGCTCTAATACGACTGCCGCGCCCCTGTAAACCGCGCAGCAGGGCACCTGGCCCGCACCGAAATATCTGCAAATAGTTGTAGTAAAACCCGACCGTATGGCCTATAGTGGGCCTCGCTACAGATAAGGTTAATGGCTGCTTCAGCAGTTCCCTCCGGTTACTTCTCGAATCACCTCTTCATTACCTGTACGCGCAACACATATTTTTTATTGATTTTCTAAAGGTACATTATCCATGGCTACAGGCACTGTTAAGTGGTTCAGCGAAGCAAAGGGCTTCGGTTTCATCTCCCAGGACGACGGCGGCGCCGACGTGTTTGTTCATTTCAGCGCGATCCAGGCAAGCGGCTTCAAGGTCCTGGCCGAGGGCCAGCAGGTGACTTTCAACGTCGAGAACGGCCCCAAGGGTCCTCAGGCAAGCAACGTCATTCCCCAGTAAGTTTCGAATGACTGCAGGCGGCAGGGGCGCGCAATCGGGCGTGCTTCACGCCGCCTGCAACGACGCGGGCCGGGCTTCCCCTTCCAGTGATGGAGGGACCGAAGCTTCGGCCCGTTTCTACTTGGCTCGCCGGCACGGCGTCGATCCGCCGCGGCCCAACGCGAGCGAGTTGCCTGGCCCATGGCGGGCGACGACCATTCATCTCCACGATTTCGGTGTATGCATATGAAAAGGCTATTCGTCGGCAACATTCCGCCGCAGGCGACCGAAGAGGACCTCATCGAGGCCTTCTCCGAGTACGGAACGGTGCGCAAGCTCGAGCTCCCCAGTGACGTGTTCACCGGCAAGTGCAAGGGGTTCGCGTTTGTCGACATGGAAGGCCATGAAGCCCGCGCCGCCATGGCGGGATTGAACGGCAAGACCTTCCTGAATTCGAACCTGAAAGTGCGCGACGAGAAGCCCAAGGCCAAGGGCCGAGGGCGGCGGCGCTAGGCCGCTTCGGGGCGAGCCCCTCGCCCCGGAGCGCTCGTTAGCCGGCTCGCTGCCAGGCAATCCCGGCGTCCACGGTCTCCTCCTCCGCCGGCGCCGGTTCGGCGACCTTCATCGTCACCAACTCTTCGGCACTGGTCGGGTGAATCGCCACCGTGTTGTCGAAATCCGCCTTGGTCGCTCCCATCGTGAGCGCCACGGCGAAGCCCTGCAGCATCTCATCGGCGTTATCGCCGATGAGGTGAATGCCGACGACGCGTTCCTCCTCACCGGCACATACCAGCTTCATGGCCGTGGCCGGCCCGTGCTCACTCAAGGCATAGCGCATGGGCGTGAAGTGCGCCTTGTACACACGCACCGACGTACCGTAACGTTCGCGTGCCTGTGCCTCGGTCAGGCCGACGGTACCGATCGGCGGATGCGAGAACACCACGCTCGGTACGCTTTCATAGTCAAGACGTCTCCCTGGCCGGCCGGCGAACAAACGCTCCGCCAGACGTCGGCCCGCGGCGATGGCAACCGGAGTCAGCGGAACCTTCCCCGTAACGTCACCGATGGCGTAGATACCCGGGACATTGGTGTTTTGAAACGCATCCACCGGAACGACGCCGTTGGCACGCGTATCGACGCCGGCCGCCTCCAGGTCGAGATCGGCAGTGTTGGGCGCACGACCGACGGCCCAGATCACCGTGTCGTAACCGTCCAGGCGCTGACTGTCGGTTCCGTCCACGCCGATACCGGCCTGTGTGCGGACCAGGCCCTCGGCCCGGAATCCGACGTGCAGGTCGATGCCCTGACGGCGCATCTCCTCGGCCAAGACCTCGCCGATCATCGGATCGAAGCGCTCCAACACGCGCTGCTCCAGCGCGATCAGCGAAACGTCCGATCCCAGGGCACGCAGCATTCCGCTGAGTTCAACACCGATGTAGCCGCCACCGATGACGGCGACGCGCCGGGGCTGCTCGTCCAGGTCGAAAAAGCCATCGGAGGTAATGGCCAGCTCGGCACCGGGGACAGGCGGCACGATCGGGCGCCCGCCCGTGGCGATCACCAGATGCTCGGCACCGTAGCGCCGCCCATCGACCTCCACGGTGTGCGCGTCGACGAAGCGGGCTCGGCCTTCGATCAGATCGATCCCGCGCTCGGCGACGTGGCGATCCCAGTACTCGCCGATGTTGGCGATGTAGCGACGGCGGCCCTCGATGAGCGTGCGCCAGTCGGTGGTCCCCCGGGTGACGGGCACGCCGAAGCCGGTGGCGCTGTCAGCGCCGTGAGCCAATTGTGCCGCGTACCACATGATCTTCTTGGGCACGCAGCCGTTGTTTACGCAGGTACCCCCGATCCGGCCCGCCTCGATGACGGCCGCCCTCTTGCCGAGCTCGGCCGCCTTTTCGGCCACGGCCAGGCCGCCGCTGCCGGCGCCGATGGCTATCAAGTCGAAGTGCTGCGTTTGCATGTCTTTGTCCTCTTCAAAAAAGCGGACCCGCCGAGGCGGGTCCGTTGTCGGCTCCGGTTGTCGTCAGAGACGAATGCGGTTAAGCCGCCTTGTCCTTGGCCAAGTACCGCTCCAGCTCCTCGGAGCCGCCGATGCGCTCACCGTTGATGAACACCTGGGGCACCATGGACTCGCCCGCGACCGCGCGCAGCGTCACCTCGGCGTAGTCACGATTGAGCACCAGCTCGTCGTAGGCCATGCCCTGCTCCTTGAGCATCTGCTTGGCGCGCTCGCAGTACGGACAGCCCTCCCGGGTGAACACGGTCACGTCCGCCGGCTTGGGCGCCTTCGGGGCGATGTAGGCCAGCATGGTGTCGGCATCGGAGACCTCGAAGGGGTCGCCCGGCTCGTCGGGCTCGATGAACATCTTTTCGATCACCCCGTCCTTGACCAGCATCGAATAGCGCCAGGAGCGCTCACCGAAGCCCAGGTCGTCCTTGGCGACCAGCATGCCCATGCCGCGGGCGAAGTCGCCGTTGCCGTCGGGCAGGAAGGTGATCTTGTCGGCGTGCTCGGCCTCCTGCCATGCGTGCATGACGAAGGCATCGTTGACCGACAGGCACACGACCTCGTCGACGCCCTGGCGCTTGAGCTCGTCGGCGAGCTGGTTGTAGCGCGGCACATGGGTGGACGAACACGTCGGCGTGAACGCGCCCGGCAGGGCGAACGCCACAACCGTCTTGCCCTTGAACACGTCGTTCGTGCTCACATCGACCCAATCCGACCCCTGACGGGTGCGGAAGACGACTTCGGGGACTCTTTGACCTTCACGATTCTCAAACATCAATATCTCTCCATAACGTTCGGTGGGTGGGCCGGTGGCCCGTTGATGACCCATGTCGATTTCGATTACGGGGACCATTATCGGGATCGTAAATGAATCCGGGAAATCGTTTATTTGTATCAAATTGATTGTTATAACCGATTGATTGGGGCTGCGGGCACCGCCCGCGGCGGGTGTCTCAAGGGGCTGAAATTATTGTTGTTTTCAGACGGCCGATGGGCGGCGGCTTACCGGCCTCGGCGCGGACGGCGTGCCGGACGCTTGGCCCTGCCCTTGGGCGCCGAATCGACGAGCGGCTGAACCGTGTTAGGAAGTTGTTCTTCGATGATGTCCACGAAGGCGTCCAGGGCGGCACGCCGGGGAAAGCTGCGGCGAAACACCAGCGACACGCGCCGGTAGGCGTTGGGGACCGACAGAGGGCGCGCGACGATACCGCTGTCGGTCGTCCAGGGACCGCGCATCGCCAGGGCCGGCACCAGCGTGCAGCCGAAGCCGGCTCCCACGAGCTGGAGCAGGGTCTCCAGACTGGCCGCGCGCAGGTCAGCCATCTCGCCCTGGGCGCGGCGCTCGGTCATGTGGCACACCTTCATCGCCTGCTGGGCCAGGCAGTGACCCTCGGCCAACAGCAGCAGTTCGGCCTCGTCGAGGTCCGCCTGCGTGATCTCCTCTTTCGTGTTGAAGGGATGGGCGCGCGGATAGGCGATCCAAAACGGCTCATCGAACAGCGCGATCGCCTCCAGGTCCGATTCCTCGACCGGCGTGGCGAGCAAGGCGGCGTCGATCTCGTGGTTGCGCAGGCGCTCGAGCAGCGTGTCGGTCAGCTCCTCGGACAACACCAAACGCATCTGCGGGTGGCGCTCCTTGAGGGGAATCAGGATGAGAGGCATCAGATAAGGGCTGAGCGTTGGGATCGTCCCGATGCGCAGCGGTCCGGCGAGCGGGTCCTGATGGGCCTGCGCCAACTGTTCGATGGCATCGACCTGCTCCATGAGCTGACGCGCGTGTGCCAGGATCGCCTCGCCGATGGGCGTAATCTCAACCGACCGGCTCGTACGCTCGAAGAGACTCACGCCCAGTTCCTCTTCCAGCTTCTTGATCTGCCCGCTCAGCGTAGGCTGGCTGACGAAGCAGCGCTCCGCCGCACGCCCGAAATGGCGCGTGTCCGCCACGGCGATGACGTATTGGAGGTCTCGTAGGTTCACTCTGCCCTCGATAGACAATGCCTATCGGAACAGTACAACCAAAGGCAGTGGCTTATCAATGTCCGACAGCGGCCCGCGCCGCTACACGAATCGGGTCAGCAGTCGATCCAATTGATCGGCAAACGCCTTGCGGTCGGCCTGGCTCAGTGCCGCCGGCCCGCCGGTATTGATGCCGCTGGAGCGCAGTGTGTCCATGAAGTCACGCATGTTGAGGCGGTCTCGGATATTGTCGGCCGTGTACAACTCGCCGCGCGGGCTGAGTGCCAACCCGCCCTTTTCGATCACCTCCGCGGCGAGCGGAATGTCGCTGGTAATGACCAGATCGCCCGACTCCAGGCGCTTGACGATCTCGTTGTCCGCCACGTCGAAACCCCCGGCCACCCGGACCGACGTGATGAAGCGCGACGGCGGCGTTCTCACCGGCTGATTGGCGACGAGCGTGAGCTGGACCTGGGTGCGCTCGGCGGCCCGGAACAGGATTTCCTTGACCACCCCGGGACACGCGTCCGCATCGACCCAGATCTTCATATTGCACCATGCCGGATAAACACAAGGATGGGGATCGTACCATCCCCACGGCCCGGTTCCTTCGCGGGGCTGGCGCCGGTCAACGCTCGGTCACCAGCCGCAAGGCCGGCGAGTGAAACATTGCGCCGGGGGAGATGACCGTCTCGTCCAGCGGGACGTGCGTACCGTAGCGTTCGCGCAGCTTCGCCCTGACCAGGCGGTCGGACAGGTCGAACTCGCCCAGCTTCTGCAATCGGCCCACGCGAATACCGAGCGCCCGCCGGTAAATCTTCCAGACGAGCTCGGAGCAGTAAATGCGCCGGTCGGACCAGCCGAAGGTGAAGTCGTAGGGCTTGCCCCGAAAGCGCTCGGCCACTTGCCGCAACTTGGCAACGGCCTTTGGTGTCAGCACGCGCGGCGCATCGCGCAGGCGCTTGACGACGTAATGCCCGCCCGCGCCGCGCGCCGCCCATCGATCCAGCGGTGTGTACTGAACCGGGCCGATGGCCTCGTACACGTAAGGCTTGCCGCGACGCAGGAAGACCATTCCCATGTGGCTGTATTTGGAATGCGTCGCCCGCTGGATCGCCACGCTCTGGCCCGAACGCGAGGTCTGGAAGACGATGTCGCCGTCGCGAAGCGCCGCCCCGACCGATTCCCCACAGCCGCCGATCAGAAGCAGCGCAAACACCAGTCCGGTCACATATCGTATCGACACCGCGTATCACCCCGCCGTTCGAATCATCCAACGGCGCCGCACGGGCGCCGCGTCAACATCGGCTCACACGCCGACCGTGGATCCTCTCCCTGGCACCAGGGTGCGGGCCTGACCCCGCCTGGTCAATACACGGGGACCAATTGATAGCCCTGGGCCTGATAGCCGATGGCTGAGATGAAGCCGTTACCGACCGCATGGACGTCCTGAATCAGGTCGTGCGGGCTGACATCCATGCCCTTGAGCGCCACGCCGCAGGCCTCGGTCCGAATCCCCATCTTGGCCAGCTTGTGGATCTCCTTTTGGACACCCGATACCGCGCGCTCGTCCATATACCCGATGCCGCGGCGATCCTTGGTCAGAAACGCCACTGCAGGGCCGATGACGACCACGACGATGTGCGGCTTCACCCCCTGTTTCTGCATCCCGGTGTAGGTCTTCTCGGCCACCTTGAGCACATGGCCGACCCGCCCGGGATTGTTGATGTCGATCATGAACACGCCCTTGGCCTCCTTGAGTCCCTGCAGGGCCTCGGTATCCTTGAGTTGGGGCCCATGGGCCGCATTGGCGCTGGCGCTGAACGCAAGGGCCAGCAGAAAGCCGAATGCCGTTATCGCGGATTGTCTTGTACGCATGGTCATCCTCCTTGGTGATTGTTCGGTAATGTTCGGACGGCGTGCCGTCCGGCGGATACCGCTCGTTGTTCAGACCGCGCCGCGGGCCCTAAATTCGACCCGCCGGATGGGTGAACGCTGCATCGACTCATCGTCTGCGCCGACCACAGGCGCACCCTTTCCCGTGTCCGTGCGCGGCCGCAATATATTAGTGACCGCTAATCTGTTAATATGGTCCGTTTTTCGCCCTGCGGCTGCGCTGTCGGGGCCTGCCTTGCTGTCCCCGGGGAGTGGTGATGTTTTTCAATTTCGAATGTACCGATAAAGGTTGTCCCAAGAACGATATCCTGTCCGGCCTGACCGTCGCCCTCGCGCTCGTGCCCGAGGCGGTGGCTTTCGCCTTCGTGGCGGGGGTGGCCCCGCTGGTCGGCCTGTACGCCGCATTCATGGTCGGACTCATCGCCGCCGCCATCGGCGGTCGCCCGGGCATGATCTCCGGTGCCACCGGCGCCCTGGCCGTGGCGATGGTCGCGCTCGTGGCCCAGCACGGCGTCGAATACCTGTTCGCCGCCGTCGTGCTGATGGGGGTCATCCAGATCGCAGTCGGCCTGCTGCGCCTGGGCAAATTCATTCGCATGGTACCCCACCCGGTGATGCTCGGCTTCGTCAACGGGCTGGCCATCGTCATATTCCTCGCCCAGCTCAACAGCTTCCAGACCAAGGCCGCCGACGGCAGCATGCACTGGCTGCACGGCAGCCCCCTGTGGCTCATGCTCGGTCTGGTCGGCCTGACCATGGCCATCGCCTACCTGCTGCCGAAGCTGACCCGCGCCATCCCCTCCTCGCTGGCGGCGATTGCAGTCGTGACGCTGGTCGTCATCGGGTTCGACCTGAAGAGCCGTACCGTGGGCGATCTCTCCTCGATTGCCGGCAATCTGCCTCACTTTCATCTGCCGGCGGTACCGCTCACGCTGGAAACGCTTTGGATCGTATTGCCCTATGCCCTCATCTTCGCCGCCATCGGTCTCATCGAGTCGCTGTTGACGCTCAACCTCATCGACGAGCTGACCGAGACCCGCGGGCGCAGCAACAGGGAGTGCGTCGGTCAGGGCGCCGCCAACACCGTCACCGGTCTGTTCGGCGGAATGGGCGGGTGCGCCATGATCGGCCAGTCCATGATCAACGTGAACTCCGGGGGCCGCGGCCGACTGTCGGGGATCAGTGCCGCCGTTTTTTTGCTGATCTTTATCCTGTTCGCCTCTGACCTCATCGAGCGTATCCCACTGGCCGCGCTGACCGGGGTGATGTTCATGGTCGTCATCGGTACCTTCGAATGGTCCAGCCTGCGCATCATGGGCAAGATCCCCAAGTCCGATGCCTTCACTATCGTGCTGGTATCGGCGGTGACCGTCGCCACCGATCTCGCCGTCGCCGTCGTCGTCGGGGTGATCATCTCGGCCCTGGTGTTCGCCTGGGAGCACGCCAAACAGCTTCACGTCAACAGCTACCTCGACGAACAGGGCTCGAAGGTCTACGAGCTCAACGGCCTGCTGTTTTTCGCCTCGGTGAAAAACTTCCTCGAGTTGTTCGACCCCAAGAACGACCCGGACGACGTCGTGATCGAATTCCAACGCTCCAAGGTGATGGACCACTCGGCGATCGAGGCCATCGACGCCCTGGCCGAGCGCTACCTCAACGCGGGCAAACAACTTCACCTGCGCCACCTGAGCGTCGAGTGCAAACAGTTGCTGGAAAAGGCCGGCGACCTGGTGGAGGTCAACGTCATCGAAGACCCGCGCTACTACGTCGCCGACGATCGGCTCGCATAACGCAGCGACCCGCGGCTCACGGCATCAGTACGATGGCACCGCTGGTCTTGCGCGCCTCGGCCGCGGCATGCGCGGCGGCCACGTCCTTGAGCTCGAAGCGGGCGCTGATATTGGGTTGGACCTTGCCGGTGGCGATCGCCTCGAACAGATCGGCGGCGTTCGCGCGAAACGTCGCCACGTCCGCGTTGTGCGGAAAGACCGACGGGCGCGTGAGATACAGGCAGCCCTTTTTGTTCAGAAGGTCCGGTTCGATCGCCGGCGCGGACCCCGACGAGGAGCCGAACAAGACCACCATGCCAAACTGCGCGGCACAGTCCAGGGACTTGAGAAAGGTATCCCTGCCCACTGAATCGTAGACCACCTGGGCCCTGCGCCCGCCACTGACTTCCAGCACCGTTTGCGGCCATTCCGGCTGCGTATAGTCGACCACGGCGTCACAGCCCGCATCCAGCGCCACCTTACGCTTGGCCGCAGAACCCGCGGTGCCCACGACCGAGGCCCCGAGCGCCTTGGCCCAACGGCTCAGTATCTGACCCACGCCGCCGCCGGCGGCGTGTACCAGAACGAGGTCGCCGGGCTGCACGGCGTAGGTCTTCTTGAGCAGATATTGAGCGGTCATTCCCTTGAACAGGACCGCAACGATGTCCTCGTCGCTCAGGCCCTCGGGAATGGGTACCAGCCGCTCGGCCGGGACGTTGCGCCGCTCCGCGTAGGCACCCAGCCCCGCGTTCATGTAGGCGACGCGATCGCCTACGTGAATGTCGTCCACGTCCGGTCCGACTGCCTCGACGACGCCGGCCGCCTCGTGGCCCAGCCCCCCGGGCAGGGGCACGGGATAGGCGCCCGTGCGCTGATAGACGTCGATGTAGTTGAAGCCGACGGCCGTCTGCCGCAAACGAACCTCGCCCGGACCCGGCTCGGACAGCTCGACCGATTCGAGCTTCATGACGTCCGGACCGCCGTACTCGTGGATGCGAATGGCTTGAGTCGTGTCAGACACGGGATCTCCTTCGTGCACGGTTGATTCGTCGCCGCGGCGCCGACGCTGCGGCCTCGTCTCAGCGCACCTCGCGCACGTTCTTTACGTCAATGAGGTATTTCTCGCTGCTGTCGCCCAGATTGACCTTCCAGGGCATCGCGGCATTACGGTCGTCCTTGAGAAAGGCATTGAGCGTATACTTGCGCCCGGCCACCAGGTCCAGGCGCACGATGTAGTCATGTCGGGACGATACCCGCTTTGCATCGCCCCCGGTCTCCGCGGTGAAGGCCACGCGAAACCGGTGCCGGCCCGGCAGCAGCGAGTACCTGCAGGCGAGCGGGTTACCGTTGTAGTTGCGATTGCCGTCGATGGCTCGCAGCGTCACCCCGAATCCACAGTTGAAGATAGCGACCTGGTCCGCCGGGCGGGTCGGGCCGCCGTATGCCGGTATCGCCGGCGCCGGCCTGCGCGAGACCGCACACCCGGCCAGGATCAGGGCCAATGCCAGAAGGGCGCCTATCGCTCGGGGCGTGTTGTGCTTCATTTCCCTTCTCCCGCGTGAACGGGCCCACCCGCGCGCATGGCTAGGTCACCTCATGATCGGCCAGCCGCTCCAGGGCGCGCACCATCGCCGAATGGTCCCATTCGGCGCCGCCCGCCGCCCGGCACGCATTGAACAGTTCCTGGGCCGTGGCGGTATTGGGCAGCGAGACCCCGAGCTCGCGTGCCGACTGCAGGGCCAGATTCAAATCCTTCTGATGCAGCTCGATGCGAAACCCCGGGTCGAAGGTCCGCTTGATCATGCGCTCGCCGTGCACCTCGAGGATCTTCGAGGAGGCGAAGCCGCCCATCAGGGCCTCACGGACGCGGGCGGGATCGGCACCGGCCTTCGAGGCGAACAGCAATGCCTCGCCGACCGCCTCGATGGTCAATGCAACGATGATCTGGTTGGCTACCTTGCAGGTCTGCCCCGCCCCGTTCTCCGTTCCCACCAGCGTGATGTTCTTGCCCATCAGGTCAAACAGGGGTTTGGCCTTGGCGAAGGCCTCTTCGGGGCCGCCGACCATGATCGTGAGCGCCGCGTTCTTGGCGCCGACCTCGCCGCCCGAGACGGGCGCGTCCAGGTACTGCGAGCCCAGGGCGTTGATCCGGGACGCGAAGTCCTTGGTCGCGGTCGGCGAAATCGAGCTCATGTCGATCACGAGCTTGCCGGCGCCGAGCCCATCGGCCACCCCGCCGTCGCCGAACAGAACCTGCTCGACGTCCGGGGTATCGGGCACCATGACGATGACGACCTCGGCCCGCTCGGCGACGTCGCGAACCGAGTCGCACTCGACGGCACCGCCCTCGACCAGCGCGACCGGAATCGGATTCCGGTGTTTGACCACGAACAGGTCGTGGCCGGCGGCCAGCAGGTGGCCGGCCATGGGGGCGCCCATGATGCCCACACCGATGAAACCTATCTGCGCCATGCGAACCCCCTCGCTCGTTGAATCAGCGGCCCGGCTCGAGGTAGGCGGCCGCCCAGCCCAGTCCCTCGACGGTCGTCTTGGCCGGCTTGTATTCGCAGCCGATCCACCCCCGATAGCCGATGCGATCGATATGGTCGAACAGGAACGGATAATTGATCTCGCCCGTGCCCGGCTCGTGGCGTCCCGGATTGTCGGCCAGCTGGATATGTTCGATCCGGCCGACCTTCTCCTCCAGCGTCCGGGCCAGATCGCCCTGCATAATCTGCATGTGATAGATATCGTACTGCAACGCGATATTGTCCGAGCCCGTCTGGGAAATGATTTCGAACGCCTGGTCGGTATGACAGAGGTAAAACCCCGGAATGTCACGCGTGTTGACCGGTTCAATCAGCAGACGGATGCCCGCCCCCTTCAGTTTGCCGGCAGCGAACGCGAGATTCTCGACAAAGGTGTCGTGCACGCGGTCCTCGTCGACACCCGCCGGCGCGATGCCCGCAAGGCAGTTGACCTGCGTGCAGCCCAGCACGGTGGCGTAGTCGATCGCCCGCTCGACGCCCGCCCTGAACTCCTCGACGCGTTCGGGAAGACAGGCGATGCCCCGCTCCCCCGCCGCCCAATCGCCGCAGGGCACGTTGTGTACGACCTGCACGAGGCCGAAGCCATCCAGGCGTGCCTTGAGCTCGGCGGCGGGATAGTCGTAGGGAAAGAGGTACTCGACCCCCTTGAAGCCGGCCTTGGCCGCCGCCTCGAAGCGGTCGAGAAAATCGACCTCGTTGAACAGCATCGTCAGGTTGGCGGCAAAGCGAGGCATGGTCTGCGAATCCTGTTCCCCTTGCGCGTTGTTATTCTGTCCGCCGCGACGCTCGTCGTTGGCCCGCCCCGTTTCCGGGCATTGGCCGAACGGCGAATGTCAGGTTTTCGTCAACAGTACCGCTTGCACGCCAGCTTACGCCTCGGAACTGCGCTGCGCTTGCTCCGACCCCGCGGCCGGCACTCGTCGGTACTGCGCCCTGACCTCCTCGTCGCCCATGAGCCGATACAGGATCGCGACCGGAATGAGTGTCAGCGCCACGCCGATGAGGAACGGAATATCCGTCAATACCCTTCCGTGACTGTTGGCCGCCGCAATGACCACGTAGACCACCGTCCCATACATCGCGACCGTCAGAACGACAAAGAGCACGTAATAGGCCGCGCGATAACGCAGGTACATCCCCGCCCCGATAATGGCCACGGTCACGCAGAAGGCCGCGCCGAGGATACTGAAGCCGCCCACAACCATACCCCCGAGTCGCAGCAGGACGACGACCGCCAGATAGGCGAGAATGACTTTAAGCGAGAGTGGCGTATTCGAACGGTCGATCATGGGGCTTCCTTGGGGCCGCGCCGGTGGGCACCGGCCGAACATTGCAGAAGGCGGACGTTCCCAACCTAGACAATCGCACACACCGGGTCAAGACTCCTGATATGGCTTGGGTTTCCTGAACGCCCGCGGAATGAGGAATCGGCAGAACTTCCGCCGGCGCACGGAGACAAGGAACAGTGGACCGAACCACCGCCGCGTTGACCGTGACACTGGCATCGCTTGTCTTGGGTGCTTGTTGGTATCAGTCGGCCTATGCGGCGCAAGACGGCCCGTACGTGACCCTGGGACTGGGCTACGAGCCGCACGACTATTTCTCGCGCATCTCCCGAGAAGGCAACCCGGTCAGCGTCATGCGCGGCGGCTGGTGCCAGGGCCCGATTTGCCTGGATCTGGAGCACCATTCCAGCGCCTTCCTGGGCGGCGCGCAGAGCGAGCGAGAAACCGACACCGCCGGCCTATTGCTGCGCTGGCAGATCCGCCGCTTCGGCCTCGAGGCCGGCCCCGCCCTGGTACGCGACCGGCACTTGGGCGGTACGTCGGCCATTATTGGCCGCATCCGATATCATATTTATTCCCGGTTCTACCTGGACTATGAACACATGGCTGGCGAGCAGGACCACGTCAACCTGTTCAGCATCGTGGCCATCTGGCACCCGCTTGATTAGGTGGACCGATGCCCCGCAGCGCGCGGTTCATTGGTCAATGCAGGATTGCGATGTAATTGGCCACGGCACGAATCTGCCGTGCGTCCAGCTGTTTGAGAACGCTCACCATCTGGGGATTGCTTCGCGCCGCATTGTACAACAGCGCATTGTCCCGCTCGGACGTCGGCGCAGCGAACATCTTCAAGGTATTCAGGACGTAGTCGACCTTCTGACCGGCCAATTGCGGAAAGGCACCGCCCCCGCGCCCGGAGACACCGTGGCAATTCGCGCACTTGGCCTGATAGATGGGCTTTCCGCGGGAAGCCAGCCTGGCGTCGTACGTCTGCAAGTCATGCTCGGCGGCCGCCTTGTTCGCCATCCGCGAGTAATAGATCGCCACATCGATCATGTCGTCTTTCGTCATCCGGGCGGCCAGCGGCTGCATGACGTCGCTCTTGCGCTCGCCGCCCGAAAAATTCAGCATCTGCTTCAACAGATACGTCGGAGTCTGACCGGCCAGGTTTGGGATGTACTTTCGGTTGCTGATGCCATCGGCCCCGTGACAATACACGCACAGCGCCGTGCGCTCCCGGCCTCTCTCGACGGCATCCGACACCCGGGTGTTGTCCTGCGCGATCGCATGGAGCTTCGCGGCAAGAACGCTTAGCTCGCTCGCGCCCGCCAGCCCCGGGAGCAACCCCAATACGAGAATCAGTATCGTTTTCATGTGTCCTCCAGTCGTGACCTTCTCCGACCCAACCGAATGCTGGATGCCGCTGAGCGCCTCTCCGGTCGGGAGTCCCTCCGGGCGAGCGAAACAGGCACTCCCTGCCAGTCGCTGTCTCAAGCGCACGACGGGCCGTTGACGCAACAGGCCTTACGATAGCCGCCGGCGTGCGGGCAAGTCTTGACCCGGATCAAGGGCGGCGCACTCGCTGCACCTTGTGAGGCGCCTGTCCCGCCCCGCCTCAGCACAGGTCAAATCCACCGATCTCAACCGCAAGCAAGTTCGTTATACTGTCCCGGCGCAGGGTGCAGGTTTTGCAAACGGGGCCGGCCGCGCCCTCGCGGCCCGCGCCCGATTGCAGACACGCTGCCAGGTCGCATTCACTTCGATCCCCAGGCCGCCCCGAGCGACTCTGCCATGACCGAGCCCAGCATCCTAAAACCGGGCGAGAACTGTTGGCGCATCGAACGGGCCGACCGCGTCCGCTTTCTGATCGACGGCGCGGACTACTTTCACGTATTCCGCGAAACGGCCAAGAACGCGCAACGCTCCATCCTCATCATCGGCTGGGACCTCGACAGCCGGTTCGCGCTCGAGCGCTCCGACCCCGGCGACGGTCTGCCCACCCGACTGGCCGAATTTCTCAATGCCTTGGTGCAGCGAAACGAGGACCTTCACATCCACGTTCTCGATTGGGATTTCGCGATGATCTATATGCCCGATCGGGAATGGCTCCCTGCGTACAAGATGGACTGGACCACCCATCGCCGCCTTCGCTTTCGCCTGGACAATCAGCATCCCGTGGGCGCCTCGCATCACCAGAAGCTGATCGTCGTCGACGACCAGGTGGCCTTCGCCGGCGGTCTGGACTTGACCTTCGGGCGCTGGGACACCTCCGAACATCGACCGGACGACCCGCGCCGGCAAGACAACAACGGTCCTATTCCCCAGCCATACCACGATGTACAGGTGATGGTCGGCGGCGAGGTGGCCCGCGCGCTCGGCGAGCTTGCCCGCGAACGCTGGCATACCGCCACGGGGCGTACGCTGGAGCCCGTCGAGATCGACCAAGAGCATACCCCCTGGCCCGAAGAGATCAGCGCCGACCTGACCGGCATCGGCGTCGCCATTGCCCGGACGTATCCGAGGTACAACGGCCGGCGGGAAATCCGCGAGGTCGAACGGCTCGTGCTCGACGCGATCGCGGGCGCTCGCGACACCATATATATAGAGAACCAGTTTCTGACCGCGCCCGTTATCCGCGATGCGCTGGCCGAGCGACTGAACGAGGACGACGGCCCCGAGGTCGTCATTGTGCTGCCGCAGCAGACCGTGGGCTGGCTGTCTCAGGTCACCATGGACGTGCTGCGCGAGCGCTTCATCAGACACCTGCAGGGAACCGAGCACGCGGACCGGCTGCGCGTGTACTATCCGCACGTGCCCGGCCTGAAGGACCAGTGCGTCAACGTGCATGCGAAGGTGCTGATCATAGACGACGCACTGGTTCGGGTCGGCTCGTCCAACTTCAACAACCGCTCGATGGGGTTGGACACCGAGTGCGATTTGGCGATCGAGACCGGCGACAAGGCGCCGGCGCGCCGCGCCGTCGCCTCGCTGCGCAGCCGCCTGCTGGCCGAGCACCTGGACGTGACCCCGGCGGCGGTCGACGCGGCTTTGGAAAAGTCCCGGTCCCTGATCGGCGCCATCGAATCGCTCATCGGCGAGGGGCGCACTCTCAAGCCGCTGCCGCTGCGCGTGTCGAAGGAACTGGACGCCTCGGTTCCCGAGACGGCGATCGCCGATCCCGAGCAGCCCATCGACGCCAAATATCTGGCCAAGCACCTGGTCCCCGACGAAGACAAGCCGCCCACGCGGCGCACGCTGGTGTCACTGGCGGCTCTGCTGGCCGTCGCGCTGGTGTTCGCGGCCAGCTGGCGCTGGACACCGCTGGGCGAATGGATAGACATCAAGGCGATCCTGAACGACCTCGCGGGACTGCGCGGCGATTGGGTCGCCCCGCTAGTGGTGTCGGCGATCTATATCGTCGGCGGGCTGATTGCCTTTCCAGTGAGCCTGCTCATCGTCGCCACCGGTGTGGCCTTCGGCGCCGTTTACGGCTTCGCCTATGCGCTGTTGGGCGCCGAGCTCAGCGCGCTCGTCACGTACGCGGTGGGTTACTATCTCGGACACGATACCCTGCAGCGCCTGTCTCACCAGGCCATCGTCCATGCCAGCCGCCGACTGGCGCGCCAGGGACTGGTCGCCGTGATCACGCTGCGGATCGTTCCGGTCGCGCCGTTTACCGTCATCAATCTCGCCGCCGGCGCATCGCACATTCGTTTCCGGGACTTCGCCCTCGGCTCGCTGCTGGGAATGGCGCCGGGAATACTGGCGCTCACGCTGTTCTCCGATCAGGTGGCCGAGGTCATGCGCACACCCGAGCTGGCACAACACGCGCTGCTGCTGACGGCGGCCGTCGCCGTCGGCGTTGCGACCTGGTTGTTGAGCCGCTGGCTGCTCAAGCGGCAAAAGCGCCAGCGCGGTTAGTGCCGGCTTGCCCCCAGTCCTTCACGATCGAGCCATGACAGCGGCGGTCGCCACGTACAACATTCACGCCTGTATCGGGTCGGACGGACGCTTCGATCCGAACCGGGTCTTGAGGGTCATCCAGGAATTGGATGTCGACGTGCTGGCACTGCAGGAGGTGGAGCATCATGCAGTCGACGGAATCGATCTCCTGGATTACTTCGCCGCCGAAAGCGGCCTCCAGGCGATACCCGGGCCCACGCTGCTGCGAGGCACCCGCCAGTACGGCAACGCATTGCTGAGCCGGTTTCCCCCCGTGTCGTTGAACCGGGCGGACCTGAGCGTTCCCGGTCGCGAGGCGCGCGGCGCCCTCGACGCCCTGTTCGACTGCGGCGGAAAGAAGCTGCAGGTGGTCGCAACCCACCTCGGTCTCAAACCGCGCGAGCGCCGCGAGCAGGTACGCCGCGTTCTGCCGCTGTTCGAACCCGAAGCCGCCGATGTCTCCGTGCTGATGGGCGATCTGAACGAATGGTTCCTGTGGGGCCGTATTTCGCACTGGCTGCGCCGGCGCTTTCAGGCCACGCCCTATCACGCGACCTTTCCGTCCCGCTGGCCGCTCCTAGCGCTCGACAAGATATGGGTCAATCCCGCCGATCGGGTCAAGCGCTTCGAAGTCCATCGCAGCCGCGTCGCCCGCAGGGCGTCCGACCATCTTCCGCTCAAGGCCGTCATCGAGCTCTGATCCCCACTCCGTCGCTCGCGTTCGCGCCTCCGCGCGACGACACTTCGCCGCGCGCCGTTCGGTCGCAATGTCCTTGCCGCCTGTACGGTCTTAAGCGACGAACAGCGTAAAATCCCCGACTTCTATCGCGTGATCTGCCTGTCGCCACGCGGTTTTTCCAATCAGATAATTAGCATTTTCTAATTTTTTGACATGCTCCCTGCTATCTTACGCGCGTCGCAGTTTGAGGTTGGGCTAGAACAATGATCGCACGTAAGTATTTCTCCCCTGTTTCCAAATTTATTTCGTTGTGCGCCGTGACCCTGCTGAGCGGCTGCCACAGCCACATGGCACTCCTCGACCCCAAGGGACCCATCGGGGCGCACGAAAAATCCCTGATCATCACCTCGTTCACCTTGATGATGATCGTCGTCATCCCCGTGTTCTTCCTGGCGTTCTATTTACCGTGGAAGTACCGCGCCTCCAACAAACGGGCCCCGTACGCACCCAAATGGGCTCACTCCACAAAGATCGAGCTGCTCATCTGGCTGGTGCCGGCACTGATCATCATCGTGCTGAGCGACGTGGTCTGGACCAGTACCCATGAGTTGAGCCCCTTCCGCCCCCTGGCCTCCAAGAAAAAGCCAGTCAATATCGAGGCGGTCGCCCTGGACTGGAAATGGCTGTTCATCTACCCCGACCAGCACATCGCCACGGTCAATCACATCGAGTTCCCCACCGGCGTGCCGGTCAACTTCCGCATCACGTCCGACACCGTGATGACTTCCTTCTTCATCCCGCGCCTGGGCAGCCAGATCTACGCCATGGCCGGCATGCAGACCGAAGACCATCTGCTGGCCGACGAGCCCGGCGTCTACACGGGGCTTAACTCCCAGTTCAGCGGCCCGGGCTTCTCGTCGATGCACTTCAAGGCGATCGCCACTTCCCGCGAGCAGTTCGAGCGCTGGGTCGCGCGCGTCAAGCAGACCCAGACCAAACTGGATCTGGCCACGCTGAAGCAGCTGGAGAAGCCCAGCGAGGGCGACAGCGCCACCTATTACTCGGACGTCGTCCCCCACTTGTTCGAACACATTATTCAGAAATACATGAGCGCGAACGTCACACACAAGAAAACACCCGCGTAGGAAGGAAGCTGACATGTTAGGTAAACTGACTCTTTCCGCGATCCCGTACGACAACCCCATCATCATGGGGGCCGTCGCCTTCTCACTGCTCGTTGCCTTCGGTATCGCCGCGGCAATCACCTACCATGGAAAGTGGGGATATCTGTGGAGCGAGTGGCTGACCTCTGTCGACCACAAGAAGATCGGGGTCATGTACATCATCCTGGCCCTGGTCATGCTGCTGCGCGGCTTCGCCGACGCCATCATGATGCGCGCCCAGCAGGCGTTCTCCTTCGGCGCCTCGCACGGCTATCTGCCCGCCGAACACTTCGACCAAATCTTCACCGCCCACGGCACCATCATGATCTTCTTCATGGCCATGCCCTTCCTGGTCGGCCTGATGAACATCGTGGTGCCGCTGCAGATCGGCGCCCGCGACGTCGCCTTCCCCGCCCTGAACTCCATCAGCCTGTGGCTCACCGTCGTCAGCGCCATGCTGGTGATGGTCTCGCTCGGCGTGGGCGAGTTCTCCCAGGGCGGCTGGACGGGCTACCCGCCGCTGACCGAGCTGGGTCACAGTCCGGGCAGCGGCGTGGATTACTGGATATGGTCGTTGCAGATCAGCGGCGTCGGTACCACTCTCACCGGCCTGAACTTCCTGATCACCATCCTGAAGATGCGCGCGCCGGGTATGACCCTGATGCGCATGCCGGTGTTCACCTGGGCGGCCCTGTGCACCAGCATCCTGATCGCCGTGTCCTTCCCCGCCCTGACCGGCACCCTGGCCATGCTGACGCTGGACCGCTACGCCGGCATGCACTTCTTCACCAACGCCATGGGCGGCAACATGATGCTGTACACCAACCTGCTGTGGGTCTGGGGTCACCCGGAGGTGTACATTCTCATCATCCCCGCCTTCGGCGTGTTCTCCGAGGTGGTCGCCACCTTCTCGGGCAAACGCCTGTTCGGCTACAAGTCCATGGTCTACGCGACGATGGCCATTGCCTTCCTGTCGTTCACCGTGTGGCTGCACCACTTCTTCACCATGGGCGCCGGTCCGGACGTCAACGCCTTCTTCGGTATCACCACGATGATTATCGCCGTGCCGACCGGCGTGAAGGTCTTCAACTGGCTGTTCACCATGTACAAGGGCCGGGTGCACTTCAACCAGGCCATGTACTGGACCATCGGCTTCATCGTGACCTTCGTCATCGGCGGCGTCTCGGGCGTGCTGCTGGCCATTCCGGGCGCGGACTTCGTCTTCCACAACAGCGAATTCCTGATCGCCCACTTCCACAACATGCTCATCCCCGGCGCCCTGTTCGGCTACTTCGCCGGCTACACCTACTGGTTCCCGAAGGCCTTCGGCTTCCGCTTGAACGAGAAATGGGGCAAGCGGGCCTTCTGGGCCTGGCTGACCGGCTTCTACGTGGCCTTCATGCCGCTGTACGTGCTCGGCTTCATGGGCATGCCGCGGCGCATGTACCACTACAGCAACCCGGCCTGGCACCCCTACCTCGAGGTCGCCGCCGTCGGTGCCGTCCTGGTGATGCTCGGCATCGCCTTCCAGGTCGTCCAGCTCATCGTAAGCATCAAGGAACGCGAGCAGACTCGCGACCTGACCGGCGACCCTTGGGACGGGCGCACGCTGGAGTGGGCGATCGCCTCGCCGGCTCCGTTCTACAACTTCGCCCACATCCCTCAGGTGCAGGACCTGGATGCCCTCACCGACATGAAGGAACGCCAGGTGGTCTACAAGCGCCCGGAGAAGTATGAGGACATCCACATGCCGAAGAACACCGGCGTGGGTTTCATCATGGGCGTGTTCGCCTTCCTCTTCGGCTTCGCCATGATCTGGCACATCTGGTGGCTCGCCATCGCCGGCGCGCTGGCCATCACGGGCTCGATTATCGCCCGCGCCACGACCGAGGATGTGGACTACTACGTGCCCGCCGCGCAGGTCGAGCGCATGGAGAACGAACGCTACCGCCAGCTCCCTTCGGCCGCCGTTTACGGTGGGTCGAGCGAAGCGGACGACGACACCCTGGTGCCGGCCGCTTCGGCCTGAAGCGCATGTCTGAAATCTAACGCTTAAACGGGTAAACCATGACTACTGACGTTTTGGATAGCCATTCCGCGGCTAACGACTCCCACGGACACGAACACGGCGAGGCCGTATCGAACTCCGTCTTCGGTTTTTGGATCTACATCATGACCGACTGCGTGCTGTTCGCGACGGTCTTCGTGGGCTACGTCGTTCTCAGCCACAACTACGCCGGCGGCCCGACGGGCAAGGAGCTGTTCGACCTGCCCTATGCCTTCGGCGAGACCCTGTTCCTGCTGTTCTCCAGCGTGACCTACGGCTTCGCCATGCTGGCCATGCACACGAACAACCGTAAACAGGTTCTCATCTGGCTGGCCGTGACCTTCCTGCTGGGCCTGGGTTTCATCTCCATGGAGCTGCACGAGTTCACCGGGATGATCATGGAGGGCAACGGCCCGGACCGCAGCGCCTTCCTGTCCGGGTTCTTCACCCTGGTCGGCACCCACGGCGCTCACGTCAGCGTCGGTCTGCTCTGGATGGCCGTCATGATGGGCCAGGTCATGGCCAAGGGCCTGAGCACGCGCGTTCAATCGCGCCTGATGCGCCTGAGCATGTTCTGGCACTTCCTGGACGTCATCTGGATCGGCGTCTTCACCGTTGTCTATCTCATGGGGGTAATGGCATGAGTCACGCAGCCATCGACAGCACGGGCGCCAGCCACGGCTCGCTGCGCTCTTATCTCACCGGGTTCGTCCTGGCGATCGTCCTGACGGTCATCCCGTTCGGGCTGGTGATGTACTCGGACATGTCCCGCGAGTACATCGTCTACGGCGTGTTCGCCGCGGCCGTCCTGCAGATCCTGGTGCACCTGCACTACTTCCTGCACCTGGACCGCTCGTCCGACCAGAGCTGGAACGTCGCGGCCATCGCGCTCACCGCCATCGCCATCGTTGTTGTGGTGGGCGGGTCGCTGTGGGTGATGATCGAGCTCCACTACTACATGCAGCCCCACGCCATGGTCACGGGCCTTTTCGGCCTTTGCTGATCCGAAGTCCGTTTACCGGCCCGCCCCGCGGGGCGGGCCGGTCCTCCCTCGAACCAGTCTCTCCGTTTGCCTCTATTGCCTCCCGCTGACAAGCCCGGGATGCGGCCGGACTTCGCCTGGACATCCAGCCAGCACCTTCACTCGTCCGACGGGGAGCGTTGATTCGATCCATCCGATTTTCGGCCGGCGACGACGCGCTCGAGATGACGGATGCACGCCGCGGCCACGCTATCGCTTTCGGATCGCAGGCGTGTCCGCAGATACGCCACGCCGTCGGGGGACCGAAACGCAAGTGCCGCATTATTCAGCCGCGCCTCGACCCGCTTCTGGTGCTCCTGTGGGTCGACGCCCGGCGCAAGCGCCATCGAGTTCGGCAGAAAGTATTTCTCGCACAAAGGCATGACCTTGTGAAACGCATCGTCGAATGACGATGACCCCGCACGCACGGGCCCGGCCAACGACAGCGCCGCGATAAGCGGGTACGTTATGTAGTGTCTTCGTTTCATTGATATTCCCGACAGCTGGGCAATACGTACCAAGGATACCGCCCTCAATTCGCGCCCGCCTCCCCCATTTCCTCATGGTACCTATCCAACAACTCCTCGTGATCCCGGAATATCGGTTTGTTCAATTTGTCCTTGAAGAATGGCTTGCGTTTGTATCGCATCCACAGTTCGAAATCGAAGCCATAGGCCGTGGCGTCGGTGAAATACTGCAAAGCCTTCTTGTCCTGACCCAGCGCCACGAAATTGAACCCGACAATATCGAAAAGATGGCCCGCATGGTCGGCCGAGATATTCAACGCATGGATTAGGAAACAATTGCTGGCGCGCCATTTGCGCTCTCGGTGCAGGGTCAGGCCGCGCTTCTCGAACGGACTTCGCTCGGCAATGGCCGCCGCGGCATCGATGTAGTGGTCCGCGGGTGTTGGCGGTTTAAGATGAAAGCAGGCGCAGGCCTTACCGTAGGGATATGAATCGCCAGCCGTGACCCGGCCTGCCAACGCGCCAGCTGCAATAATAGACAGGAAGAGCACAAGCGTGCCTCTCATCTCTCCAAGCCGCTGTAATTGCCGCGCACGTTCGCCCCGATCAAGACGACCCCTTCGTGTGCCACCGTTTCGAATTGCGCCGAATCTAGCGGCAGGACGTTCTCTTTCCGTCCGCCCATTGCTTGGTCTTGGCCCAATCGTCCTTCCAGCCATAGGCATTCGAATACCAGGCCAGCTCCGTCGCCGCGCCGCGCAGGCGCCTGACGTCGACCGCCAACAGGAAATAGCCGCCGGGGGGAACCCGCTCGAGGAAACTCGGACTCGACGTCGTGTATTGGAGGGTCAGTTGTGCCAGCGAGTCGCTCACGCGCACGAACTTTGGACGGTAGGTATCGGTCACCGCCCTGGGCGCGGCTGCAGCGTCCGATTTACCCGGAACGCCGGTGGCGCCGTAGCAGGCCTTCCACTCCAGGCCGAGCGCCCGGACGACGTCGTCGAATGAGCGATGGACTACGTAACGGTCCGCCAGGGACCAGGTATCGCTGTTCTGAACCGACTGGATGAATTCGGACCGCGTTTGCGGTCCCGTGGCGCAACCGGCCAGAAAACAGAGAAGAAAAATGGAGGCGACTCCGCGCACTGCAGCCTTCTCCCGGAATTACTCGCCCTTTGATTGGTAATCAACGCGTGTCTACCCTCTCTTCGGCGGTCTCCCGGCCGTTCTTGAGCCGGCTCGACGACCGCGCTCGATTTTTGAGACATAGGCCACAATACCCGACGCCGGCTGCAACAGCCGGCGCCGGTCGGTTGCCCCGTTTCCGTCACGCCGCCGAGCGCCGCACGCCGTCGGCCGGCTCGCCCGGCCGGCTCACGTCGCGGAACAGGAGCATATCCACGATCCGGGCCGAGGCACCCGGGTAGAAACCCGTCTGGAGCTCGTAGGCCTTGGGGTTGTGGAACGTGCCGAACAGGATATCGAACACCGGCAGATCGGCGTAGTTGTCCGCGTGGCGGCCGTGGTGCACGGTGTGACTTTCCGGGCGCTGAACCAGATAGCCCAGCCATTGGGGCGTGCGCACGTTCGCGTGCTGAAACATCCCCAAAAAGGTGATGGTCAGCAGCAGAACGGTCGCGGCCTGGGGTGTCACGCCGACGACGAGCACCAAGGCAAGGCTGCCCAGCAGCGTCCAGCCGACCATGTCCAACGGACTGAAGTAGAAGGCACTCAGCGCGTCGAGACACTCGGCGCTGTGGTGCATCTGGTGAAACGCACGCCACAGCGGCGTGAAGCGGTGCATGGCCCGATGCCATACATAGGTGCCGAGCTCATAGACCAACAGCCCGACCGCCGCGCTGCCTGCGGTCCCCACCGCGCTCAGGTCGAACAGTTGAAAGCGCGCCAGATGCGCATCCCAAATCAGCGGCAGGTAGCTCGACAGAAAGAAGAACACCCCGAATGAGGCCAGGGCCCGCGCCCGCCAGCCGGGCACAACCGGCAGCGGTCGGCCCGGTGCCAGGGCCTCCCAAAGCATCAGTCCCGCGTACATTGCGAGGACCGTCAGGGAGATGGGGTCCAACAGGATCTCGAGTGGTGTAGGCATGGCCGTTTTCCTCGTTGCTTCGCCAAACAGTCGGGCCTCGTGGCCCGTGGTTCGGGAAGCAGACTACCGCCCGGCGCCCGGTTGGGCTAAAGTCATTTGGGACAAAAAACGGACGAATCTGCCATGTCTGACCTGCGTGGCCAGCTGACGGTGGCGCTGCTGGCCCTGCCCGAGTCCACCGCGTCCACGCTCTATGGCATGTTCGACGTATTGGCCTCGCCCGGGCGCGACTGGAACGTACTCATCGAGGGCAAACCGGGCCACTCGAGCATCCGGCCCCTGATCGCCTCGGCCGAAGGCCGGCGCATTCGCACACCCGGCGGTCTGTGGATCGAACCCGACTGCGCGCTCGCACACTGCCCGCGGCCCGACGTGGTCGTGGTGCCCGACCTGATGCTCCCACCGGAGGTCGATCTCGGCGGACGATATCTCGACGAAATCGCCTGGCTCAGACGAGTCTATGCCGAGGGCGCCACCGTCACGGCCGCCTGCTCTGGCGCGATGGTCCTCGCCGAGACCGGACTGCTCGACGACCAGGATGCGACCACCCATTGGGCCTACTGCGAAGCCATGGCCAAGCGCTACCCGCGCGTGCGCGTGCATCCGGCCCGGACGCTCGTGGTCTCCGGATCCGGCCAGCTGATTCTCGCCGGTGGGGGCGCGGCCTGGCACGATCTGGCGCTGTTCTTGATCGCGCGTTTCTACGGTGTGGAAGAAGCCATGCGCGTGGCGCGCCTGCACCTGCTGGATTGGCACCACGTCGGCCAACAACCCTTCGCCTCGCTCAGCTGTAAACGCCAGGTCGACGACGCGGTCATCGCCAAGTGCCAGGAATGGATAGCGCAGAACTACGAGCAGGACTCGCCGGTGGCGGCCATGGTGCGCCTATCCGGACTGGCGGAGCGCTCCTTCAAGCGCCGTTTCGCCCGGGCCACGGGCATGTCACCGCTGGAGTATGTGCACACCCTGCGCCTGGAGGAGGCCAGGCACCTGCTGGAGACAAGCGAGCTGCCCGTCGAGGCCATCGCCAATGAAGTCGGCTACGAGGATGCCAGCTTCTTCGGGCGTCTGTTCCGGCGCAAGGTCGGGCTGACCGCTGCGCAGTACCGCAAACGCTTCGGCGCCCTGCGCCGGGTCCTGCAACAGGGCGACGGCGTCACGGCCTGACCGCCAGCCCCGGTCTTGGAACCGAGCACCGTCATCCGTCACCACGGCGCCGTGATGTCAATTCCCCCGCATTTCCCCCGGCGCCTGCGCTGCGGCCGACCCGGGTCGGCGCCGTCCGTGGCGCCATACGCTCAACGCTGTCCCGGGAGCGCGGGCTGAATCTGTATGGGCTTGTTACCGATGTGAGGCGCCTGATTTCCCTGGCGGAGCTGCTTGGCTGTGCCCGGCTTGACCGTCGGCAGTACCCGGAAGCGGAATCCCCTGGAGACCGGCTTGCGAAAGGGTCCCATGATGTAGACATAGTAGGTGCCCGGCTCACGCCAGTAGCCAATACGCGCGTCGATGCGATTCGCACTCCAATGATAGATTGGCATCCCCGACAAGGTTTGTTCGCCCGCCTTGCGGATAGAAATGTCGTAGCGGCCGCCATTGTATACCTGGGTGCGGTGAAAGCCGCGGCCGTAGACCGCGATGCGCGAAGGGGACATGCGAACGACACGCGTGATGACGATCTTTTTGGGAGGCGGAATTACACTGCTGCCCGGCGGTGGGGCGGGGCCCGCGACGACGGTAGCGGTCGATGCGGCCGCCACAATCCCAAGGACGAGGCCTGCCAGATTCCGCGGTTTTATTTTCATTGGTTGTTCTCCGGTAATCGCTCTTGGTGTCGCTGGGTCGTCCGTACGGTCTCCTCGGTTCAATGCCCGGGCCAATCCACCCGCCCCGACCCCGGCACCCACGACCACCGCTGCTGCCGGCTCGCGAGGTCAGCGTATGCCCAACAAACAAGGCGGAGCGGCGGGGGACCAATTCACCCCCGCCGCCCATTTCGAATATCGGCTAACCGACCCCATCACGCGCTCGACGAGTCAGAGGCCATTTCGGGTTTGGCCACTAACCACATGATTCCGCCGATGACGGCCATCCCGATGCGAATCGCCCAACCGACGTTCGTTCCCCAATGGTCGATCCACGAGAGGATCACGAATTCCATATGCAGAAAATACAGCGCGATCGAGCCCACGCCGAAAAAGAACAGATAAGCACCCCACTTTTTCATACAAACCTCCAGTTCACTTGTCAGATTGCATTGCTTGTTTTTCGCACCGCCATCCTGGCAGCACCCATACGGGTAGTACGTACCATCCTTGCCCACACGTCGGCGCCGTCATTCTCGACGCCCCGGATCAACGCGTGCACGATGCCAATCGACCGACGTTCATTCGGCCGTAGCCGCCTTGGTGAGTTCCTGCTCTAGCCGGATGCGATGCGCCTCCAATACCGAGTGCCGATCCGTCCCCTCGGACTCGCCACCCAACTCCCGCTCCAGGCGCCTGGACAGCGCCGCAAGTAGACCCTCGTAGTCTGTGCCGTCCAACAGATGTCGGCCAACGATCAACGCATCACTGCGCACGGCGCGCCGACTGGAAAGCTTTGGGACCAGGTTGAGCGCCAGCGGTGGACACACCAGCGAATCGAACGCGATCTTTCCAAAGGCCGCACCTGAAAGACCCAGCACCCTGCGCCGCCGATAAGCAATGACCAGCATCACCAGGATCGTCAGGTAGACCAGGCTCACCAGCGCCGTGACCGCCATATCCCCGCCAAACCGCGACAGCGCAATCGGGACCCCTGCGACCAGCAGCAAAAAGAGTCCCACTGTCAGGTAACGCAGCGGATTCAGGACCCGCACCAGCTCGCGGAGCGATGCCAACTCGCCCGGCTCCTCATGACCGGCGTTGCCCGGCCAGCACAAGCGAACAACCACATGTCCGGGCATCAGGGGATTGGGGATCCAGAGGATGCGTCCCACGATCTCGACTCCGGAGCCAAGCCCGCCGGGCTTCCAGCGCCCGCCCACCTCAAGGTAGAGGAACTCGTCGGCGTAGAGCAGGCGGGCGGAATCCAGGATATAGAATCCGACCAGAGCCACTTCGAAGAGGGCGTCGAACGAGGTCGTCATGCCTTCTTCTTGAACAGACCCCGGAACCAGGCCGCAGCCCCGGCGAACGCCGCCAGCAGGAACTTCCACGCCGCGGCGAAGAATCCCGCGATGATACCCCACAGACCTTTCTTGGTGGCGACCGCCGCGGCCCCGCCTACTATCAGCGCACCAAGGCCGAATTCAGCGACGCGATCGCCCTTTCGGTAGTCCGCGTAGCGCTCTCCCGGGACGAAGTGAAAGCCCGGCACGAGCTTCTTGAACTCCGCTACCGCGGCGTTCAGCTTGTCAGGCGATGCGACCAGGACCACGTTCATCACGCCCGAACGCCCCAGCAACCGCGTGTTGTAGTTGATCACCTTATCGCCGGATCCGTCGTCCTTGGCCAAAATGGCCCATTCAAGCAGCTTGCTCTGGCGGTCGTAACGCGGCGGGAAGCGCCAGCCGAGCACCGTCAGCGTGCTCCAACCGCGTTTACGGCGCTCGTCGTTGCCTCTCAGCGTTCTTTTCCTGATCGAATGCAGCAGGGAGTCCGCGTCGAGCGTCTCGTTGTCCTTGACGTACCCCACCGGATTGAAATCGAAAATCGCGTACCAGCGCCCACCCTCCGGGGCGAACACGTACTCGTTGTCGCCCGGGATATTCTCCATCATCTCCATCAGCTTTCTGGTGTCCTTGGACCCCAGAAACAGATAGCCTTCGGGCACCTGGATCTTCGCCTTCTTGCCAATCGCCCCGACGGTGGGCCCGACCTGCCAATCGAGCTTGGGCTGTTGCTGCGGCTTGGCCAGGGCGGAAATCGCCCAAAGCGATAGTCCGATCGCCAATAGAAATACACGTGCGTATTGCTTCATGCCTCCCCCTCTTTCGCTGTTGCCCGGCGGGCGTACGTCCTTGAATCGACCATTCCTATCCCCAATCGGAGCCCGCGCAACTGCAGACACAATGGTACCCCCGCCACGCAAACTGCCGTGCGACGCCCCGTTCTTATCAGGTGATTTCGAAGTACAAACGCTTGACGTCCCTGTGTGGTGGTGGCCCGTCGCGACAGAGTTCCGGCGAGTCTATCCGTGCGGTGCCCGCCTCCAGATCAATACAGTTATTATTCGACGAAATCGGAAACCCCGAAGCCGCGGCGGCGCGTGTCGATGCGCTCGAAACACGGAGCGCCAAAACCGGCCGCTGGATATCCCGACAACTCCTCCCCTCCGCGCCCTGTGATTAACCTAGCGTCTCCCTCGGAAATCAGAGTCGATGTTCTAATGTTTTTCGTCGGCTCTGCGCACCTATTTCTTTAGGTATTATGTGGTCTTTATCCTGGTTTGCAGTTGGGCGCAGCTGCCATTTCGAACGTTCAAGGCTGTTCCGGTGTCCCGCCTCCGGAGTCCTACCGCGAATCTTGGCCGCCCGAGCGGGACCGCTCCGGCCAGCGCAGCAGGCCGAAGACGATCGACCCCGCGATAAACATGCCGAGCACCACCCCGAAAGCCGGCGCCGCGTGTCAGAAGTACTCGGTATAGCCCTGGATGATCAGGAACGTGATCGCATAGCCGCGCAGCGTGCACCGACGAAAACGTCCGCCCAGCCACAACAGCAGAGCGTTCATCCCCGCCCAAAGCAGATTGAACGCCCAGAGCTCGGCCGCGGTGCTGCGATGGTAGCTGTGTATATCGCCGAAGCTGCCGAACAGGGACAGCAGCCACAGGGCCATCTCGGCGAAGAACACACCGCCGAACCAGGTGGAGAACACCACAAAGGTCAGGATCGGCAACGACCGGTTATTGAGAACATAGGCGAGCGGCAGGGGCAATGCCAGATCGATGAGCAGCAGCCCACCGCCGAGCTCCCCAGCGCGCCGCCCAGTGGAGGTTGCGCAGACGCCAGCTCGACGCGAAGGCGCTCGCGGCCAGCATCACGCGCGCTTTTCCAACGCGAACTGGAACAGCTCGTGCGCGAGGATGCCGATATGCCATCCCCTTTCGTTATGACTTGACCGGCGGCCTCGTCGCGGCTGGCGTATCGGCCACCTGCTGCTCCGGTTACGCGGCGGCCGCCTCGATGCTGTCGCTGCGTTCCCAGACGCCGGCGGACAGACGACGATAAACGCCGCCGTCCTCGCCGATAGCGAACAGGTGCAACCAGCCGTTTTCAACCAACTGGCGAACCAGCTCGTGACGGGCGATGACATCGTCCATGGCGTCCTGCGGGGCCTCGATGAATACGCTCAGGCGCAGCGGTTCGTGCACCCAGCGCTTGCCATCGTGCAGCGATTGCAGCGGCAGGCCGACCCGCAGATCGCCGCCGTTGCCCTCCAGCACACCGATGGCACCGCCGGTGACGTTGTGCAGCACCTTGTTGCCGCTGCCAAAGCGCCGATTGTCCACCACGGAGCCGTAGTACTGCATGTTGATCCAATTGGCCACGACCATGGGGGCAGTCATGATCAACTCCAGAATCGAGAAGCCCTCGTCCTTGCGCCAGTCGTAGTCGTGCAGGAAGGCGCGCCCGCCCAGGTCCATGCCCGCCGTGCGCGCTCGCGGCGCGGCGATAAAGGCCGCGTTGTTGGCCAGGGCCCACTCGGGGCGCACCTGCGACCAGTCCCGGCTGCGCCGGTGCACGTCGGCCGCCACCGCATCGTCGGGCAGGCCGGCGGTGCCGAGCAGGGCCGAGCGCTCCATGCGCGCCAGGTCGCCGGCCTGCTCCAGCCACTGGCGCAGCTGGGCCAGGTCCGGAGCGAGCTCGGCGGGGACCTCGTCGGTATCGAACAGGCGCACCTCGTCGGTGGTGGTGTCGTGCAGACCGGCCAGGAACCAGGTGTCCGCCGGAACCTCGATGCCCCGCTCAGCCAGGCCGCGGCGCACGACCGGGTCGTTCATCAGGGCGGCCACCACCCGCGCGCTGGCCTCGCCCGTCTGGCCGGCGCAGGCCCCGCAGTCCAGGCCCGTGGCGTGCGGGTTGTTCACCGTGGTGCTGCCGTGACCGGCGAGCAGCACGAGGCGGGCGAAGTTCCCGGTCATGGACATGGCACGCAGAATACGCTCGGCGTGATCGAGCCGGTCGCCCTCGGGGATGCCGGCGTCGTCGCCGTGCGCGCAGGCAGGCGCGGCCGCCAGCGTCGGGCCGATGCGCTCCACGTCCTGCTTCGCGAGCCCCTGGGTGTGCGGCGCCGGCACCGGGCGTGTCCAACCGAAGCTGTCGGTCAGCAGTTTGAGTCCATAGGTCAGCCCGGCGGCCTCGACGAAGGAGAAGCAGGAGGAGGCCGAGAACTTGAAGCCCTTCCACGCCTTGGCGAGCCCGATACGGTTGCGCCGGCGCTCGACCACCGCGCCCGCGTCGCCGTCCTTGACCCGGTCGCAGATGCGGTAGGCAGGATTGAAGATTACCGGCACGTGACTGCGCCCGGCGCTGGAGCCCAGCGGGACATGCTCGATGAAGATCCCGAAGAAGCCGGCAAATCCGGCGGTCTGCACCGACGGGGCCACGGTCTCCAGCGAGCGGCGGAACACCTCGGAGCGCACGTCGATGCAGAACGCCGCCTGCGCCGCCGGCCGTGTGCCCGGCCCACTGGCGGGCGCGCTGGTCAAGCCGTCGATCACGCTGCGCTGAAAGCCGATCTCCATGGCGTTGAGCATGATGCGATCGATCTCCGCCGCGGCCTGACGCTTGGCCGAGGGCGGTCGCATGCTGGCGGCCAGCATCTCGCGCCAGCGCGCCACCAGGGCCGGCGAGCGCTTCTCCTCGTAGAGCAGCATGTCCCACATCAGACGGATGGCCAGCAGGTCGACGATGGCGTCGTCCCGGCCGCCGGCCAGCTCCGCCTGCCAGCGCAGGTAGCGGGTCCAGGCGGCCCAGCCGCCGATGCTCATGAGCGAGGCGTGCAGATAACGCTCCACCGCCGAGTCGGAGATCGCCAGGCGCTCGATGGCCAGCGCGATGGCCTCGCGCGGGTCCTCGGGCAGCGTGGCGACCGCCGCACGGAATTGGCTCAGGCCCATCATTGCCGGGCTGCGATCGATGGCCGCGGCCTTCAGCCAGGACTCGTACAGCGACCGGTCGCGCCAGGGCATCGGGACCATCGCCTGACCCAGGTCGAAGTACGCCGCGCAGTGCATGCTGATGCGCTCGGTCACGAAGCTCGACCACAGCCCGCCCTCGACGCGCTCGAGCACCTCGCTCACCGCCGCCATGCCCAGCTTGGGCCGCGGCGCCTCGGCGGCCAGCGTGCGCTCGACGGTCTCGATATCGAGCTGGCTGTCGCAGCGGGCAATGGCCTCGCGCAGATCCTCGCGGCTGATGCGACCGCTGGCCAGCTGTTCGCGGTAATACTCGCGCGGCATGTACAGCTTGTTGCCGGTAATGCGCGCCAGCGTGTCGGAGGCCTGCTGGAAGTCCTGGTCACGCAGCCCGAAGAAGGGATTGACGGCGACGAAGTGCTTCAAGGGCCACAGCGGCGCTATCCGGGCGCAGGCGGCATCGATGCGCCGGTTCAATTCGGCGGCGTACGGTGCCGACCTCGCCGCGCCCCGACTATCGGCCGCCTGCTGCGCCGCCGCACCGGCCGGGGACGCTGCGGACCGGGAACCTTGCTCGTCGTACAGGGCGATGGCGTCGTTCGCGCTCATGATCGTTCTCCTTGGGACATGACTTTGGCAAAGGGGGCCGGCGGCGTGTGCGGCGGCGGGGTCGGACTCGGCCACACGCGCTGCAGCCAGCGGGTGATGTAGACGTCGATGTACAGGCCGTTGTACAGGTGCAGGTAGAGGCCCTCGCCCAGGGCCTGCGGGGCGCACTTGAGCACCCGCTGGAGGATCAGCAGGGCAACGAACACGCCGACCACGACCAGGGCGAGCGCGTACTGAAAGGGGCCGGCGGCCTGTTGGACCGGCAGCACGCTGCCGTGCACCGCCGCCTCGAACAGCCCGTGCAGCGTGAAATAGGCCACGGAGACGGCGGCGCTCAAACCGATGCCGCGCAGCAGGAAGGCCGCATTGCCGATCACGCCGGCCGTCTGCAGCAACAGCTGGCTCACGGCGATGGCGACGATGGCACCGGCGGCGATCAGGGCGGGCTGATTCGAGACGGTGATGCCGAAGGCCGCACCCACGGCCACGGCGATGAGACTGCCCACGACCAGGGCCGCCAGCAGCCGGCCGGGACTGAAACGCGCCGGCGCGGTGGCGATGGCGGGCGCACGAAAGGCGTCGACGCCGCTGCCCGAGGCCAGGAAGGCGTGCGCCTTATATAGGGAGTGGGCCACCAGGTGCAGCATCGCCAGGCTGTACAGGCCCAGACCGCACTCCAGGAGCATGAAGCCCATCTGCGAGGTGGTGGACCAGGCCAGCGACACCTTGACGCTGGTCTGGGTGAGCATCACCAGCGAGGCCAGGGCCAGGGTAATCAGGCCGACGATGGCCAGGACCCCCAGCGCGACTTCGGAGTGCGACATCACCGGACTCATGCGCACCACCAGGAAGGCGCCGGCGTTGACGATGCCCGCGTGCAGCAGGGCCGAGACCGGCGTGGGCGCCTCCATCACCTGGATCAGCCAGCCGTGGAAGGGGAACTGGGCCGACTTGAGCCCCGCGCTCAGCGCAATGAGCAGCGCCGCTATGTTCAGCGCCGTGGGCAGCGGTCCGTTCAGGGCGGCCAGGGAACGGTACATCTCGTCGAATTGCAGGGTGTGCAGCGTGGAGCCGATGAGGCCGATGGCCACCAGCAGGCTCAGATCGCCGATGCGGCTGGCCACGAACTTCTTGTGCGCGGCGAGGACCGCAGCCGGACGCTCACGGTAGAACATCAGCAGCTGGTGCAGGCACAGGCTCGTGGCGATCCAGGCCAGCGCGAACATCAACAGGTTGCCCGAGACGATCAGGGTCAGGATGGCGGCCAGGGTCAGTGCCAGCCACTTGTGGAAACGCCCCTGATTCGAGTCTGCGTCCAGGTAGTTCGTGGAGTAACGGGTGACCACGACGCCCACGAAGGACACGAGCAGCAGCATGATCATCGTCACGCCGTTGACGTAGGTGCCGATGGAAAAAACACCCCAACCGTAGGGTAATTCGACGCTGGCCAGGGTCCAGGAGCGGGCGGCGTCGAACAGATAGGCCGCCGCCGCTGTCAGCGAGCTGGCGAACGCCAGCCACGCGGCAGTGCCCCCCAGGCGGGCCATGAGGCGCGGGCGGGCGTTGCCCCAGGCGGCCGGCACCAGACCGGCCAGCAGCAGGAACAGCGGCGCGGCCAGGACCAGCACGGAAGTCAGCAGCTCAGGCATCGCGGCGCCCTCCCTCGGTCAGCTCGAACAGGGGGGCCGGCGGCACGGTGCGGCCGAACGGCGATGTCGGCCGGATGGCGGGGTGACTCATGTTCAGACTCCTCGTTGGCTGTGGACGGTGCCGGCGGCCACGGCGGGCCGCGTTCGGTGAGAAGTCTAATGAAGCCGAATCAATAAAAATAATGAATAATAATCATCTGAATGATAGCCTTTTGGCTATAGCACTCAGAGGAGGGATCGGCCATGATGCACGTGACGCTGCGCCAGCTGCAGGCCTTCGAGGCCGTGGCCCGGCTGCGAAGTTACTCCCGCGCCGCCGAGGAAATGCACATCACGCAGCCCACCGTATCCAAGCAGCTCCGGCTGCTTCACGAGCAGGTCGGGCTGCCCTTGGTGGAGAAGGTCGGTAAGAAGGTCTTCCTCACCGAGGCCGGCGAGGAGCTCTACGCCACCTGCTCCGAGTGGCTGAACACCTGGGGTCGCTTCGAGCAGACCATCGCGAACCTGAAGGGCCTCAAGCAGGGCCGGCTTAGGATCTCGGCCGTGACCACGACGAAGTACTTCATGCCGAGGATCCTCGGCCCTTTCTGCGCGCAATACCCCGGCATCGACATCGCCCTGCAAGTCGTAAACCGGATCCAACTGCTGGACCGCCTGGCCCGCAACCGGGACGACCTCTACGTGATGGGAGTCCCACCCGAGGACATGAACTTCGAGAGTGAGCCCTTTATGGAAAACCCGCTCATCGTACTCGCCCCCGCCGGCCACCCCCTGGCCGAACGCAAACGGATCCCTTTCAAACGGTTGGCGAAAGAGCGCTTTCTGGTACGAGAACAGGGCTCGGGCACGCGCATGACCATGGAACGGTTGTTCCGCGAGCGCCAGACACCGCTCAACGTCCGGATGGAGCTCGGAAGCAACGAGGCCATCAAGCAGGCCGTGGCCGGTGGACTGGGGCTGGCGGTACTGTCGCGCAGTACCCTCAACCCCGAAACCAGCGCGAGCGAAGTGACAGAACTGGACGTCGCAGGATTCCCGATCAAGCGCTATTGGCACGTGGTCCGGCCCAAGGACAAGGAACTGTCCGTGGTGGGCGCCACGTTCCTCGAGTTTCTACGGGGCCACCTCGAGTTGTTCAAGCCGCACCACTGAGCGCTCATCCGGCACGGCTTCGTTTCTAGCCGCCCATCTGCAACGGCGCATTCCAGCGCGGCAACGAAGTCGTACTTGAGCAGCCCATAGACCGCAAAGGCCGGGGTCGGAAGGATAACGACGCCGAACTCGACGATGCTGTCGACGATACGCCGGCGCCGCCCGAGGAAGTGAAGACGACCCGCTTTTCATCTTCACTCAGTATGGCGCTCGTGCTCCCCGGCGTGCCCGCGGCGAGCGCTCTCCAACCAGCGCAGCAGGCCGAAGGCGATCGCCCCCGCGATAAACGTTCCGAGCACCACCCCGAAGGCCGGCGCCACGTGCCAGAAGTACTGGGTATAGCCCTGGATGATCAGGAATGTGATCGCATAGCCGCGCAGCATGCGCAGACGAAAACGTCCGCCCAGCCACAACAGCAGGCCGTTCACGCCCGCCCAAAGCAGATTGAACGCCCAGAGCTCGGCCGCGGTGCTGCGATGGTAGCTGTGGATGTCGCCGAAGTTGCCGAACAGGGACAGCAGCCACAGGGCCATCTCGGTGAAGAAGACGCCGCCGGAGAGCCAGACCAGGAAGAAGCCCTGGTAGCGCGCGAGCGGCCCCGCCTCCGCCTGGCGGTGCGCGAAGCCGAACAGCGCGATGACCGCGCCGGCCACAGCGAAGCGCAGCGGATAGTTCATGCCGAAGAAATACGCGCCCCAGCCCGAGACGTAACCGGTCACGCCGCCGAACCAAGTGAAGAACACCACCAGGCTCAGAATCAGCAGCAACAGGTTGTTGAGAACGTAAGAGAGCGGCAGGAGCAATGCCAGATCGATGAGCAGCAGTGCCGGCCAGTTGCCCGAACCGGTGGAGTAGATGTAACCGAGCGTGAAAGTCAGACCGATGAGCAGCAGGCCGCCGCCGAGCTCCGCGGCACGCGGGGCCCAGTGCAGGTTGCGCAGGCGCAGGCGCCAACTCGCCGCGAAGGCGCTCGCGGTCAGTATCGCCAGCACCACCGCGAGCTTTTCCAGCGTGAACTGGAACAGCTCGTGCGCGAGGATGCCGACGCCGGCCACCGCGCTGATGATGCCGAAGATCAGGAACCAGCGCCCCAGGGACCGCCAGTCCCAGCGCTCGACGGGATACCGGGCGGACAGAGCGGCGTAAGTTTCCGCCTCGATCACACCCTCGCGCAGAAGCGTATCGAGCTCGCGCTGGGCGCGGCGGTTGAAGCGGCCCGGGCTCATGATGTCTTCGCCCGACTGCGCCGCTCGAAGGCAACACCCAGCACAACGGCGATCAAACCGGCCGCCAGGAAGAAGACGCCCGATGAGAGCCGGTCCCAGAAATGTTCGAACAGCCGCGTATAAAGATCGATGGCCAGGAACACGATTCCAAAGCCCGTGAACCGGGCGTCCTTCAGGCGGGCCCCGGTCACGATCTGTGCAATGGCCGCCGCAGTGAACACCAGCACCCAAGCCAGCGCCGCGCGGTGCAGCGACAGAATCCAGAGCGACACGTTGAAATACAGCAGTCCGAAGATGATGTACAGGTGCCCGAAGCCGACCTGTCGGCGCAGCCGACCTACCTCGCCGACCAGCTCGTGCCACACACCGAATACGCAGGCGACCAGCGCCACCACTGCCATGGTCCGCTCGTCCTGAATGTGGAGGAAATAGCCGCCATGCCCCACGTAGGCATGGCGGCTGCCGACGGCGTGGAACAGGAGTATTAGACCGAGGAAAAGCGGCCAGCGCAGACCGAAGCGATAGGCCGTGGCGAAGGCGCCGGCCGACGTGAGCAGCATGAACCAGGGGAAGACGTCGGAGTAGCGGTTCCCTCCGCTCGCCAGATAGATGATGGACATCCCGGCGTAGACGGCCACCAGGCCGAAGGTGAGCAGGACGCTGCCGGTGAAGGCGTGACGATGGGCGGGGTCCGAGGCCATCCGCGCCCCCGGATACCAGCTGGCAATCCCCAGCGCGACCACCATGACGCCTCCCAGCGCCGGCGAGGCACTCTGCACGAGCAATCCGATGGCGGACAAGACCGAGAGCGCCAGCAGGAACAGGGCCAGGAGTGCAAGCGCCCGCAGGAACATCCGGCCGACACCGGGCATGGGTGCATAACGTCCCTCGAGCAGGCCAGCCAGATCGTCGTCAATCAAACCTTCGTGACGCCAGGCCGCCGCCTCGGCGGCCATCCGCTCGCGCATTCCCTTTGCCATCGCCCCCCCGAAACGACTCCAAATGTCTAAATGCACAGCCACTTTCGGCCGCGCCATTGATGCGCCTGTCACCGCCTTATAGCAGGATTCGGGGACCGCCTCAATTCGGTGCAGCCGCGGCATCGGCGTCCGGCCGCTCCCAGGCCGTGCCTCGCACATCCGGACGACCCGGTCTCGGATTCACCCGTCGGCCTTGTTAATTCAATTATCGATCGCCGTCCACTACACTTCCGAAAACGGAGTCCTATCGTTCGACGATAGCAATATAAGGAGATAACCGATGTCTGATAAGCCGGTCCTCATCCTCGTCCACGGCATGGGCAAGCACCCCCCGGGCGCCTTTGCCAAAGAGTTCACCGCGGCCATCCACGAGACCCTGCATCAGGTCGACGGCTACGAGTCGACCGACATCAATACGCTGGTCGACATTCAGGAATTCAATTACGACGGATTCTTCGACGAAATCCGCAAAAAGATGAAGAACCAGGCGAAGCCCGTCGCCGAGCGCCTGGGGGCGATCAATCAGCTGGCCGGGCTGTCCTGGGGACCCGGTCTGGTATTGAAGCTGTCATCCTTTGAGGCCAATTACGGCAAAGACAAGTTCTTCTACACGCATTGCCTCGACGTAATCTTCTACGCCACCCTGCTCGGTGCCAAGGTGCGCGTGGACGCGGCTCGAAAGATCGCCCAAATCGTCCGCGACAACGCTCCCGAGAAGAAGATTCACGTGCTCGCACACTCGCTCGGCACCGCGGTCGCACACGACACACTGTCCCAATTGTACCGCGGTGACTTTGTCGCCAATGACGACATCCCGGATCTCGACCTCGTGACGCACCGCCTGAAATCGGTCTGGATGGTCGCCAACGTCTCACGACTGGTCAACAGCGTCACCGACATCAGCGACCCGTATAAGTCCACGGTCCGCCCCGGCCCCGACGGCTGCACCGATTATTTGCGCAATGTCCACCATGAGCTCGACCCCTTCACCCTGATAAAGTCCTTCCACCCCAAAAACGACGGCAGCTGGGTACCGCGCGACCATTTCGATTTCGCCTATTCGGACATCGAGACCTCCGCCGTCACCGATATCAACACCCACGACTTTTCCGAATACATTAAAAATCCGAAGGTCGCTCTGCCCCTCCTGCGAACGGTTTGCCGGATAGTGCCCTCCAGGGCGAATTCGGACGACATCTACGAAAAGGCCGCCGGGCGTTCGATCGCCGGCGCCTATCAGGCACTCAAAGACGCCTATTCCAATATTCAGCTCACCGATACGGACTCGTTGCAGGCCTTCCTCGAGGCCGCGAAGGCCGTCAACGAGTTCCGCGACCGGTTTCAAGGTGAATTATCGAGCCTTGGCCATTAACGCAGCAGGGAGGCGAACTGATGAAAGCTCTATTCCTTGTTATTCTGATCGCATTTCCGTTATATACGAACGCCGCACATGCCGCCGGCGCCACCGACGGCTTCGCGTTGGAGTGCAAAAATCTGGAGGGCGTCGAGACAACACATTTCAAAGCGCTGAACCGGGAGGCGATGAAGGTCAACAAGGCCTTGTGCCGCTCCTTGCTCAGCACGGACCCCGGCGTGAGCGACCAGCAGCAGCGCATCCTGCTGCGCGAGTTCGCTGACGTCGCCCAGCAGGAAGCCGCGAAAATCGCCGACGTCGTACCGATTCAGAACTTCGCCAAACCTTTCGAGGGGTTGAAGACCACCGTGGCGCAGGGCGACATCTACTCGAAGCACTTGCCGTCGTTCAATGTAGAGCCCTCGCCGGCCAATGACACCGAATTCATCTTCTATTTCGCCGATATCGCGCGCCGCGCCAGCTTCAAGGTCGCCGACAACGGCAAATGCCTCGTCAAGTATTCCGAACCCTGCAACAAGCTCTTCGACGAGTACGGCAAGGTCTTTGACCAGTACAAGAGCTCCTATACCAAGCTCACGGCGCACCAGACGCTCGAAAAGCTCGACCGACTGTCGCTGCAGTGGGACACCTATCTCGAACAGGCCCGCTCCCAGACGACCCTGGATCTCCTGTTGACCACGGCAATGGAGAGCCGCCATTTCAAACAGGGTCACCTCGTCGGCCCACCGGCGCGCCAGTGGAGCACGCTCCACCCCAGCCTGGTCTACGAGCACTTCTCCAAGGCCAAGGGCGACGAAAAATACAAAGTCGGCGTGGCGATCGAGTGGTTCGGCGTCAACTGGTGGAACAAAACATCGTCCCCGCTCGGCATCCCGTTCGGCGTCTCTTTGGCTTCGACCTACAACGACTGGGGCGACTCCCCCAGTGCCGGCCACGGCCTGATGTTCCATTTTGACAATCGGTATTCGGTCGGCTGGTCACGCCGCGACGGCGAGAACAGCGTCTATGTGAGCATCGATCTGATGAACGCCATCGCCGACAAGAAACAGCAGTTCGACGAATACAAGAGCAGGATGGGGACGCTCCAGCCATAGGCGGTCTTTCGCCGCCCGTTTCGGCCTTGAGTGACGAGCGTGGTGGAGATCGTCTGGCGAGGTAGCGCCCGCCGCGGAGCCGCTAGCCTCCGTTGTGCGCGCGTCCAGGGCGCTGGCGGCGGCGGTTCAGCGACGGATATCGCGGCGAATCATGGAACAGCGGAAGGTGTGATTGCTTCCCGCCGTACACTTGCGCCCGCTGGGCGCGTTACGCACGATCAGCACCAGCGTGTAGTCCGAATTTCCGCTGCGGGCCCCGTAGCCGCAGTACAGCTTGCGCCCGTCGCTGCTGATATAGTGACGACTCACATACAGCGACGCCCCGCTGTATCCGGTGGAGCCGTATGCCTCATCGGCCCAACCCGCCGGCACCGTGAATTGGTGGATACGCTTGATCTTTACACCGTTGACCGTCTGAGGGCATGCAATGGTCTGCGTCATGACGCTCGTGGCAGGCACGCTCGGCCCCGCGGCCGATGCGTTGGCGGAAAACAAAAACAGCCCCAGTGCGGCAAAACCGGCGGCGATATAGATATTCATGACTCCCCCCTGCTTTGATAGACGACGAATAGACGCCCGGCCGGTCCCCGTGAATCCGACCCGACTGGTCCCGGTAATTTCAGACTAATGGCGTCCAGCGATTGCCATATTGATCTGTATCAAGCGCGCCGGACGAAAGAATTCGTTCTATGGCAGCCAATGATGATAGCGATTCTCATTGGGACAGGCGCCCACAACATGACCCAACGGATGCACATCAACCGGTTCCGAACGAATGTGCGATCAGAAAAAAACCGCCTGCGAAGGCAACGACACCGACGACGCGTGCGGCGCGCGCGCCGTCCGGTGCAAGATATTCGACGGTCATCGCCACCGTAGCGGCCGCCATCGCGCGAAGGTCCATGATCCCCGTGACCAGGAGGATCGCCATCAGACCCGAACAGCAGTAGGTGCAATGGAGGCCGAGCCCGATTCCCTGCCGCAGTGCCGACCCCTTGTCCGCCGGCAACTTCCGCTCGCCCGCCGGTGTCCTTCGCCAGCGGGCCAGGTGATGGGCCTTCCACCGGGTGAACTGGGACAACCCCGCAACGAGCACGACCACGGCCGCAGCGATCGGAACGGCCCGTGCCAACGCCGGCACGTGCATCTCGACCGCCACCAACGCAACGCCCAGCGGGTAGACGGCGAGCGCTACCAGGGTCCAGACAAGAAAGTAGCCCAGACCCACCAGGGCCGTCAGCCGACCGAGCCGGGCACGGCCGACCCCGCCGATGGCCTGGCGGTAGCGCCACAGCGCCGGGATCAGGGACGGCAGCATCATCGCCGCCATCATCACGATCCACATGCCGAGGAACGAGGCCGCAGCACCCGGCCACGTCTGGCCGGGCACCCGCGTCCAAGTCATCGACACCGTCCAGCCGCCGGGCATCGCCATCTCGCCCATCGCCGACATGGATGTGCCCCGGACGATCGTCAGGGTAACGCTGGCGGCGAAGAGCAGCACCGAGACGCCCAGAAAGGCTCGCCGGGAAGCGGACTCGGAGAGCGCACGCGCAGCGGTTCGAGCCGATGACACGCCCACCCTCGGTCAACCCGCGAGATACTCGTCGTGCCGGCGCCACCACACGCCCGTCTCGTTGCGGCCCTTGGGCGCCCGGTCGAGCCACTGGTACATGCCCCAGAGGCTGTCCAGTCCGCGCGCGTAGGTGGAATAGGTATGGTAGACAACGCCGTCCTCGAGGACGAATGCGCTCATGCCCGGCCTGTCGCGCGTGTACGTGGGCGCATCGGTTCCGGCCATGGCGGCGAGCTGTACGACCGGCTCCGGGGCCGGCGTCATATCCATCGCATGACCTTCGCGCTGATAGTTGTATTCGATGCCCCCCGCGCGCTGCTGCTCCTCGCTGAACCACACATTGAAGTCGGCATTGAAGTCGCTGCCGGACGAGGACGCCCACGGGAACGTCCATCCCATGCGCTGGCGGTACGCCTGTAGCTTCGCAAGCGGTGCCCGAGAGACGGCCCAGAGCATCACGTCGTGATTGGCAAGGTGGGAAACGATGCCGTCGAATCCGTCGGCGATCGCCGAACAGGAAGGACAGCCCGCCGTATAATCCGGCCCGAACATGAAGTGGTAGACGAGGAGCTGCGAACGTCCCCGGAAGATATCCGTCAGCGACGCAGCACCGTCTTCCGTCTCGAACCGGTACGACTTGTCGACCCGCACCCACGGCAGCTCCTGGCGTCGCCGGGCCAGTTCGTCACCGCGCCGCGTGTGCGCCTTCTCCGCTTCGAGCAGCCCGATGCGCGCCGCCAGCCAGTCTTTACGTGTTCCAATCGCGTGTTTTGCCATCGCTCTTCTCCCGTTTGGTGGTATGTCCTGGGATATACTAAGTACCGGGCACTGCACGGTGGGAGTAACAACTGTGACGGGATTCGGATGGATTCGCTGATCACGGCGGCGGGGCGCGCGCTTGCGACCGGCGATCCGCTCGGTGCCCTGCAGCGCGTCGCCATGCGCGACGACGCCCCTGCGCTCGCGCTTCGAGGCATCGCGATGGCACAGCTCGGCGAGCTCGTTCGGGCGAAGGCCCTGCTGCGCGAGGCCGCCCGCGCCTTCGGCCCCAAAGAGGCCGTCGCCCGCGCCCGGTGCATCGTCGCCGAGGCCGAAGTCGCGCTCGCCACGCGCGACCTGGGCTGGCCCGCCAAAGCGCTCGATACGGCGCGCACAACGCTGGAGACCCACGGCGATAAGGTCAACGCCGCGCACGCACGGTATCTGGAGGCCCGGCGCCTGCTCCTGATCGGGCGCACAGATGAAGCCGAGCATACGCTCGACCTGCTCGATGCATCCCTTCTCCCGCCGGCCTCGAAGGCCGCGGTCGATCTCGTGATCGCCGGGATAGCGATTCGCCGCCTGCGCAGCGCGACGGCGCGCGCGGCGCTCACTCGGGCAAGACGCGCGGCGGAACATGCAGACATCCCCCCACTCATGGCCGAGGTGGACAATGCGTTCCATCTCCTGAATGCACCCGCGGCCCGGCTGATCGCGAATGGCGAAGAACGGCTCCTTAGGCTGGAGGACGTCGAGGCGCTTCTGACGTCGGCTACCTTCGTCGTGGACGCATGCCGCCTTGCCGTGCGCGACGGAGGCAACGTCGTCTCTCTCGCCAAGCGGCCGGTATTGTTCGCACTGGCACGGGTACTAAGCGAAGCCTGGCCCGACGAGGCGCCCAGAGACACACTCATCGCGGCGGCGTTTCGAACGCGATTCGCCGACGAGTCGCACCGCGCTCGCCTGCGCGTGGAAGTCGGGCGTCTGCGCAAGGCACTTCGCCCCCTGGCCGACGTGAACGCCACGAAGCGCGGTTTTGTGTTGACACCGCACCGGGCGTCCGGGGTCGCCGTTCTGGCGCACCCCGTCGACGAACCGCACGCAGCGCTGCTCGCCTTGCTCGCCGACGGCGAGTTGTGGTCGAGCTCGGCTTTGGCGCTCGCGCTGGGCACCAGCCAGCGCAGCGTCCAGCGGGCGCTGGACACCCTCGCCACGGAGGACAAGGTGCAGTCGGTCGGCAGCGGGCGCGCCCGTCGTTGGATGACCCCGCCCGTGCCGGGATTCACGACAACATTGTTACTCCCACCGCCGCTTCCGGCCGGCTAGACTACACGCATGAAACAATCAAAAGCGCAGATCATCCAAGAGTACGGCCCCTTCGCCGGCGTAGAAGCCGTCCACGGGGTCACCTATGACGGCCGGAAGGTCTGGTTCGCGTCGGGCGAGCGACTGCATACGCTCGATCCGGCCAGCGCCGAGACACACCGGACAATCGACGTCCCGGCACAGGCGGGAACGGCCTTCGACGGCCGGCACCTGTTTCAGATCGCCGAGAACCGCATCCAGAAGATCGACCCCGAAAGCGGCAGTGTACTGGCCACCATCCCCCTGCCCGGCGGCGGCAGCCACTCGGGGCTCGCCTGGGCCGAAGGCTCGCTCTGGGTGGGCCAGTATCGGGAGCGCAAGATTCACCAGCTCGACCCGGAAACCGGTGAGATACTCCGCACCATCGAGTCCAACCGATTCGTCACCGGCGTGACGTGGGTTGATGGAGACCTCTGGCACGGTATCTGGGACGGCGATGAGAGCGAGCTGCGGCGGATCGACCCGCAAACGGGGGAGGTCCGGGAGAAACTCGAACTGCCGCCCGGCACGGGCGTGTCGGGCCTGGAATCCGACGGCGGTGATAGGTTCTACTGCGGCGGCGGGCCGAGCGGAAAAGTGCGAGTCGTACGGCGGCCCAAGTAAGGGTTCACGCGCCTCGGCCGAATTCCCGGAATCCCGGGGCAGATTGCGCGGGTGACGGCCGGTTAGGGGCGTGGTTCCGAGCCGTCACCGCTCCATCTTATCGCCGGTAAACCGTCGCGGTCTCACCCAGAACCAGCTCGCAATCACAACGGCCCCGAATGCCGTGTAAGCGACGACAAAGACCCATGCCGGGAATTGGTAATAAAGGATCTTATCCAGCCAGTGCGCAATGAACGAGCCGGTATAGGTCGCGCCGCCGGCGCCTTGGCGCAACTCCATTTCCCAGCTTGTCAGCGGACAGGCCATCCCGACCCAGGATTCGAGGACCACAAAGACAATTGCGGCGAGGTGGACCAGCCGAAACCAGGGATTTCGCACCCATCCCCAGCGGAGCAGTTTCCCCAGCCAGATTAGCACCAATCCGAATACCACGAACGCCACGAATGCGACATGCGCAATGAGCACCACGTCTGCCGCCGCAATATACCCGGAGCCTGAACTCATATCTGCCACCTAACGGCCGGCCCTCAGGTGTCGCTCTGGGGACTCCGCCATCGAACATGCCTTACGGTCGACACACGCCCATTCGTTGCAAACTTGGATTCAGACCACAAAAGGACACTGTGCACGCGGCCGCTCTCACGACTTCCGATAGTGTGGCTTGGATCGCTCCCGGCCACGTCATCTCGGGGCCCCGATATTCAAATAGAAGGACCCTTAAGTTGGCCACCTTGGCGCTTGAGCCTATCTCCGCCGGTTGCGCCACAGGCGCCGGAATTCGAATTCGCCCATGGGTTGGTCGGTCTTGTCGATGAACAGACTCTCGCGCAGTTCCCGCAGAAAATTCCGGTCGAGCGCCCACCGAAGCAGCATCACGATAAGCATCGCCAGCATTGCGCCGATACCGGCCACCAGCATGTCCTTCTGAGCATCCCAGACATCGCCCTGCGCGCCGAGGAAGGCCAGACCCGCCGCTGGGTCCACATTGGCCGCGGCCAACCATTCGATAATCTCGTACACGGCCGAGAAGGCCAAGACCAGTTCCACCGGCAGCCAATAGCTCCAGACGCCCCGGGTATGCGCCACACGGTGAAACATCTCGCGCATAGGATAGGCCAACAAGAAACCAAAACTGAAGTGCACCAGCCGATCGTACATGTTGCGGTGGGCACCGAACCACTGTTCGAGGGTAAAGCCGAACGGCACCTCGGCATAGGTGTAATGGGACCCGATCACGTGCATACACATGAACGCGGTGATCAGCGTGTATGAAAAATTCGACAGCCGGAAATAACGGCTGACCAGGAGGATAACGGGCACGAAGATAAAGACCAGATAGTTTTCCAACAGCCAGTCGTGGGGGTAAACCGGCCCGATGGCGGCCCACGTCCAAACGAGGGCAAACATGCCGATCAGGAATGCGTGATATCGTGACAGTTGCAACTGCGCCATTGTTCTTTGTCCCCCTCGAGCTGCCCGCACCTGGAAACGGCTAACCCGCTCTCGCTGGCAGGCCATCAACCCCCAACCGTATCGAGCGATGATCCAGTTCCATCGGCCTGTCCCTACGCCAAGCCTGCCGTTACGAACCGGTCGCCCCGGTTTGGCACACGTCTCCGGGACAATTTTCGGTGAATTATAGAAAGGCCACTAGCAAGTCGTTATTTCAATTCCGTTGTTGTTATGTCTTATCGTGGTGCCGATATCATTCACGGCGTTGGCTTTTCATTATGTGCCCAAATCTGTCTTGCAACGCAAGACCTGACCCTGCCTCGCGTGGGTTTGACCGCTAGGGAAGATCGGTCCGTCCTGCTGCCTCGGTCAGCCAACCGCTGAACTTGGCAACCGCCTCCGATTTATGCTGGCCGCGATGAACGATGTAGTAGTTGTGCTTTAACCGCCCTGGCTGTTCGATGGGGCGGACCAACCGACCCGCTTCCAGGTCGTCCGCGACGACGAAGCGGCACCCCAACGCTACACCCTGGCCACGTATAGCCGCCTCGATCATCAGCAGTTGGTTTGTGAAACGCGCGCCACGTTTGTGGTCGATATCGTGAATTCCCGCCGCGCGCAGCCACGCCGACCAGTCGGGCAAAATCCCCTGCAAGGCCGGGTCGTCGTAGTGCAGCAGCGGTAGTTCACGGAGTGAGCCGGACTCGCCTCGCGCCAACGCAGGACTGCAGACCGGAACGATAATCTCGCTCAATCCGGCCCGGAGCGGTTCAACCTCCATGCCGGCATAATCACCCGTACCGAAGACGATCGCGACGTCCACGTCGCTTTTATCCAAGTCGAGCGGCAGTGGGTTGGTGTCGAGGTGGACCTCGATGTCCGGATGGCATTTATGAAATTCGTGCAACCGGGGCAGCAGCCATTTCGCCGTCAGCGCCGGCGAGGCGCTGACCATCAATGACTTTCCTTCCTTGCACTCGTTCAACCGCGCAATCGAACGCTCGATCAGATTGAACGCATCACGCAGCTCAGGCAGCAACAGCCTGCCCGCCTCGGTCAGTTCAACCGTGCGTTGCACCCGCCGAAAGAGCGGCTGCTCCAGTTGCGCCTCCAACCCCTTGATCTGGTGGCTAATCGCTGCCGGGGTGACGAAAAGCTCCTTGGCCGCGGCACCGAAACTGAGGTGCCGGGCCGCTGCCTCGAACGCGCGCAGGGCATTGAGCGAAGGTATTCGGTTGTCGTTCATTGTTTAGAAAACTTCACCAATTTATCAAAAATATATCATTTTTTATTTCTTCTGAAGCGCAATACCCTGCCTACGCAGTGAGCGGGGAGATCCTGCACCTGCCCAAAGAGTTGAGGAAACTTCACCTACTTTAGCTTATGAGGACACGATTATGAAGGCGGCATATTTGACGGGGTTTGGGGGTCCGGAGGTACTCGAGGTCGGAAAGCTGGCGATGCCGGAACCGGGTCCCGGGCAACTGCTGGTACGGGTATCAGCAGCGGGTCTCAACTATTACGACACCCTGGTCCGCGCGGGCGCGGTCAGCCAGGACATCCCGCTGCCGCATATTCCCGGTTCGGATGTCATAGGCCACGTCGAGGCAGTGGGCGAAGGCGTCGAACGCTTCCAGGAAGGGGATAGGATCATCGTGGCCCCCGGATTTCCGGTCGACGCGGCCGACTGGGATACCGGTCGGGAGAACTACACGCCGAGCTTCTACCCGGGTGGTACGTTCAATCACGGTGGTTATGGGCAGTATATGGTCATCCACGAACGTTGGGCGTTACCCAACGACCTCGATATTGCGGACGAAGAGCTCGCGTCGATGCCGCTCGTGGTGGTCACGGCAATGCACACGGTGAAGACCCTCGGTCAGGTGCGTAGCGGGATGCGGGTATTGGTTCAGGCAGGGGCATCGGGAAGCGGTTCAATGGCGATCCAGGTCGCCAAGGCGCTCGGCGCCAGGGTAATCACCACGGTCAGCACAGAAATAAAGGCAGAGCGTGCCCGCGCGGTTGGCGCCGACGAAGTGATTTTCTATCGCAAAGAGAATTTCGCCGACGTCGCGCGTGAGTGGAGCGGCGGGGACGGCGTCGATGTCGTCATCGACAACCTGGGGGGCAGCGCCCTGGCGGACAATTTGCGCGCCGTCAAATGGGGCGGCAAGGTGGTAAATTTCGGTCTCGTGGCAGGCAACGAGGCCAAAATCCCCAACGTCTACCACTTCTTCCGCGGTCAGTATCAACTGCTGGGTTCATTCATGGGAACCATGGATGAATTGCGTGAAGGTCTGGCGCTCATAAAGGCTGGTAAATTGCGCCCGGTGGTCGACGAAGTCATGCCACTGGAGCGCGTGCGCGAGGCCCATGAACGCCTGGATGCGCATCACGTGAACGGCAACCTGGTATTGTTGCCATGGGGCACGGAGCATTGAAGCCGCATCCCATTGACTCGCGCTTGCGGGAGCTCGCCATCGAGCTCCCGCCGCGCACGCGGCCCGCCGGGAACTACCACCCGTCCAAGCACCACGGCAACACTCTGTATCTGTCCGGACAGTTTCCCATCGACAATGGCGTGCTGCGCTATCCCGGTGTGCTCGGAGAAGCGCTGTCGAAGGATGAGGGCTATGCAGCCGCACGCCTGGCGGCCCTCAACGCATTGGCACATATCCGGGCGGCGAGCGATGGCTGGCGGCGTTTCAAGACCATTATCCGCCTGGACGGATACATCGCCTCGGCGCAAGGTTGGCTCGAGCAGCCGCAGGTACTCGATGGCGCCTCAGACCTGTTCGTCGCACTGCTCGGCGCACAGGGTGAACACGCACGCAGCGTACTCGCGTGTGCACAGCTACCCATGAACGCCGCCGTCGAATTGGTGCTAACGGTCGGGCTGACGTAAGCCGATGGCAATTTGACGCTTAGCCGGACGAACGCCCCATCTCCAGTGGCGCGTTCCAGCGCAACACGGCGGGGCTCTCATGGTAGTACCCGAGGATGTTGTAGGTGGCCGTATCCAGGTCGAAGAACCGCCCATACGCGGGGGCGAGACCCAGCCACCGCGCCGCCAGCACCCGCAGGACGTGCCCGTGGGCGAACAACGCGACATCGCCCCCGGCCCGGCGTACCCGCTCGATGACCCGATCCACCCGCTGAGCCACGTCCGCGGGCGACTCGCCGCCGGGACAGCCGTCGGTGAAGACCTGCCAGCCCGGGTCCAAGCGATGGATATCCTCCGAGGTCCGCCCCTCGTAGTCGCCGTAGTCCCACTCCACCAGATCGTCCAGCACTTGCGCGCGGTCGCCAAGGCCCGCCAGCCGGCAGGTATCCAGCGCGCGCTGCAGCGGGCTGCTCATAACGAGGGCGAACGGTTGTCCCTCCACCAGCGGGCGCAGCCGCTCGGCATTGCGCCGCCCTGCTCCCGTCAAGGGAACATCGGTCAGGCCGGTGTGTTTTCCGCTCACGCTCCACTCGGTGGCACCGTGGCGAAAGACGTGAACCTTCTGGTTAGTGTCAGGCATGGCGCGGAGCTGTGAACCAGGGATCTGGGAGGCGTTCAGACGACGGCGGTATACGGGCCAATTTCATTGTTGGAGGGCGGATCCCCCGGGGAAGTTCCGCGACGCACCTGCCCCCTGCGCTCATTCCC
>DATFLL010000113.1:0-9948 GCA_035267785.1 Gammaproteobacteria bacterium | reverse complement strand
CCGATGCGCCCTTCGACCACCCACAGCTCCAGGTTGCCCTTGTCGAAGCTGTTCTGGGGCTGTTTGATGCTGACGCGCGTGGTAATGAAACCCGCCTGCAGGTACCACTCCTGGACCGCCCGCGCCAGCCTGGCCACGCCGGCATTGTCGAGGCAACGGCCAATGAAGGGCCCGAGGACGCGCCTGCGTTCGCTCTTCGCAAAGTGATCGGCGCCGTACAGGAACACGCGCTGCACCGGCTGGCATTGGCCGGCGGGCAGGAGCGTGGGGGTCTCGACTTCGACGCGCGGCGGTGCCACTTTGGGCCGGCGCTCGATGAGGCCGCGCGCCCGTTCCTCGTTGGACTTTTGTTCCTGGCGGTGCTGCTCGATGATGAGCGGCGAGGTCGGGTCGGCGGCCAACGCCGAGCGGGCCGGCCAGACCCCGGCTACCAGGCCAAGCGCCAGGCAAAGCCGGAGCCCCGGCCGAAGCCGGGGCCGTCGTCGGGGCGCCATGGGTCAGTTCGAGGCGTCTTGGGAGGGGCGCCACTTCGCGGCCAGGGACTGCGCCTTGGCCAGCTGTTGGCGCGACAGGCTCTGTGTCAGGCGCTTGAGCTCGGGTAGCGCCCTGTCGTAGCCGTTGCCCACCGCGAGGTTCAGGTATTTATGGGCCTGAACCAGATCTTTTCCAACGCCGCTGCCGGATTCGTAGATGAGCCCGACCTTGTACATGCCGTAGGCGCTGCCGAGCTTGGCGGCGTGGCGGTACCAGCCGTAGGCCTTCTTGAAGTCCTTCTTGACCCCGATGCCGAGTTGATAATTGTTTGCCAGGCGCAGCTGAGCCGGCACGTAATCCTGCATGGCCGCACGCTCGAGCCACTTGTCGGCTCCGGCGGGGTCCATGTCTACGGCCTTGCCCTGCAGCTGTAGGGTCGCGTAATTGAATTGGGCCTGCGGATTGCCGAGCTTGGCCGCGCGCAGCAGATAGGCGCTGGCCTTGTCGAAGTTCTGCAGCACCCCGGGCGAGCCGAGATAGAGCACGCCGAGCTGATTGATGGCCTGGGCCTGATCCTGCTTGGCCGCCCGCCGATAGAAATCGATGGCCTGTTTGACGTTGCGCCGTACGCCGACGCCGCTTTCGAACATGCGACCGAGGTAATACAGCGAATCGGGCTCGCCGGCCTTGGCGCCCTTTTGGAACCAGGTCAGTGCGTCATCGGCATGGCCCTTGTCGAGTGCGGCAACGCCCTTGGCGCTCATCGGTTGGTCGTCCGCGCGGCAGGCCGCCAAGGGGGAGAGCAGGAGCGCGACGAGAAGAGGTATATATAAGGCTTTGGTTTTCATTCCAGACTCCATTCCAGATTTGTGTTTCTCCAATTCACAGTCTGCCATGTCTTTGTCGGAAGCGAAAGACGCGCCGGTTATGCAGCTTGGGGGTTGCCATTGCCGTTCTCCTGTGGCTTGATCTCCCTGACGCGCCGGAACAAAGAAAATTCAATATTCGGTGTAGGGTAAATGTGAAGGGACTGTAAGCCGACATTTACCGCGCACGGCCTCGGAAGGCCGTGACCGGCGGATCAGGGACACCGCTAACCACAGGTTGGAAGTCATGGACAGACGCCTCTCGCCCAGGGGATGGTTCCGCATCCCGTTTCTGCTTATCTGCCTGGCCAGTGCCGGCACCGTAGTCGCCGCCGGCGGCGTTCGGCCCGACGGCACGACACAGACGACGACCGACGCCGCGCGCAACGGCGTGCCCATGGTCGACGTCGCCGCTCCCAATGCCCAGGGCGTTTCGCGCAACAGCTACGGCGACTTCAACGTCGACCAGCGCGGGCTGATACTCAACAACGCCGACTCGGTCGGCGTCTCGCAGCTCGGCGGTGCCCTGCCGCCCAATCCGCACTTCCACGTCGGCGATCCCGCCCGGATCATCCTGAACGAGGTGCGCAGCACCAATCCCTCCTCGCTGAACGGCTACACCGAAATCTTCGGCCACCGGGCCGAGTTCATCCTTGCCAATCCCAACGGAATCACCTGTGACGGCTGCGGGTTCATCAACACCAGCCGCGCCACCCTGATCACCGGCTCGGAGGACAATCGCAGCGGCGGCGTCGGTACGTTCACCCTTGGCCCCGGCAACATCGCCGTTCAGGGCCAGGGGCTCGTCGACACCGATACCTCGTATGTCGATCTCATCAGCCAGGCCGTCCGGGTGCAGGCCAAGCTGCAGGTCAATCATCACCTCGCCGTACGCACCGGCAACGATCGCTACGACCACGCCACCGACACCGTCACCTCCAAGGCCGGCTCGGGGAGCGGAACCGCACCGGCCTACGCGATCGACGCCGGTCAGCTCGGTTCGATGTATGCCGGGCAGATCGATCTGGTCACGACGCAGGCCGGGGTCGGCGTGCGTACCGCCGCGCCGGTCGAAGCGCAGGACAGCGTCTACATGCAGTCGGCCGGCCCGCTCGAGACCGCGCAGGTCCATGCCGGCAACCGCATCACCGCGCGGGTCGCCGGCGAACTGCGCCAGCAGGGCGACTACAGGGCCGCGGGCAGCATCGACCTGCAGGCCGGCACGCTGAACCTCACCAACGCTGTCGAATCCGATCGCGACCTGCGCCTGGTACAGACCCAGGGGGACTGGACGCCGCCCGAACTCACGGGCGGGACCGGGCTGACCGAACTCGGCGCCCCGGCCGGCGCCCTGCAAATCGATAACAAGATTTGGGCGGGTGGTGACCTCTTGCTCAGTGCCCTGGATATCAACAACGCGAATCAGCTCGCCGCGCGCGGCGACCTCGAGCTCGCCGCCAGCGGCGACATCACCAACGCCGAGGGCGTCCTCGTCTTCGCCGGTCGGAATATGGCGCTCAGGGCCGACGGCACACTCGCGAACCGCGGTGAGCTGTTCGCAATGAACGCGTTGAACGCTGCGGGCCTCAGCGGCTCGCGCATGGTCGCCTTCAACAACCGCGGCGGCCGCGTCGAAAGCGGCGGCGACATGACCCTGGCCGCCGACCAGGTGCTCAACACCCACAACTTTCCCTCCAGCGATCCGCCGACGTCCACGGCTCAGACCGATCGGCCGGCGGTGCGTCATAACACGTATTTCGACTGGAATTATTGGAAGTACAACTGGAAGGAGAGTCAAAATCCCAATCTGACGCGAGGCTTGATCCAGACCGATGGCGACCTGACCGCCACCGCGGATTCATTCACCAACGAGCTGTCTGACATCTTCGCGGCCGGTGACATCGACATCAATGCGAAGAATTTCACTAATCACGCCTATCAGTTGCGCGAGGCCTATGACCAGCTCGGAAAATATTGGGGTATTACAGGGCGACCGTGTAGACATGGTCACAGCATCGGTGGCGGATGCATAGGAGGACACGATACCACATACGGCTGGATCTACTACCATTACCAAGCCATACGCAATACCGGTGAGTCTATCCCCGCGAGCGTTCAAGCCGGCCGAACGCTGTCCATCAACGCATCCCAGAAAACCAACAACGGTGTTACCACGACCGGCGGCGCCGGCGCATCCGTTAACCAACCGACCGATCCCTTGGCCGGTCTTACACTTCCGGGCGACAGCGGGCTGTTCCGCCCCAACCCCGCGCCGAGGGCGAATAATCCGTATCTCATCGAGACTGACCCTAATCTGATCGATGTCAGCGAGCTCCTGGGCTCGCAGTATTTCCTGCAGCGCATCGGCTATCAGCCGGGCAAAGACCCGACGCTGTTCCTCGGTGACGCGGCCTATGACCAGCGCCTGCTGGCCGACCAAGTGCGCGACACGGCCGGCACCCGTTTCCTGTTCGCCGATGCGCAAAGCAACAACGCCCAGTATCGGCGCCTCGCCGACCAAGCTGCCGATGAGCGCGATCGCCTCGATCTCCAACTCGGCCAGGCATTGAGCGACGACCAGGTCGCGGATTTGACCGAGGACATCCTTTGGTATGTGAACACCCAGGTCGAGGGCCGCACGGTGCTGGCACCGCGCCTCTACCTAAGCCCCAAGACCCGTCAGCTCCTGGCGCAGCGCCGGACGGCGCGGCTGAGCGGCACCCGCGTTGCCATCAACGCGGCCAGTCTGCTGAACGAGGGCAATATTACGTCGAGCGATTCGACCGCCATCGCCACCAGCGGCGACTTCGACAATCGCGGAGGAACAATTGACGCAGGCGCCGGGCTGCGTATTGCGGCTGGCGGCGATCTGCGCAGTGCCAGCGTTGTTCACACGTTCCATGCGGGCGCTGATATCCATTCGAGCGTCACCCGAATCGCGAGTTTGAACGCCGGGCAGGACATGAATCTCTCGGCCGGCGGGACCCTCAATCTGGCGGGCGGACAGGTGACCGCTCGGCGCGATGTCAGCCTGAATGCCGGCGGCAAATTGTCGATCGACGCCCTCTCACTGACCAACCGCGACAACCGCCGTGTGAATGGCTGGAACAGGACGGACACCCGCGTCACTCATGCTGTCACCGATTTGAGCGCCGGCCGTCGGCTGAGCTTGGATGCGGGGGCCGACCTGCGGATAGAGGCTGCTGAGGTCAACTCCGGTGGGGATACGAACTTGACCGCCGGCGGCAACCTCCAGCTATTGGCCGCGCGGGATACGCACGACACCTCGGCGAGCAAGATCGACTACGGCGGTTTTCTCAATAGTACGAAGAAGACGACGACCATCACAACCCACACCGCCACGGAGCACGGCGCTCATCTGAACGCCGGTGGGACGCTCGACCTGGCAAGCGGTGGGGATACGACGTTCGTGGCCAGCAGCGCGAGCAGCGGTGGCGATGCGAGTCTCGACACTCGTGGCGGCGATATCCTTCTGCTTGCCGGCAAGGACACCGACTTCTATCGCTACCAACACACCAGTGACGGACTGGTCTACACCAAGCAGGACGATCGCGGGCACTATTCCGAGTCCCTGGCCGCCAGCCACCTCAAGAGCGGCGGAAACCTGCGTTTCAGCACGGGCCGTAGTGACCGATCCGGCGACGTCATCGTTGCCGGCGCCGACGTCGCCAGCGCGGGGACGATGGAGTTCGGCGGGGCATACCGCTCGGATGATGACCGTGAGACAGAAAGACTGGCCGGTGATGACGGCCACGTCCTCGACGAGTCCGACTCGGCACGTATCGGCAACCTGCGCATCGCCAGCGTGGGGCTCCAGCACCACAGCTGGAATTATCACAGCGAGAAGCTCAACGGTCTCGCCGCCCTGGGGATCGGCGCGATTGCCATGCTCGACCCAACGGGCGGCAAGATCGTCGCCTCCAGCGGCATCGTCCTGCAGAAGACCGACCGCGTCGACACCCAGGGCCTGCATCAGCAGGGCGCCGATGTCGGTGCCGGGGGGGATCTGGGCGCGTACGCGCAAGGCGATATCACCGCCAGCGGTTCCAGGCTGCATGCCAACGGCCAAGGGACGCTCGATGCAAAGGGTGACGTCCAGGTACTCGCCTCCGTCGACCGGATTACCAGTCACGAGGAGCACAGCATCGCCCGCATCAAGGGCGCGTCCGCTCAATGGGACGGCCGCCGACTGTCGGCGGGTATCGACGGCAAATACCGCAAGGAGGAGACCGACCAGAGCCAGCTCACGCAGCGCGGCTCCAGCCTCGCCTTCGGGGGCGACCTGAGCGTCCACTCGGGCGGGCAGACCACGGTCGCCGCCTCCAGCCTGCAGGCGGGCCGGGATTTGAGCCTCACGGCGGACAAGGGGCTGTCCGTACTCAGCGCCGATGATGTACTCGAGCGCGCCGAGAAGCTGACCACGGCGGACCTGCGCCTGTCCGTGGGCGTGGGCAATGCCTACAACGACTTCGCCCAGTCTTTCCAGACCTACAAACGCGCCAAAGAGCAGCGCCAGGCCGCCGAGGACGCGCTCGCCAAGTTCGACCGCGAACTGGCCAAGATGAAGGCGGACGAAAAGAAAGGGCTCGTCACCCCCGACGATGTTCGCCTGCGCAGCGAGGATCGCAAGTACTACGTCGCCAACGTGGCGTTGGCCAAGGTCAACGAGCTCAACGCCGCCGTGCAGGTGGGCCAGGCGGGCGAGCGCATGGGCGCGGCTGCCACGAGCAGCGCCGGCACGGGCTTCTATGCCGATGCGATGTTCGAGCTCCACGGCAGACGAACGAGCACTGACCAAAGCCAGTCCCGCAGCGTGGGTTCCAGTCTGGTGGCCGGCCGGGATCTGGCACTGACTTCGGGCGCCGACCTTCACATCCAGGGCTCGGACCTCGGCGCCCAACACGACCTGACTCTGGCCGCCGCCAACGACGTCACCATCGAGGCCGCCCGGAACACCGACAGCAGCCGACAGGACCGGCGCTCGGTGTCCTACCAGTACAGCGTCGGGACCTACGGCGTCGGCGCGAACACCGCGAGCTGGAATGCCGGCGCCAGCGTCGGCTCGGACCGCAGTGACAGCGTCTCCTGGCGCAACAGCCAGCTCGCCGCCGGCAGCGCCCTCACCGTGCACACGGGACGCGACACCCATATCGCCGGTGCCAACCTCGAGGCCAACGACCTCGCGATAGACACGGGGCGCAACCTGGACATCGCCAGCCGTCAGAACACCACGTACGCCCGCGGCCAGGACGCAGGATTGAGCTACGGCACCGGACGGGTCGGCGTCAACGGCGGCCACCGCAGCCAGGACCGGCGCTGGGTCGATACCCCGACCACGCTCATCGGCCACGGCTCCGTCGCCATCGACACCGGCGAGACGACCGATATTACCGGCGCCCTGGTCGCCCAGATCAATACCGACGGCACCGACGGCGGCAACCTGACCCTGCGCACCCGCCGCCTGCGCGTCCACGACCTCACCGACACCGACAACGCCGACCATTGGAGCGCCGGCTTCAGCACCGATCGCGGTACCGACAAGAACCCGTCCACCGGCGGCGGCGTCCCCAACAGCGCCAAGACCAGCGCTCAACTGGCTTTCGGCGGTCACGTCTACGGCCAGATCACCCACGCCACTATCGGACAGGGCACCGTCCTTGTGGCCGACGATGGGCTACCGACCGGACTGAACCGCGATATCGACGGTTTCCAGACGGTCACCGCCCACCGCAACACCGGCGGACTGGACGCTGACGTCACCATCGATCATCGGATGTTGAGTGTTCAGGGTTGGCGCGATATCGGTAAGGACTTCTACGACACGTATCGGCATGGCGCCGACGTTGCGACGGGCATCGACAAGGTACTCACCAACGACAAATTCGGCGCGCGCGACTATCAGCGCCTGATGGGTGACAAGTATAACCAGCGGCAGTCATTCGCCATGCTGCTCCACAACGCGGCGCTTCGGGCTGGCCTGAATCAAGCCGACGCCTACCCGGAGCAGATTCAGGCGGCCATGGCCGCATACGTTCGTGACACAACCGATGGCAAGCGTCTCGCGCAAGCCGCCGGTCTGCATATCTACAACGGCGACCCCACTGCAATTGGCTTGGATACCGCGGGCGCGCGGTTCGACAAGAACTTTGCCATGGGTGGATACGATACGGTCACTGGTCAGATCGCGATAAACGCCTATGCTACCGATCTGACCAACACGGACCACAAGCTCTTTGTTATCGGGCACGAGGGTTACCACGCGCTCGCCGACGCAAAGGGCTATGGCTACGACACCGCGACGGAAGAGAGCCTGGCGGACTCTTTCGGTCAGTCCGCCAGCGATGTGTGGGATGCGTACTCGTGGCTGGGTGGTTATGACACAGATGTTGGTGCCGCCAGCTATCATCAAGATGCCTGGCTCCGCGACTTCCAAGATGGTTCGACCGTAAGCGCCGGTAATGCATGGGTCCAAACCCGGCCCAGCGCGGTATTCGACCCCAGGCAGCTTCACCCGATTGAGGCTCGCTTGATTCGTAAGCATGCCGGTGAGTATGCAGACGCAACAGGACAGACCTATGGCGAGGCCGTTGCGGAGTTGACCGAACAGGCGCTGCGGCAGGTCGACAAGCGCTGGGCCGGCCGTTTCAAGGAAAACCCAAGGGCCGCCGCCTTCCTATTCGAAGTCGCTGTCCAAACTCCTCCAGTCGACGTCGGCGGCGGAAGCACGTTCGATGCCCGTGGAACCCCTGCCTACGACAATCCGATAATTAATGCTGCGGCGCTCACAAACCGTGACGTCCGCGCGGTCTACGGTCGTGTTAATGACTACACCAAGGTTCTCCCCGGAATAGCATACCGGGTGGATTCGCGTGTTCTCGCTGCCTCCGATGCGGCTGGCGCCAGCGCCGAACTCGCGCGGGACAGACAACTGACCCGCGAGCAGTTCGCGGGCTTACAGAAAGTTATCGAGACCCAGAAATACCAGATTCGGACCTTCGATGACTACCGTACAAATCGTGCAGCGTCGCTGAAATTAAACCAAACCGGCTTCCATTTCTCTTATCTGTCTGTCAATACACCAGAGGGTAACAAAGCACTCTTCGATAACGCGAAAACATATATTCAGCATTTCGGATTGGGGGACAGCGGTGGTGTTATGGTATCGCCTAAGGCCGTTTTTTCCCGACGCACAGTGCAGAGGGCGGAGACAGTGCCATTCGAGTTTCCGGATTCCGCCGATACTCGAACGACCGCACAACGGCCAATCGTTCGGCAGCCGGCGGGCCGACGGGTTTCCGCAAGCCCGCGACGAGAAGGCGCAATCGTCGGCCGAGATCTTCGCAAGACACCAAGATATAGACAGAACCGAAAAAAAGTGACTGGCGACGGACGAGTCTGTGAATACTGCCAGGAGCGACCAGCAACTCAAGCCGATCACATTGACCCCGTTGACCGTATTGTAAAGGAAGGCAATAAGAGACGTGCAAGCCTAGAAGAGTTGGACGTTTTAGCAAATGATTTGGATAACCTAGCCGGCTCCTGTGGCGGGAAGGGTGGTTGCAATCCGTCGAAGTACAATCATATACTCAGCGACGAGCCAGGTCCGGGGAAGTATGTCCCTAAGAATCCAACTGACAGGATACGGACAAAGATTAAGCAATTTAAAGAACGAGAACATTAGGACGCATTATGCTGGAATTGTCTAAAAAACAGGCGTTACTGCTAAAGTCTGTTTTTAAACAGATTCCGCCAGTCGGTGACTTTTATACTAAAGAATATAGCTTTACCTCTGATTCGCGCGACATTTATGCGGCAGCGTTATCGAATATTGGGGACGACTTAAATTTATGTGTATCGTTGCCCCGAAATAGCAGTAGGGCGTTTCTATGTATTTCGGACGCCGATGATTCTGAGCTCGGCAAAGTGGTTGCTTCTTTGCAACGCTACCATGAAACTAAGTCGCCAATTGGCCTTGGTGATACTGTTCCTCTCACTACCAACGAATATGTTATTAACCATAATTGGTACGCAGCGCTCATCTTGTCTGTAGATACGTTGGTTGATGGCTTCGATATTTCTTTTAAACAAGATTGCCCCGATTGGGATGTGCTTCTAGTGTGCTTCATTACTAATAGCGAGTACACAAAAAAAATCAAATATGGGCTAAATGCTTTGCTAGACGTTTTTGAGAAAAACGAGAGAGATTTGGTGGGGTTCTATCGATTGAAACAGTCGGGGCATGCGCGTAACTCATAAAGAAAAAGGTGTCGGAGGCTGAACTATCCCCACAAAATCGCGATCAAAAACAGTAATTTATGCATAAAGAGGATTGGGTAGACACGCACTGCTAATCGTGATCATTTATTGATTGTCGAGGTCAATAAAGGACGAGAGCAATGCGCGGGATTCCGGGGACAGTATACCTATTTCCGAATTCCGGAATTCCGGGGACAGTATACCTATTTCGTGATCGCATGAACTGACGACGCAAGTGTCCATGGAAGGAGGTCGACAATGGCCAGGATGGCTCGAGTGGTAGTGCCCGGATATCCTCATCACGTTACACAGCGGGGAAATCGCCGACAGA
>DATFLL010000112.1:0-4031 GCA_035267785.1 Gammaproteobacteria bacterium | reverse complement strand
CGCCACGGCGGCTTCCGCGTTTGATTGCGCGGCCGTGCCTGACATGCTGAAAGTCGGCTCCTGGAACGTGAACTCCCTGCGCGTCCGCCTGCCGCAGGTGCTCGACTGGCTGAAGGCCGCACAGCCCGATCTGCTGGGAATCCAGGAGACGAAGTGCGTCGATGAGCAATTCCCGGTAACTGAGATTGAAGCCGCCGGTTACCGCGCCGTCCATTCCGGTCAAAAGACATACAACGGCGTCGCGATCCTCAGTCGACTCGGCCACGACGCCAACGATGTCGTCACCGACATACCCGGCCTTGAAGACCACCAGCGCCGCGTGCTGGGCGCGAGTTACGGCGAGGTCCGCCTGCTCAACCTTTACGTGCCCAATGGCTCCGAGGTGGGATCCGAGAAATACGACTACAAGCTAGACTGGCTCGCCAGGCTTGCCGATTACATCGAGCAACAACTCCGGGACCATCCGAAGCTCATCGTCATGGGCGATTTCAACATCGCGCCCGAGGACCGCGACGTGCACGACCCCGACCTGTGGCGCGGCAAGGTCCTGTTCTCCGAACCCGAACGCAAAGCCTTACAGAAGTTGCTCGACCTGGGCCTGGTCGACACCTTCCGTCAGTTCGACCAGCCGCCCGAGACCTACAGCTGGTGGGATTACCGCGCCGCGGGATTCCGGCGCAACCGCGGCCTGCGCATCGACCACATCCTCGCCAGCACCGCCCTCGCCGAGCACTGCACCGCCAGCACGATCGACAGGGAGCCGCGCGCGTGGGAGCGTCCCTCCGACCACGCACCGGCCGTTGCCGAGTTCGACACCGAGATATAGACCGGTGCGCATCCCGCTGTTCCAGGTCGATGCCTTCAGCCAGCGCGTCTTTCACGGCAACCCCGCGGCGGTCTGTCCGCTCGAGCACTGGCTGTCCGAGGACGTGATGCAGGCCATCGCCGCGGAGAACAATCTGGCCGAGACCGCCTTTGTGGTGTCCGAGGCCGCCGGTTGGCGCATCCGCTGGTTCACGCCGGTCTGCGAGGTCGATCTGTGCGGCCACGCCACGCTCGCCGCCGCCTGGGTGCTGTTCACCGAGCACCTCGGCGATGTCGACAGCGTTACCTTCCAATCGCGCAGCGGACCGCTCACCGTACGACGCGAGGCCAGCGGGCGGCTCGCCTTGGACTTTCCCGCACTGCGCGGTGAGCCGTGCGAGCCGCCGGCAGCACTGACTGCCGGGTTGGGCGCAATCCCCGACGAGGTCCATGCCGCCATGGACTATCTGGCCGTGTTCGACACGGAGGCCGAGATCCGCGAGCTCACGCCCGACTTCGCTGCACTGTCCACTCTGGATCGGCGCGGCGTGATCGCCACCGCGCCGGGGCGTGACGCCGATTTCGTCTCGCGCTTCTTCGCGCCCGCCGCTGGCGTGCCCGAGGACCCCGTCACCGGATCCGCCCATTCCGCGCTCACGCCCTATTGGGCCAAGCGTCTCGGAAAGACCTACCTCATCGCACGCCAGCTCTCCGCACGCGGTGGCACCCTCTACTGCGAAGACCGCGGCCCGCGCGTTACCATCGCCGGGGATGCCTGCCTATACATGAGTGGATACATCGACATCTGACCTGTGCTCCTGTGCCCACCCAAGCGCGGCAGGTCGGGTCCGGGCAGCGTAACCCGACACCTCTCCTATAAGGTTGGCCCGCTTCAATGGCGTCGTGACCGACAGTACCGTCGGTCGGGTTAGTGCAGAAGGTCCACCCCGCGTTAATGATGCCGCGGGCCACCCCCAGTCGCCCCAGACAGTCGAACGCCGGCTCGCCGCCGAATTGCGCCATGACCTTGGACTATAATCTTCTCCCGTCGGCCGCGGCACACACCGCCGTGCTCATACCACGGAGCGCTCCGGGCGTAGAGGGTCGGGTTGCGGCTGGTACACCTTACAGACGACCGATACCACAGGGCCGTAGGTCGATGAAATGGTCTCCTCCCCCTTTTTAACCGGCGTCGCGATGCGCCAAGATGGACGTGTTATCAACCATATGAATCCAAGAGGGAGGAGACCATGGGCAAGGTTACGACGATTGGGCTGGATTTGGCAAAGCGCGTGCTTCATGTGGTGGGTTGCGACGCCCGGGGCAAGGTGGTGAGCAAGCGCATGCTCAGGCGCGGCCAGGTGCTGGCCTATTTCGCCCACCTGGAGCGCTGCCGGGTGGCGCTGGAGGCCTGCGCCGGGGCGCATTACTGGGGTCGGGAGCTGGCGGCGCTGGGCTTTGAGGTCAGGCTGATTCCGGCGCAGTACGTCAAGCCCTATGTGCGGGGCAACAAGAACGACTACAACGATGCGCTGGCGATTGCCGAGGCGGCCGGGCGCGGCGAGATGCGCTTTGTGGCGCTCAAGAGCGCAGCGCAACAGGATCTGCAGGCGCTGCACCGGCTGCGCCAGGGGTGCGTGGCCAGCCGCACGCAGCTGTGCAACCGGATCCGGGGGCTGGTGGGCGAGTACGGGTTGGTCGCCCCCACGGGGATAGCGGCGCTGCGCCGTCGCCTGCCCGAGTGGCTGGAAGATGGCGAGAACGGCCTGAGCGTCCAGTTCCGGCGCCTGCTGGCGCGCAGCTACGCCCAGCTGCAGGCGCTGGAGGCCGAGATCGCCTTCTATGACGCGGAGCTGGCCCGGTACACGCGCCAGGACGTGGCCTGCCAGCGGCTGCAGACGATCCCGGGCTTTGGGCCGGTGGTGGCCAGTGTCTTTCGCAGCCAGCTCGGCCAGGGTGAGGCCTTCCGGCGCGGCCGGGATGTCTCGGCGGCGCTGGGGCTGGTGCCGCGCCAGCACAGCAGCGGCGGCAAGGACACGCTGCTGAGGATCAGCAAGCGGGGCGATGGTTACCTGCGCAGTCTGCTGGTGCATGGGGCGCGGGCGGTGGTGGCGCGGGCCAAACACAAAACCGACCGGCTCAGCCGCTGGATCAACCGGATCCGGGCCGAACGCGGTTACAACAAGGCCGTGGTGGCATTGGCCAACAAGCTGGCGCGGATCGGCTGGGCCGTGCTGGCCCATGACACGGTCTACCGGGCGGGCTGAGTCCGCCCTGAGTGTAACGAGCAACAGGACAGACCCTACCCACGATTGCGAAGACTTTGTGACCCGCGATGACACAACAGGTCAGACCGGCGTATTGAAAACCTGACTAACCCGACGGCAAATCAAGCCGATAGGTCGATAAGGACGATACGCGCGAACTTCATCGAGGCCAGAGGGCCGAGGCCCTCGACAACAGGCCGGATATACGGAAGCAATCCTGTCCCTGTCCGTCACGACACGAAGTCTTGCAAAACGGGAGGAGACCATATACGGGTTAGCGCAGCGTAACCCGACAGCTCAGCCTGTCACTCTGCGTCCGGTGGAGGGGACAGTGAGATCTCCGGCCCGCCGCTATGCGGCTTGGGCGGGTTCATTTGACGTCGGCCATACCCCCTGCGGGGCATAAATCCCCGGCCCGCCGGCGAGTGTCCGCCTCCCTGCGGGCTGTTCCTCCTCGACCTGCGATGCTCGGCGCCGCGGACGGTAGGAGGGGGCGCCCCAAGCTACGAGACAGCACTCAGGGCCTCTGACGCTCCATCTCTCGGGAAGCTTAAGCGTTGGCACGTCCGGTGGGGTGGCACCTCTTCGAACCCCTTCGACGCCGCCGAGCACCGCAGGCCAAACGGGAAGAGCGAGCACTGTTTGAGCGCGTCACGCCGTAGGCGGTCGCGCGAGTTGCGCAGCGCCCCTTTTCTTTAGACGAGTAAAGAAAAGGGGCCCGCCTCAGCCGCGCAGCGGCAGGCGGAATTCTGTTCTGGCGCTTTGGGAAGGAACACAGAGGGCGCGGAGACGGCATGAGTTGGTGGATGTCAGTTTGCAGTCGGCAGCAAGAAGTCCAAATGCCCTTGTCTTTCGCACGATTGCAGACTGCCAACCGGCCACTCCGCCCGGAGGGCGGTACCCCGCCGTCCAGGATTGGGGCGGCATTGCCTTTTGCACCCTCCTTATCCAGGCAAGAGC
>DATFLL010000111.1:0-13738 GCA_035267785.1 Gammaproteobacteria bacterium | reverse complement strand
GTTTCACACCGCCGGTTATCGTCTTATAAAGGACGATCTCGGAAGCCGTGCCCTTGCTGAGAGATCCGGAGGGCAGCATCTCGGGCGAGCCAGCCCCATTCACTGAGGTACTCGAGGTGCCGGAGAAACTCCAGTTCGAGGATGCGGTGCCCGTACGCGCGTAGACGGCCCAGATGCTGGAATAGCCTTCGGCGTCGCACTGGCTGGTCGACGGTTTATACGTGGTAAACCAAACGGCTTGGTGCGATGGGTCCCAGGTGGCCCGTGTCAGGACGCGCTCGGCCGATGGTATCGTACCGAAATCCATAAACCATCCGGCCTTGTTGGCATCGATGTAGTTCTCAAGCTGCGAGAACGTAGTCACCGAGGACGGCAGCACGCCGTTCGGGTCGGAGACGGAGCCGTCGGCGTACACCTTTACGCCGCTGACGTCCTGCAGTCGCTGCGTTGTGGTACCAGAGGACCGTTGGAAAGAAACCGAACCGTCCGGCAGGTTCGGGTCCGTGCTGGTGAAACGCTCCTTGATGCCATAGAAGCTCTGCGGGGCCGTGCTGGAGTTGTCCGCGCGGACGTACAGCCGTCCGGTTCCGCCGTAAATCCAGCGTTCACCTTTAAGGTCGGTGGTAATAATCGGCTGGTTGAGGAACGGCTGGCCGCTGATACTCGGGCTGGAGTCACTCGGGTTGATGACCGTGCTCATCGTCCAGGCGGATGGACTCGTGCCGTCGAGTACAAGACGTTCCAACTGCCCATTGGGGCTGGCAACGGTGCCGCCCGCCAGTCCGAAGTAAATGGCGTCATAGCTGAAATCGAGATTCCAGTTGGCGCCCAGGGCGTCCCCGACGAAGCTGTTCGTCACGCTCGTGTCGTACTTGGTCAGGTTGGTGCTGGCCAGGTTCAGTTCGCCCGTACTGGAATCGATCTGCAATTTCAGAGCGTACAGTCTGGCGTTCTGGGTGCTGGTCATCGTGGACACGACGTTCGGGCCGGAGCCGAACACCAGGTACCAGTCATTGACGGTCGGAGCGGACCAGTCGTTGCCCGTGCCGGGCACACGCTTGACGACGAGCGTCGGAGTGCTGGTCGTGAAGCCCAGGTCGGCATCCGTGAACTCGGCGAGCAGCTTGGGAGGTTGCTCCGGGTCAGTAATATCGAGGATCACGTACGCCGAGCGGCTCGTGATGTCCGGGGTGGAGGGATTGCCGTCGGCGTCATAGGTAATCGAGCCGCCCCCGAGGCGCATGCCGGCCACCAGGATTGTGCCCCAGCCGTCCGGGTGCTCCGCGTCAGTCGGGAAGATGTTGACGTCGTAGATACGCGGCTTGCCGTCCATGTAGTAGACATGCGGATAGTCCGGCTGCGTCAGCCATTGCAGGTGGGGCAGCAGATTCTTGGGCACATAGGCCCACATTTCGCCGCCGAGCGGGTGCGCGGTCTGACCCGAGGGCGATACCTGGAAAGCCTTGGTATAAGGGTCGTAGAAGCCGGCGTTGAACGCATGCAGCATACCGTCGTTGGCGCCGACGTACACCATCTGCCGCCGATGGGCATACTTCTGCCGGAAAACAGTGTAGGTATTGTCCCCATACAACGAATCCCACTTCGAATCGGGTGCTCCGACCGTGACGGGCGTGGAATGAACGATGTCGCCGAGACGCCATACATCCAGCGTCCCGTCGCCGTTGTAGTCAATGGTGCGCGAACGGAACGCCGTGCCGGGTATGTTCTCTTCGCCCCGGATGAAGTCGACGACATTCTTGGCATCCTGCTTGTCGATCACCGTATCGCCATTGGTGTCTTTTTGCAGATCCAGATAAGGCGTGAACTGCGAATCGGCGTCCACGCCGCCGTCCGTGAAGTTCTTGACTTCGCCCGGCTGCACCTCGTTGTCACCGTTGTCATCGATCCAGGTAAAAATATAACGGCCTGTATCGGACGTCGCCGTGTAGTTACGCTGCGTGGCAATGGTGTTGTTGTCGAGCTTGGACAGCTCGTCGCGAGCGTTCCAGATGGGCTGGAGTTGTTCCAGGTCCTTTTTCTGGCTGGCGGGACAGGAGCTGGTGTTCCCGCTGGTGACGTTCATACAGTAAAACACGAGTGTGCGTTTTGCCGCCTCGTCGTACAGTATCTTGATGGGCTTGTCGGTGGAATCCAGGCGCCCGTTGTGGTTATTGTCCTCGTGCAGTACGCCGTACTCGTCGATGAAGACCGAGTGCAGGATGCCGCCCCAGGTGACCTGCCGCCCGCCAGTGGTGAGTGCCGGTTGGTAGAGCGCCTGAATGACGGCACCGGTCATTGTCGTGGAGTCGGAGATAACCGCGGCCGCCGTACCGGCCGAGACGCGCGCCAGTATTCGATTGAATACCTGTCCGAGCTGTGTCTCCAGCTGCGCGGGATTGTCGGCATAGAAATAATTGTCGGGGATGCCGTCCGAACCGAAGGCACCGGTGGCGTTGTTGATGGTGTCCCACTCGGCCGAGGACGCGGTGCTCGGCTGCATCGGCGGGTTCAAGGTCAGCTTGTTGCCATCCAGACGCTGGAATCCGCCCCACTTCGCGGCATACCACAGCGGAGGCTCCAGTACGCCGGCGGCGGATCCCGACGGGGTATAAAGAACCGCAGAACTGGTCACGGCAGCGTCCGTGCCCGGCGAAATGGAGTTGAAATTGTTCGGCCCTTTCAGAAGCAGCGGCCAATGGACGCCATCGGCCGTGGAGCCGGTAAGGATAACCCCGAATCGCAGCGAATTACCCGCGGAGACCATGGGAGCGTCGACTTCGATGGACAATTGACCACTGCTCACCTTGAAGATGATGTCCTCGACACCGTCCATGTCGTGATCGTTGCCCCAGGTCGAGTCTTCCCAGACGACCCGTGCCGTGCCGCCAATCAGATTTCCACTGGCGTCGTATGACGTGCTCAGCCACTGGACATCGACCATCGTGCACGTACGCCAGGCGGCCGTGCTGGCACTGGGAGGATCGGATGTGGCTTGGCAGGCCGGCATCAGTGTGATGAAGTCAGAGCCTGTCTTCACTTTTATGCGCGGCAGATCCCAGGCGAGCGTGACGGCGTAGGTATCGACACTTTGGTCGCCGGGGAGGCCGATGGTGGTATTGTTGTCGGGCCTCAGATCGTGTGTATGCGCATACCAGGCCATGCCGGCAACATCAAAGCCACCCCTTTGGGTTGGCGTGTCCGGACAAATGCCCTTGGCAGAGGATAAATTCGAGATGCTTTTCGCCGTACACTGCCCGTCGTTCGTCGTGCCATTGTCGCCGATCAGATAGCTCCCGCTGATACCCTCGGTGCTGCCGACGGTATTGGTGGTCGTAGTCGGATCGAGGGTGGTTGTCGCGGACGGGTTATCGGATGCATCGCGCCCGGTGCCGGTGACGTCCGTGGCGGAACCGAGGTCGTCCATATCAAAGGAGTTCGCGCCGCTGGTCAGGACGATGATCGAGCACTTGGCGCAGAAATTGTCGGCCGTCAGAGGATCCGTCCAGGTGCTGATCTGGGTCAGATTGCTGAAGTAGCTGCTGTCATCGGCATTGAAGGCCGATGTCGGGGTCGTCTTGCCGGCGAAATAGCGCAGCGCCTCCAGGTACATCTCGCCGATGGGGTTGCCCCAGTCCGAGCAGTGGGTCGTCGAGCTCGTGCCGAGCTGACTGGCGAGAATACCGTAAGGATTACAGTCGTTGTAGATACCGGTCTTGTAGTTGTATTGAACGACACGGAATGTATCGATGGTGTCGACGATGCCCGGGTTGCCGGTGAATTGGCCCGTTGTGGCGTTGATTTCGTCCTTCGTGGAATCAGTGTTACCTTCCAGAGGAAGGATGTCGCGTCGGAGCACGCCGCCCGCCCTGTTCAGGTCATAACTCCCTGAAATCAAACCAAAGCGCATTTTCTCCGACTGGCCTTCGCCGTACTTCTGCAGCAGACCGACCGGCTTCTGATCGCCATTGGGATAGGCCTTGCAGAAATCCTCGTATTTGCCCGACAGGCTGGTGCATACCTGTACCTTGACCTGCACTGTGGCGATCTTGTCAGTGCCGGCCGACGGCTGATTGCCCAGGCCGGCGTCGAATTCTTCGGTCCAGGCGCATTGCTCAAGGTTCGTCGAGGCCCAACGCCCCCATTGGCCCTTGGCAATCCGCATCTTGGGCGGTTCGGTGATCGTCTCCGATTCGCCCGTTAACGGGAACGACACGGAGGAGTAGGTTTCACGCGTGGTGTTACACATCGTGATCCCGCTCGGATAGGTGCTCAGGCTGTAGGGAGTGAGCTGCGCCAGGTCCGAGCCCGAGTAGACCTTGGCGAAGGAGTGATCGTCCTTCGGGATAAAGGCGCGCTCGAGGACGGTCTTGCCGTCGGAGGTGCCGGCGGTCGCTGCATCCTCGTCCACAACCCGCTTTCCGCCGTAGAGAACGCGCCGCAGTATGTCCATACGGGTCATCGAGGCCCAGTTGAGAAAGTTCCCGCTCCAGGCGCTACTGCAGTAGTGATTGTTGGTTCCCGAGGCATCGGCGGTCGGCTTGAAATAGTTGTCGACGCTGTCGTACGTATAGCAGCGATGGCTATCGAAATAGCCATAATAATTCAGCTTGTCTTCATAGGTCGTGTCGAGGGAGCCGTCGCCGTTGATGTCCGAGTAGTCGTTATAGGCCTTCAGGAACAGCTGCTGGTCGTTGGACATGACCAGCATCACCAGCGGGTCGTTGTTCTTGGACCCGCCTTGAACGGTGGGTGGAATAACCGAGAAATCCGTTGCCGTGGGGCCCGCTGCGTACGCCGGGACACTGAGAGCGGCGAACAACCACAATGCCATTGCCACCAAGCCGGGCAATTGAGGCAGCAGTGCGTGGGGTTTTGCGTTCATTGTTCTTTCCTCGTGCTCTCGGGCGTTCGAAATGTTCGGCATTGCGAAGATCATTGCGCCTAACGTAAATAGGTGGACTGCAACATCACTTTGGAGCCCGGCGTCTGGCCGATTCCGACCGCGGTAATGCGAAACATGTCAGGGTCGGTTGGGGCGGGATTGAGCGGGTCAATGTGGTACTGTCCCATGTACTCGATAATGTATTCGGCGGGCGAGGCGACCTGCGCGAACGGCACGCTGTAGCTGCGATGACGATTCGAGACGTTCCACACGTCGAGGGTGGGGTCGGTCCAATATTCCACGCATCCGATATTGGCGTCGCGGCAGTCGCACAGGCCGTTGTCGCAGTTGGTCGTGAACTTCGACAGATCGAGCCCGGTTGCGACGTCGTTCTCGCCGTGGCGAAGGGCCGCCTCCGCTGCTTGGAAGGCGACCTCGCGGTCACGTGCATTGGCCGACATGCGCTCCTCGAGCGTACTGTTGCCGATGCCGGTGACGGCGACCAGCGTCAGCACCAGCAGGATGATCAAGGCGACAATGAGCACGACGCCGCCCTGATTGGCGGGCATCGCGGGTCCGGACATGCCACTGTAACGGGCGCTCATCACATTATCCCCTTGTTGCGTATCTTGATGGTCGAGGTGAACACCAGGCGCAGGTAGCGGTCCTTGGGGGTCGTTATCTTTGTTCCGAGGACATCGAAGACTCGGCTGGCGGCGGTCGCCTTGACCTCGTTCGGGGACCGAATCAGCATGCCGAGCTTGACACTGACCACGTTGGCGTAGTCGGTGACCTGGTCTGCGGTGACATATTGATTCGCAATCTTGTCGCCGTCGGTGTCTTCGCCGAACAATACTTGCAACGTTTCGACGCCGTCGGCGATCTCCTCGATGGCCGTGGCCGAGCCGGCGCCGGACACCCCGTCGTCGTAGCGGATACGGTACAGGGCCGGCTCGCCGTTGATGCCCTTACTGATGTAGTAGGCGCGGCTCGTGGCGTATAGCATCCGTGCGGTCGTGGTATAGGCATGACTGAAGTTCTTGCAGCCGGCTGCGCCGCTCCCGCCGGCGCCGCAGCTCTGGACATTGCTGGGGCCGGGATTGGTGTTGCTGCCGGAGCCTCTCGACAGCGAGTGAGAGGTCTTGGTGTTGCGGTTCTGGAAGACGTCTGCGCCCTGGCAGTCTGAAATCACCACGATTGTGCCCTGCGGTAGCCCATTGGAGCCGGTCAGAGAGATCGAGCTCGCGTGCGCCGGCGTGTTGCCGTTGGGCGTGACGCCGGTCTTTTCCGCCGCCCATTTGAGCACGAGGAGATCCGAGCCGGGTGCGACTTTGTCCTGGATGCTGGGCGGGAGGGAGCCGCCGCTGTGGTTGGTCCAGTCAGTCAGCGGTTGTCCGGCCGGATCGAGGTTCGAGGGCAGCAGGTAATTATCGCCAGGCTTGGTGCCCGAGCCGGTGTATTCCCAACCGCCGGTCGCGGTTTCGAAGTTGAACAGGTCGTCCGAGTAGGCGGGACTGGTGGTGTCGAGCAGGTTCTGGATATTGCCGCTGCAGCCGGTATAGCCGGCCATGCGAATGTCCTCGCCTATCGTAGACATGGCGTAGCGCGCGTTTTCCTGCAGTCGGCCGAGCCCCTCTTCCACGAGGTGACCGCGTTTGCTGCTGACGAATATCTGAATGACACCGGCCATCAGGATGAGCGCGATAACGATCGCGACCATCAGCTCCGTGATGGTGAAGCCCGCGGAGGTTTTGGCGCGAGGCGCACGCCCCGTCCGATGCATGCCCATCATAGTTGCGCGCTCATTTGTAGAGTGGATTTTCCGCCCGGTGTGTTCGGGTCGTCCCACTGGATGTCAATCACCCATTTGGTCTGTCCGCCGGCGGTGACGGTTTGGATGGAACCCTTGCCGTTGGGCAGAGCGGCGAGCGATTGCTTCCATTCGTAGCGATCGGCGTTGCGCAGATCCAACGGGCTGCAGGCGGCGCCCACTCCGACGCAGGACGCGGACGGTGGCACGTAGGACATGGACATGTCGTAGGTGCTGTTCTTGGCCTGCGTCATATTGACGCGCATCCTATCCAATATGTCGTAGGCGAGGAATGTCGCCTGAGTCCTGAGGTATGCGCTGTGCGTATAGCGAATACTCTGCGACTGCAGCCCGGCGAGGCCGAGCAGGCCGATCGAGAAGATGACCAGTGCGACCAGGACCTCGACCAGTGTGAATCCGCGCTGATTCATGGTGGCTCGCTCGTTCATAAGTTAGGGGCAGGCGACGTTGTTGGAGGCGACATCATTGACGATGCCGTCGTTCGATGTGTCTTTGGCCAGCGCAATCAGCCCCGTGGGTAGCACATTGACGCCGCGTGCCCGCTTGACATTGCCGGGCTCCGTGTCACAGATGGTAAATGTCTGCGGCAGGCCGTTGATGTTGCCCCGGCTGTTGTACTGCACATAGGACGTATTGACTGCGGTACCCGACGTGTCAAAACCCTGGCTGGTAATTGTGTCGCCCCCGCCGACGGGGCCATGTACTCGAATCATGGCGTCGCTGCCGTTGATGGCGATATTGCCGTCCAGGTCCGCGAACGCGATCCAGCCCGTTGCCCAGGAATTCGTCCCACTGCAGGTTGCCTCATCGGTGCTGCTGCACACGGTGACGTTCACGCCTCGCCGGACCGCCTCGCTCCGCGCCGCGTTCAGCGCCCCGACCAGCTCGTTGGTCTGGGAGGCGAGACGGTTGTCTCGCATGAACGACTTCATGGCAGGCACGCCGACGGTGACGAGAATGGCGAATACCGCCATGGCGACCAGCAGCTCGATCAGGGTGAAGCCGAGATATTGTTTTCTTTTCATGTCATAACCTATAGATCAGGGCGTAACGCCAGTCAGCCGGCGACCGATGGGACGCTGGAAATTCCCGACGAACGGAACGGGCGGCCGCCGACCGGCTCTTGGGACACCGGCGGCGGCATCTGTTAACGTTGTCTATTCCACCCGCGCCGGCTGGACAATGGCCGAGCATAGCACGCGGGAATGCGGCCGCCCGAACGCAGCGGTCACAATACAGTCGGTAGCGAAACAAGATGTACGATGTCCTGGTAATCGGCGGTGGTCTCATCGGCATGCTCACGGCGCGTGAGTTGGCCGCCGACGGCGCCTGCGTGGCCGTCGTCGAGCGCGGGCAGACCGGCCGCGAGGCCTCCTGGGCCGGTGGCGGCATTCTCTCGCCGCTGTACCCCTGGCGTTTTCCCGACCCCGTCACCGCCCTGGCAAGCTGGAGCCAGCCGCGCTGGCAGGCGCTGGCCGAGGCGCTGGCCGAGGAGTCCGGGGTCGACCCCGAATGGACACCGAGCGGACTGCTCGTTCTGGATACCGAGGAGCGCGAGACGGCGGTGGCATGGGCCGCCCGCGTGGGCGCCAATCTGCAAACGGTGCCGGCGGGGGAGGCGCTGGGCCTCGAGCCGCGGTTGAGCCCGACCGAACTGGATGCCGATCGGGGAGCCCTGTGGCTCGGCGAGGTGGCCCAGGTGCGCAATTCCCGCCTGGTGCGAGCCGTGCGCGGCAGCCTGGACCGGCGCGGTATCGAGGTGCTGGAGCACTGCGAGGTGACGGGCCTCGCGGTGCGCGAGGGCCGGGTTCGGGGAGTGGCGACCACGACCGGGATGCTCGAAGCGCCCAAGGTGCTGGTGGCGAGCGGTGCCTGGAGCGCTCGCCTGTTGTCCGCGGTCGGGGTGAAGCTGGCGGTGGAGCCGGTACGCGGCCAGATGCTGCTGTTCCGCGGTCCGCCGGGGCTGGTGGAGCGTATCGTGCTGAGCCGGGAGCGCTATGTGATTCCCCGGCGCGACGGTCGGGTGCTGGTCGGCAGCACCCTGGAATACGTCGGTTTCGACAAGTCGACGACCGAGGACGCACGCGGGGCCTTATATAAGGAGGCGCTGCGGCTGATCCCGGCCTTGGCCGAGTGCGAGCTCGAACACCAGTGGGCGGGCCTGCGCCCCGGCTCGCCCATCGGGGTACCGTTTATCGGACCGCACCCAACGGTGCAGGGCCTGTACGTCAACGCCGGCCACTTCCGCAACGGTGTGGTCCTCGGCCCGGCATCGGCGCGCCTGGCCGCCGATTTGTGCCTGGAACGGGCTCCGATCCTGGATCCTGCTCCCTATTCGATCGTAAGTGACTGATAACAGGTGGTTTGTATTGCGATTTCCGACTATAGACTTTGTCTAAATAGGGCGTCTATACTAGACGCATGGAAAAAGTGACGGAAACACAGTCTGTTACCCGCGAGGCGGTGGTCGAGCGTCTGAAGGCGTCCGGTGTGACGCCGACCCAGCAGCGCGTGGAGATCGCCCAGATCCTGTTCGCCCGCCCGCAGCATCTGTCGGCCGACCAGGTCATGGCCATCGTCAACGGCGAGGGTCCCGTGGTCTCCAAGGCCACGGTCTACAACACCCTTGGGCTGTTCGCCCGGAAGGGCCTGGTGCGCGAGGTAATCGTCGACCCTTCCAAGGTCTTCTACGATTCCAACACCAGCTCGCACCATCACTTTTTCAACGTGGACACCGGCACCCTGATGGACATCGACGCCGGCGAGGTCGAGCTGAACGCGATGCCCGATCTCCCTTCCGGCACGGTCGCCGAGGGCGTGGACATCGTCATCCGCGTGCGTGAAGACGAGCGCTGAGCGCGCCCCGACGCGGTTGTCTGTCCGCGCATCGATCCTATATACTCGCCCCTTTCGTTTTCCCGCCAGACACAGGTCGCGGCCGGTTAGGCCGACGTAGCTCAGTTGGTAGAGCAACTGATTCGTAATCAGTAGGTCGGAGGTTCGACTCCTCTCGTCGGCACCAACATTTTCAGTAGCTTACACCGATTCTTGGGGCGCCGCGCTGGCGCCTTGAGGCGTGTACGAGGCGAGATTTTTCCCTGTTATATGCCTGGCGCCGCCTGCTGGATGAATTTTCCGGTGCGTTCATGGCAACTTTACCGTGCCACCTTCAACGCTGTTAGAATGGCCATAGGTGGTGAGCTGACTACAAAACGAATAATGGAAAAAATAGACTATATATTCATGGAAGCCGCCAAGGAGGCGTTCGATTTAAGGGGCGACTTCCTCGAGCTTGGCTCTCGCGTCATATCCGATCAGAGGTTTCTCTCAGCTCGCAACGTCTTTAACGAAAACCTCGGCAAATCGGATAGCTATATCGGCGTCGACGGTATCGACGGCGAAGGCGTAGACAGGGTGTGCGATGTCAGGGATCTCCCGTTCGGAGATGGTACGATAAACACTGTCATCGCAATGAATCTATTTGAGCACGTCGAGCGGTCGTGGCTTGCGTTCGACGAGGTAAAGAGGGTTTTGAGCGACGATGGCGTCGTCATTATTGCTACGCCTTTCTCCTACGATATCCATGGGTGTCCGGACGATTACTACCGATACACGCCGTCCTTCTATCTAAACACGTTCGATGAGCTGAGGACCAAAATTACCGTTACGGTGGGCTATCGGCTAAGGCCTAAGATGGTCTACTTCATCGGCGGAGAAGCCGATACACTGGAGGCCAACTTTGATGCTTTTAGAGACACATACGCAGCTAAACATAAAGAGCAGCTAAAGCCTTTCGCGCATGCGTTGTCGTCGATAAGAAGTCGCCTATGCCCAAATCACTTTAAGAACGATATTAAGTACCAGCACTCCTTTGAGATAGAGCTACATTAGTCGTTGCTCGAAAAACAACCTACTGCTTTGGACGCGTTGCGGCTCTGAGCGGCTGCCGGCCGGCGTTCCCGCCCTTGGGCGCCCGAGTCTCCCACCTGGACGATTTGGACACATCGTAGGGCTGGTAGTACATGAGGGCCAGACCTATCCCCTTTACGCTTTGCCGGCACAAAAACCCCCACCCCTTCACGCGCTCGCCGTGCAGGAACAACGTCCACGTCTCCGGCCTGGTTCCGTGTATGCGATGGAAGTCGCTCCCCCTGATGATGTTAGGCCTGCCAGGAAAGATCGTCCTGATGAAGAAACCCCATCCGCTGGGCTCGAACCAGCGCACGCGCTCCTCGATGTACCACCCGGCCAGGCAGATCGCCACGGCCAGTCTCCACGGGTGATCGTGCACCCACTCGTCGGCGTCGCGGTCTACGAATCTGTGCAGGTACGCCGTCACCCCAAACAGCCTCCCGATGTAGTACCGCTCCAGGTATGGCTGCCCGCCCTTACGGTGGATGAGGCGGCACGGCAGATTTTTCGTCAGCTTAAACAACAATCTTTCAATCATCCCATCACCTTTTTTCTGTCTTTTCTTCGCATTGGTGGGCCGGCCCGGAGAGGGCGAACGGCTCGCCGCATTTCTGGCAGTGCGTCACGCGCGCCGGCGTCACCGAGTTACCGCCAAGCGTGAAGCCGTAGGTCCGCCCGTCGACGGTGAGACTGAGCAAGGCAGAGGAGCCAGGTATCATGCGTTTGTTGTACAGCTCGCGCATGAGGTCCTCCAGTTCGGGGATGTGCTGACGCACGCCGCGCATGAGGGCCTCTATTTGTTCCTCGTTCATGCGCGGCAGCGTCTTATTGTCAGACCGTGACATCCCTCAGCCGACCTCGTCGTCGTCGGTTGGCATGTACCCAATCCAGTTTGGCCCCCTGTAGCCACTCTCCGGGTCATAGGCGGGGAGCGTGCTGTCGCCCTCACTGGCGACGCGGATGGCCATGACGGCAACCTGGATGGCCTCCTTGTAGACGTCCTCGTGGCCCTTCTTTCCTGGCTCGAAGTTAAGATGGAGCAGGGCTTGGGCCAGCTCGCCGACCTCCTCGGTGAGCGCGTTCATGACATGCGCGTTGTCGGGGAATTTCTGCCTGGCCTCGGTCAGCTCTCGCTCGATATCCCACCAAATGTTGTAATTGGATACGCTAGGAACCTTGACTGGCATCGCGCTCACCCCTCACGTCTTTGTAGGCCTCGGCCACGGCGTTGAGCGTGGCCAGGAGGATTGAGCACGGCGTCGCCGCAAAATCCTCGCAGGCGTTGTACCTGTCCAGGAGCTGTTGCTGCAGCGTGCCGAGCAGGGCGTCCAGCTTGTCTGGCCGTGGCGGTTCGGCGCCCGGGCAGAAAGCCTGATACTCGATAATCTGCGCGCCTTCCGGCGCTGCAACGGACGCCTCGCCGCCACTTGTACACACGCTGATTGGCTGGCCGTTCAACAGAACTACGAACACCGACCGCGGGACCTGTCCTTTGGAGGTCGACCTCTCACTAGCCATCTTGGCGGTACGCCACTCGCGCATCTGCTTGGCCAGGTCACGCGCGGACTCTATTTTTTCCTTTCTATGCGCTCCCTCGGCAGCGTCCGCCCACATAGCAACTAGGTGCGAGCCAAGGGGGTCCTTGGCCCGCACGACGAACAGCGGCTCGTCCATCGCCGCCTTATTCAGGCAGCTCGTCTCGTGCGTTAGCTCATCTTTTTTCAGCATTGCGGTTCTCCTCTACCTGTGTCGGCCTACGCCTTGGCCAGGTCGTGGTCGCGCGGCACGGTGAAGCCGGCCGAGTCCCGGTGCCCGCCGCCGCCGTACTGTTTGGCGATCTCGGAGACGTCGACGCCGCCCTCGGCCGAGCGCAGCGAGAAGTAACGGCAGTCCGGCTTGTCGAAGTAGCAGGCCGAGAACGGGCGGCCTTGGGCCATGATGTGGCCGGCGTCGGAAGCCATCGTGTAGGGCAGGTTCGCCACCGGCACCGAGTAGCCGCCGATCTCCATCGTGCGCTCCATTTGGTTGATCAGCTCGTGCACGTCCTTGTAGTGCTTGCGCCGGATGCCAATCCCCTCATCGCGCAGCGCGGCCGGACCCATCGCCATGAGCGAGTCCCACAGATCGAAGTCGTAGGAGTAACTGAACAGGGCCGCCTGGATTTCTTCCGTGCCGTCGAGCTCGAAGCGCCACAGATCCCGGTCCTGGATATGCTTGAGTAGCGCCGGCGGCTCCCGGCCTGGGAAAAAGGCGTCCCAGGCGAGCATGGCACCGGAGCGGTCCATGTCGAACAGCGCGCGGACGGGCGGGCGCTTGTGTTTGTCGCAGCGCGCCAGGAACTCAACCAGCGGCTCCTGGACGCCGAGCACGTCGACGAACGGGGCCAGGTCCTCGCGGGCACTCTTGTGATGGTCGAGCACGGTGACCGTCCGCGCCGTGGCGGCCAGCTCCAGCATGGCGTCGGCCTTGTAGGAGAAATCGACCAACAGCACGTCGCGGCCGTCGGCGTCGGGCGGCGGCGTCTGATAGACGCCGGGGTAGAACTCCGTGAAGTGCTCGCCGAGCGCGTGGCGCACCGCCCAGGCCGCGCCGAAGCCGTCGGCGCAGTTGCCGTGGTAGATGCACAGCAGGCCGGTCGATTCGGTCATATACTGCTCTGTCAGGTTCATTAGTGCTTCTCCCCCTCTTGGTTATCGGAAACCCCTGTGGCCAGGTCGTCTATGGTCGAGCCGTGGCCGAGCCCCTGGAGGAACGCGGCGGCCGACTCGGCGTGGTGGAAATCGTCCAGCGGGCGCCAGCTCACGCTCAGGGTGTCCCAATCGGGACCAGCTCCTGTGCCTGCCCGACACGCAACATCCATAATCTCCTTGAGCTTCGGGCTGACGAGATCGTCGGCGGCTTGCTGGCTGGCGTGCTCGGCGCACACGTACAGGCCGAGGGCCACCTGGACAGGCCGCCCGCCACCTTGCGGTTTTATTGAAACGTCAGGGACATGCGTCGCATGGGCCTGACAACCGATCCTTTCGCAGAGCATCAGTCTCTCCTTTTGTGTCTACGGTTGAGCGGTTCGAGTAGGTGGCCTACTCGAAGGTGGGCATAGCCGCGCATGGATT
>DATFLL010000110.1:0-26271 GCA_035267785.1 Gammaproteobacteria bacterium | reverse complement strand
GTCGAAGGCGAGTGAGGACTTGCCCGAGCCGGAGACGCCCGTGACGACGATGAGCTCGCCGAGCGGGAAGTCGATGTCCAGTTCCTTGAGGTTGTTCTGGCGGGCGCCGTGGATGCGGATCTTGTCGTCGGACATGCTGCGGGTAACCAACACTGGGCCGCGGCGAAGACCCCACTGGCGGCAGGGCCGATGGTCGGGACGGGGCGGCGGGATTCGGAGACGCTACCCGGGGGATTCTACACCCTTGAGGCCGGGGCGGCGCACCGGCCGGTTCGTTATCGCGAGATCGGGGTGGCTTGCGCCTGCGTCAGACGCTGCAGGTCGGCCGGGGCCAGCTCCAGTTCGAGCCCGCGGCGCCCGCCGCTGACGTAGATGGTGGCATGGTCCAGCGCCGAGGCATCCAGCAGGGTCGGCAGGCGGCGCTTCTGCCCCAGCGGGCTGATGCCGCCGACGACGTAACCGGTGGCCCGCTCGGCCTCCTTCTCCTCGGCCATGGCCGCGCGCTTGGCGCCGAGGGCCGCGGCGACGGCCTTGAGATCGAGCTGGCGGTCGACGGGCACGATGCCCACGGCGAGGCGCCCGCCGGGCGGGTCCAGCATGACCAGCAGGGTCTTGAACACGCGCGCCGGCGCCACGCCCATGGCCTCGGCCGCCTCCAGGCCGTAGGAAGCGGCGTGCGGATCGTGGGTGTATTCGTGCACCGTGTGCGAAATGCCCGCGGCGCTTGCGGCCTTGATTGCCGGTGTCATCGCTCCCGTTCCAACGTCTATCCCGTGCGCACGCCGCTGCGGCGGCGTATCTCCTGGCAGTCTACGACAGAACGTTGAGCGGATAGTAGCGCGCACCCCGCGCCGCGCCTTCCAGGCGTACGCGGCAGCCGACCATGGGCTTGACGATCAGTTTGGCCATGTCGATCGAAACCCCGAGCAGGTTGGCGATGTCGCCAATGCGCAGCCCCGGGTGCTCGCGAATGAGCAGCAGCGCGTCTTCGCGCAGCCCCTCCACCTGATGTTCGACCTCGTGGCTGCGCGGCACTGGGAGTTCGTCCGAGAGCAACCGGAACAGATAATCCTGCAGCTCCTCGTAGGAGCGATAGTGGATGCGGCCCAGGCCGCGCAGATCGGCCGGCGTGGGCTCTTGGTCCACGCTGTCGGTTCGGGCTACGACGCAGGTCCGCTCGCTCAGCCCGAATGCCAGGCCGAGCTCGAGCAATACATTGGGATCCCACCCCGAGACGTCGAAGATACCGAAACGCGCGCTGCGCAGCGCGGTGGCCACACGCTGGGGAAAACCGGCGCTGAGCGACGCCTCGTCGGGAAACACGAACTCGACGGTAAAGGCCTTGGCCAGATCGTCGAAGATGCGCCGAAACTCGGCCTTCGGGTGCAGCGCACGGCCGTAGGAGACGAAGATCTGACGGAGATTTTTGCGCGCAGCACCCGCTCCCGTCGACCATCCCCAGCCGGGAACGACCGACGGCGTGTGTTGATCCATCATTGGACTTTTCCCTCTCCCTTCATCGTCCCGCGCCCGGAACGACCGCCGCACTCCCGAGCCGATTCTTCCGCTCGGCTCCCAGCGCGGCAGTGCAGCATTTGACTGCTTCAGGCGGCGACCCACCCGGCCCGGCGGCCGGGCATTACGTTATCCATTCGTATGGACGGCCCAACAAAGGCTACACCGGAACGATACCCTATCGTGCCCGCATCGACACCTCTTGACATGCCATTTTGTGAACGCCGGCGCGTAGACGAGACAGCCCGCGCATCGCCAGCCAGTGACCGTGCAATGTCGCGGGCGTGTCATAAACATCAAGGGCGCATTAGGACGAGCGCGGCGGTGCACCCGAACGCAGGCATGCGGCGCAGCGCCGCGGGTTGTCAGGCATGCTCCCCTTGCAGGAGCTTCACGACCGCCCGGGCGGCGCTGGCACTGGACTGGGGGTTTTGACCCGTTACCAGTTTGCCGTCGACGACGACGTGGTCGTCCCAGTTGTCCGATGTCTCCACCCGGGCACCCAGCTCGCGCAGGCGCGATTCGAGCAGGAACGGCATCAGCCCGTCGAGCTCGACGGCGGCCTCCTCGGCATTGGTAAACGCCGTGACACGCCGGCCCGCGACCAGGGGCGTGCCGTCCGCCCGGCGCGCACCGACCAGCGAGGCCGGTCCGTGACACACGGAGGCGACGACTTTGTCGTCGTCGGCGAACCGTCCCACGAGCTCGGCGACCTGCGGATTGTCGGGCAGGTCGTACATCGTGCCGTGACCGCCGGGAAAGAACACGGCGTCGAAGGAGGCTGCATCGACGCTGTCGAGCGAGACGGTATTGGCCAGCATGGCCAGCGCCGCCTGATCGGCCGCAAGGTCCGGGCTCTCCGGCATGCTGCGCGGATCGATGGGCACGGAGCCGCCCTTGGGGCTCGCGACCGCCACACGGTAGCCGGCCTGTTCGAATAGCGCGAAGGGCGCGGCGAACTCCTCGTACCAAAGGCCGGTGGAATGATCGGCGTCGATGCGGTCGTGGCTGGTTACGACCATGAGTATGGATTTCGGGTTGGCCATAATGACGCCTCCTGTGGGAATTCGTTTAATGACAGTGTCGCGATGTCGCCGGGGGCGCGGTGTGTGCCGGTGCGCGCCTCGACGGCGTCGCCCGAACCGCCGCATTCAAACCTCAGAGGGTTCGCAAAGCGACAGGAAGTCGGTGGTAAACCGTTCCACCTCGGCCCAGTCGGTATACTCGTAGTCGCGATGAGTGTCGAGGTCGTAGCTGCCCACGCTGCGCGCAATGTTCTTCATGACCACCCGCTTGAGCAGGCCGTAACGCGAATAGCGCAGCGCACCGGCAAAGATGGCGGTGCGATCGGGCTGCCAGTCGGTCCGCGCCAGGAACTCATCGAGCAGACGCTGCGCGTCGGTGCGGCCCTTGGGCCCCGGCGCCGCGGCCGAGAGGCTGACCGAGAAGAAAGCAGACGGCCGTTGCGCCAGCCAGTCCCGCCGCGCCTTGACCCAGTCTTCCAGCGCGCGCGGGTGACGCCCGACGTGCACCGAGGCGCCGACAACGACGCCGCCGGTGTCCGGGGACAGACCGTGGGCCTTTATGCCATCCAGGTCGGTGACCCGCACCTCGTGGCCGCGTGCACCGGCCAGCGCACCGATCCGACCGGCGATACGCTCGGTCTGACCCTCGCTGCCGGCATGGACAATCAACAATCGGGACATTCCAATAGTATAGTTCGCCGGCACGGGCCGGCACCGGCTACGCGCCCAGTATCGACGTCAACGCCGCGGCGGACATGGGCCGGTAATACAGGTAGCCCTGGGCGCTGTCGCAGCCGTGTTCGAGGAGGAAGTCCGCCTGGGCCTGCGTCTCCACGCCCTCGGCCACCACCCGCAGGCCCAGGTTGTGACCGAGCTGAATGATCGCCACGGCCAATGCCGCGTCGTTGGCGTTCGACTCGACCTCCCGGACGAACGAGGAATCGAGCTTGATGGTCGTCAATGGAAACTGCTTGAGGTAGGCAAGCGAGGAATAGCCGGTACCGAAATCGTCGACCGCGAGCCGAATGCCCTGCGCCGCAAGGCGCTCCAACACCGCGACGGTCGACCGCGCGTCGCGCATGATGACCGTTTCGGTGATCTCCAGCTCCACGCAGTGCAACGGCAGGCCGTGCTGGTCGACGATCGCCATGATCGTGTCAAGCAGACCTTGCTCTCGAAATTGGATCGCCGACAGGTTCACCGCCATCGTCAGGTCGTTGAAACCGGCATCCCGCCACTGGGCGAGCTGTCGGCCGGCCGTGTCCAGCACCCATTCGCCCACGGGGCCGATGAGGCCGCTCTCCTCCATCAAGGGGATGAACTGGTCCGGGCGAACCATGCCGCGGGTCGGATGCCTCCAGCGCAGGAGTGCCTCGACGCCCGTGATCCGCTGCGTCTGCATGTCGAGCTGCGGCTGATAATGCAGCTCGAACTCCTCGCGTTCCAGGGCGCGTGCGAGATCCGTCTCCAGCGACAATACATCGCGCGACAGCTCGTGGATCTCCCCGCTGAACATCTGCCAGCGGTTGCGGCCCTGATCCTTGGCCCGGTACATCGCAATGTCGGCCTCGCGCAGCAACTGCTCAAGGCGGTCGCCGTCCTCGGGAAAGACGGCGACGCCCATGCTGCAGCCCAACGCGATGGCCTCCTGTTCCCAGACGAATGGCTCGCGAAACGCCTCGCGGATCTTCTCGAGCACTCGGATGATATCTTCGCGGCTGGGGACGTCGGCAATTCCGATGACGAACTCGTCGCCGCCGTGGCGCCCGATGATATCGGTGCGACGAATGGCGGATCGAAGACGATTGGCGACGTCGGCCAGAATCGCATCGCCGACGTGATGGCCGAGGGTGTCATTGATGCGCTTGAACCGATCCACGTCCAGAAAGATGACGCCCAGCAGACTGCCGCCGCGTACCGCATCGGTCAACGCCTCGTTGAGCAGGTTGTATACCTCCACCCGGTTAGGCACGCCGGTCAGCGGGTCGTGTCGGGCCTGGTGAGAGAGCTGTTGCTCGAGCCGCCGGCGCTCGCCGATATCGCGCGCGACCGCCGACAGGTAGGACACGCCGCCGCCGTCAGAGGCGTGTGCGATGAGAAGCAGCGAGACAGGCACGTTTTGTCCGTCGGGCGAACACATGATGCACTCCCCGCGCCATAATCCGTGCTGCAGCGCCTGCGGAATCGCCTGCCCCGCGATGCGCGCCCGGTCCTGCCCGAAGAACCCGTCGAGCACGGAAATGTCCCCGTAGTCGCTCGTCTCGCCGAGGCTCCACAACGCCCGAGCGGCGGCGTTGAGGTAGAGCACAGCGCCGTGGACATCGAACATCGCCACGAAGTCGGGCGTCGTTTCGAGAATGTCGATCAGACGCGCTCGCTCGCGCTCGGCGAGAATGCGCCCGCTGATGTCCTGGCCGGTGGAGACGAAGTGCGTCACGGCCCCCCGCTCGTCCTTCACGGGGCTGATGGTCTTCTGTTCGTAGAAGATGTCGCCTTCCTTACGCCGGTTGATCACCACGCCGCGATACACCTGACCCTGGAGGACCGTCTCCCACATATCGCGGTAGAAGTCCGGGTCGTGTTCGCCCGAACACAGCAGCCGGGGCGTCTGACCGATGGCCTCGCCGGCCTTGTAGTGCGTCAGGGCCTCGAAAGCGGGGTTCACGAATTCGATGCGCCCGTCACGGTCGGTGACGAACACACTGTCGGCAATCTGCATGATCGCACGGGAGAGCTTCTCGACCCTCGCGTCGGCCGCCTGGCGCCGCCGGCGCTGCTCGGCCTCGCGCAGCTCGCGTCGCACGACCGGCACGATCCGCGGCAGATTGGTCTTGGGCACGTAATCGGCCGCACCGGCGCGCATGATCTCCACCGCCCGCACGTCGCCGACCGTACCCGAGACCATGATCAACGGGACGTTCGGCCGCATCTCCTGCAGGACGCGCAAGGCCTCCATGGTGCTGAACCGCGGCATCGTGTAGTCCGACAGGACCACATCCCAGCGGCGCGCGGTGAGCGCCACGCGCATCTGATCCTCGGTCTCCACGCGCAGCAGCTCGGCGTCGAGGCCGCCGCGGCGCAGCTCATTGGCGATCAGCAGGACGTCGTCCTCGGAATCTTCCGCGACGAGTATGCTGACGGGCAGTTCGGTCGACTCGGTCATGGGGCGGGCGGCGGGTAGTTGACGATGAGCCAGTACAGGCCGAGCTGGCGAACGGCCTGAATGAACTCCTGGTAATCGACCGGTTTTCGCACATAGCTGTTCGCACCGAGTTCGTAGGCGCGGCGCAGGTCGATATCCTCGGCGGACGAAGTGAGCACCACCACCGGCAGCATCCGCGTACGCTTGTCCGAGCGGATCTGCTCCAGGACCTCGAGGCCGTCGACCTTGGGAAGCTTCAAATCGAGGAGCACGAACTGCGGCAGGGCCGCTCCCCCGTCTCCGGCGGCATCGAACAGCATCTCGAGCGCTTCTTCACCGTCCCGGGCGACATCGATGCGGTTGGACAGCTTGTTCTTGCGAAACGCCCGCAGGGTCAGCTCGATGTCATCCTGGTTGTCCTCGACCAGCAGGATGTGCTGCAGATCGTCCATGGATATTGAGTACTCCTCGCTCATGAGACCTCGTTGCTTGGACAATGCTCCCGGGGGATGGGTTCTGGTTAGCCGGGCGCCGGCCCGGACAATCCCGGCAGGGTGAAACAGAAGCACGCCCCGCGGTCCTCCTCGCCGGTGGCCCAGATTCGCCCGCCGTGGCGGCGCATCACACGCTGCACCGTGGCCAGACCGATGCCGTTACCCTCGAACTCATCCATGCGATGCAGGCGCTGGAACGGGCCGAACAGGCGATCGACGTATCTCATGTCAAAGCCCGCGCCGTTGTCCTCGACGTAGAAACACTCGCCGTTCTCCATTGCCCGACGTCCTATCCGGATAACGGGCTCGGTGCGATGGGAGGTGAATTTCCATGCGTTGCCTATCAGATTTTGGAGTACCACGCGCAGCAGCGCCCGATCGCCGTGCGCGGGCAGCGGCTGCTCGATGTTCACGGTCACCTCGCGCCCCGGGTTGCCGGCACGCAGTTCGGCAACGAGGTCGCGCGCGATCGCGGCCAGGTCTATGTCCTCCATGCGGATCTCGGAACGCGTGATGCGCGAGAGCTTGAGCAGGTCGTCGATCAATGCGCCCATGCGTTGGCTCGCGACGCGAAGCCGCTGGAGATAATTCTCGCCCGTCTCGTCGAGCACGTCGGCGTAATCTTCCAACAGCGCCTGGCTGAAGCCGTCGATCGAGCGCAGGGGCGCACGCAGGTCGTGCGATACCGAATAGCTGAAGGATTCTAGCTCCTCGTTCACGGCAGTGAGCTCAGCGATCCTGCGGTTCAGCGAGTCGTTGAGGCTGCGTATTTCCGCATCGGCACGCTTGCGCTCGGAGATGTCGCGCACCGCGGCGATGGTGAATCCCTGGCCTCGGCTATCCAGGGGGCTGAGGCTGACTTCCACCGGAAACTCGTGCCCATCGGCATGCAGACCGAACAGCTCCATGCCGCTGCCCATGCGCCGCATCGTCGGGTGACTGCGATAGGCCTCCCGGTGGGCGAGGTGGCCGGTGCGAAAACGCGACGGTATCAGCACCTCTACAGACTGGCCGACGATAGACTCGCGCGGATGTCCGAACAGCGCCTCAATCTGGTCATTGGCCAGCGTGATGCGCCCCTCGGCGTCGACCAGAACGATGCCGTCGGGCGCGGCTTCCAGGAGGCCGCGAAAGCGGTCCTCGCTTGCGCGCAGCTCATTCTCGCGCTGCTTGCGCTCGGTGATGTCCCAGCTGTTGACGACCACCAGCTCGACATCCCCCGACGGTCCGCTGACCGGGCTGATGACGGACTCGTAGAAATGCGTGGCGCCGGCGACATCGAAGCTCACTTCGACCGTCACTGGCCGCCCAATGCGCAGCGCCTGCTCGCGGCCGCGGTCCAGGATCTGCATGGATTCGCCCGGCAGGTCCAGGTCGCGACCCGTGCGTCCCAGCACCCGCTTGGCTGAGAGCTCCCAGTCGTGCGCCGCCGACGGACTGACGTACAGATAGTGCCCGTCGCGGTCCAATACGTAGACGTGGTCAGCGCACACCGAGAGGATCGTGTCGAGAAACGCGACATGTTGCCCGGTTTCGACGACCAGACTGGAAGGATAGGGCGGACTCATGACACTCCCTGCCCAATGGTGTTGCTCGGATACAGTCCTGCCAAAGACGCTCCACCGGACTATCCCGCGCCCCACGGGATGTGGGGTGCGACACCCTAACAGCTGCTTCCAATAGGGATTTGCTCGTTCCTGACTTTCAGGCTCAAGTATAGACGGTGCTGCCCCCACGACGCGAGGCGCCCCAAGGGACGGCAGGAAAGTGTGACCATAGTCACGGGATGCACGAGGCGGCGCGACACATATCCCCTCAATGCTTAATGAAAATCTGACCGATGTTCGGCCGACGTGATGAGCAACGCTCACCCGTCGCACGCGGCGGCCGCGGCCGGGTCGCGACTAACCCGGACTCGGCGGAGTATCCGCACTCACGGGCAGGCGGACGGGCATCACCGCCGTACGGCGCCGTGCCAGACGGCGGTCGATGGCGTTTTTCGTCGCAATCAGCACCGCCAGTCCCATGAAGGCGCCCGGCGGCAACACGGCCAACAGGACGCCCCGGTAGTCGTGCAGCACAGTCACGCTCAACTGTGCGGCGTAGTGGCCGAACATCACCCCGGCCTGGCGGAACAGGGTGCCGTAGCCGATGAGCTCGCGCATCATGCCCAGGACCAGCAGCACTGCGGTAAAACCCAGCCCCATGCTGAGCCCGTCCAGGGCGGCGCGCGCGATGGTGTTGCGCGAGGCGAAGGCCTCGGCCCTTCCGATGATGGTGCAGTTGGTCACGATGAGCGGCACGAAGATGCCGAGTACGCGATACAGGTTCGGCAGCCAGGCCTTCATGGCCAGTTCGATGACCGTCACCACCGAGGCGATGATCAGGACGAACACCGGAATGCGGATCTCGGGGCGCACCCAACGGCGTATGCCCGAGATCGCGGTGTTGGTGATGACCAGTGTCAGCGCGGTGGCCAGTCCCAATCCCAGTCCGTTGACGGCGGTGGCCGAAACCGCGAGCAGCGGGCACAGGCCGAGTATGGCGACCAGGGCCTGATTGTTGTGCCACAGACCGTCCGCGACAATTCCGCCAAGACCCTTGTCACTCATCGTTGTTCTCCTCTTGTACGCTGCGCTGCCCCGCCGCCGATGCAAAGACCGCCTCGCGGTGGGCGCGGAAATACTGCAGGCAGCGCCGCACCGCGCCGACGACCGCACGCGGCGAGATGGTCGCACCGGTGAATTGATCGAACACGCCGCCGTCGCGTTTGACCTTCCAGCGCTTGAGCGGCGGGTCGCCGAGCCGCCGGCCGGCGAATCCGCCGACCCAATTCGAATGTGCCGAGTCGATGGCGTCGCCCAGCCCGGGCGTCTCCTGGTGCGAGACGACGCGCACGCCGAGCACGCGACCGTCCGCCGCGACACAGACCAACAGGTGAATGGGACCGCCGTAACCGTCCGGAGCCACGACGGAGAAGACTGCGGCCGCCGGCCGGCCGCCGCGGCGCGCGCGGTAGACGACCTGCGCGGTATCTGCGCCGAGCCACTTCGGCGCATAGAGCCGGCGCGTATCGCGCAGCGGGTCATTGTCGTAGACGTTCGCCGGCAGAACGGTGCCAATGGCGCGCATCAGTTGTTCGCGTTCGTTGGCGGCGATGCGCCCCTGCGTCACGGCGTGCGTATAGGCGACCATACCCGTACCGAACAGCGCGTAGGCGCCGAGCAGCGTCGCGGCAACCGCCACGTAGGCGCCCGGTCTGGTGCGCGCGGCGGCCAACCACTGACGCCAGGCGCTAAGCCGGCTCACCCCCCGCTCCTTTCGCCGAACAACCGCGGTCGCGTGTACTGATCGATGGTCGGTGCCGCCAGATTCATCAGCAGCACCGCAAAGGCAATCCCGTCGGGATAGCCGCCCCAGGTACGGATGACGTACGTGATGGCGCCGATGCCCGCGCCGTAGAACAGGCGCCCGCGCGGCGTGGTGGCCGCGCTGACCGGGTCGGTGGCGATGAAGAACGCGCCGAGCAGGCTCGCGCCGGTGGACAGGTGGAACAGCGGATCGGCGTAGCGCGCCGGGTCGCTCAGGTGAAACAGCCCCGACAGTCCCGCCAGCGTCGCGAGCAGAGCGAGCGGGATCTGCCAGCCGATGATGCGCCGCGCGAGCAGCCACAGTCCGCCGCCCAGCACGGCCAGGTTCACCCATTCGGTGCCCTTGCCGCCGATATGCCCGAAGGCGCCGCCGGCGCGAACGGCATCGACCGCATGACCGAGTCCGACACCGGTGCGCACCGCATCGAGGGGTGTCGCCGAGGAGACCGCATCCACCGTGAGCCCGGTGCCGGCGTGACCGGAAAACACCAGCGACAGCACGTCCTGAATTCCCAGCGGCGAGGCCGCGACACCGGGTCCGATGGCCGCGGGCCAGGTGCTCATCTCACGCGGAAACGACACCAGCAGCAGCACGTAGCCGACCATGGCCGGGTTGAAGGGGTTGAAGCCGAGTCCGCCGTACAGGTGTTTGGCCGCGATAATGGCAAAAGCGGTGCCGAACACGATCAGCCACCACGGCGCCAGCGGCGGAATGGCAAAGGCCAGCAGGAGGGCTGTGACCAGCGCGCTGGCATCGCCGAGGAACAGCCACACCGGTCGGCCGCGCACGGCGAGCATGAGTGCCTCGGCCGCCAATGCAGTCGCCGCGGCCAGCGCGAGATTCACGACCACCCCCCAGCCGAACCACCACACACCGACGGCGACAGCCGGTATCAAGGCATAGATCACCTCGCGCATGACCGCGCCGACGCGGGCACCGGGAGCGAGCGAGGGTGTACCGGCGGCCGAGGGCATCATGACTGGCCGGCCTCCGTCGTCGAGCGTGCAGCCGGCCGGCGGCGCGCCTTGCGGGCCGCCTGTTCGCGCTCCAGTCGCTGCTGGCGCATCTCGTGGCGTTGACGCGAGCGTTCGGCGCGGCTGCGCTCGCGCTCGGCCGCGGCGATCTCGCTCTTGGCGTTGCGGTAGTACTGTACCAGCGGAATATTCGACGGGCAGACGTGCGCACAACAGCCGCATTCGATGCAGTCGAACACACCGTGCCCGCGCGCCTTGTCGTACTGTCCCGACTGAGCGAACCAGTACAGCTGCTGTGGCAGCAAGCGCACCGGACACACATCGACACATGCGCCGCAGCGGATGCAAGGCAGCGTCCGCGCCGCCGCCGGCTGCGGCTCGACCAGCACGCAGTTGGTCGCCTTGGTGATCGGCAGGGTGTCGTCCGACAGCGCCAGCCCCATCATCGGACCGCCCATGGTGAGCCGGGGCCGTTCGATTGCATAACCGCCGGCCTGTTCGATCAGGTACGACAGCGGCGTACCGAGGCGCACCAGCAGATTGCGCGGACGCCGCACGCCGGGACCGGTCACGGTGACGATGCGCGAGATGAGCGGGCGGCGGCGAAACACGGCGTCATACACCGCGGCGGTGGTTCCCACGTTCAGGCAGACCACGCCGATGTGCAGCGGCAGACCGCTGCGCGGCACCTCGCGACCGGTCAGGACCCGGATAAGCTGCTTTTCGCCGCCGGCCGGAAAACGCGTCGGCACCTGTATCACCTCGATGCCGTCGCGCGGTTCGTTACTTTCCGCCGCCTCGCCGCTCAGGGCGCGACGCAGCGCCTGCGCGGCCTGCGGCTTGTTGTCCTCGACGGCCAGGATGCAGCGCGCCGCGCCGACGAGAAGGCGCAGCACGCGCGCCCCCTCGACCACGTCGCGCGGGCGCGTCTGCATCAATGTATCGTCGCAGGTAATGTAGGGTTCGCACTCGACGCCGTTGATGACGAGCGTGTCGATGACCTGCTGCGGACCCGGCGTGAGCTTCACCGCCGAGGGGAACACCGCCCCGCCGAGCCCGACGATGCCGGCGGCTCGGATACGCGCACGCAGTTCCGCCGGCGACAGCGATGAGGGATCCTCGGGGACATCGAGTCCGTCGTCCCAGCGATCCTCGCCGTCGGGAGCCAGCTCGATGCACGGTGCGCTGAGGCCGGAAGGGTGCGGAACGGGGTGCTCGCCGATGGCCACCACCCGCCCGGAGGTCGGCGCGTGCACCGGCGCACTGACATACTCGCGGGCCTGCGCCAGGATCTCGCCCTTGCGCACCGATTGTCCGACCGCGACCCGCGGCTCGGCCGGCGCTCCGATGTGCTGGCGCAGCGGCAGGATCAAGCGATCGGGCAGCGACGCCTCGACGAGGGGCGTTGCCAGGGACATGGCCTTGTTACCCGCGAGACGCAGACCGCCGGGAAAGCGCCACAGCCGGCGCGCGAATCTCATGACGCGGTCCCCGTGCGCAGGTGCGTCTCGGTCTCGCACCAGTGCGTGACCGGCAGCGGCCACTTCCAGGTATCGACAGTCACGGCAATGGGTACCATTTCGATGCAGTCGACCGGACAGGGCGGCAAACACAGATCGCAGCCGGTGCATTCAGCGGCGATCACGGTATGCATCTGTTTGGCTGCGCCGACTATCGCGTCCACCGGACAGGCCTGGATGCACTTGGTGCAGCCGATGCACTCGGTCTCGTCGATCACCGCGCGGCTGGGTGGACGCGGTTCGCCCTGCTCCGGATCGAGCGGTTTGGCCTCGCGCCCGAGCAGCTCGGCCAGGGCGACGATAGTCGTCTCCCCGCCCGGCGGGCAGCGGTTGATGTCGGCCTCCTCGGCCGCAATCGCCTCGGCGTAGGGCCGGCAACCGGCGAAGCCGCACTGACCGCACTGCGTCTGCGGCAGGATGGCGTCGACCTGCTCGACCAGCGGATTGCCCTCGACCCGAAAGCGTATCGATGCATAGCCCAGCACCGCACCGAGTGCCAGCGCAAGGGCCGTCAGTGCCAGTACCGCCATCATGTTGGATACCCCTCACCGGCTTTCATCGTCTCACCTCCCCAGTCCCGAAAAGCCCATGAAGGCCATCGACATGAAGCCGGCCGTCATCAGCGCCACGGGCGTACCGCGAAAGCTGAGCGGCACGTCGCCGGCCTCGATGCGCTCGCGCATGGCGGCGAACAACACCAGGACCAGGGAAAATCCCAGCGCCGCGCCCAGCCCGAACACCGCCGAGTCGATCAGCCCGTGGCGCTCCTGGATGTTGAGCAGCGCCACACCGAGGACCGCGCAATTGGTGGTGATGAGCGGCAGGTAGATGCCGAGCACGTTGTAGAGCAGCGGGCTGACGCGGCGCACCACCATCTCGGTGAACTGCACCACTACGGCGATCACCAGGATGAAGGTGATGGTGCGCAGATACTCCAGCCCGAGCGGCGCCAACAGATACTCATTGGCGAGGTAACTGCAAACTGAGGAGAGCGTCAGCACGAACGTGGTCGCCAGCCCCATGCCGACCGCGGCGGTCTGCTTGCGCGAGACCCCCATGAACGGACACAGACCCAGGAACTTCACCAGCACGAAGTTGTTGACCAGGATCGTGCTGGCGAGCAGCATCAGATAGTGACTCACACCTACCTCCCCGACTTGTCATGACAAGTTGGCACCCGCAACTAAGAGCTCAGCCGCCCAATTGCAGGTACTCGCGCTTACCCGTCGCCTCGGCCCAGTCCTCGGCGTCGGGCAGCGGGTCCTTCGCCGCGGCGATTACCGGCCAGTCCCTGGCCAGTTCCTCGTTGAGCTGCACGTATTCCTGCTGGTCCGCGGGCAGGTCCTCCAGTGAATAGATCGCGCCCACCGGACACTCGGGCACGCAGAGCGTGCAGTCGATGCACTCCACGGGATCGATCACCAGAAAGTTCGGACCTTCGTGAAAGCAATCGACAGGACAGACTTCGACGCAGTCGGTGTATTTGCAGCGGATACAGGCTTCGGTTACGACGTATGCCATCGTGTGGTCTCCTCGTATCGGTTCGTTGACGGGCGCAGGCGCTCAGGCGGCGATGCGATCGATTGCCCAGCGGGCGAGCTTGCGCACGTCGGGGTCGGAGTCCTTGAGCGCAACCTCCAGGAAGGGCAGCGCGGCCGGGTCGGCGATTTCGCCCAACGCCGCGGCGGCCTCCTTACGCAGATTGCTGACCTGGAAGGAAAGCGCCTCGCCGAGTACCGGAACGGCTCGCGGGTCCTTGAGCTTGCCGAGACTACCGGCGGCCTTGGTGCGCACCTGCCAGTACTCGTCGCCCATCGCATCCATCAGCGCGCTGACCGCACCGGGAACACCGTTCTTCCCGAGTGAGGCGGCCGCCTCCTCGCGCACCCGCCAGTTCTCGTCGGCGAGCCCCTGGATCAGGGTCTCGGCGATCTTGTCGCTGGTACTGAACACCAGGGCTCCGACCGCGGCCCGGCGCACTTCGGCATCCTCATCGGTGCGAGCGGCGTTCATGAGCCCGAACAGGGCCGCATCCGCTTTGAGATAGCCCAGCACACCCACGGCCTCACGCCTGACCCGGGCGTCGCCGTCGCTCAGGGCGTCCATCGCCGGGTCCAGTGCGCCGTCCGAGCGCAGCTCGCGCAGCGCCCGCAGGAGCGCGGCGCGCGAAAAGGCGTCCGGCCCCGGCAGTCGGGCCAATATCAATGGGGCCAGCGAGACTTCCTTGATCTCGCTCAGCGACTCGGCGGCCGCCTCGCGCACGGCTTCGTCGGCATCGGACAGGGAATCCATCAACGCCTCCACGATCTCCGGGCCTTCGAACTCGTCCAGCGCACGTGCGGCTTCCATGCGCACGTCCGCGTCGGCGTCGCCCAGCGCCTTGATCAGCAGTGAAATGGCGTCGACTTCGGCAGTCTCGGCCAGTTGCATGACCGCGATGCGCCGCACGGCGGCATCCGGCTCGTCCAGCCGTCCGGCAAGCTCAGCCAGGTCGGTGTCTTCGAATGCAAAACTCATGGAACGACTCCTTCTCAACGCAGCAAATACGGGATTTCGACCGACACGGCGTTCGTCGGACAGTCCACTTCACAGGGCAGGCAGTACCAGCACTCGTCGTACTTCATGTAGGCCGTGCCTCGGGCCATATCCACGGCCAGGACATCGAGCGGACAGACATCGATGCAGACGGTGCAGCCCTTGTCGGCGATGCATTTCTCGGCGTCGACCACAACGGGCACGCTCGTAGGGGTGTATGCGATTGGCATGACGTTCTCCTCAGGCCTTGGGTGTGGTGTTGGCGATACGCAGCTTGCTGTAGGCCGCCTTTTCGCTGTCGTCGAGCTCGACGATGTAGGGTTCGATCTCGCGCTTGAAGCAGCTCATCTGCCCGTCGTCGCCGCGCTTGACCTGAACGTGGGCGTACCAGTTCTGGTCGTCCGCCTCGGGGTAGTCGACCCGATAGTGGTAGAGACCCCAGCGGCTTTCGGTGCGGTACAGAGAGGCGCGCGCCGCCATCTCCGCACAGTCGAGAATCGCATGCACCTCCATTGCGCGCAGCAGCTCGTGGGGGTCCTTGGCCGAGAGCCGGGCCAGGTCCTGGCGAATTTCGGCAAAGCGCTCCAGACCGATTTCCATCTTGGTCGTGACCTTCGGCGGCTGAAGGTAGTCGTTGACCATGCGCCGCAGCTTGTACTCCATCTGGTAGGGGGTAATGCCGCCCTCATGGTGCAGCGGGGCGAGGATACGCTCGCCCTCCTCGGCCACGGCCTGCGGGTCCGGCACCGGTTCGCCGACCGAGTCGCAGTAGTCGGCGGCGTCCTGTCCGGCAATGGCACCGTAGACGAAGGCGCCGAGCATGTAGTTGTGCGGCACGCAGGCAAGGTCCCCCGCGGCGTACAGACCCGGCACGGTGGTGCGTGCGTGCTCGTCGACCCACACACCCGAGGCGCTGTGGCCGGAACACAAGCCGATTTCCGAGATGTGCATCTCCACCATCCGGTTGCGATAGTCCGTGCCGCGCCGCTCGTGGAAGCGCCCGCGGCTCGGTCGCTCGTTTGAATGAAGGATTTCCTCGATCTCCTCGATCGTCTCCTCGGCGAGATGGTCGAGCTTGAGAAACACCGGTCCGTTACCGCTCTCGAGCTCACGGTAGAACTCGAGCATCATCTGCCCGCTCCAGTAATCGCACTCGATGAAACGATCGCCCTTGGCGTTGGCCGTAAAGCCGCCCATGGGGCCCGTCACATAGGCACAGGCCGGACCGTTGTAGTCCTTGATCAGCGGATTGATCTGGTAGCACTCGATCCCCGAAAGCTCGGCGCCGGCATTGTAGGCCATGCTGTAACCGTCTCCGGCGTTGGCCGGGTTCTCGTACGTCCCGAACAGGTAACCCGAGGCCGGCAGGCCCAGACGGCCCGCGGCGCCGGTCGCCAGCACGACAGCCTTGGCCTTGATCAGCACTAACTCGCCGGTTCGAGTGTTGACACCCATGACGCCGGCGATACGCCCGCTCGTGTCCTTGACCAGTCGCGTGGCGGTGTAGCGGTTGACCACCTGGACCCTGTGGCGGCGCAGCTGGCGGTAGAGGATCTTCTTGACGTGATGGCCTTCGGGCATCGGCAGCACGTAGGTGCCCAGGTGATGGACCTTCTTGACGTTGTAGTCGCCCGTTTCGTCCTTTTCGAACTTCACGCCCCAGCGGTCGAGCTGCTCGATCATTTCGAAACTGCGCTGCGCATAGGCCATGACGGTCTTCTGGTTGACGATGCCGTCGTTGGCGACGGTGATCTCCTTCACGTACTGCTCGGGTGTGGCGTGCCCCGGGATGATGGCGTTGTTCAGCCCGTCCATACCCATGCTGATGGCACCGCTGCGCTTGACGTTGGCCTTCTCCAGCAGCGTCACGTTGAGTTTCGGGTTCTTTTCCTTGGCCTTGATTGCGGCCATCGGCCCCGCGGTCCCCCCGCCGATAACCAGAATGTCGGTTTCAATGGTTTCCAGATTCTGTACATCGTTGCTCATGGCATTCCCCTCTGCTTCGATCTCAGTTGCGTTCCACCCGAAGGCGGTATTGGTACGCGTCCCCCGTGTAATACAAATATTCGAAGTCCAACGGCCGACTGCCGTCGACGTAGGTCAGACGTTCGATTCGTAAAATGGGCGAACCCTCGGCGACACCGAGGTGGCCGGCCAAACGGCGGTCGGCCACCGTGGCGTCTATCGTCAAGTCGGCCGCCTGCAGTCTGAAGGCGTAATCGTTTTCCAGGATGTCGAAGATGTCGCGCGCCGCGAGATCCTCCTGCAGCAGGCGGCGTCCCACGTCCGCCGGGAAATAGCTGACATCCAGGGATACGGGCGAACGGTTGAGATGCCGCACACGCTCGATCTCCACGACCGCCTCACCGCGTGACAAACCCAGTGCGCGCGCCACGTCCCGGTCGGCGCCGACCTCTCTGGCGCCGGTGAGCTTGGAGTAGGTCTCATAGCCCTTGCGCGCCATCGCCTCGCCGAACCCCTGCAGCCGGGTTAGTTCCTGGACAGCCTTGGGTTTGGTGACGAAGGTGCCCTTGCCCTGAATACTGAACGTCAATCCTTCCTTCTGCAGGTCGCGCAGGGCCTGGCGCACGGTGATACGACTGACTTCGAAGGTCGCCATCAACGCGCTCTCAGATGGAAGCTTGCTGTGCGCCGGATAGGTTCCGTCCAGAATTTGCTCGCGCAGGACGTCCTTTATCTGCGAGTACAGGGGCAAAGGCGACATCACGACCTCGGCTCGAAGGCCGTGGTCCGGCGGTGTGTCGCCGGCGTCTTCGGAAAAGACGCTCGGCGCGTCGGCTTGGCGTTCGCTCATAAGCTCCTCCTGGCGCCCGCGCTTGTCATGACATGTAAGAACAGGTGTTGGCGCATTGGTCCGTCCTCGTTCCCGTTGAATATTCGATCAGGCCGTCTGCCTAGAGACGGCGGGCCGCGTATTCGCTCACCGCGGCAATTTCGCGAGCGCTCAGCCGGCGCGCGATGCGTCGCATGACGCCAAAACGGTCGTTGCGGCGACGCCCGCTGCGGTAGTCGTTCATTTGGCGGCGCACGTAGGCCGCGTTCTGGCCCAGCACCCGCGGATATCCGAACGGTGCCGGACGTCCGCGCGGCACGTGACAGGCGATGCAGGCGAACACACCCGGCTTACCGCGCAGATAGAGGCGCCGGCCCAGCCCGAGGTCCGCCGGCGACTCATCGTCCACTCGCAGCCGCGGTGTCTGGCTCGCGAAGTAGCGTGCCACCGTCTGCAGGTCATGCTCGTCGAGCTCCCTGGCCGCCGGCGTCATCTCGCCGCCCGCCGCTCGATGTCCCGCGCGGTAGTCGCGCAGCTGCTTGGTCAGGTACGCGAGCGTCTGCCCGGCGATGCTCGGGAACCGATCGGTGGACACGTTCCCGTCGTAACCGTGGCAGAAGCCGCAGGATTCATACGGCGCCGAATACGTGCCGTCGAGCGCGTCCGCGCCGGCCGGCGCCGACAGGAGGCACAGTGCACCGGCCAACAGGCAACCGGCTGTCGACGTCGCCGCTGTCGTGCTCATGCCCCGCCCCCGTTCGCGCCGGCGGCGTAGTAGTGGCGGACCGCCCGGTAGCGTTCGACGATGTGCGGGACCTCGTCGATGCCGTTGAAACGGGCATACAGCCGACCCAATGGGTCAATCAGGTAGATGTACGAGCTGTGGTTCACCTCATACTGACCGTTCGCGTCCTTGGCGCCGAACTTATGAACCGCACCGACGTCGGTCTCCGCGATATGAATCTGGTCGGGAGCGCCGGTCACTCCGACGAACCCCTTGTCGAAATAGTGGACGTAGTCGCGCAGGTGATTGGGGGTGTCACGCGCCGGGTCGACGCTAATGAACACAACCTGGAGATCGGCGACGGATTCACCATCGTCCTTCAACGCCGTCTTGACCTGTTTCAGGAGGCTCAGTGTCATCGGACAGATGTCCGGGCAGTGCGTGTAACCGAAGAACACAAAGCTCCACTTACCGAGGAGATCCCGTTCGTCAAAGATCTGGGCGTCCTGATCGACCAGGGTGTAACCGGCAAAAGGCTTGGGCGAGACCAGCACCTCGGCGGCGAGCGCGGGTACCTGCGACGACGAGTGCTCGCGCATCACGCCCAGGGCCACACCGGCGCCCAACCCGACGGCGACAATCAGGACAGCGGCGAGAGTCAGCTTACGCACGGCCATGACCCTCGCTACGCACCCGCCGCCAGGCGCAGCCGCTGCTGTTCGAAGGCCACCAGACTCTCCTGGCGGATCAGGTCCATGCATTGCTTTTTGACCTGCATGAATTCCGGCAGGACCATGACATCGGTCGTGCGCGGCCGCGGCAGGGTGATCGGCAGGTCGGCGATGATGCGCCCGGGCGCGGCGCTCATGACCAGGACGCGATCGGCAAGGAAGACGGCCTCATCGATGTCGTGAGTAACGAACAGCACGGTCGTTTTGAAGTCGTCCCACAGCTTGAGCAGGCTCTCCTGCATCATGGTCCGGGTCTGTGCGTCCAGTGCCCCGAAGGGCTCGTCCATGAGCAGTACCGACGGATAATTGGCCAGGGCTCGTGCGATACCCACGCGCTGCTGCATGCCCCCCGACAGCGTCATCGGATAATGGGAGGCAAAGGACTCCAGGCCGACCATGTTCAGAAAGGTGCGGGCCGTGCTTTCGGCCTCGACCTGGCCAACGCCCGCCATCAGCGGTCCGAACATCACGTTCTGCAGCACCGTCTTCCACGGAAACAGGGAGTGCTGCTGAAAAACCATCCCCCGTTCGGGGCCGGGGCGTTTCACCGGCTGGCCGTCGACGGTAACACTGCCGGTCGTCGGGCGAACAAAGCCCGCCACGGCATTCATGATGGTCGATTTTCCGCAGCCGGACGGTCCGAGCAGGCAGATGAATTCGCCCGCCGCGATATCCATGGAGGTCTCCGCCACGGCGACGTGGCTCTGTCCGGGTGTCTCGAAGACCACCGTCACCTGGTCGGCCCGAATGCGTCCGCCCTTGGTTCTGGCGGCGCCCGGACTCTGGGTACGACGCCGTTCGCCGATCGCTTTGATGAGGGCCATGGTCTTTACTCCGATACCTTGGGTTAGTTGGGTGCGCCCAGTCCGCTGGCCGAGGCGATACGCCTTGCCTGCAGGACGATGGCCACGATGAACAGGCCCATCCCCAGAAGGATCATGGGCGTGTAATAGGCGCCAATGGCCTGGGCGACCGACAGGCTCACGCCCATGATCGTCAGTGCCACGTACCATGAAGGCGAGGCGCAGCAGACGACCCAGGTGAGCGAGGCGCTGCACATGGCCATGATGCCGGCGCCGATACCGAGGGCCGCCTTGTCGGCGTGGTTCGCGCGACAGGCAAGGCGTCTCGACTCGCGCATGAGCACAGCGAACGTCGCACCGAGCGCAGAGACCGCCATCACCTGAATGAGGTTCGGCAACACGATGGTCAGCGTCCATTCGGCGATCCCGAAACTGGGGCTGCGAAATCCGGTCTCGAACAGCGGCTCCTGAGTCATGATGTGCAGCGCGTCCGTTGTCGAAGGCGTGCTGCGCCAGATCGTCGAATAGGAGTCGATAAAGTGATAAAAGACCGCGTAGTTCGGCACCTGGTCGAAGCGGAAGGTCATGACCAACAACAGCCCGGCGTAGTACAGCACCGTACCGGCCAGGAACAGCGCGCTCCACAACACCCACTCGCGGCGTATGGTCTGAAACGGGATCGCCATCCAGTTGGTCATCGTTACCTCCCCTTGGGCTGCCAGCGCAGGAACGGTCGGGTCGCCAGCTTCACCGCGGCGGTGGACAGCAGCCCGAGTCCGCCAATGGCGATCATGCCGATGATGATGTTGGGGTATTGCACGAGGGAATACGCCTCCCAGGTGAAATAGCCGATGCCGTACTGGCCGCTGATGATTTCACCGGCCAGCAGCGAGAACCATGCCACGCCCATACCGATCGCCAGCCCCGCGGTGATACTGGGCAGTGCCGCTGGAATCACAACGTGCCAGAAGATCGCTCGCGAACCGGCACCCATGCATCGCCCGGCTCGAACGAGCACCTCCGGTGTCTGCTCGACCCCGTGCACCGTGTTGAGCACGATTGGAAAGAACGCACCGAGGAAGGTGATGAATATGATGCTGGCCTCTTCGGTCGGCCAGACGAGTATCGCCAACGGGATCCACGCCACCGCCGGAATCGGGCGCAGAATCTCGATGTGCGGAGCGAGTATTTGGTGCAAAAGGCGCGAACGTCCCATCAACACGCCGATAGGGACGCCCACGACAACCGCCAGGGCGTAGGAGATCACAATCCGCTCCATGCTCACGCCGATGTGGACGTAGAACTTCGCGGTATTGAGCAAGTCCGTGAGCTGGTGCCACACGACCGCAGGTGTGGGCACGTTCTGAAAATCGACGACGTAATTGAAACCGTACGTGGAAGCCAGGTGCCAGAGCACAATGGCCACGGCGAGTGAGGCGAGGCTGATCGACCAGCCGATCAGGCTGCGCTTGAGTCGATCGAATCGAACGGCGAGCTCGGCCTGTGTCGGGCCCGGCGCACCGGCGCTGGGCGCGTTGGCACCGGGTCGGGCGGCCGGCGTTTCGCCCGGGTCGGCGCAGGTTGATTCGTTCACGCCAATGCCAGCCTGTTCGGATAACGCGTTGGTTGACATGTTAGATCTCCGCTTCGTCGCAGCGGGTGCGGGGACGGGGGCGCGCCCCGTCCCCTCCCCGATTACCTCACCAGAGCCAGCTTAGGCGCGTTACCACCCCGAGTAGCCATAGCCGTGGTACCCGTGAGCTGAGCCAGCGTCTCGACTTTGCCCGAACCCAGATGGGCCACAAACTTGTCGGCGTCCGGCTTGCGCATGAAGGCGACGTAGCTTCCATCAGCCTTTTTGACGTAGAAGGCGACGTGACCGAAGAGCTTCAAACCCGTGCTGTGGTCATAGACGTAGGTCGCGTAGACCTTCTGCTCGGCGGCCTTGTACTTTTTCAGGTCCGCCAGCATCGCACCGATGCTCGAGTACTTGATGATGCCCTTCTTGGCGTGCCACAACTCGGCCGGAGGAAGCTTCTTGTTGAAGACCTTCGGGTCGCGGATCTTCGCAAGCTGCGCGTCGTAGTCCAGACCCAGTTCCTTGTAGGCCTCCCGGGCGTACTTGTCCTGAATCCACGACTTGAAGTCCAAGGACGGAATCTTCTTCTCACGCGCCAGCACGCCGTGGTCGAACTCCAAAGCGTCGACCCACTTCGGCTTGATGGTCGGGTCCAGGGTCAGATGGCCGCCCTTGGAGAAATAAAGGTACTGGACCTCCTTTTCGACGCCTGTCCACTTCTCGAGCATGGTGGCGGCGTGTGCCGGATCCTTGTTCACCCAGTTTCCGGCCGCGACCATGGCCTTGATAACGGCAACCACGACTTCCGGATACTTCTCGGCGTAGTCCTTGCGGACCACCACACCGTGCAGGTACGGAACCCCCGTTTCGCTCCCGTCGTAAATCTTGCGCCCGGTGCGGCGAAACTCCATGAGTTCCGACCAGGGACAAAAGTCGGCATGCGCGGCGATCTTGTCGTTGGCGATGTTGGCCGCGCCGACGGGCGGGCTCTGATTCTTCAGGGTGATCTTGCCGCTCAGCTGGTCGTCTTGCAGGGCCTTGAGCGTCATGCCCCAGGCGGCCGAGCCGATCGGGACCGAAAGGGACTTACCCTTGAGGTCCTTCAGGCTGTAGACCTTCGACTTGACCGGAACGACGATGGCATTGCCCGAACCGCGCAGGTTGTAGCCCGTACCCGCGACGTAGAGGCTGCGCAGGCTTTTGGTCTGCTGGAATTTGGCGCCGTTGACGATGAGCGGGTAATCGCCCATGACGCCAAAGTCGAGCTTGTTGGCCAGCATCATATTGGTGATGGGTGGCCCGGAGGTGTAGTCCTTCCAGACGAACTCGTATTTGGCGTCCTTGTACTTGCCCGTATGAGGCAGGTATTTCTGGATCAAATGGAGCTCTTTCAGAATGATTCCCGCGCTGTAGGTATCGGTGCACATGCTCTGGTGTCCGATGCCGATGCGGATAGTCTCGGCCGATGCCGGCGCGGCGATGAGCGCGCCAGCGAGAACCAGCCCCCCAAGGGCCGATGAAGTCGCGAATTTCATAGCGAGTTGTCCTCTATTTTCGTTTGGCAGGGTGTACTCGTTGACTTGTCACAACATGTAATAACGTCCTGTACGTAAGGTGCACCAACCGTGCCAGCCGACGGCAGCGACCGCCGAAATCGGGCTATGTCCATGAAACGCCTATCGGTTTTTCACTTCGTGCGGAATCGGAACGATGTGAGCGGGGAATGGCGAATTGTTCCGCAATAGGGCGTTGATGACGGGCGTGCACCGTCGCTGACCATGTTTTTACGCATGGGCTAGGACAAGTGCGTACAAGTGGGCGGATATGTCCTGCCCGAGGAATCAAAGGGACGGCGTACGACGTTTTGACTTCACACGCGTACTGCACGCTGATAGATTGATTCGAACCGGGAATGTAAGGCTTTGGACGATCGGAGAGAGAAGATTATGAACGTGGAAGTCGTTTACGCTCGCCCAGACAAGCAGGAAGTGATTGCCCTGGAGCTCGGCGATGGAGCGACAGTGCAACAGGCCATCGAAGCGTCGCGAATTCTGGAACGCTGCCCGGAGATCGACCTGGAGACGCAGAAGATGGGCGTCTTCGGGCGCGTCGCGACGCCCGAGACGGAATTGAACGAGGGCGACCGCGTGGAGATCTATCGTCCCATCACGGCCGACCCCAAGGCGGCCGTCAAGCGTCCCGCTGGATGACGACCGCGGTGCCGTAGCACAGGACTTCCGTGGCCGAACCACGGCTGACCACTTCCGAGGCGTCGTAACTCAAGCCGACGATCGCGTTGGCGCCGAGCTCCTGTGCGTGGCGCACCATCAGCTCGTAGGCGTGCGAGCGTGCCTGCTCGCACATCTCGGTATAGGCGCCGATGTTGCCGCCGATAATGTTCTTCAACCCGCCGAGTACGCCCTGGACGATGGTCGGCGCGCGCACGATGATGCCGCGCACGACCCCCTTGTATTCCTTGATGCGGTAGCCCTGAATATCGAACGTGGTGGTCACTGGGATAGTCATGCGATGGTTCTCCTTGTTATGGGATGTAAAATTGCAACGGGAGCCACAACGGCGCGCCGGCTGTCGCCTCAAGAGAACAGCAGCCGGCTCATCGCACTGGCCACACCGGCCAGGCTCTCGCCGGCGACCAGCCCGGCCGCCGCGGCAATCAGGAAGCGCTCTGCCCACGAGGCCGAGAGCCGGGTGATCGCGTAGGCGAGCAAGGCGCCGATGAACATGGACATCGAGTTCCACGCGGGAATGACAAACGCCAGCCCCACGGCCGAGGCGCTGGGCACGAAGCGCGCCCAGCGCGCCGCGCCCAGATGCTGGGCCAGCGCGAGCACCAGACCGACACCGCCGGCAATCGCCATCGCCGGCGCCGCCGCGTGCGGCAAATTGGCGAGGCCGCCTTGCAGGACTTCGGCCACGGCCTTCCAGGTCGCCACCGCGGGCGCGGGCCACTCGGGGGTAATCAGCATCGCGCTCGGATCGGGTACCAGCAGAATATAGGTGGCCGCGCCGACCAGGCTTCCGGTCAACACGCCGAAGACCTGCGCCAGCGCCTGGAAGCGGGGTTCGGCGCCGAGCAAGAGCCCCGTCTTGAAGTCGTGCATCAGGTCGGCGCACTGCCCGGCCGCGCCGCCGGTGACATTGGCCGACATCAGATTGGACGTGACGTTCGCCGGCGAGATCACCGCGAAGCTCAGCTGGGTGATCTTGCCCATAGCGCCGATGGGCGTAATGCCGGTCTCGCCGGATACCCGCGCCGCCACCACCGCCAGCAAAAAGCTCAACGCGACGGCGATGACCCCCGTCACGGGGTCGATATCAAAGAGCGTGTATTGGCCGAGCACGCCGAGGAGCGTCGCCGCGGCGAGGCCGATGGCGAACCAGCGCAGCGTGACCTGCGCGTGCGGCTGTTCGCTGCGCGGGCGGTCCCCGGCGTTCGACTCGCGACCGCGCCGCGTATGCAGGGCGCGGCGCAGCATGAGCGCAAACGACGTCAGCGCGGCGACGACCATCATGGTCACGCCCGGCCACAACAGCCATTTGACCATCGCACCGAACCAGAAGGCATCCGGCCCCGGGTTGCCGGCACTTGCCCACCCCTGCGCCAGCGCCCACGGGCCGAGTATCCCCCAGGCGGCGATGGCGCCGAGCAGGAGCGACACGCCCGTGCGCAGGCCGATGATGGCACCGAAGCCGATCATCAGCAGCGAGGGGTCGAGCACGAAGCCGAGATTGGCCGACGACACCGAGGCGATGCCCTTGGCCTGCAGCGAACCGCCGGCGGTCAGGGAGAACGGCAGCTTCAGGCGGGGGATGGCAACGACGAAATCGTTGACTAGCTTCAGACCGGCCGAGAGGATACCCGCGCTCAGCAGCACCTGGACCCGGCGCAGGGCCTCGCGCCCGTGGGCATAGATCTCGCGCATGGTCTCCGCCGTGGCAATACCGGCGGGGAATGGGAGCTGGTCGCGAACCAGCATCTGGCGGCGCAGCCCGACGGCGACGATGACGCCGAGGAAGCTGACCACGAAGACCCAGCCCACGAGCAGCGGATAGGTCAGGGAACGGCCGGTCAGCATCGTCAATGCGGGAATGGGCGCGACCAGCCCGGCCGAGATGATCGAGGCCGACGACGACGCCGCGGTCTGGTTGATGTTGTTCTCCAACATTCCCCAGGGACGGGCGCCCCACAGCTGTTCGCCGATCTTCCAGAAGGCAAAGCTGATCAGCGCCGCCGCGATGGACATGTTGAACGACCATCCGATCTTCAGACCGCTGTAGACATTGCAGGGAGTGAGGATCGCGCCGATGATCATCCCGGTGATGATCGAGCGCACGGTCGCCTGGGGCAGCGACGTTGAAGTCAACGGGGGCGGCTCCGTCATGGAGACTACCCTAGCCCAGATACCGGCTGACGGAAAGGGCCACTGCCCCTTTGGGGCAGGGTTGGCAGTTGGCAGTTGGCAGTTGGCAGTTGGCAGTTGGCAGTTGGCAGTTGGCAGTTGGCAGTTGGCAGTTGGCAGTTGGCAGTTGGCAGTTGGCAGAAAAGGCAAAAAGAAAGATGTCTTTCACTGCCGACTGCAAACTGCCTACTGCCGACTAGACGCCCTTCCGGCCAGTCGCGAGCAACGAGTGGCGAGCGGCGAGGAAAAAAGCTGAGTGCCGAGGACTCAGAAATTCCGCATACAGTCCTCGGTCCTTGTTGCTGCTAACTGCCGACTGCAAACTGCCAACTAGTGCCCAGCCGATATCAATTAGACGCGCGGATACCACGATCATGACCGTAGTCACCGAAATGTTGTGCCAGGCAGCGCGCAGCCAGCTCGTCGTCATCGACGTGCAGGAGCGCCTGGCCTCGGCGATGGACAAGAAGGTGCGCGAGCATCTGCTGGACAACACCGCGCGACTGATCCAGGCGGCGGGGCTGCTGGAGATCCCGGTGCGCCGCACCGAGCAGTATCCGAAGGCGCTGGGGCCGACCTAACCGGCGCTGGCCGAGCTGCTCACCGAGATCCCGACGGGGGCACCTGTGGAGAAGACGGCCT